>REDI01000012.1 GCA_007693595.1 Deltaproteobacteria bacterium | reverse complement strand
ACACGGACACGGACAGCGACACGGACACGGACACGGACACGGACACGGACACCGACACCGACTCGAGCGCCTCCGCGGACGATGTAGGTGCAGAGGAGTTCTTGGGTGGGGCCGCACAATGCGGTGGATGCGCTAGCAGCGCGTCGCCGAGCGCCCTTGGGCTGCTGGCTCTGGTCGGGCTGGTGCTCTTCCGTCGGAGGCGTTCATGATCGCCATGTGGCTCACCTTGATGGCTCTGGCCCAAGACGGTGACGTGGAGCTGCCGACGATGAACGTGCAGACGTTCCGTCCCTCCATCGACTCTCAGCGGACCTTGTGGACCGACGACTCGGGCCTGCTGAACGCTGGGCCGAGCGCCAGGATGGTGCTGAGCTATCAGAGGGATCCACTGGTGCTCCGAGAAGAGGGCTCCTTCTCCGGCATGCTGAAGGATGTCGCCCAGGCTGACCTGATCGCGGCCTACAGTCTGGGCCGCTTTCGCGTCGGAGGCTATGTCCCGGTCTACGGCTTCGCACGTGGCGAGTCGGTCGGCCAGGTGGCCGGGCTGGGCGACGTGGCGGTGGACCTGAGAGCAACCTTGGTCTCCCGTGACAAGGGTCCTGTGGGGATGGCTCTCGCGGCGAGAGGCTCGTTCCCCACCGCCACGATCGACGCACCTTTGGGGTTGGCCGGGCTGGGCTACGAGGTCTCGGCCATCGTCGATGGCGACGTCGGGCCCCTGCTCTTGGCCGCGAACCTCGGTGCGAGATTCACGCCCGAGGTGGATCTTCCAAACGTGCTGATGGGCCCGGGAGCGGTGGCTCGCTTGGGTGCAGGCTGGGCGGTGACCGAGTCCTTCGGGCTATCTCTCGATGTCGGGGGGCAAGTCCCCTTCTCTTCGTTCGAGACCATGGCCGGCGCCCCCATCGAGGCGATCCTGGGCGGATGGGGCGCGCTGGGAGCAGGTTGGTCGGTCCGGGGAGGCGTCGGCCGAGGTCTGACGACGGGGATCGGGGCGCCGACTGCGAGGGCTCTTCTGATGGTCAGTTGGCAAGCTGAACGAGGGAAGGACTCGGATGGAGACGGCATACCCGACAAGCTGGATCGGTGTCCCCACGAGGCAGAAGACTTCGATGGCTGGCAGGATGAGGATGGTTGCCCGGAACACACGACGAGCGTGACCTTGGCCGTGGTCGATCCCGAGGAGCGAGTCATCGCCCAGGCTCAGGTGCAGCACGAGGGTCAGGAGTGGTCGACGTCCGCCGGCCGGATCACGGTGGATCTTCCGCATGGCGAGCGGTCCCTGAACGTCATCTCGGAAGGCTTCGAGCCACTCACGGCGACGCTGCGCGTCCCCTCAGGTCCTCCCATCCACGAGGTCCTGGTTCTCCAACCCAAGCCCGTCGCGCAAGGGATGCTGGAGCTGGTTGTCACCGATCTTGAGGGCAACCCCCTCGACGGCTCCGTTCGAGTTGGGGTCGACGACGCCCAAGACTTCTCGGCCGGATCAGCCGAGCTACGGCTTGACCTCGGGGAACACTCCATCACCGTCAAGAGCCAGGGGTTCGCACCCGCGAGCTTCCCGGTTGTCGCCGAACGGGACGTAGCCAACGCGATGCAAGTGCAGTTGCGCCCGATCAAGGCCAAGGTCGCGCAGGACCGCATCGAGATTGTCGAGAAAGTATTCTTTGATACGGCACTAGCATCGATTAAGGAGCAGAGCTACGGCGTGTTGGATGACGTCGCCACGATACTCCTAGACAACGAGGAGATCCGATTGGTCAGGATCGAAGGCCATACCGATAGCAGAGGTGGTCGTGAGTACAACTTTGATCTCAGTCGTCGGCGCGCCTCCAGCGTGCGCGACTACCTGATCAGCAAGGGCGTGGACCCGATGCGGCTCAGCAGCGAAGGGTTCGGACCGTCGAGACCCTTGGACCCCGGTGAGACCTCCGACGCGTGGGAGCGGAACCGTCGCGTCGAGTTCGTCATCGTGAAGCAGCAGCCATGACGAGCCTGATCGCAAGGCCCGAACGGCCCCGTCCTCGCCGCTTGCCGTCGAGGTGGATCGCGATGACGCTGGGGGTCGCGATCGGGGTCGCGATCACGTTCTGGATGTGGAGCATGGCCCTCGAGGCCGCGTCCTTGTCTTGGTCACTCGATGCGCTGCTTCGACTTCATAACGAGTACCCCTTCATGATGGTCACCGGGCTGGCACCCCTCGCGGGTGGCCTGACGGGTCTCGTTGTCGTCGCGGCGTTCAGAGGCAGAGGACCAGCTGCGCCGGGTGCGGCTCCCCGTAGAGCGGTTCCCCCCTGGGATAAGGTAGATCTCCCTGACCTCCCGGATGCCCTGCTGGTCGTGGATCAGGCGGGCTCGGTCGTTCAGTATAACGATTGCGCGGCCCACCTTTTTGGCGACCGCGCGCTAAAAAAAAGCTCCATACTCGATATCATCCCAGGGTACCTAGATGCTGCCGTGCTTCGGCCCCGGCGATGCCACGACGGATCCAGCCTAGGCCCTGTGTGGATCGCACGGGCCCGAGACCTTCACGGGGACAGTTTCGATGTCGAGCTTAGCTACGCCGAAGTGGGGGATTGCCTAAGGCTCTTCGTGGTCCGGGACCTTCACGAACCGAGGCTCCTTGAGCAACAGCAGCGAGTCAAGGACGTCCTGTTGACGGAACTCAGGCTCCAAGCGGCTAAGGCCCAACGGTCTAAAGCTGCGTTTCTCGGGGCGATGGGCCAGGACCTCCTGGGGCCCCTCATCGGCATCTCGGGCTTTGTCAACGTGTTGAAGCGAGACATGGAGCTTCTGGAAGACACCCGGTTCGTGCACGACCTGGTTCGCATCGAAGAGGCTGCCGAAGAGTTGGGTACCATGATCAACCGTGTGCTCGACTTCGCGCAGGCTGCGGGAGATAACGACAGCTTGGTGTTCGACCAGGTGGACCTGGGCGAGCTGCTCAGCTCTGTGATCGAGGAGTGCGATCCCTGGACCCAGCGCAACGGCAACCGTGTCGAGCTCGAGGTAAGCGACGCGCTCGACGGGATCGAGACCGATCATGTGCACCTGCATCAGGCCATGTTTCATTTGCTCGAGGCGTCCACCCGAGCCGTTGACTGTAGCATCCTAAAGATACAAGTAGAGCAACGAGAGAACCTGGTAGTGATCGATGTCGGGATCGCGAGCCCCGGCGCGGCAGCTACGTTCAGCCACCCCGAGCTGGCTCTGCGCGCTGCGAGCGACGGCCAGACGGTGGGGATCCTCGGGGGAACGGGCCTGGGGGTAGCCATCGCCAAAGAGTATATCGCTCGGCTCGAAGGCCGTATGAGGCGCTTCACGACGCCGGAAGGGTGGCCGTGCTTTCGCGTGGTGCTCCCTGTTCGGCCGCCCTCCATGTCGACGCAGAAGTCGACGCAGTCGGGTACGGGCGCGGGGGCGACGTCGCAGCCCGGTGGGTCGCCAGGCACTTCCGTAGCCAGCGGCTCCAAGCTCACCGTCGTCTCTCAGCCTGCCGAGCCCAGTGGTCAGGCTCCCCCGAGCGAGTCGGCCTCGGTGGGCATCCCGGACCCAGCCGATCCGCTGGATGGTCAGCCGGACCTCGACTTCTGGCCCGAGGTAGGATCCTTTCGCCGTAGCTGGGGGCGAGTCTGCGACGTCACGGTCGATGTCATCGAGGCGAAGCCTGGATCGGACGAGTCCGATTCGCCTGATGAGAGTGAACGGTTTGTACTCGTCACCGGGCGGGCGCCGGGCTCGAAGCTACCTCGTGAGTTCGAGCATGCGGGGAAGGGTGCCGTTCAAGCTCAAGATGTTCAGGCCGTACCGGGTCTTCTGACTGACTCTGTGAGCTGTGTCGTGGTCCCTGTCTCCAAGACAGCCCCTGGCGCGCCCTGGTTGCTGGCGCGTCTGCTCAGGGAGCGAAGTGTCGCCACAGCGCCAGCTATCTGCATCGTGGACTTCAAGGCGAGCAAGGTCACATGCTTGGTGGCGCTCACCTGGCTCTACCGTCCCTTCGAGCCTTCGCAGCTGTCGGGGTTCATCAAGCGTTTTTCCCGGCGCGGGGCCCGTTCTGCGTTGGTGATGCTCGAGCGAGGGGAGGATCGTCAACGCTTGGTCTCGGAGCTGGTGCGAGCGGGCTGGGAAGTGCGGGCGACGTCTGATCCGGCTTCGGCTCGTGAGCTTCTTGATCGGCACGATCCGGCGACGGTCGTGGGCGACCCGTCCCTGAGCCCAGGCGCTTGTGAGATCTTATCGAAGGAGTGGAAGTCTCGAGAGATTTGGATCATCCCGCCCCGTGACTCGCAGGGGGAGTCTAGGGTCGCCAAGTGGCTGCGGGACGTGCCGCACGAAGATAGACTAGTGGATGTCTTTGGGAGTATTCGTGCAAAGCGAGCGAAGTGAGCATATGATGGCCTTTGCATTACCCAACTACACCTTCCTCGACCTCTTGGGAGAGGGCAACTTCGCCAAGGTCTACCGAGCTCGACGGGTCGGAGCTGCGGGTTTCCACAAGGACGTGGCCATCAAGGTCATCGACGAGATGGATGGCGAAGCCGTGCGCAGACTGCGCGATGAGGCAAGGATGCTCGCCTTTGTTCAGCACCGGGCGATCATTCAGGTCGAAGATCTGATCGAGCTCGGTGGCGGGTGGGGCCTAGTGATGGAGCTCGTCCGAGGCGTTGGCCTGGATCGTGTCTCGGGCAAGGTATGGCCTGAGGGCGCCGCGCTCGAGGTCGTGGGCGAGATCGCCGGGGCGCTACACGTGGCCTTTCACACGCTGGGAACGAATGGGCGACCGCTTCGGTTGCTCCACCGAGACATCAAGCCGGCGAACATCATGCTGACCCATCACGGTGACGTGAAGCTGCTCGACTTTGGCGTGGCCTTCGTGAGCATGGACTCGCGAGAGAGCGTGACGCTCGATGGCGTCTACGGGTCCATGGGGTATATGGCACCGGAGAGGTGGGGCCGTAAGTCACACCAAACCTCCGATGTCTACAGCTTGGGCGTGGTGCTCTGGGAGCTTCTCACGGGGCGTCGGTTCGGTAGGGCCGTGAACGATCGGGTGCCGTTTGTCGAGCGGCTGAATCGAGCCATGACGGAGCTTCCCGATACGACCAGCGAGTCGGTGCGCGATCTGCTCATGGACATGTTGACCTTCGATCCAGAGGCGCGTCCTTCGGCAGGCGAGGTGGAGGAGCGGGCCCTCGCCCTGGCTCGGAGGGCTGAGGTCAACCTCCGTGGGTGGTGCCGAGACATGGTTCCGCCCCCCGCTCCGCCCGTTGAAGAGGGGGCACGGATCCGCAGTGAGGGTCATGCGACTCCAGCCCGAATGGACGATACCCCACGAGCGCTCGGGGCGCTGAGCGTCGACGAGCGACACCTCGGTGGCCGGTCGTCCTCCGACGTGGGCCTCCCTCAGTTTCGTGACCCCTCGGTCGAGAGTGCACCAGCCGTTCCGAAAACGGTTTCGCCCCCTTCCATGATCTTTCCCTGGGCTGTCGGCGTGACCGTCCTATGGATGGGGATCCTCCTTGTCCCACTCCTCGGGCTTGAAGTCGATCCCTCATGGTACACTTCCTTTCTGGTCTCCGAACATACCGCCAACCTTGAGACCGGCGACTCGGAGCGGGCCGGCGAGGTCCCCCACACGCGCGAGACCTCCTGGGTTCGCGCGGACGCTCAAGAGCAGCGCTTGGATGGGCGGGAGGTCGGTGCGCTCGAGAGGTCTGAGGAGCTGCCGGTTGGCTCGAGCACCATGGCAACGCAGCGCGTCCTCGCGCGGCATGCATGGCCGGAGCCCTTCACGAGTCGAGCCGCGGGAGTCGAAGAGACGTCGTTGGCCACGCCTGTTCACGAGGCTCACGATCCTCCCCCCGCTCCCCCCGAGCGATCGCCCCTCGAAGACCGCGGGGGAGTATCGGGTATGGGGCCTCAGGCTCCGCTTGCGGAGCCTGAGGCCCCGTCGGGCAAGCGCCCAGCCCGCGTCCTCCCCCAAGGGGAGTCTTCGGGCAAGGCTGTCGCGGCCGCCACGGAGAGTGTCGCTGGCGATCGACCCACCAGATCTGACCCGACTGGAGCCCCGGCGCTTCACGAAGAGCGACGAGGCATCGTTCAGCTGGGTGGGACCAGCAAGCCGGTAGTCCTGCTCGATCAACACGGAGACAGATGGGACGTTCCAGGCGCGGTCCCCGAGGGCGACTATAGGGTGATTCTCAACCAGGACGACACGGGAGGCATCGCCGTGAGGGCCGACTCGGTGGTCAGGCTAAGCTGTGGTGAGGGCTGGTGTGTTTCGAGCGACCTGGCCAGCAGGTAGCAAGACTCGCTCCCGCGCCTGAGCCTATGAGCGGCTCGGTGGCTCGGAGCTGCCGTGGGTGTCGTGGGGTTACCGCGGGACCTGATGTGTCCTGCTCCACCGTCCTGGTCCCGTTAAGCTGCGATCGCCGCTCCAACACGCTACGTCAATCGTCGGCCGGCCTGGGTGAGGTGACGAGCAGTCGGCGGTGGGAGTCTTGGAAGAATCCTTGAACACCGTGATTATCGATAGCCATCCCGTCGTCCGCGTCGGTGTTGCTTCCGTCCTAGAGAGCTCTTGTGGCTGCGTAGTCGTCGGTGGGTTCGGTAGTATTGAAGATGCAACGCCAGCCCTCGAAGGTGAGGCGCCAGCGCTCGTGGTGATGGAGCTATGCCTAGGAGATATCGTTCAGTTCGACGGGATCCGCGCCGTGCTCAAGGCCGCGCCCTCGATGACCGTGCTGATCCTCACCCAGCTCAACGAACGGGTCTACGCCGAGCGAGCCATCGCGAGCGGCGCGGCGGGCTACATTGAGAAGTCGGCCCCCATCAGCGAGATCCATGAGGCGGTCTCAAGGGTCTCGCGCGGTCTGCCGTACCTTGGAGCGTCGGTCCTGAAGCGTCGCTCCGCGCGGGAGTCCGCCGTGCGCGCTCCGATCGCCGATCCGCTCGATAAGCTCACCAAGCGCGAGCTCGAGGTGTTTCACCTGGTCGGCAAGGGCATGTCCGCATCCGAGATCGCCAAGGCCCTCTTCCTGAGCACCAAGACGGTCGACGTTCATAGGATGTCCATGCGCAAGAAGCTCGGGCTGCGCAACAGCTACGAGCTCGTCCGCTACGCGTGTTCAGTCTCGGTCTAGCAGGCGCATCAGCCGGTGGGCAGCCCACGGTCGACGCACACCTTCTGGTTGATGGCCTCGGCTCGCTTCGAGGCGTCGCGCTCGCCCAGCCGCGCGCCGTAGGAACGCAGGATGTCGTTTGAGCCTTGGAGCATCTTAAACTTGAGCATCCATCGGATGGTCCCGCCGAGGAGCACGTCTGCCATGGTGAAGCGCTCTCCGAACAGCCAGGGGCCCTCCCCGATGGCCCCTTCGAGGGTAGCGACCATGTCGTCGTAGGCGCCCCAGCCCACCCGCTGCGGGCTGCACGGCCAGTCCGCCGCCTTCGCCATGCAGCCTGGCTCGACTACCGAAGGTCCGAAGACGCACCAGCGCAGGTAAGGACCGCGAAGCGGGTCATCGAAGGCCGGCGCGAGGTGGCCGAGGGCGTAGCGGTCTGCGAGGTACATGCCGATCGCAGACGCCTCGCTGACGAAGACCCCCTGATCCTCGAGGGTCGGGAGCTTGCCCATGCGGTTCCGCTGAAGATGCTCGGCAGAGCGCCCTTCGCCTTGCATGAGGTCGAGGAAGTTCAAGGTGTAGTCGACGCCGACTTCTTCGAGCATCCACACCACATGTCGGGCGCGGGTCAGGGGATGGTGGTGGAGGATGATACTCATGGTAGGTCTCTCGTTGGTGACGGTTGAAAACGCGGCCTAACGGGCTTGTGGGGGAACGCGACGGCCTCAGGGTCGTCAGCTCTGCGCGAAGCGGCCCCACCCGTAGGACTGTTCGGCCGAGGCTCGAGTGGGAAGGAGGGGGGGGTCAGTCCGCTGGGAGCGCACGCTCGGAGCTCGCGAGGATCTCGGAGCGGTTGATGTCTGGGGTGATGAACCCGTGGCTGCGCAGGGCGAGCTTGACTCGCTCGGTCACATCGGAGACGAAGGCCTTTTCGTAGCGAGCATCGAAGACATAGGCCTTGAGATCGATCACCGTGACGTAGTGGCGACCGATGAACTCGTCGCGCAGCGTGGTTACGAGCGGCTTTTGAAGGAAGACATAACGAGAGGTCGCACCGGCCTCGGCGATCAGGCGACGGGCGAGCACGAAGTCATCGGTCGGCGCGATGCACACCGGCACGACCACCATGCAGTCCAGCGCTCCGGCGTTGGCGGATGCGACGGCCTCGGTGAGGAACGCGCTGTTCGGAATGGTGACGAGGTTGTCGTCGAGGGTGACGAGGCGAACCGACCGAAAGCCGATCGACTGGATCTCACCATAGTAGCCCTTGAAAGAGACCCGGTCGCCGACCTGGAACGGCTCATCGACCAGGAGGAGGACGCCAGCCATGAGCGAGGCGAGGAGGTCCTTGAAGGCGAAGCCTACCGCGATTCCGATGGTCCCTAGGAGCGCGAACAGCGCCTCGCTGCGGAGGTCGAGCACGCTCGCGATGGCGATCCCGAGACCGAGGAGCACGACCACCAGACGCCCGATTGCGCTCACCTTCTTGAGGGACAGTCGCCACTCGGTAAAGCGCTCCCCGAGATCGTTGAGCAGTCTCCGTGAGATCTGCTGAAAGACGAACGCACCCACGAGCACCAAAAGGGCGAACGGGATGAGCTCCCACTTGACGAACTGCAGGACCTCCCCGACGTCTACGGCTCCTTCGGGCATGTTCAGCTCCAGTGCAAGAAGTGACGCCGGCGCAGCAGCAGGGTGACCGCCGGCAGGCGCAGCCGACGGATCTCGATCCGCGAGTGATCTCGAGAGAGCAAGCCCATGGCGATCATCTGTCGGACCATGGCGCGAACCTGGATGTGGGCCATGTTCAAGACCTCGACGAGCTCCGCCTCGGTCAAGCTACGGTGGGTCCGTATGGCGGCGAGGACGAAGAGGTGGTCATCGCTGAGATCAGGCAGCCCAGCCCCTCGGAGAGCGTCAGAGATGTAGACTTTCACTCGACCCTCTCCGACGTCGTCCAGACACCCGAGCCACAGGCCAATCGCCACCGAGGGGTTCCCCGCGGAAGCCCCTAGAAGCAAGCGATAATAGGCATCGATGGCATGCTCCAGCTCTTGCTCGGCCGAGGCCGCGAGCGCGCCCGTGCGGGCGAGTTCGGAGAAGTCGAGCTCCAGCTCCACCTGCTCGGCGATGTCCTTGGCGAGCTCGCGCAGCTGCTGCGCCGTGAGCGGAACGAGATCGATCACCGCTCGGACCAGGTGCACGTTCACCGAGGTTCCCAGTCGTTCAAGATAGCGCCAAGAGGGTCGATAGAAGGCCAATATCCAGCAGCGATCGAACCCGTCGGCGTGGAAGACCTCGAGGAGCGTTCGCACCGCTTCGAACCCACCGACCGACCGGAGGAAGGCGTGGTTCATGCGATCGACGACGATCAGACCAGGCTCGAGTTTCACCCCCAACAGCTCCGCCGCCTGCTCGACGTCGGTGGGGACCTCGGGGAGCTCGAACGCTTCGGTGAGCCAGGACAGGGCGTCGCTCTTGGTCTTGAGGCGACGATCGATCATGACCTTTCTGAGCGAAAACCCCTGGTCCTTCCACGCCGTGCTCCAGTGCTCGATGGCCGTGTCGAGCCCCTCGCCGGCGTCGCCGAGCAGCGCGATCAGACCCTGCTGATCGTCGCGGTGCCAGTCTTGGACCTCCCTGGCTATGGCCTCGCGAGCCTTGGGTCTGTCGATGAAGACCCGCTCGGCCGCGACCTTGAGGACCTTCTGCTTGACCTCGTCGGTTAGGGGGGTGCGCTCCACCTTCGCCTCGTCCCTGGAAGATCGGCCAAAGCGCAACACATCGAGGGCGGAGAGCCACCGCGCGCCGGCGCTCCGTCGCGCGAGCCAGTAGGTCCACCGTCGACCCGCAAAGTAGAGGATCACAAGCATCGAGCCGATCGACTGGGGACCGTTCAGGAGCACGGTGGGCGGAGGCAGTGCGACCCATCGGCGAACCCAACCCTCCTGGACCTCCCGCGACGCCAGCTTGCGCAGGTGCGGTGCCCAGGCGTAGGCAAAGAGGAGTATCATGGCCACGAGCGTCCAGCCTGCGAAGACGCGGACTAGGTGCTCGGTTGCGAACCCAGCGAGGAGGTCGTTCGCGAAGGCCAACAACACCCTTCGGATGGCGACCCACAGCGCGACCAGGAGCGCCATGCGGCGCCCAAGCTTCCACGCCGACTCTTCGAGGTACCCCAAGGCCGGGCGCCGAGAGGGGGCCTTGGCGAAGGCTAGGTCGTAGGTGGCTTGTACGAGCCGCAGGAGCTGGATCTCGAAGAGAAGGAGGAGCAGCACCGACAGCTCCGGCAGGTCCGCCGGCACGAAGCGCAGGAGCAAGAGCGCTCCCAGCACGTCGACCAGCGTACCCACCGCCCTGCGGAGCATGGGCTTGAGTCTCTCTAGATCGAGGCTCCCGATGTGCCGAACCCGGTGCAGGTAGCCGATGATCGCCTGAATGATGACATCGCTATATCGACGTGCAGCGATCCAGAGGATCGCGCCGAGAAGCAACGAGAAGCTCCCAAAGATGAAGCTGGAGATCACCCCGAGATCCAGGAGTTGGTAGGGGTTCTCTTGGATGCGGTGCCAGCGCGCTCGGACCGTCGCAGCGTAGGTGGGGCGGACCATCGAGAGCTCATCGACCAGCTCGAGGAGCAAGCCTGAACGGTCCTCGGCCCGAGCGCTAGCGCTGGCCCAACGCGAGAGATCGCTGCGGACGGACGCGACCTCGGGAATGAGGGCCAGCACCCGGTTCCGCGCGTCTTGGAGATCGGACAGCCGGGAGCGGCCTAGGCGCTCCTCCCGCTCGAGCACGTCCTCCCAGCGATCGAGCGCCTCTGCCCTGCGACGGTGGACATCGGCCTCGGTCACCCCGAGGAGCGCCTGCCTCTCTTCACGGATCCGAGAGCGCTCCGCTTCGATCCGTCGCAGGGTCTCGATGCTCTCTCTCTGGGCTTCTCGGAGCTGGCCATCGAGCGTTCGGGCGCGCTCCCGGAGCTCTGCGAGCAGCGCTGGCAGCGCCCGGTAGCGTTCGTCGATCGCCTGCCTATCCGCCGCGCGCCCCGCCTCGATGGCGCTGAGCAAGGTCTCCCGCGAGGCCTCGAGTCGCGATCGGGCGTCCTCGTAGGCCTGCTGGAGGGTCTCGCGCTGCGCCTTGCTCGCCTCGGTGCGCTCCTGCAAGCGCCGCTCTGCCGGGAGGCGCGCCTCGATCAGCTTCGCGGTGAAGGCCGCCGCAGCGTTGGGGTCGAGTCGGGCCTGCTCTGCCTCGGCCACCGTCGACTGAACCTCCTCGGCGTGAGCCGTTTGAGCTTCGACCTGCTCGCGGATCGCGTCGGCGAGAGCCTGAAGGGCCGGCCGAAGACCCTCGGGTGCGTGACGCACGGCCTCGTCCCACAGCTCGGCCGCCTCCAGCTCTCGCTCGGCGAAGGGCTCGAGTTCGTGGGTCAAGGCTTCGGTCGCCTGTTTCAGCCGTGCGAGGACCAGGTCCTGCTCCGAGGCTTCTTGGAGCGACTGCGCGAGCATCGCCAGGCGAAGCGCCGTGCCGTATCGCGTCTCGAACGGGGCCTCGACAGGGAGCACTTCGTCGGGCTCTGGGACCGGCGCCGCGCCCGCTACCGCCACGTCTCGAAGTCGACGCAGCAGCTCCTCGGTTCGGGCGATCTCTTGCGCCGCCCTCGCCGCCTTGGTGAGCTGGGCTTCGGCGTCCGGGGCGTCGAGCGTGGCGCGGGCGTTGACCACCCGTCGCCGAAGGGGGGCGAGGAGGGCCTCCCGCCCCTCCCCTCGAGCCCAAGCGTGCTCGCGCAGCCACCCCTTGAGGGCGAGCAACAACCGCCGTTCCAAGGCATCCGCGCGGTCTTCGGCGTCGGCCATCGCCGTCCACGCGGGCTCGATCACTCCCACGAGCGGTCGATTCGCTACGATGGCGGCGGTGAGGCGCGCCCGCTCCCCAGCCCGTCGCTCCGAGGCCCCTTCGAGCGACCGGAGCCGACCTTCCACCACCGGCAGCTCGTCGAGGGCCATCGCTCCGAGCTGCGGGACGGCGACGTGGAGGGGCCGGTCGCCAGAGAACACAGCCTCGAGCGCGAGGGACCGAGCCTTGGCCGAGGCCTCGCGGGCCGCCCAGGCCGGCAGGAGGTCCTGAGCCAGGATCGCCTCGGTCTCGGGCGCGGCGAGGTCCCCCCAAGGCGCGGGCGGCGCGGCGCTGGAGACGACCGCGGGCGAGGTGATGAGGGCCAAGGTGAAGGCGAGGACCCTGGCGGCGTGGCGGGGCTGAAGCACCGCTGGAGACTACCACTGGAAAGCGCGGTCGTCTGTCGGGCCCATCGCGCCCTCTTCCGTCGTAGAGCCTGCCTCGGCAACCCTGCGCGAGACCTCGCCGGCGGCCCCGGAGCTGTCCGGTCCCCCGCGATCCGTTATCCTTCCGCCATGACCGACTCCCTGCGCGACAAGTTGCTCAAGGCCGGCCTGGCTCCAACCCCAGCGGCCGACCCTCCCGTCACCCCATCCGAGCCATCGCCAAGCCCCGACGCGCCGAGCTTCGGTCCAAAGGTGGTGGTGCGCAAGACCAAAAAGGGGCGCGGCGGCAAGGCCGTCACCCTTATCCAAGGCGTCACCGCTGGCCACGCGGAGCTGGTCGACTCCCTCAAGCGGCAGCTCGGGACCGGCGGCCGTCTCGAAGGCGACGAGGTCGTGATCCACGGAGACCAAGTCGAGCGCGTCGCGCGCTGGCTCGAGAGCCAGGGTGTGGCCAGAGTCGTGCGCGGATGATCCCCTGGCTGCGCTGGCTCGGCCAGCTCTCCCGCCTGCGGGCCGTGCGACGGTTCCACGCGCTCCGCGATGACCCTGAGCGCGCCCAAGAGCAGGTCCTCCAAGAGATCCTGGCCGGGCTGCGTGGCACGGGCTTTGAGCGGGAGTACCGCCTCGATCGCGTTCGGTGTCTCACCGACTGGCAGCGCGCCGTGCCCTTGCAGACCCCGGTGGATCACCAGCGCGAGGTCGAGCGCATTCTCTCTGGGGACCGGGAGCGGCTCTTTCATGATCCGATCAAGGCGTGGGCGGGCACCTCGGGCAGCGGAGGCACCCGAAAGCTCTACCCCCTCACCGCTGCGTACCGACGCCAATATCTTCGCACGGTCGCTAGCTTTCTGTGGCACCTCACCGCCGACCACCCTCGAGCGTTCGACCATCGGGTGCTCTACCTGACGGGTCCATCCTACGAGGGTACTGCGCGCGATGGCCTGCCATTAGCCTCGATGTCCGGGTACAACGCCAGCGTGCAGCCGGGGTTCGTCCAGGCCCGCTACGCGGCTCCGGTCGAGGCCGCCAACCACGACGACGCCACCTATTTGATCGCCCGATGCGCCTTACGGCGGCGGATCTCTTTCGCCGTCTCGATCATGCCATCGGGGCTCCTAGGGCTGCACCAGACCATGCTCGCCCGCGCCGAAGAGCTGGTGCGCGATCTGCGTGATGGGACCTTGCACGGCGCCCCTGCCGCCGCCGCGCCCCTCGCGCTTCAGCCGTCGATCGAGCCCGACCCCACGCGCGCCGCCGAGGTCGAGCGCCTCCTGCAAGACGCCGCGACGCTGCCAGAGATCTGGCCGGACCTTCGACTGCTCTCTTGCTGGAAGGCCGCCGCCGCCGGCGCGATGTTGCCGCAGCTCACCGCCCTCGCTCCCGGCCTCCCTATCCGCGACGCGATCTACTCCGCCACCGAGGGTTGGCTGAACGTCCCCCTCTCCGACACGGCGCTCGGCGGTCCAGCCGCGCTCACCTCCCACCTCATCGAGCTGGTCCCCGAGGGGGGCGGCGAGGCTTTGCTGCTGCATCAAGCCGAAGTCGGGGCGCGCTATCGAGTGGTGGTGAGCACGACGGGTGGGTGCTACCGCTACGATCTCGGCGACATCGTCGAGGTCACGGGCCACTGGGGGCGGACCCCCGAGCTGGTCTTCGTGCGAAAGGCCGGGGCCGCTTCCAATCTCGCCGGCGAGCTGCTCGACGGAGCTCAGGTGCTCAACGCGGCCGCCCACGCCGGAGATGCTGCCTTCTTGGTTATGATCCCCGACCAGGAGTCCTCCCCGCCCCGCTACCACCTCTTCGTCGAGCACGACGCGCCGCAGGCCTTCGCCGAGTGCTTCGAAGAAGCCTTGCGCAGAGAGTGCGTCGACTACGGCCCCAAGCAGCGAGCCGGCGCGCTAGGAGCCCTCGTCGTCCATCCGCTCCCCCGCCGGAGCTGGGATCGGGCTCGAAAGCTCAAGGCAGCCCAAGGGGCGATCGAGGCCCAGGTCAAGCCTCCGGTGCTCACGAGCGATCCTGGCTGGAAGGCGGTGCTGGAGCACCTCAGCGAGGGCCCGACCCTCTGAGCCGTCTGGGGCTCGGTCCCGAGGCGCGACCGCCCGTTAGCGGTCTTCCAACATCGAGAGCAAGGTGCGCCGCGTCGCGAAGTGAGCGCGGGTGACGTCGGCGCTGCCAAGCACGACCTGGCCTTCGAGCGCGTCTTCGATCAGATCGACCAAGGTGATCACCTGGAGCGACTCGAGCTCCAAGGGGACGTCCGGGCCGCCGTCGGGCACCCCGATGGCGCGGAGCAGATCGTCGAGGGTCTGGGGGTTCATCGGGACTCCGCGATTCGTTGGGCCGCCAGGCGATCGAGCTTGCCGCTCGGGAGGTGGGGGAGCGCCTCGATCCGAACGAGCCGGGGGACGAGGCCTGGGGGGAGGGTCGGCAATAGGTCCACCAGCCGCAGCGCTTTCTCTGCGGTATACAATACGATCAACCGTGGTTCTCTGGAGTGATCCGGCGAGGTGGTTGCGAAGGCCTCCCGCGCGCCCGCGGCTTGCACGATCGCGGTGACGGCAGCCAGATCCACCCACGCCCCTCGGAGCTTGACCCGGTCATCGAGGCGCCCGTTCAGGTAGAGTCGGCCTCGGTCGAGACGACCGAGATCCCCGGTGCGCCAGCCGTCCGATCCGGTCGACAGCTCGCAGCGCGCTTGGGTGGAGGCCTGAGGATCACCCAGATAGCCGCACATCTGCCCGGGGCTGGAGAAGACGACCTCCCCGTCGTGGAGCTCCAAGGTGATCCCGTCGAGTGGGCGGCCGACGGAGCCCTCCTCGAAGCTAGGATCGGTAGAGAAGCAGGCTGTCAAGCGGGGACCGGCCTCGGTACAACCGTACTGATTCACGAGGGTCGCTCGGGGACAGCGCTCGTGCAGGCGGGCGGCGACTGCCGTCGTGAGCGGCCCGCCCGCTGAGCCGATCTGGCGCAGGCGACGACGGGCGGTGGTCGACATCGCCTCGATCACCCCGTCGAGGACGGAGGGCACCGCGGCGACCGCGGTGCAGCCCGCGCCCTCAAGGGCCTGGGCGCGCTCCTCGGCGAACGCCGCCTGTCCTGCCGTCACCCCGGCCCCGCTGCTCAGCCCGGCCAGCAGGACTCCAACCAGGCCGAAACCATGGTCGGCCGGTGCGATCAGTCCGATGTTGTCCTCGGTGGACCAGCCGAGGGTGTCGGCGATCGTTCGGGCCGACCACCGGATCGCCTCGCCGGTGAAGGCCGCCGATCGCGGGGTGCCGGTGGACCCCGACGTCCGAAGGAGGAGCGCCGCGTCGAAGGAGGAGGGGGGCAGGGGTCGAGGGGCCTTCACCCCTCGGCTCGGCAGGGGCAGCCCGCCTCCTCGCCAGGCCGCGTCGAGGTACGCGAGCGCGGTGAGCGGGTCGTGTGCGGGGACCTCGACCACCGACGAGATGGGTGGGACCTCGGCGGCGTAGCGAAGGATGGCGTCGCGGTCGAGGCGCCGGCCGTCGAGGAACAGGGAGGCGCGGGGGTGGAGGAGATCGCCGAGCCTCACGCCTCCTCCCAGAGGGCGGCTCCGAAGCCGAGGCCGCCCCCGGCGCTCGCCAGGGCGATGGTGCCCGTGGTCCCCGCCGCCCGCAGCTCGATCAGTGCGGTCGGTAGCGAGGCCACTCCGAGCATGCCGTGGGTCGCCAGCGACGCCAACCAGGGCTCCTCGGTGAGCGCCCGCGCGACATCGGCGCGGGCGTGGAGCGCGACGGTGCACCGAGCGGGGATGGGGAGGGCATCCAAGGCGGCCTGGAGGCCGGCTCGGGTGGCGTCGGAGAAGCGATGGGGATCGCCGGTGAGGGTCAAGGGCTCCTCTCCGAAGGGCAGCTCGCGGACCACGGTGCTCAGGTCGCAGAGGTCGGGCTCTCCTCCGAACACCGCGCGCTCCAGGCCCCCCTGATCGGCTGGCGCGATCACCAGCGCCGCGGCCCCGTCCCCCATGGCCAGCGGCAGGAGGCGTTCCCCGCCGTCCTGGGGCGTCGGAAAGGTGAGAGAGAGGGCGTCGGCGGCGGTGAGCAGCACGGCCCCACCCGCATCGCGGGCGAGACGCGCGGCGTAGACGAGGGCCCAAAGGCCGCCGGTGCAGCCTCCGCGAAGGTCGTGATGGGCGACCCGCAGGCCGAGCCGTCGACCGATGCGGGAGCCGTCAGCGCCCGTCCACCGGCTAGGGGTGGAGGTGGCGTGCAGGTGCGCGACGAGGGACGGTCGCCCGCTTGTGTCGAGCGCCTGGCTCGCCGCTTCGACCGCCAAGGTCCACGCGCGCTCTGCGTCGCGAACATGAGCGCGCTGGCGCACGCCGAGGTCCTGGTGAACGAAGGTGAGCAGGGCGGCCCGGCGTCGCGGAGGGAGGCCGGGCGTGAGGGTGTCGAGCAAGGTGGCGCTGTCCACCGAGGCGCGAGGAAAGGCCGTCCCGGCTCCGAGGATCCGGCAGGGTGCCGGCCCCAAGGCGAGCGATGGGGACATCGGGCTCACCGAGCGCTCCCCCATCTCTTGCGCGCCACGCCGCGCTGGAGCTTGCCGCTCGTGGTTCGCGGCAACGTGCCGGGCGGGACCAGCTCGACGGCGTCGAGGGCGAGGTCCAGGGCGTCGGCCACGCGCATGCGCAGCGCCCGAACCAAGGCGGTCGGATCGCTGCCGGCGGCGGGCTCCACCACCAGGACCACCCGCTCAGGACCTCCCGCGGGATCGGGCTCCCCAAAGGCGAGCGCGCCTCGCGGGCGCACTCCGGGCACGCTGAGCGCCAGCTCCTCGATCTCCTCGGGCAGGAGGTTCCGGCCACGACGGATGATCAGGTGCTTGTGTCGTCCTGCGATGAAGACGCGATCACCTCGTCTCCAGCCCAGATCGCCGCTTCGAATCCACCCCTGGCCGGCCGAGACGTGGATGGTTCGCTCCTCATCGCGCCAATATCGATCGAGGGCGGAGCCGCTTCGGATCTGCACATGTCCGATCCCCCCCTCGGGGACCGGGTGGTCTTGTGCGTCGACGATCCGCAGCTCGACCCCCTCGACGGGCGGCCCGTTGCCCACCACCTCGCAGGCCGCGGCGTCGGTGGAGGGGGTGGCGCGCCCCCCGAGGGAGAGGGGGCGGCAGACCCGCTCGGTGACGACGGGCTCGCCTGGGACCCCAAGGGTCGCCACGCAGGTGACCTCCGCCATACCGTAGCAGGGCATGAAGAGGTTGGGCCGGAGGCCGAGGGGCGCGAGGTCGCGCGTGAACCGGCGAAGGATGGAGGCGTCGATCGGCTCAGCGCCGACGATGAGCGCCCTGAGCGCCGAGAGATCGGGGAGGGGGTCTCGCCGAAGCAAGCGTGGACGTGCCAGCTCAAAGGCGAAGGGTGGGCCTACGCTCAGGCTGAGCTCACCCGGGCAGAGGGTGAGCCAGGCCGCGGGGTCTCGCGCGAAGTGCTCGGTAGGTAGGACGATGTGCGGAGTCCCGGCCGCCGTGCACGCCAGGTGCGACAACAGCGCCATGTCGTGGGACATCGGGACCCAGTAGGCGGCGAGATCCTCACCCGACATCCCGCCTCGAGAAGCGATCGCCCGCGCGTTGCGTGCGACGGCTCGGTGGCTGAGGACCACCCCCTTGGGCCGACCTACCGATCCGCTTGTGAGCTGAAGAAGGGCTGGGTCTGAGGGCTCTGGGCGCGGCGCCGGGACCGGGGCGGCGTCGAGCTCCTCGACGAGCCAGCAAGGGATGGCGGCACCGGCCTGTGTGGCTGACAGTAGCTCGGCCAGCGAGGCTGAGCCCAACACCGGCGCCCCCTCGCAGGCCTCGTGCAGACCCCGCAAGCGCAGGGCCCAGGTCTCGGCATCTCCGAAGGCGCGAGGAGGCGTGAGGACGGCTGGCAGCGCACCGGCCAGGATCGAGCCCCACAGCGCACAGATGAGGGGTGGCCCGTTCGGGAGGACCAGCAGGACCGGGGCGCCTCGCGCTTGGCGCTCGACCAGGGCGCCTGCGATCCGCGCTGCGCGAGTGCGGATCTGATCCCAGCTCCACCGCTCCAGATCGGCAGACGTCGCGCGGCTGTCCAGCGCGAATCGGACCTCCCCGCCATGCCGGTCTGCGGCGTCGAGTAGATCGAGCAGGGTGTCGCTCAGAAGGCCTCCTACGAACGATGGGCTCCGCGGCGACGCGCCTCACGCTGTGGGGTTCCTCTACGATGATGAGCCCGACACCGCCACGCGTCTCCCTTATCCGACTCACTGGTGGGGCACCCTCCTCGGTGCCGAGCTGGGATCGCCTCGGCCGGGTGTTAACTGGGCGCGATGGCCTTTTCCGCCTCCAACCACGTCGCGATACGCGCGCGGAGATGCTCCGGGGTGATGACCGTGGCAGGCGGGGCAGAGGGCGTCCCGCTCCGCTGGTAGGCTGCCGCCATCGCGGAAGCGCCCATCTGCATGAGCTCCGCACCGGGAAGTGCGAGGCGAACGGTTGATCCGAACGCGAGAACCGCTCCTGCCCCCACCGCCCGACGAAGGATGACCGAGGCCGTGGGCACGCGACCGCGCGCCGTTGCATAGGCGTGGATAAGGCGCGCGCCCTCGACCAAGACCCCTGCTCGCTCCTGGGCGCGCCCCGGCAAGAAGCCAGGTGTGTCACACAAGGTGAGGATCGGAAGGTCGAGCCCGATGGCCAGGTCGAGCACCCTGGCCACCTTGCGCGCCGCCTCGACGTCGATGGCGCCGCCCAGGTGGGTGGGCTCGCTCTGGATCAGCAAGAGCGGCCACCCCATCACCCGCGCGAGTCCTACGGTGACGCTCGATCCGAAGCCGCGGTATAGGGGAAGGAAGGTGTCCTCGTCGACTATCGCCCGCCGAACTCGCGCGGACGGATAGGGCCGATGGGGTTCGGGCAGCTCGAAGGAGCGCTCGGTCGCGGGGATCGGCTCGGCGCGACGAACGAAGCCCAGGACGGTCCGAACCCACGTCAGAGCCTCGGGGTCGGCGGGGACCGCCTCTGTAAGCGTGCCCGCGGCCAGGTGAACCGGCGTGCCGCCGAGCGCGTCGAGAGGGGTCCGCTCACCGATCGCGGACTGTACCACCGCGGGTCCTGCGACGAAGGTGAAGCTCCGCTCCGCGATGCCCACCGACAGGTCGCACAACGCCAGCCCATAGGCGGCCACGCCGCCCGCGAGCCCGTGGCTCACCGCGAGGCGCAGGCACTCCCCGCGCGCCTCGGCGAGGGCGGCGAGCAGCTCCGCGCACCGCTCCACCGCAGGCAGTCCCTCGGAGGTCCTCGCGCCATCGCTGTCGACGAGCCACACGACCGGCCTCCCTACCGAGCGCGCCCGCCGGACCTCGGCGGTGGCTGCCGCGGCCGCCTGGGCCCCGAGCGCCCCCCGATCCACCTGCACATCACTCACCAGCAGGGAGATCGCACGACCCTCGACCTCGGCGGTGCCGACCCACAGCGCGCCAGTGGGGTCGAACGTCCCCGCCTCGCTGCCCGGATCGACCAGGCGCTCCAGCCTCTGGCGGGCGGACCACCGGATGGGGCGTCGGGAGCTAGCTGACATGCCGCGCGATGAGCGCCGCGAGATCTCCCACGGTGCGAACGTCTCGAAAGTCTTCGGCCGTCGCTTTGAACCCGAAGTCACCCTGCACGAGGAAGGCGAGATCGGTGAGGGTGAGGCTGTCGAAGCCCAGGTCCGCCCGGAGGTGGGCGTCGGCCACGACCGCCTCAACCGGAGCGTCGAACTCGTCGACCAGGGTGGCTCGCAGCCGCTGCATGATGTCCGCTTCGTTCACCGGCACCTCTCCTCGCTGTCTGTCGTACGATACACACGCCTCTCGCGCCACCTCACTCTGTCCGGAGCCCCGTTGCCTCGCTGGCTCATCCTCACGGTCGATCTCGCCTACCTGCTCGCCTTGGCCGTACTGGTCGGTCTCCCGCTCGCCGGGGCCGGGATCCTCTTCGACCTCCTCCACCAGCCCCTTGGGGTCTGGCGTTGGGCGACCGTCCCTCCGCTGGCGCTCGGCGTGCTCCTCGGGCTGTTGCTCGAGGTGGCCCTGCTCCACCGTGTGTTGCCGAAGCCTCGGCCTGGGCAGCACGCCCTGCCCTCCTTCGATGCCGCGATGTGGCTGGTTCGCTTCTGGCTGCAGCGGGTGGTGCACCAGGCGGCGTGGCGCGAGATCGTGATGGGCTCGGTCGTCCTGCGTACCCTCGCGTTGAGCGCCCTCGGCGGTAAGGTGGCCCTCACCGCCAACCTTTCGTCAGACGCCGCGATCACCGAGGCCTACCTGGTGCGTATCGGCTCGGGCGCGCTGGTGGGCACCGGCGCGATCGTCAGCGCGCACCTCTTTGTCGGCGGTCGGCTGATCCTGGCCCCGGTGCACATCGCCCAAGGGGCCCAGATCTTTGGCCGCGCGGCGCTGGGCCCCGGCTGCACGGTAGGTCCAGGGGCGACGGTCGGGTTTGGGGCGAACCTCGGGCCCAACTCGACGCTCGAGGGGGGCGCCGTGCTCGGGACCGGGGCGATCGCTGTGCGAGACGTAAGTGTAGGTGAAAACGCGATCATCGGCGAGGGAGCGATCTTGCTTCGCGGCGCCCGCGTGGGGGCAGGCGAGGTCGTGGCCGCTGGGCAGGTCGTTTCCGCGGCCCCCTCGGACGTGTAGGCTCTCGCGGTACCCGTCCTGGCGCACCACCCAAGGTTCGCATTCCGACTTGCGCGTCGCCCGGTCTTGTGGCAGGTTACCGACGCTTGGAAGACCACCACTCACCTGTCTCGGGGGACCCCATGAACCGACTCACCCTCCTCGCGCTCAGCGCGCTCACCCTCGCCGCGTGCCGTGGCGAGACCGAAGACTCCGCCGTCGAGACCGGCACCGAAACCGCCGAAGGCTACTGCGGCGACGGCATCGTCGACGAAGGCGAAGAGTGTGACGACGGCGAAGATAACGGCCCCGACGCCAACTGCTTCGAGGACTGTACCGCAAACACCACGCAGACCCTCGACGTCTCCGGCGAAGAGATCATCGAAGAGGCCGGGCTGGACGCCGTCGGCGTCCAAGACGACGACGCTCCGGCGGGCACCGGCGCGTGGCAGCCCTCCGGCGAAGGAGAGCAGGCCAAGTTCAACCTGATGATCCCCATGTTCGACTTCTCCGATCTCATCGATCCCAACCTGCTCGAAGACGCCCCCTGGCGGCCCCCCGAGGGCTGGCTCGGCGACATCGCCGTCTCGGAGATCGAAGAGATCAGCTACTGGACCAAGACTCCCGAGGGCGAAGGCGGCACCCCGATCTATCTGGTGCTCTACACCCAGCCCGACGGGGTCGACGACCACGCGACCTGGTTTGGGCATCGCCTCACTGGGCGCAAGTCGGAGCTTGGGACCGACGTCGACGACGGCGGCGTGTGGGTCAAGTGGACCATCTCCGACGCAGGTAAGCAGATCGTCTTCATCGATCAGCCTGTTGTCGGTACGTTCTCGGGGCCTGATCTACCCACGTTGCCCGAGCTCGTCGACGACACCTCCTTCGACTGGAACTCCGTCGACGAGGTCTGGCCGCAGACCTCCATCGACTACGGTTCGGAGCTCATGCGCTACGTCTCGATCCAGACCGGCTCGGGCTCGACCACCACCGACACCCAGACGCTACTCGATCTCATCGAGATCAAGCTCACCGATGGCCGGTCCTTGGTCATCGACCTCGAGCCGTAGTCGTCGTGCCGCCCTGGCGCTTCGGGGTCGAGCGCTCTCGACGCATCGTGCTACGGGCTCGCGGTGTTCAGCGGGGCTGATCCGCGGACGTCAGGACCCCCATGCGTCACACCCTCTTCGACGATGTCGCCCTGCTTGGGCTTGGGCACCACCTGCCCGAGCGGGTGGTAACCACCGAGTCTCTGGGCCTCGACCGCTCCTTCGTGGACCTGACCGGGGTGCGCACACGGCACGTCGCCCCCGCGTCGCACGCGACGTCGGATCTCGTGATCCGCGCCTGTGAGCGGGCGCTGGATGGCTACGAGGGCCCGCCGATCGATCGGGTGCTCGTCGCGACGGTCACGCCAGACCATCCTTCCCCGGCCACCGCCCCTCTCGTGCAGCACGGGCTGGGTCTACCGACGGTCCCTGCGATCGACCTCGGAGGCGCCTGCGCGGGCTTCGTGCTGGGTCTTGATCTCGCTGCCCGGTGCGTGCTCACCGGCGATCGGGCGGTTCTGGTCGGCGCCGGGGAGTGTCGGGTGCGCACCTTGCGAGCGGCCGCGCCGGGGGTGCGCGTCCTGTTCGGAGATGGGGCAGGCGCCGCGATCGTCGGTCCAGCGGCGGGGGCCCCGCCGGGCTCCTTGCGCCTGCTCGCCTCCGTCACCGGGGCCGATGGTCGAGGCCATGGCGCGGTGATCGTGCCTGCCGGCGGGAGCCGCTTGCCGACCTCGGAGCAGACCCTGCGCGCCGGCCAGCACGCGCTTCAGATCCGCGAAGGGCCCCACGTCTTCTTCGAAGCGGTGGAGGGTCTGGTCGATGTCGCTCGTGCGCTGCTTGAGCCCCTCGGTCTCTGTGCCGAAGACCTCGACCTCATCGTGCCGCATCAGGCGAACCTGCGCATCTTGGAGCGAGTGGCGCGCATTCTGCGGGCCCCGCGGGAGCGGTTCGCCATCGAGGTCGACCAGATCGGCAACGTCGGAGGTGCCTCCGCCGCCATCGTGCTCGACCGCGCCCTCCGTCGGCGCCCCTTGCCCGCGGGCTCCAGCGTTATGGTGCTCACCGCGGGGGCAGGCTACACCGCGGGGGCGGCCCTGCTCGAAGTCACATGATGTCCTCTGCCTTTTGGAGCTTGGCCACGCCATCGGTCCTGCGCGCCTCCTAGTGGCATGGGTCCAGGTTCAGGAAGCTTCAGCACGGCTGGGGTCCCATGGCTCCGAGTTGGTCGCGCGTCGTCAGGAGTCTGCGGATCGCGGACACGTCGAGCTTCGTGGCGGGTATAGTCGCGGGGCGATCCCTTCCGCTTGGCGGACTGTCCACTGATCGACCCGTCGTGTTTCGGAGTTCTCATGTGCCCCTTCCCTCGATACGCCGGCATCATCGCCTTGTTGCTCCTCGGCATGGTCGGCTGTGACGCTCCGGGGCCCAGTCCAGCCCCTCCTGCCGAGGAGGCGCCGCGAGCTCAACCGGCTGAGGTCGAAACGTCCACGCCCTCCGTCCACGCGGGCTCGGAGTCAGCCCCTTCGGAAGACCCCCCTGCCGCCCAGCAACCTCCTGCCGAAGAGGCCCCCCCGTTGTCGGCAAAGCAGGACACGGAGCGCGAGCCCTCCGGTGACGGGTCTGGCGGTGAGGCCGCCGGAGCCGATGCCGGGACCAAGGGAGCCCCGAAGTCCGAGGGTTCATCCTCCAAGGGCGAGCCGGCCTCGCCCGCGACTCCGACGCCAGAAGCGAGCGGAGCAAGCCAGGAGCTCGCGACCCGCTGTGGGGGCCTGGCCGAGCTCTCTTGCCGCACTCATCGCGCCTGTGCATGGCGTGACGGCGCCTGTGTCCCCGAGCCGCCCCGGCGTCGCTGAAGGGAACTCTGAAGCGGTTCTTCACGCATCCCTTCGAAGGGTCAGGGGCCAGGAGAGGCCATCGACAGTCTGGTGTCTGCGTGAAATGACACATCAGAGGGCGGCCATTGTCTCGAAGACCGACCTTGACACCTTGGATCGATGATCCGCTTCGCTTCCTCGTCTCTTGATCCCTTACCCATCGGGAGGAAGACGTGAAGCCTCGCTTGGACGTATTGATTTTGTCCTTCACGGTCGCGCTGTGCCTCGGCTGCCACGCCGAGGATGGCGGTGATCTGGACGGCTTCGGCCGGGTCGTCCTCCCGGGTGAAGATCCCGAGTGGGACTCGGAGGGTGAGGTCCGAGAGGAGGACGAGGAAGGGGGTGGCGGTGATCACGGGGACTCAGGAGCGGCGGGGGGTGAAGCCTCTGGGTCGGACCAGGATGGAGAGGGAGGGTCTCGCGCGGAGGACACGGAGTCCAACAGGGGAACCTCCTCTCTGCGCGAGGGGGAGAAGCTGGTCTTTCTCACCTCGGAGACCTACAGCTCCGACCTGCGCACGCCCTTCGGCTCGACCCCTACCGAGAGCGCCGATCGGCTCTGCGAGCTGCATGCGGAGGCTGCGGGGCTCGACGGGCGCTGGATCGCCTGGTTGTCTGGACCAGACGATCCGGTCATCGATCGCTTGGAGGATCACTCTCCCTGGCACTTGACCGACGGAGGGACCGTCGCGATCTCCTCGTTGCTGCGCTTGTGGGTCTCTGGGCCTAACGAGCTTATCGACCGCGACGAGTTTGGTCGCGAGCTGCCCGAGTCGGCTCGGAGGATCTGGACCGGCACCTCGCGGTACGGCGCGACGTCGAGCCAGACCTGCTCGGGCTGGACCGGCCCTGCCTACTTGACCTATGGCACCACGGGGCTCATGGTCGAGACCGCCTTCGCCGACTCATGGACCCAGCACGATTGGACCGATTGCCGCGCGATGGCACGCCTGCTCTGCATCGAGCAGTAGATCCGCCGTCGCGGGCGCCTCGTCGACCCTCCGCTCACGCCGCTCGGATCGCGAGAGATCCACCGCCCGGTCCAGGTCGAGGTGGGCTCACCCGAGCCAGGCGATCAGCGCGTCGGCCCCGCCGATCAGCGCGCCGTTGACGTAGATCTGCGGGGTCGTGCTCCCACCGGGGAGCGCGCGGGGGGCCGAAGGGGTTGCCGTTCGTCGCCAGCGACCTACGAGGGGAGGCCCATCGAGGCTGCTTGCCGGGGCGTGGTGCCCCGGGGGGTGCCCCCGCTGTCGTGGGGGCTGAGATTACACCCATTGAACCTGATCCGGATCATTCCGGCGTAGGGAAAGCTGAGAGAGACCATGGCCCAGACCCGACCCTTCCCCGTGCCCCCCTTCGCCCAGCGCTGCATCGAGGCAGCGCGGGGCCAGTGGGGAGCCTCCTTCGAGCACCCCTTCGTCCTCGCGCTCGCCGAGGGCACCCTCGCGCCCGAGACCTTCGCCTTCTACCAGATGCAAGATGCCCGCTACCTCGAGGCCTTCTCGGATGCGGCGTGCCTCATCTCCATCCGCTGCACCGAGCCTGGCGACAAGCTCTGGTTCGTCGATGCGGCGCGGATCGCGCTGGTCACCGAGGGGCAACTGCACGCCGGCTATGGTGAAAAGCTTGGCTATACGCCTAAGGACGTCGCGACGATCGAGCTCACGCCGAACAACCGGGCCTACCAGGACCACATGGTCTCCCAGGCCACTCGGGGCACCTTGGTCGAGGCGGTCGCGGCCCTCACGCCTTGCCCTTGGCTCTACATCGACCTCGGTACGCACCTGTTGGAGCGCTTGGGCACCATCCAAGACGACCACCCCTACGCCGATTGGCTGCGCATGTACTCCGACACGGGCTTTCACACCTTCATGGCCGAGCTCCTGGAGCGCCTGGAGCGCTTCGCGAACGAGGCTGACGAAGCGGCTCGGGTCCGAGCGGTCGAGCAGTTCGTCACCAGCGCCCGCTATGAGTGGATGTTCTGGCAGCAGGCCTGGGAGCGTCAGGAGTGGCCGATCTAGTCGAAGGCTGACGGGGGTTGGGATCTCGGGGGCTGGATCGGGTAAGGGAGATCCATGATCTCCGGCCCCGCCCTCGATGTCCTGATCTGCACCTACGAGCGTGGCCTCGCTGCGCTCCTCGTGGTCGGTCAGGTGCTCCCTCAGCTCGGGCCCTCCGATCGAGTCATCGTCGTCGACCAGTCTCGGAGGGTTCAGCCGCTGCGCGAGCGCCTGGCTGCGCTCGGAGATCGTCGGGTCCAGCACGTGGCCGCACCTGCCTGCGGTCTCCCTGCTGCGCGTAACCGGGCTCTCCAGCTCGCGTCAGCGCCGCTGGTGCTCTTCTTCGATGACGACGTGACCGTGTGCCCAGGCTGCCTCGACGCTCACCGGCGCGCCCTCAGCGCGTCCGGTGTCGTGGGTACGGTCGGCGGCATCCAAGAGCAGGGCGCGCCTTGGAACGCTCGGCGCACGGTCAACCGGGTCGGGCTCGACGGGCGGATCCGGGTGCGGCTCGACGGCGAGGCGGGGGTGGAGGTCCGGTCGGTTCGGGGCTGCAACATGGGCTTTCGTCGCGAGGTCGTCCAGGCCGTCGGAGGCTTCGACGTCGGCTTTGCCGGTAGCTCCTTCCTCGAAGAGACCGATCTCTCCACCCGGCTTCGGCGAGCGGGAGGGCGGCTTCGGTACGTACCCGAGGGCGGGGTGATCCATCACGCGCTGGCCTCTGGAGGGGTCCGGCAGGTCGACGGGTGGCACACGGCGCGGTGGAGGTTCCGAAACACCGGGAGATACCTCGCGAAACACCGTGGAGCGCCCGGGGTTGCCCTGGCCCTTCCCACCTTCATGGCGATCGGTCTGGCCCATGCGGTCCGCCATCGAGACCCCAGGGGGTACGCGCTCACGGTCGAGCTGCTGCGCGGGGCCGTCCGTACCCTCCGAGACCGCTGACCCGCCCATCCTTGGGGCTGGCGCCGGTCAGGGGGCGCAGATCTGCACGAGCTGGGAGAGGGCCGTGTCCTGGTGCTTGGCGCCCGGATAGACGCTCGCGATCTCGAGCTCGACCCGCTGTCCAGGCTTGGCGCCCGGGCGGAATAGCTGGTCGTGGTAGCTGTCCTTCAGCGTCACGGTGCCCACTAACTCCCCGTCGAGGTGGACCTTGAGCTCCTTGACACGACCGTTGGCCTGAAACAGCTTCTTGGACTTCTGGTAGCCGTTGCGGATCTGCAGGACTCCGCAGTCCATGTCGCCCTCTTGATACCACTCGAAGGCCAGTCGCTCCCCCTCGCCGTGCCCTTCGGCTCCCTCGACCCAGGCCGTCTTGGGATCGTCGTCGCCGAGGTGTTCTACCCCGTAGGCGTTGCGCCCTTGAGGGGGGAGGGTGCTGCTGGCGGTGAGCGCTTGAAGAGGGACGCCACAGCAGCCCCAGATGGTCTCGGCTTCCCAGGGGAGCTCCGGGGCTGGATAGGCCTCGAGTTCGAAGGTGATGGGCCCGGAGGGGGCCACCTGCTCCTGCTCTTGGATCCTGGCCTCTTCTGCCTCTCGGAGCGCGCGATCGGGCTCGGGGATCTCGGGGGTCAAGCCACCGCAGGCGAGGAGGAGGGAGATGAGGGCGATAGGGACCGATCGAACCATGTGTCCTCCAAGGGTTCGATGTAGCTTGAGAACCCGTCTGTGACCAGCGAGCGCTCGGGCTCCCCTCGGGCGTGGAGTGGCCCGGCGGCGGCCTGGGTCCCGGAGGCTGCTGGAGGCGCCTGTGCCGAACCGGACGTGCAAGGAGGGCGCAGGTTGCGAACGGGGTGGTCGTCAGGTAGTCCTTGTCTTGGAAGAGCGAACGGTGACTTTCCTTCGAGCTGACGTAGCGAAGTGCGCCGTCCATCGCCCCCACCCCGATGGCCTGGAGCCCCGATGCATCGACTTATCCCTGTCCTCACGCTCATGGCCTGCCTCGACGAATCGGGAACGAGCGACCCGGTCCTCTCCGACCGCGTGTCTACCGAGTCCGACGTCACCGACACGCCGCCCAGTCTCGAGCGCGAGGTCTGGCTCACCGGGATCGGGCGTCCCTGGGACATCGCCTTTCTGCCCGACACCACGATGCTCGTGACCGAACGGACGGGCCGCGTCCGCGCTGTCGACCTCGACACGGCAGAGACCTGGGTTCTACTTGAGCCACCTGCAGATCTGGCGGCCACAGGGCAGAGCGGCATGCTCGGGGTCGCCGTCGATCCCGACTTCGAGACCAATGGCTTCATCTACACCTATATGTCATCTAGCCGCGATTCTACCGTCGATAACAGGATACGGCGGTGGGTTCTCGATGAAGGCGTCTCGACCTTGACCGAGGACACCGACATCCTCACGGGGATCTCGCGCAACCCTTCGAGCGGTGCCCACTCTGGCGGGCGCATTCGGTTCGGGCCTGGTGGGAACCTCTGGGTGACGACCGGCGACATTCACAGCGCCACGGTCCCTCAGGACACCTCGGTGCTTGGAGGCAAGGTGCTCCGGATCACGCGCGACGGCGAACCGGCACCGGGGAACCCCGATCTCGGCCCTTCCAGCCGCCCCGAGATCGCCTTCGTGGGCGTGCGCAACCCCCAGGGGATCGCCTTCCGCCCAGGCACCGGCGAGCCTTTCCTCTGCGAGCACGGGCCCAGCTCACTCGACGAGGTCACGCAGATCGTGATCGGCGGCAATGGAGGGTGGGACCCTAACGATGGCTCGGGTAACTACACGGGGTATACCGGCGCCCTGATGACCGACCCGAGCATCGACGGTGCGGTTGAGCCCACCTATGAGCACGTTCCTTCCCAGGGCATGTCCGACTGTGACTTCCTCGTCGGGTCCCACTGGGGGGGCTGGCGAGGGCGGTTGGTCGTTGGCTTGCTTTCCGGCCTTCGGGCCATGGTGCTGAGCATCGATGCCCAGGGCACGGGCCTCACCGAAGATCCCGAGCCCATCTTGGCCCACGGATCGCGCTTGCGCGCTCTCGCGCAGGGGCCGGATGGAGCGCTGTACGTCGCTCTCGATGCCGATCCGGGGACGATCTGGCGGGTCACCGCCGAGTAGTCGAACAGCTCACGGGCCCGTTCATCGCCAGGGCTCAGGGCCGCCCGAAGATCAGCGGCCCCTCGGTCGAGGTGTCGATCGCCGGCCCGCTGCGCACATCGTAGATGACGATCCGGGTGTCGGCCCCGACGTAGTCGACGATGAAGGCGCGCCCATCCCCGAAGGTGACGGTGTCGCCGAACCGGCCTCTCAAGGAGCCCCGGGCGAGGACTTCGCCGCTCGTCGCGTCGAGAAAGGCGAAGCGCGAAGCCTCGTGGAAGTCGGTGGCGTAGGCGACGTAGACCGTCCCTTCGCCCAGATCGGTCGCGCGCACGTATTCGATGTCTTGGCCGTCGGCGAGCGCGGAGATGGGCATTCGCCAGAGCTCCTCGGAGCTCTCCGGGGACTCTCCGATGAGGAGAGGCTGTTGCTTTCCCCGGTTGCTCTTCCCGATCACGACTTGGTGGGCGCCGTCCTGGAGGATGCTCTGGACCTCGATCCCCTCGCGGGGGGAGGCGCGTCGACGAGTCAAGGCCGTGGCGTAGGTGTCGCCCGTCTCGGTGGTGTTGCTCGCCGGACGGCGGAAGCGACAGGAGTCGGGCCAGCTCGTGCGTCTCGCCCCTGGCGTGTCGAGGAGGGTGAGGGCGCGCGCGTCGAGCACGGCGACGTCGTCGAGAAAGACCCTCGGCTCGCCCTCCTGGGGAGCGCAGAGGCGCGCCCAGCGAGGGTTCTTAGGGAGCTGAAGCTGGGTGAGGCGCTCGCCGCTGTTGAGGGCGAGCACGCTCACGAGGCCGTGAGGCTCTTGGAGGACCACGCGGTCACCGACCACCACCAGCCCGACCTGACGAACTGGATCGCCCTGGATCGGCCCGTAGAGCCAGAGCTCGCTCAGGTCATGACCGCTGTATGCGCCGAGCCAGGAGTGGTCGTCGGGGTCCCCCCGGCGGCGGTGGAGGGCGAGGAGATCGAGGCGCTCGTCGCCATCGACATCGGCCAGGGCAGGGGCCGCGTACTGATCCAACCAGCGGAGGGTCGCCGTAGCTCCGTAGGGCTGCCCCACCAACCTGCCGAGGTCGACGCCGAGCTCGTGTTGGAGCCCTTCCTGGACCCCGATCACGCCGAACACGATCACGATCGGCACGGTCGTAACCGCGCCGATCGCCAACATGAAGGCCCCTGTCAGCGCTGCTCCCCTGCCAGGGTGCGCTTCGGAGGAGGGCCGAGGTGGCCGGGCGGGCTCGGCCACGGAGCGCTTGCGTACCACGGTGAAGTCCCGGCCGCAGTAGACGCAGTTCACCCGGTCAGCTTCGGGCGCGATGGGAGGCATGGCGGCGCCGCAGCCTGGGCAGACCTTGGACTCAAGTTGGATCGTCGACACGGGGTTCACCCTCTGGACCGGCTCTATATCACGCTCCTGAGGGGGCGGGGGAGGACCGGCCCCGCCCGAGAGCCTGCAGAAGAGTCCGCGCGGGGAGGCGGTAGGGTGGTTGGGCTCGGGGCCCTCGGAGGAGGAGATGGGGCGCGGCCTCACGCCGGCCGGCACAGGGCAAGAGGGTGGAAGTCTTCGGAGGTCTCGATTGACGTGCCTTTCCGCGGTAGGTAGAAGGGAGGAGTCCGGGGCCGCTCGTCCCAATCGTCCACACAAAGCCGAGGTGCGTGTTGTCCATCAGGAGGTTCCGTCACCTCTTTGGTCTTGCGATCTGCGGCTCTCTTATCGGAGGCGGTGGTACTGATGCGGACACCTCCTCGGCCGAAGACTCGGAGTCCACTCCGATGAGCGAAGTAGAGTTCGCAGCGCGCTCCCCAGAGCCTCCCCCGATCTGCGAGCAGACCTACACCTGTCCCGAAGAGGGTAGCGCCAGTCGCGCCAGCGATTGACTGGCTGCGACATCTCCGTTTGGCCGAGTCGAAGAGGAAGCCGTGAAGGAAGAGGACGAAATCACCAAGGCCGCAGCCCAAGCCTCCAAGGAGTCCGAGGGGGGTGGGCCGGAGCTGCAGCTCTTTCTGGCGCTCCTCGTCATGGCGCTTGGGATCGCCTTTGTCGTGTTCGGCTTTTGGTACCAAATGAAGGGAGAGCACCTCCGAGAGCATGGCGTAGAGCTGACCGCCGAGATCATCGGCGTCGAGACCGTCCCGCGGAACCCTCGTCACTACGACGACGATGCTCCGATGCGCGATCGGTTCAACTACTACGGGCTCGTGCGCATGGACCATCCCTCTCGGGGCACGGTCGTCGAGCGGATGCCGATCAACTACGAGCGAACCATCGGTTGGCGGAACCACTCCGCCGACGCCCCTCACCCTTACGAGATCTATGTCGATCCGCTCGACAGCAGCTTCTTCATGGAGGCCCGAGCCGTCGAGAATCCGGTGGGCAACCGCATCGCGATCGTCGCCGGCTTCAGCATGACGGGCGCGAGCCTCTTATGGGCCTTGATCGCGGTGATCTTCTTGCTGCTGGCCCGTCGTAGGAAGAGGCTGGCCCAGGAGTCTTGATCGATGAGGACGGGCTTGGGGGCCAGCAGTCCGGTTATGCCCAAGAGCCTTCGCTCCCGTCTTCGTGGTCCCCTGCATGAACGTGTCTGAGCCATCACCCCACGCGCTGACCGACGCCGAGGTCTTGCTCTGTGATCTGGCGTTGGGGCTCCACCATGCGGGCGCGCCGGCGCACCGCCTGGAAGAGGTCGTCGGGGTCCTGGCCCCTCGGCTCGGCGTCGAGGCGCGGGTCTTTAGCACACCGACCGCGATCTATGCGGGCTTTGGCTCACCTCGGGTAGCCAGGACGGTGCTGCTCCGCACGGGCCCTGGTGCCCTGGATCTAGGGCGTCTCGACGCGGTCGATGATCTGGTCAAGCAGTTGGTGGGGGGCCAGCTCGATCTGGACCGGGCTCGTCATCGCTTGGAGCAGATCACCGCCGCGGGGGCCCGTTACCCTCTGTGGGCTACGCTCCCTGCGTACGCTGCGGCCTCGGGCGCCATCGCGGTCCTCTTTGGAGGAGGCCTGCCCGAGGTCCTCGCTGCGACAGGCACGGGCCTGGGGGTGGGTGCGGTGATCGAGCGCGCGAGCCAGCGGCCTGGGGTCTCGACCCTGGCGGACCTGCTCGGGGCCGCGCTGGCAGGGGCGCTCGCGGGGGCTGTGAGCCGGATCGTCTGGCCCGTGGACGTCGGATTGGTCAGCCTGGCTGGGATCATCGCTCTCGTCCCTGGGCTCTCCCTGACCACCGCGATGATGGAGCTCGGGAGTCGGCACCTCTCATCGGGCACCGCGCGCTTGGGCGGGGTGCTCTCCGTTTTCGCGTCGCTGGCCTTGGGGTCGGTCGGAGGCATGTCCCTCTGGCTCTGGTGGCCCGCGCCGGTTCATGCCTCGTCGCCTTTACCGCCGTGGTCTCTGCTCGTGGCGCTCGCCGTGGCCATCGTCTCGTTCACCGTGCTGCTCAAGGCGCCCCTAAGAGACCTTCACGTCATCGCGACCGCCTCACTCGCCGGGTACTTCACCGCGATCCTGGCGGGGCAGGTCATGCCTCCGCCCTTCGACGCGGCGGCGGGGGCGCTGGCGGTGAGCCTGGTCGCGCACGGGGCGGCGCGGCTCCGCGACCGCCCCGCCGCCCTCGCGCTCGTTCCGGGGCTCTTTCTCCTTGTCCCGGGTAGCGTCGGCTTCCGCGGTCTGGTCAGCCTGCTCTCGTCCGACGTGGACGGGGGGCTCGACACGGCGATCCAAGCGGGGATCACCGCCATGGGGCTCGCCGCAGGCGTGATCGTCGCGAACGTGATCCTTCCGCCGAGGCGCCCGCTCTAGCAGGCTAGACGACGTAAGAAACCCCTACGAGAGGGCCCGCCGGGGCTCCTTCGGGGGGCTCAGCCCGCGGGCTTGCGCAGACGGAGGGTCATGCGGTCGCTCTCGCCGATCTCCACGTACTTCTCGCGGTCCTCCTCGCCCAGCGCCAAGCCGGGAGGCAGGGTCCAGACGCCCTTCGGATGGTCCGCCGTGTCCTTGGGGTTGGCGTTGACCTCGGAGGTCTCTTCGACCACGAAGCCCGCGTTCTCGGCGACCTCGACGACGAAGGCCTGAGGAAGGTAGCCGCTCTTCGCGCGCTCTTCGATGGGGGTATCGTCGCCGTCGGGGGCACGGTGCTGGACCAGACAGAGGACCCCGCCGGGCCTCAGCGCTTCGAAGAGGGCCTCGAAGGCCCTGTCGTGGTTCCCACCTCGCACCCAGCCGTGGGTGTTGCGCGTGTTCAGGATGAAGTCGATGGAGCCGGGCTCGCCGATCTCGATGGCGTCGGGGAGCTGGAAGGTCGCGAGCTGGACCTTGGAAAAGACCTCGGGCGAGGCTTCGACGCGATCGACGAAGCGCTGGCGGTACTTGGCGGCCGCGCCGTCGGCAGCGGGGGCGGCTGCGACGAAGGTGCCGCGCTCCGCTAAGACCGGGGCCAAGATCTCGCTGTACCAGCCTGCGCTCGGGGAGATCTCGAGCACGGTCATGTCGGGCTCAAGCCCGCAGAAGGTCAAGGTCTCTTTGGGATGGCGGAAAGCGTCGCGGGCGCGGTTGTCTTCGGAGCGATGGTCGGCGGCGAGGGCGGCGTCGAGCAGGACCGAGAGGTCGGGGGTGGCGTCGGCTTCGGGCTCAGGTTGTGGCTCGGGCTCGGCCGGCTCGGGGGGGGCGCTGTCGCAGGCGAGCAGGCCCACCAGGGCTAAAGGAAAGAGTCGGTTGATCATTGGGTGCCTCCTAGGTCGGCCGCATAACCCCTCGACACGGCTGGCGAGCGCCAGGCCGGATGATCCCTCGACGTGACAAATCAGCGGGTTCATGGCACCATGCCTGCATGGACGACCTCTGGCAACATCTTCTTGAGCCTCCAGAGAGCGATAAGGAAGAGCGCTTTCATATGGTCGCATGGGCTATGGCGACCTCGCTCCTTCGCTCGAGCCCCGACGACGTCACGGTCGCAGAGCTCGCCCGAAAGGCGGGGGTTTCGAGGGCCTGGATCTATAAGTATATGGGTGATGATCCGCAGGAGCGGCTCGCTTTCACCGTCAGGCTCTTTGGCGAAGCCTTCGCGTCTCCAGCCGACGAGGGCTCCAGCGAGGACCCCGAGGCGTGGCGCGCCAGGATTGACGCAGGCTCTCGCAAGGGCTTTGACGACGTGCTGAAGGTCCCTTGGTGTGTGTTGGTCTACGTTCGCTACCGGCAGAGTCGGCACCCCGTGGGTCAGATGATCCGAAACCTTGAGCAGCTCGAGATCGCGAGCTTCGTCGCCCGAATGCCCGAGAGCCTTCGAGCCGACTATGGGCGGGCACAGTCCTTTGCCTGGGTCTTTCACGCCTCTCGGCTCGGGACCCTGCACCAGTGGCTCGATCCCGCCTTCCGCGAAACGGTCGGCGTCGACGCCTTGGTCACCATCCTCATGAGCATGGTGGACGACTACATCTCGACCACGAGCGGAGCGACTGGAGCCGAGGGCGATGCATGCTAGAGCTGAAATAGTCTTGTTTCGTTGAAACGTCGACGGGCGTATAGCAAGCTTTCTCCATGACCCTCGGGTGTGGAACGGACTTTGCTTTCAGGGGCGTAGACCCTCTTGCCACCCGAGATCGCCATGCAGCTTGTCCTTGCCCTTGTCCTCTCCCTACTCATTGGACTCTCCCTCGGCCTCCTGGGCGGCGGGGGCTCGATCCTCACCGTGCCCATTCTGGTCTACGCCCTCGGGGTCGAGGCCAAGGTCGCGATCGCCACCAGCTTGCTGGTCGTGGGAGCCACCTCCGCCTTCTCAGCGATCCAGCACGGGATGAAGGGGGCGGTGCGCTGGCGCGTGGCGGTCCAGTTCGGCGCGTCCAGCGTGGTCGGGGCCTACCTCGGAGGCTACGCGGCCGACTACTTCTCCGGCACGGCGCTCCTGCTCCTCTTTGGCGCCATGATGCTCGCGACGGCGGTCGCGATGCTCCGTCCCAAGAAGGCACCCAAGGAGGGAGCCGAAGGCCCCAAGAAGCATCCCTGGTGGCTCGCCGTGATCGAGGGGCTCGTCGTGGGCGCGGTGACGGGTCTTGTGGGTGCTGGAGGCGGCTTCTTGGTGGTGCCCGCCCTCGTTCTGCTCGGGGGGTTGGGCATGCGCGAGGCCATCGGCACATCGCTCGTCGTCATCGCCTTCAAGAGCTTCGCTGGCTACGCGGGTCACGCCACTCACGTCACCATCGACTGGCAGCTCGCGGGCATCGTCACCGTCGCCGCGGTCGTGGGGAGCGTCTTTGGGGCGCTGCTCGCCCACCGGGTCCCCCAAGCGTTTCTTCGCAAGGGCTTTGGGATCTTCGTGCTCGTCATGGCGGTCTTCTTGCTCAGCCAGGAGCTCCCCGCAGTGATCTGGCCGGAGTAGGGCTCAGTCCCAGGTCAGCTCGTAGCCGAGGGAGTGCCCGATCTGCTCCGAGAAGCGTCGGACCGACTTGGCCGCCATCCGCTCCGAGACCCTCACCGGCACTTTGGTTGCGAGCCACCCTGTCATGTCGAGGGTCTCCCCTTGGATCGGGGCCGGGGCCTTGGATGCGTCATAGCCGACCTTGGCCTCGAGTTTCCCGCAGGTCTGAAGGATGGCGTACAGGTCGCGGAAGAGGATGAACGAGGTATCGTTTCGGTGACGCGCCCAGTTGGCCACCGGCATGAAGTCTACCAGGTGAATCAACTGATAGTTTAGGGAAATCCATATGTTCTCGCCCGTCAGTTCGATGGGCGCATCGTCGATCACCCGGTGCATGGAGAGCGAGCGGAGCGCGTCGGCGCGATGGGCGTTGGCCCGTAGCTCCTCGCGGAGCTCACCGGCGTAAAGAAGCCGAAGAACCGAAGGAAACGCCTGCGTGTGCTCGAAGTCGAAGGGGTCGAGCAGATCGCGCAGGTTGGGGATCTTCTGGGCGGGCATCGCGAAGGTGTTGGTGCCGGTGCCCAGGATGGAGTGTAGGAGCATGACCAAAGGGGAGCGCTGCGGATAATGCAGCGCGCTGTATTCGTAGCAGAAGTAGAGATGGTCGAGGAAGGAGCCGTCGGCGTGCTCGACATCGAAGTCGCACTCCTCGACCAGAAAGCGCATGAGCTCGGGGGCGATAGGCGGCAGCTCGAGCTCGGAGGTCGCGCGCTCATAGGCGGCTTGCACGTCGTGCGTCGCGTCGTCTTTCCAGGCGACGTGCTTGCCCACCCGCCGCTTCATGATGGCGCGAGGCAGGCGGCCTTCGAGGGTCTTGAAGATGGTCTGGTTCAGATCGAAGTCGGGGATCGGACGGATCTGGACCGCGCCGGCGTGGTCGAGCGGAGCGCCATGGGCGATCGCGGCCTTGCGCTGGAGGGAGGGTTCAGGTCGGACATCGGCGGACTGGGTCATGGTGAACCTCGGGGAAGGGCACCTCTTACGCTGTTGTCGCGGTCCGGGCAAAGCCGGCCCGACAGACGCGCCCCGCCCCAGCGCGTGACGCCAGACCTGTCAGAATCGGTAGGTCAAGGGGTAGAGGAAGCGGTCGCCGTTGGGAAGATCATGGGCAGGGAGCGGGGCGAACATGAGAGTCTCTCGGACGCATTCTACCATCTCGGAGGGTAGGCCCGCGTCCTCGAGGATGCGCACGTGGGCCACGCGGCCGGTGCAAGCCACCAGGATCTCGGTCTTAAGCGTGGCGTTGGGGGTGAGCCCCTCCGGCACGCAGGCCAGGGTCTCGGGAACGAAGCGATCCATGGCGGTGCGAACCTGATCGTAGGAGAGCCCCCGGCTCGCGACCATCGCCTCGTCCCCCTCGCCCTCGTCGACGGAGGGAGGATCCAAGCAGGGCTGTTCCGGGGGCGGGGTCAGCGCGGGGCGGCCCCCTTTGGCTGGCCGAGCGCTGGGCGATGACGGAGCTCGAAGCATGGTGGGCGGTGGTGCCTCATCGGGGCCTGGCGATGGAGGGGTCGTCTGGGAGGCGTGGATCTGGAGCACCTGTCCGACCTCGATCCGATCGCTGTCGAGCTGGTTCCACCGCATGAGGTCTTCGACGCTCACGCCGTGCGCGCGCCCGATCGCCGAGAGGGTGTCGCCCCGGACGACCGTGTAGGTGTCGACCACTTGCAGCTGGAGCCACACGGCATAACCGACGGTCGCGCTCCCCAGGGTCAGGATCGCCAGGGCGAGCAAGATGCGCAGGCCCGATCGCGCGGCGGTTGGTTCGGTCACGGGGCCTCCTGCGACGGGAGCTGAGGGCAGTCGGCGTAACGCGGCGGAGGGTCGCCGAGGAGCGGGTGATGGGCTCGACCGACCGATCGCTTGGCCAACTCGGTCACCCGTGGCCTCTGGCGCGCAGAAGCCCCGCTGAGTCCGAACCGCATCGAGTGTTTAAGTACGAAGTTCAGTTATTTTTGATGAACGTGAGCCTGCCCCAGCCCCAAGTGATTCGTCGGATCACCTGGGGAAGATGCGGGAAGAGAATAGCCTTCTCCTTGCGTTTCTCGGTTCCGTAGTGTATTGCACTAATGGGCTGCGCCAGCGTAGCCGCCAGATGCAAAGACGACCCCACAACCTATCTTCAGTGAGTTAGAACCATGAAGAAGCTCTCGATCTGCCTGCTCCTGACCCTCCCCGCGTTTTGGGGCTGCAACGGTTCCGATGACGACTCCGACACGGCCGTGAGCACCGAGTCTGACACGGACACCGACACCGACACGGACACCGACACGGACACCGACACGGACACCG
>REDI01000042.1 GCA_007693595.1 Deltaproteobacteria bacterium | reverse complement strand
AGCCGAGGCCAGGGAGCCAACTCCTGGCCGATGTGAAAAGGCTCCCCCAGTCGGTCGAAGCAGATGTGCCCCCAAGCGCGCGCGAGGTGCTCGAGGAGATCGACCCACGTCCAGAGAATGCCCTCGTTGTTCTTGGTAGACCACGCAAGTCGCCCACCTACCCAGAGGCGCATAGCGCCCCAGCCCAAGCCGGCGACCTCGGGAGGAGTGCGGTGGGGCCAGGTGAGATCGAAGGCGAGCTGCGAAGTGTTGCCGATAATCATGAGCGATACTCGCTTATCCATTGGTTGAACGCACGCTCATGGCCTTCGCGCGCTCTAGCAGCGCGCGCTTGACCGATGGGGCCATGCGGCCGCGCCACGGATACCCATGATAACTCCTGCCAGGAACGGTCGGCACGGCGACGTAGGGGATGCCCCGGTAAACCGAGAGGCACTACAGTCGTGAACCAACGAGAAGGTTCACAGACCGACACGCCAGCCGAGGCCTCCTTAGTGAACGCGAGCGCGTCAAGACCCTGGACAGCAGTCGCTTCGCATGACAGCGCCAGACTCAACACTTCCCAAAGGCACATCCTGCCCGCGAGCGAGAGGCGTCAGGCCACGGGTCGCCATCGGCGGAAGATCACGTGAGCTCCATGATTCGAACCTGATCGGATCCTCTAAGACTCCGACACGAGCGCACCACAATAGATCGACGCACCTTCGACGTGCAGGTGAGGCCAGGCTGACTAATCCCCTCCGCTCCCAGACCGTTCCCCTCCCCGCCCAAGGAGCGCGCGGTGCCTGACCTCACCGCCGATCGACTCAGGTTGTTCGCCTTCACCCAGGCTGACAACCGAGAGCGGTACCTTGAACTACTCCGAGCCTTCAACGAGTCTCGTGAGCAGAGCCGCCTTCAGCTCTCCCCTTCCGACTTCCTGGCCTCCACGTCGGACATGCCCTCGGCAGAGGTCGCCCTGGCTGCGCTGGACCAGCTCTACGACTGGGGGCTCGTCGATCGGGTGCAAGACGATCGCCGCGTGCGCACGATCGCTGAGTACAGGCAGCGGCGCTCCATGTACCAGATGACGGAGCTGGGCTGGCTCGCGTGGGACGCGGTAGAGCGGGTCCTCGCCGCCGAGCCCGGCGAGGCAGAGCTCCGACGCCTCGTCCTCCCCCTCGTGCTGGAGCAGATCGGCGAGCTTCAGGCTGCCGTTCGCAGCGCAGACGGGGAGCGGGCTGCGCTGATCCTCGATCAGGTCCACCGCACGCTCTCCGATCTGGCGCACCACGCCGCCCGGTTCACGCTGGCCACCAGCGAGCTGGCGTCGGCCTGGGAGGCGGACCCTCGCTCCTTCCTCGATCACAAGAATCGCCTGCTCGGGCACCTCGACGGCTTTCTCGCTGCCCTGTCCGAGCACCGACCCGCGCTGGCGAGCGCGGTCGCCACCCTCGATCAAGAACACGAGACGATGATCGACCTCGTCTCCTCGGCCAGTCCTGCCCTCGACGGCGAGGATCGCGCTCGCATCCGTACCGAGCGCCACTGGCGCGGCGTGTGCGCGTGGTTCCTGGACGCCCCCGGTCAGCCCTCCCAGGCGGCTCAGCTCGAGGAGCGAACCAGCCGCGCGATCCGAGACCTCGCCGTGCTCCTCAAGCGCGTGCTCGACACGACCGCCGGTGGGATCAGTCGCGCGACGCAGCTCGAGGATCTCGCCGCTTGGTTCATGGCCTGTCCCGACGACGAGACCGCGCATGCCCTCGCCGCCGCGGCCTCCGGGCTGAGGGGTGTGCTGCACTTCGGCGCGCCGGAGGCCGACCCCGACGCGACCTCCCCGAGCACAAGCTGGCTGGACGCGCCGCCCTCCCCCGTGGACATCACCCTCCGAAAACGCGGTCGCCGGTCGGCCTCGCCGCCAGCCGGGCCAATCCCCAATAAACAAAAGCAAAAACGAATCCTGCGCCAACGGCAGGCCGATGAGCGCGCCTCCAACGCCAAGGCAGGCCTCTCGCTCGTGCACGCCCTCGACCTCGACCGCCCCCTGAGCCCCGAGGAGCTCGCGGTCCTGCTTCGCCTGCTGTCGCGGGCGCTTCACACCCGGCGACCCGCCGCAGGCAGCGCCCAGACCGTGCGCGGGCGCCTCCGGCTCCGGGTCATCCCCGAGCCTCAACACACCGCGATCCAAACCGAGCTCGGGACCCTCCTCGTCGAAGGTCACCGCGTCGAGGTTTCGTCGTCTGGAGCGCCCCTGTGATCGAGGTCCGCGACTCCGAGCTAGGCGATTTTCAGCGCGCTGCACGCACCCTCCTCGTGCATGGCCTCGTCACGGAGCGTCGCCCGAACGATCGGGAGTTCAGAAACGTCCGCCGCTATGCCGAACCCCTCGACTCGGCTCTTCGCGAGATCGCGGGCTACTCGGTCTTGGTGACCCGCACCGCCGTTCGGCTGGTCCGCGCCCTGGACCAACTGATCGAGGCCGTCGTGTTCACCACGCCCAGCAGGAGAGCCTTCGACCGACCCCGGTACGCCCTAGTGGTCCTCGCGCTGGCGGCGCTGGAGCGATCGGCGAGCCAGACCACGCTCACAGATCTCGCACGACGGATCCGTCGATCGGCTGACCGTACAAGCGGTCTAGCCTTCGATCCCGACGACCACTCCTCTCGCCTAGCCTTGGGGCACGCCGTGCGGGCACTCGAGGAGATCGGGGCGCTCACCCTCACCGATGGCTCGAGAGAGGCGTGGGAGCAGGGCCATGACGAGGGGGAAGCCCTCTACGACATCGACCGTGCGATGTGTAGGCAGGTCTTTGCGCTTCCACGCGGTCTGCGACGCGAGGCCCAGTCGGTGTTCCTTCACCAAGAGGCGAGCAACGTCGGTCGCGATGCTGAGCGCCGCGCACGAAGGCAACGCCTCGCCCGGCTCCTGCTCGAGATGCCCGTCGTATATCTGAACGACCTCGACGAGGCCGATCAGCGCTTCCTTCGTACCGAGGCAAAGCCGCTGCTCACCCGTCTCGAGACGCTCACCGGGGCTAGGGGCGAGCGACGCAGCGAGGGCCTGGCGCTCATTGACCCAGGGCGGAGCTTCTCTTCATCGTCCTTTCCGCGAGGAGGCTCTGCCCACCAAGCGGCGTTACTGCTAGCCACGAGGCTCTGCGCGCTCCACGACCAGCTCCGCACCGAACCTGCCCCTCACGTCACAGAGGCCTCCGACCAGCTCCTCTCCGCCCTGCGTCGGGCGGCGCCCGAGGGAGTTCACGACATCGGCCCTCCCGTTCGCGAGCGTTCAGCGTACCCCTTCGTGGGCGACGACGCGCTTCTGGCCGAGGCGACCCGCCTGCGCGATGAGATCGGCCAGACGCTCAAGGCCGACTACCGAGACGATGAGGAGGCTTTCCTGCGCGACGCTGTCGAGGTGCTCACCCGCTTCGACCTGGCTCGCCCGGTGGAGGGCGGGCTCCTGCTCATGCCCGCCTTATGGCGGTTCCGCGAAGTACAGGTCGAGGCGGAGCCCGAGGTAAAGAACCAGCTGGGACTGTTCGGAGGCGGCGCATGACGGATCGCTTTAAGCCAACCCGCGCCGGGATCATCGGGATCTGGGACTACGACGATCAGGAGTTTCGCTTCGCCGACGGACACCTCGTCCTTCGTGGCCCCAACGGATCGGGCAAGACCAAGGCGCTTGAGGTCCTCATGCCCTTTGTGCTGGACGGGAGCATCGACGCGCGGCGGCTCGATCCCTTCTCGGGCCAAGACCGAACGATTCGCAGCAACCTCCTTTACGGAGGAGAAAAGGCGCGTCATGGCTACTGCTGGATGGAGTTCACGCGGGGTGAGGAGCGCGTCACGGTTGGCGTGGGCCTGAGCGCTCAGACTCAGCGCACCGAAGTAAAGCGATGGTTTTTCGTCGCTGATGGTAGCGTCGGCGGCACGCTACGGCCCACGCCACCGCACAGCGCGCCGCCACAGAAGCCCTGCGACAACTCCACAAGGCCGCGCGGGAGCACGGGGCCCCGTCCACCAGAACGGAGGTCGACACCCTCGCACGCGCCCTCGAGGCGTCGTCCAAGGCGCTCACGGAGCATCAAGCATCGAACCGGCGCGTGGGAGAGACCGAGGGTCGCCTCTCCCGAGCCCAGTTGGACCTCGAGGCCGCCGAGACCGAGCAGGGCGCTGCTTCAGCCGAACACAGCGAGGCCATGGCGCAGCACCAGCTCCTGGCCCAACGCCTCGCCTCCCTCTCCGAGAGCCTGGGCGCAGAGGTGCAGGAGATCCTCCGCAAGCTCGAAGAGGCGGAGACGGCCAGAAACCGAGCACAGCGCGAGCAGGAACGAGAACGTGACACGCTGCAGAGCGCCGAGCGGGCCAAAGCGAGCCACATCGGAACCAAGCGAGCCTACGAGCAACAATTACCGGCCCAAGAGTACGACCTCGAGCGCGCCCTCAAGAGCCTCGCCCCCTTCCAGCGACCCCCGGTCGAGGCGATCCTTGAGATCGGGACCGGGGAACACCCGTATTTCGAGCGTCTGCACAAGGCTGTCGCGTCCGCAGCCTTTACCGATGAGCAGCTCAAGTCCACCGAGACGCGCCTCAGCAAGCGTCTGGCCGCTCTCGACGAGGAGCTTGGGACCCGCTTTCACAGCATACAGGCCCACGATGACGGCATCGTTCTGATCTCGGTCGCCGATGAGGTCGGTGAACACGGGCTCGTGCGGTTCCACTCCCGACTCGGCGATCGCCTGGAGACCGCGCGTCACCTCCTGGAAGATCACGAGCAGAAGTTGTTCGAAGACCACCTCCTGGGGACGCTCTGCGGTCAGCTTCGGGAGCGGATCCAGGAGACGACCGAGCTCGTCACCTCCATGGACAAGGTCATGCGGAGCAGGCGCCTGGCCAGCGGAAAGTCGGTGGGGATCCACTGGAAGCCGCACGGAGACACCGACGCCACTCGAAGGGAGCTCCTCAAACTCCTCGGCTTTGATAAACACTTTCTCAACAGCGACCGCCTCGCCAAGGTGCGGGAGCTCCTCTCGGCAGAGGTCCAGTCTACGCGTCGGGAGCGCCCCGACCGGACCTACCTCGAGATCTTGGAGGGAGCCCTCGACTACCGGCGCTGGCACCACTTCGAGCTGACCCTGTACGACGCCGAGGGCGGCGCGACACGCCTGACCCGGCGCGCGCACAGCAGGCTCTCCGGCGGTGAGAAGGCGGCAGCGGTACACCTTCCTCTGTTCGCCGCAGCCCACGCACACTTCTCAGCGGGTCAGGAGACGTGTCCCAGGCTTGTGGCCCTCGACGAGGCCTTCGCAGGGATCGACGACACCGGCGTGCCCGAGCTGCTGCGCCTCGCCGCCGAGTTCGACTTGGACTGGTTCCTCACCGGCCACGATCTGTGGGTCACCGAGCCCTTCCTTCCCGGAGTCATGCACTACGACCTGGCCCACGATCCCGTGGAGCGGGCGGTCAGCGCGTGGCCGATCCTGTGGAACGGGCGGGAGACCATCGAGGGGGAGGAACACCCGTCGTGAGCTTGTCGGATCACCTTCGAGGGCCGCCGTTCTCTCGCCTATTCCTCCAGATCCGCAAGCGGCTGGAGCGTGATCCCGACGCGCTGGAACGAGGCAAGACCCAGCTGAAGAACCCTACCTTGGACGAGAGGCAGGCCATCGAGGGCCTCCTCGGCAGGAGGTTTACGGGGAGGACCGTCACGGTCTCCCTCTCCGACGTGGACCAGCACCTCAGGGATGGCACCGGCTCGGGGCTCATCGAGTGGATGACCCGCCTGCACGGACCGCTGCGGGACAAGCCCTCCGAAGAAGCCGCACGGCAAGACGCCATCCACGAAGCCCTACATCGGGTCGACCGGAGTCCCCTGGCCTCGGAGCCTTGGTTCGCTGAGTGGGTCGTTGACCTCAAAAGCGGCGCCCTGACACGGCTATTCGGAACCGAGGCGCTCTCGCTGCTGCACTACGCGGTCCAGATCCTCGAAGCCCTGCCCGCAAAACAGCTCCCCATCGCGCTCTTCGCGAGCGATCACGCAGGCGGCACGAAGGCCCTCGACGGCACCCCTCTGGAGCGCCTCTGCCTGCGGGCGCTCGCCCTTCGAGCAGGCCTCCCCCGCCCGAAGAACGCGGAGGAACGGCGGTCTCTATGGGAGCAGTTCGGCGTCTACCCCGACGATCTCGCCGCGAATGTGTTGGTTCTCAACGTGCCCGCCATCGGGCATGGCGTTCTGGACAAGACCCTTCGACTCGCGCACGCAGAGGGGCTGCCTCTCCGCCTGACGCTACACCAGCTCGTACGACACCCACCCTCGCTGGAGGCTTCGCCAGTGTTCGTCTGTGAGAACCCCGCCATCCTGCGCATGGCGGCAGAGCGGCTCGGGCCCAGGTGCGCCCCGCTCATCGCGACGGAGGGGAGGCCCAACACCGCGTTCTGGCGCCTCATGGATCTCCTGCCCGGCCCCGTTCGGGCGCGAGGCGACTTTGACAAGGAGGGACTGGAGATCGCGCACGCCGTGCTCACGCGAACCCGTGGAACGGCTTGGCGGTACGACACGAGCACCTACCTCTCCGCGAGGGGCACTAACCGGCTGCTACCCGAAACCCTCCCGGCGACCCCCTGGGACCTGGACCTCTCGAACGCGATGGCCGGAGAGGCCCGGGTCGAGGAGGAGGAGATCCTGTGTCTCCTCCTGGGGGATCTGGAGAGCTAGGTGGATAGGGCAGGGTCAGCTTCGGTCATGCTTGCTCGTCGCCAGTCCAGCCGGCCCGCGGGGAGACCCTTGGTAGCCCCACACCACGGCGACGCCCCGAAGCTCCTCCCAGAACGGCGCGAAGCTGATGGGGCAACGCTGCGCGACGCGATCGGGATCAAGCTCGGCAGCGAGATCTCCGTACCCCGTGGAGTCTGCCGAGTATCCAGTGCTCTCCAGAGCTTGAGTCAGCACATCTTTGTCGGAGCTCATGCTGAGACAGACGGTGGTCGGCCGGAAGAACTGGCTGCTCGCGCGCTCCGAGGGCGGGGCCCACGCTGCGGCGACCCTGTAACCTTTGATCGGGAGCTGCACCCTTCAAGGGATCGACCCGTGGTTCTACCTTCGCGAGATCCTGGACAGGATCCAGGACGATCCCGCGAATAGGCTGGGTGAGCTGACGCCGAGGAACTGGGCGGCGACGAGACAAGGTCACACGGGCGAGCTGGGCTGACTACCACCGTTCGCTGTGTGGATACTCAGCTCCAAAGCCATGATCACCGCGGGCAACGCCTGCACGAGATCCAGTCCGCCGCCACCATGGCGCTCAAGATCGAGGGCTCGGTCAGCGTCGACATACCCGCGATGCAAGTCTAGAAGTCGTCGATCACCGATAAGCTGGCGGTCGGCGTGCAGATGCTGCTCAAGGGCTACGGCGTCGACCTGGTCGGAGGTTCGGCCAAGATCGTGGGTAAATGCTAGCTCACCGTCACCGACGCCGACGGCAAGGAGACGGTCTACACCGCCGATCACATCGTGCTCGCGACGGGCTCCAGCCCCATCGAGATCCCCGGCTTCAAGTTCTCCGACGGGCCGATCCTCGACTCGACCAAGGCGCTGGCGCTCGACCGCGTGCCCGACCCCCTGCTGGTGATCGGCGGCGGCTCCATCGGCCTGGAGATGGGGAGCATGTACGCCAAGCTCTGGGCTAAGGTCTCGGTCGTCGAGATGCAGGACCAGGTGCTGCCCGGCTTCGACTACGACGTCGTGAAGGTGGTGGCCCGCAAGCTCAAGAAGTCGGGCGTCGAGGTCTACCTCATGACCACGGCGCTCGGCTGGGAGGCGACGGATGCCGGCGTGGCGCTCGACATCGAGACACCCAAGGGCAAGCAGCGGCTGGAAGGAGGCTGCATCCTGGTAACGGTCGGGCGGCGGCCGAACAGCAGGGGGCTCGGCCTCGAGGATCTGGGGGTCGAGATGGACGGCGCGTTCGTCAAGGTCGACCCGCAGTTCAAGACGAGCAAGCTCGGGGTGTACGCCGTCGGGGATCTGGTCGGGAACCCGATGCTCGCGCACAAGGCGGCGCACGAGGGCGAGGTGCTCGACGAGGTGATCGCGGGCCACGACGTGCAGTACGACGCGCGACCGGTGCCGCGGGCGCGGAGCGGGGCCTGCGCGTAGTCGGACAGCCCGTCGTTGCGGTCGGCTGGGGCTTGGGGTAGGCTCTGGGGGTGCTTGATACTTACTATCCCTAAGATGTTTCCTGGTATTCCTCCCTTCTCCGAGAGCCCCATGAGCATCAAGTGGCACTCTGAGACCAAGTCCCGACAAGTGGAGCCCGCCCGTCGCCCGGCCGCCGCCACAGCCTCCGGCGCGGCGGGCGGATGGACCCTTGAGGCGTTGACCGAGGCCGGCAACGGCTTCATGAACCAGATCCTCGGCGCAGGCTCGTCGTTGGTCGAGGAAGCGAGCAGCACGCTCTCTGCCGCCGAGAGCGCATTGTTCGGGGCTGGCCCGGAACAGGAGCAGACCGAGGGTAGCGCGATCGTGCTTGGGTCCGCGGTCGACTCCGAGGTTGCTTACGACGACTCCTTCACGCCGCTGCTGATCGACCAGCTCGACGAGAATCCGGAGCAGAGCGTCGCGGAGATCCTCCGCGCGATGTCGGAGCAGGTTCTCGACGTCCCCCTCGCCGAGCAGCCCGTCCACCACGCGACGATGGCCTCGTACGGCGATGAGACAGCGAACCAGGGCGATGGGGAGAACGCGCGCTCATCGGTGTTCGTCGCAAACTCCGATTACGTTCACATCGACGACCTTCAGACTCCCGGACCCGAAGCGCGGGCGCTCGAAGGGCAGCTCGCGAGCCGTGGCTACGACAGCGCCGGAGTACACGAGGACCTCGCCGCCGATGCCATGCATGGAGTCTACGGTCGGCTCGTCGCGGGCGCAGAGGCCGGCGACGAGCTCTTCGCCTACTTCGCCGGCCACGGTGCGCCCGAAGGCTTCGTCGGCACGTGGCACGAGCCCGGCGTCGACGAGGATATCCTCTCCTACGGTGACGTTACGGGACTCGTCAGCCAGGCCACGTCCCGTGGCGCGCACATCCACGTCGTCATCGACGCGTGTCACTCCGGCGCCGGGGCCCAGGCTGTGCGCGAGGAGCGGCGAAACGACCTCGCAGAACTGGACATCGGGCTCCTGGCTCAAGGCGGCCTGCTCGTCGCGGAGTACGCCCTCGACGCCAAACAACTCATCCTGGATCATCTCGCGGCGCGCGCGGAGCGCCCCGATGTCCTCAAGCCGATCTACCTGGCCATCGAGGCTCAGTACGAGCCCTTACGAGCGGAGTTCGAAACCGTCTTTGTGCGCCAGCCACCCGCCGATGACGAGTCTGACGAGGCCGTGCTGTTGCGTGCTGAGCTCGACGCGGAGCTCGCCACGCTCTCCGATCGCTGGCAGGCCGTCGGCGACCAGCTCGTGGCGCTCGACGAGCACGCAGCGTGGGACGCTTGGCGCGCAGCCTGGGATGAGCGCATCGCCCGTCGGTGGCGCTCCTGGATACCCGCCATGACCGCCGCGGGCCTCGCCACCGGTGCGGGCTTCCCGCCGCTTCAGATCACCGATTTCAACACGCTCGGCGCCCAGGTCGCCTTCCTCGACGATATTCAGAACGGTGCCGCTGAACCCGCCGAGCGGGCGGTTCGTTGACCCGGGTCGCGGCCGCTCTCGCGCTTCTTGGCTGCGTCGGCTCCAGCCCGTCCGGCGCACCCGCCGCGCCGGCCCCCTCGGTCGAGCCGCCTTCCCGCCCCTCCCAGGAGCTCCTGATGCCGGTCATTCAGCTCACGGCGACGCTCGGCGCCGAGCACGCGCTCAGCGACGGGCGGTTGATCCCGTTCACCGCGTCTCCTCGTGTCTCTGCGACTCCGCTTCGGACCGGCGATCGCGCATGGATCGACGCCGAACTCGTCGGCGTCCGTGGCGCGTGGGTTATCGTCCAGCACCGCGACTTCTCCTTTGAAATATGGTCTTCGCACATGGAGCAGGTCCCATCCCACCTCCTCCCCGAAGGCCACACGGTCGGCCGGGTCCCGTGGCGGCTGTGGGTGGTCGCGGCAGCCGAGCCGATCGCGTGGCTCGACGACGCCTCGGGTGAGGTGGACTGCACCCGCTATGCGAGTGAGGTCGCCCCGCAGGCACCCGTCGATTTATGCGGCTTCCTAGCCGGACTGCCTCGCCTGGCTCCCCCCTCGTCCCGGAGCGGCGTTGAGCCCGCGCGCCCGCGCCCGCCGGGCGCGCGCAATGACCTTCCCACGGGCCAGGTCCGCGCCGGCGAAGCGAGTCTGCGGGGATTCACGGCCTCCCACAGCGGTTCCGACGCGGTCGCGGTGGTCTTCAGCGTTGAGCAGCGGTAGGCGGACGGTCGCGGGAGGTTTGAGACAGCGGAGAAGTGTCGCCATGCCCCCCACGATGTCCGAGTCTTCGTCGTGCTGTTCTCGTGAAAGGCCGCTCTGGGTCGGGAGGTGTGGATGACCCGGTCGCCATGCCTACTCGCGTCGATCCCCCTCCACTCAGCACCGTGTGGCGCCTGACCTGTATCCACACAGCAAACGGTGGTCGTCAGCCCAGCTCGCCCGTGTGACCTTGTCT
>REDI01000041.1 GCA_007693595.1 Deltaproteobacteria bacterium | reverse complement strand
GGCGTCGCCACCGAGGACCGCCGCGCCGGCAAGGGCGGAAACGGCGGCCACGGCGGCGGCGGCGGCGGCGGGCCGAGCATCGGCGTCGTGTGTCGGGGGAGCACCAGCGTCAGCGGGCTGGTGGGCACCTCGATCTCCACGGCCGGCGGTGGCTCGGGCGGCTCAAGCCCCGGCGACCGCGGCGACAACGGGGTGCGCACCAACTCCGACGGCTGCTAGGGGCTGTCGGGACCCCTCCCGTCGACCCTCTGGCCTCGTGCGTCCTGCGCGTGGTCGTTTCGCCCCTCGCGTGCCTCACAGGCGTCCTCCCTCGGCCTCGAGAAGCCACGGCTCCGCGCCGGGCTGGGCCGCTCACGTACAGGGTCAGACCGGGTGGCTGGCGCGGGAGAGGGGTGGCGCCATACGCTACCGTATGGTAAGCCCTGCCTCTGGAGGTCGACGTGTCATCTCAGCCTTGTATCCTCACCGCTGCCCTCAACGGCGTGCTCACCGATCCCAAGCGCTACCCCGTCCCGGTCACCCCCGAGCAGATGGCGGCCGAGGCCCGGCGCGCACAGGACGCCGGCGCGACGGTCGTACACGTCCATTTCCGCAGGCAGGAACCTGGGCTCGGCCACCTGCCCACCTGGGACCCGAAGACCTGCGCGCAGATCGTCACCGCCATCCGCGAGCAGGCCCCCGGCGTGCTGATCAACTGCTCCACCGGCGTGATCGGCCCCGACATCTCGGGTCCTGCCGAGACCCTGCGTGCGATCAAGCCCGAGATCGCTGCCATGAACGCCGGCACCTTGAACTACCTCAAGACCCGGCGCGACGGTCGCTGGGCCTGGCCCCCCATGGTCTTCGACAACCCGGTCGACAAGATCGAGCGCTTCCTCAAGGTCATGGCCGAGGTCGGCGCGGTGCCCGAGTTCGAGTGCTTCGACACAGGCATCGTGCGTTCGGTCGAGCTCTTCCGCCAGGCCGGCCTCGCGCGAGCGCCCTTCCACCTCTCCTTCGTCATGGGGGTCGCCAGCGGCATGCCCGCTCGTACCGATCTTCTCCCCATCTTGCTCTCCGAAGCCCCCCAGAGCGCGCACTGTCAGAGCATCGTCATCGGGCGCACCGAGGTCTGGGACGTCCACCGCCGCATGGCCGAGCTCGGCGGCGACGTGCGAACCGGCCTCGAAGATACCTTCTACCTCCCAAGCGGCGACAAGGCCGACAGCAACGGCCCTCTCGTCGAGGCCCTAGCGGCCCTCGTGCGCGAAGTCGGCCGGGAACCCGCCACCCTCGAACAGACCCGCGCCGCCTACGGACTCGACCTGGAGTAACGCCGTGCAGCCCATCCTCAGCCGGATCGATCCCCGCGATCCAACCTTTCAACACAACGTGCAGGCAAACCTCCTGGGCGTCAAGCAGCTCCACAAGCATCTCGACAAGGCGATCGCCGGCGGGGGCGAGCGCTACACCCAGCGGCACCTCCAGCGCGGCAAGCTGCTACCGCGTCAGCGGATCGACCTGCTCCTGGATCGCGACAGCCCCTTCCTAGAGCTCTGCGCGCTCGCGGGCCTCCACGAGAAGGGTCAGGTCCCCGGTGGGGCGGCCGTGAGCGGCATCGGGCGGGTCGAGGGGGTCGAGTGCTTGATCACCGCGAGCGAAGCCACGGTCCAAGGCGGGGCCATCGGGGCGATCGGCGTGCGAAAAGCCGCCCGGCTCAGCCAGATCGCAGAGCAGAACCGGCTGCCGAGCGTCCAGCTCATCGAGAGCGCCGGCGCAGATCTGCCCAACCAGGCCGACATCTTCGTACCCGGAGGCCAGGGCTTTCGCGACATCACCCGCCGCTCCCGCGATCGCCTGCCCACCATCTCGCTGGTCTTTGGATCGAGCACCGCAGGAGGGGCCTATATTCCGGGTATGTCAGACTATACCGTCATGGTGAAAGAGGCGGCCTACATGTATCTGGCCGGTCCGCCCCTGGTCAAGATGGCCACTGGCGAGATCGTCGACGACGAGACCCTCGGCGGGGCCGACCTCCACAGCAAAAGGAGTGGGGTCAGCGACTTCCTCGCCCAAGACGAGGCCGACGCGATCCGAATCGGCCGAGAGCTCGTCGGCAGGCTGGGCTGGCGAAAAGAAGGCCCCGCCCCCACGGGCCCCGCCGACGAGCCCCTCTACGACCCCCATGAGCTGCTCGGGATCGCCAGCGCCGACCTCAAGGTCCCCTTCGAGGTGCGCGAGGTCTTGGCGCGTATCGTCGATGGCAGTCGCTTTCTTGAGTTCAAGCCCCTCTACGGCAGTACGTTGGTGTGTGGCTGGGCTGAGATCTCGGGCTACCGAGTCGGCATCCTGGGCAACAACGGCGTCCTGTTCAGCGAGAGCGCCGAGAAAGGCGCACAGTTCATCCAGCTCTGCAACCAGACCGACACCCCGCTCCTCTTCCTACAGAACATCACCGGCTTCATGGTCGGCGCCGACGCCGAGGCCAGAGGAATCATCAAAGCGGGTTCCAAGCTGATCAACGCGGTATCGAACAGCACTGTGCCGGCGATCACCCTCATGGTGGGCGGCAGCTATGGCGCAGGCAACTACGCCATGATGGGGCGCGCCTACGAGCCACGCTTCCTGTTCACCTGGCCCAACCACAAGATCGCCGTCATGGGCGCCGAGCAGCTCGCCGGGGTGATCGATCTGGTCAAGCGTCAGGCCGCCGCCAAGAAGGGGGTGCCCGTCAACGAAGAGCAGCTCACGATGATGAAGCAGATGTTGGCCGGCAAGATCGAGAACGAGTCCTCGTGCTGGCAGGCCACCGGCCGCCTCTTCGACGACGGCGTCATCGATCCTCGCGACACCCGAACCGTGCTCAGCCTCGCCCTCTCTGCCGTCCACAGCGCGCCCGTGTCCGGCACGAGCGCCTGGGGTACCTTCCGACACTGACCTCGACTCAGGAGCGAACCTTGGCTCAGATCGACGCCCTGCTCGTCGCCAACCGCGGAGAGATCGCGCGGCGGATCCTACGCACGGCCCGCGACCTCGGGATCCGTGCCCTCGCCGTCTACTCTCGGGTCGACGAGGGTCTTCCCCATGTGCTCGAAGCCGACGCGGCCATCTGCATCGGTGAGGGCCCCGTTGGCGGTAGCTACCTCGACCCCTACCGCATCCTCGACGCGGCGCGCCGGCTGGGCGCCGATGCGATCCACCCGGGCTACGGGCTATTATCCGAGAACCCAGACTTCGCGCGGGCGGTCACCGAGGCGGGGCTGATCTGGGTCGGCCCCCCGCCCCAAGCCATGCGCGCCGTGGCCGACAAAGCGCAGGCGCGTGCCTTGGCCCAGGCGCACGGCGTGCCGGTCCTCCCCGGCGAGGACCTCGAAGGGGCCGACGCCGCCGCCATCGTCGCAGCCGCGGAGAGGATCGGCTATCCACTGTTGATCAAAGCCGTCGCAGGGGGGGGCGGCCGAGGCATGCGGCGCGTAGACGCCCCCGAAGAGCTGCACGATGCCCTGGCCGCCGCCCGGCGCGAAGCCGGCTCCGCCTTCGGCGACGACCGGGTGTTGATCGAGCGCTTCGTACCGATCGCTCGCCACATCGAGGTGCAGATCTTCGGCGACACCCACGGCCGAGTCGTGCATCTGGGCGAGCGCGAGTGCAGCATTCAGCGCCGCTACCAGAAGATCGTCGAAGAAGCTCCAAGCCCCGCGGTGAACCCAACGCTCCGTACGAACCTCGGCCACGCCGCCACCACCATCGCCAAGGCGGTCGGCTACGTCGGCGCGGGCACCGTCGAGTTCATCGTCGAGCCCGACGGGACCTTCTGGTTCCTCGAGGTCAACGCCCGGTTGCAGGTCGAGCACCCGGTCACGGAGCTGGTGACCGGACAGGATCTGGTGGCCTGGCAGCTCGCGATCGCACAAGGAGAGCCCCTCCCCCTGCACCAAGAGCAGATCCCGCTCACGGGTCACGCCATCGAGGTTCGGCTGTGCGCCGAAGACCCCATGAGGGATCACCTGCCTGGCACCGGCACCCTGATCCGCTTCGATCAGCCCTGCGGTCCGGGGATCCGCGTCGACGCAGGCTACGCTGCAGGCGATGAGATCTCCCCCCACTACGACAGCCTGGTCGCAAAGATCCTCGCGTTCGGACCGAACCGCACCGTCGCGACCCGCCGCCTGCGACGCGCCCTGGAACAGACCTGGCTTCCTGGGCCCGTCAACAACCTAGCCCTGCTCAAGCAGATCCTTCGCTGCCCAGCCTGGGCCGCGGGCGACCTCCATACCCGCTTCCTCCAAGAAAACGGCTTGCCCATCGCCCCGCCGATCCACCTCGCCGAGGGAGCCATCGCCGCGGCCGTGGCGGGCTGGGCCCGCCGAAGCCCGCCCGCACCCGCGGGCTTTCGGCTCCGAGGCCCCGCGATCCAGCGAGACCTCTACACGAGCTTCGGCCAGACCGCCGAGGTCACCTGGCGGGCGAGGGGGTCCGACACCCTCGAGCTCACCGCGACCATCGAGGGCGAGCGCACCACCTCCACCGTGCGTCTCCTCGAACAGCGCGGTGACCAGCTACGGGTGGAGCGCGACGGCATCCTCGCCCGCTGGCGCGTCGCCACCCGCGAGGGGGGGGCCATCCAGGACGGCACCTTGGTCTACGTCCACCTCGGGGGAGGGGGCGAAGCCATGGTGAAGCTCGAGCCGCGCTTGCCCGCCCCCCAAGTCGCTCAGGCCGAGCCCGGCACCCTCACCGCCACCACGCCGGGAACCGTGGTCGCGGTGAGGGTGGCCGAGGGCGACAGGGTCGAGCAAGGGCAGGTCCTGCTCGTCCTCGAAGCGATGAAGATGGAGCACGCCGTGAAGGCGGACCAGGCGGGCATCGTCGAGGTCCTGCGCGCCTCGGTCGGGCAGGCGGTGGCCGAGGGCGAAGTGCTCGTGCGACTGAGCGATGCCTGAGCGGCGCCAAAAGCCGCGGGTCCTCGTGCAGGAGCCCGATCTCGTCGAGAGCGGGGTAAACGGCGCGCGCTGGACCTGGAAGGAGCGCCACCACAGCGTCTCGGCGCAGCGGATTCACTGGTCCTGGAAGGCCGGTCTGATCTCGATCGGCTTGTGGTGCTTCACCGAAGCCCTCTGGTTCGGCCTGCTGTGGTCTACGTCCAACCCCTACCCTGGTCTCGTCGCGTACTGGGTGCCGATCCTGCCGCTGTTCGGGATCCCCCTGGTCACGCTCTTCCTGTCCTCCATACCGATCGAGGCGAATCGAACGCTCTCCCTCGACCCGCGCGGCATCACCCTCGACCGCAAGACCCTGCGCTGGCGCGAGCTCCGCGAGGTCGAGCTCACGGACGATCGCTTGATCCTGCGCGGGCGGCGTGGCGTGGCGGATCTGCACCTCGGCGCGCCGCTGCGCCCCAGCCATCTGCGCGCCTTCGCCGATCACATCCGGCGTCTCCACACCCCCCGATGAGCCACGCGCGCCACGCGCAACCCCCGTGCGCCACGAACGACCCTGAGGGGCTGGTCCGCTCCAATGCTCGCTGAGCGCGGAAAGATCGGGCCCCCTCCCCCTCGGCCCCTCGATCTACGGGCGTAGATACGCTAGCCTCTGCGCGTCCCTAGGGGCTGACTCAGCCCCTCGCGGTAGCCTATTTCCACATCCCCCTTCGATCCGCGTCGAGGGGGTGCTAGTATGCGGGTCGCCAGTCCCAGCGACACCTGAGCTGCGACGCCCGAACCCTTCGAAAAGGAAGGCCCATGCGCCGGTCGGCTTCTGTCCTTTCGCCATCCCTCCTGCTCATCCTGGCCGCGTCTACCGCGTCCGCGTCTGAGCCACCGGAGCTGCGCGCCGCACCCACCACCCCCGAGATTGGCAGCAACACGATCGCCGACCCCGGCGTGCGCCTCGACCGCGTCGACGTCGTCGATGCCTCGGGTACCTGGTATCGCGCGCCCTTCACCGATCTGAGCTGGGAACTGCAGCTCGAACACGACGATGCAACCTGGTTCGCCGGCACCGACTCCTGCCTACCCCTCGAGCAGAATCCCGCGCTGAGCAGCCCCGATCTGCTCGATGTGCACGGCGTCTCTATGCGCGTCGGGCCGCACCACCTCCAGAGTACGGCGGCTGCCCTGCCCTCGGGCACCGAGCTGCCCGTCCCCGGCACCGTCAGCTTCGTCGACGGCGCCCACCTGCTCGTCCGAGGCTCCGACCTCGGCACTCGTGTCCTCGAGCTCACCTGGACCTACGCCGACGGCACCACCGAGCTGATCCCCGTCGAAGTCCTGAGCAGCGACATCGCCGACCGAGCCCGCGAGGCCACCGACGGATCCTGGGCCGCCTGGGGCTACGACGGCCTGCGGTCGACCAGCTGCGGCGAGGGCGCCGACCTCCTCTGGATCTCCAACCCCAACCCCGAGGCCCAGGTCGTCTCGCTCCAGATCCAGACCGAAGCCGGCCTGGCCGGTCCCCTCGCGCTCTCCCTCGCGAGCGATCGGATCTCGGTCGAAGACACCTTCGAGTTTCAAGGCTCCTGGGACCCCGAAACCTCCCTCGACGCGGGGCAGAACGCACTCTGGTACCAGGTCTCTTGGCGCGAAGAGCTCAACGACGGCGCCATCGAGCTCTTCATCACCTGCTCCGACGACGACCTCCACTGGCAGCCCGAGACCGGCCCGCTCAGCTCCTTCCTCGGCGACGATCCCTCGGGCACCTACCTGCCTACCGTGTGCGACGGCCGCTTCGTCCGCTACCGCGTGGTGCTCACCGCCTCCTTCAACGAGAGCCCCGTCCTCGAAGACGTCACCTTCTACTATGACCTCGACGAAGACGGGGACGGATTCGGTCGCTACGGCCTGGCGGGCCCCCGAGATTGCGACGACAGCAACCCCGACATCTTCCCTGGCGCTCCCGACATCTGCGGCGACGGGATCGACAGCAACTGCGACGGCATCGGGGGCCCCGACGGCGACGAGGACGGCGACGGCCTGACCTGGCGCCAAGAGCAGGCGCTCGGCACCTCTGACTGCGAGCCCAACATCAACGTCGCCGACCGCTGGACGCTTCGGAGCGAGACCTTCGACAACCCGAACGGCAGCTTCGGCCTGACCCAACACTGGTACGTCGGGCCCGGCGGCCTGGGCATGGTCCAATCCCAGGCCAACGCTGGTCACCACCACGCGATCCGGCTGATCGACTATACCCCCGGTGGCGCCAACCAAGCCGATCGTTCGAGCCAGTCCGAGCAAGGCACCGAGCTCGGCGGCTTCTCCTTCTCGAGCTACGACGGGTGCCCCGAGGTCGCGGGCTCCCTCGACATCAGCCAAGACAGCGACGGAGACGGCATCCCCGACGTCTTCGAGATGGACCTCGAGCTCGCGAGTGGCACGCTCTTCTGCGACCCTCGCGACTCCGACGGAGACGGCGTGCAAGATGTCTTCGACGTCGACGACGACAACGACAGCGTGCTCAGCGCCATCGAGATCCTGGAGCCTGGACCGGGCGACTTCTCGACCTGGATGCCCTTCGACTTCGTCGCCGAGGTCGAGAACATCTCCACCAACTTCGGCGACCCTGAGGCGATGATCTCGGCCATCGAGGCCGTCAGGTCCATGGCCCCCAACGCCAATGGCAACAGCCAGCCCAACTGGCTCGACCTCGACGACGACGGCGACGGCGTGCCGACCCTCATCGAAGCGAACGACACGAACGCCAATGGTCAGGCCAACGTCTCGCCGACCAACACCTACACCGATGACGGCCGCGACAAGGCGTGGACGGTCAAGTTTGGCTTTGGCCCGGCCCCCACCCCCGATCTCGACAGCGACGGCATCCCCAACCACCTCGACATCGACGACGACGGCGACGGCATCCTTACCGCGACCGAGCGGGTGGGGAGCGCCTCCATCGACACCGACGAAGACGGCACCCCCGACTACCTCGACACAGACTCCGACGGCGACGGCGTACCCGACTGGATCGAAGGCCACGACGTCACCGGCGACGGCCTGCCCGACAACGAGGCGGCCTCCAAGGACGACAACCGAAACGGCCTCGACGACGCCTACGATCCCGCGATGGGCGGGGTCGCGGCGGTCTTGCCGAACAGCAACAGCAATGGCCTGCCGGACTACCGCGACGACGACGATGATGGCGACGGCGTGCCAACTCGCTTCGAGCGCGGCGCCGGCTACATCGCCGGCGATGCGGGGACCTACCGCAACACCAACGGCGGCTCCCTCGTCGACTACCGAGACGACGACGACGACGGCGACGGCGTGCCCACTCTCTTCGAGCTCGGCGACGACAGCGTCGGCCTCGAAGGCGCCACCAGCGCCGCAGCCTTCGAAGCCTACGCCCAAGACACCGACGAAGACGGCACCCCCGACTTCCTCGACGACGACGATGACGGCGATGGTGTACCCACCGCCTTCGAACTCGGAGACAACCTCGGCGACCTCGCCAAAGCCCAGACCCCCGAAGAGTTCTGGCAAGCGGCCCGCGACACCGACGACGACGGCGTGCCCAACTTCGTCGACGAAGACGACGACGGAGACACCATCCCGACCCTGCTCGAGATCGGGGACGACCCCGCGCTCGACGCAGCCACCGATGCCGCATCGTTCGAAGCGGCCGCTCGCACCTACAAAGACAACACCGTCCCCGACTTCCTCAACGACGACGAAGACAACGACGGGGTCCCGACCCGCTGGGAGCTCCACGGCAGCCACGAAGACCTCTACAGCGCGTTGGACTACGACACCTTCAAGAGCCTCGCCAAGGACACCGACGAAGACGGCACCCCCGACTTCCTCGACGAAGACGACGACGGCGACCTCGTCAAGACGATCCACGAGATCGGGCCCTCACCCGACTACAGCGCCAACAGCTATGCCAGCTTTACCGCCTCGCTGCAGAACACCGACGGCCCCACCGAGGACGTGTTCGGCATCCCAAGGATCCCCGACTTCCTCGACAACGACGACGACGGCGACAGCCTTCTCACGAGCTACGAGCTCGGCGATACTTGGGACTACGAGGATCAGAAGACCGCGAAGGACAGCGATAACGACGGGATCCCTGACTACCTCGATCCCGACGACGACGGCGACGGCGTGCCCACCCTCTTCGAGGTCAACGGGGACCCGACCAACCCCACCGATGGCTCTGAGGTGGACTCAGCGCTGGTCGACCCCGAAGGCACCCTGCAGTACCTGAGCGGCGACGACGATGGCGACGGGATCCTCACCAAGTACGAGCTCCCAGGGCCCGTGCCCACCCACTTCACGAACCGGGGTCAGCTCATTGACTGGGCCCGAGCCGGTCTGGACTCCGACGGCGACAACTTCCCGGACTTCATCGACCCCGACGACGACGGCGACTCCGTCCCGACCCGGCTGGAGTTCGAGTCCACTCCGCCCACCGACGTCGCGGATCGCGCCGCCTTCATCGCGTGGGCGACGAGCGACCTCGACAGCGACAGCGACGGGGTCCCGGACTTCCTCGACGACGACGATGACGGCGACACCATCCCCACACGCGTCGAGATCTCGAGCACCTCCCCCGCCTCGTTCAGCTCACGCAGCGCCTTCCTGAACGCCGAGGTCAACACCGACAAGGACGAAGAGCTGGCGACCGGCAGCCTTCTTCGCCCCGACTTCATCGATCCCGACGACGACGGCGACGGCATCCTGACCCGCTTCGAGCTCCCCGGTGAGCTGCCCAAGCTCAGCAACCGCGCTGCACTCATCGACTGGGCCAAGAGCAGCGGGGGCGACTTCGACGGCGACGGCAACCCCGACTTCCTCGACTTCGACGACGACGATGATGGCGTCCCCACCCGCTTCGAGCTCGGGAACACCTACAGCCAGAGCAGCGACACCGGAGCGCGCAGGACCACCTCGGGCGTGCGGGATCACCTCAACCCCGACGACGACGACGACGGCGTCCCCACCCGCTTCGAGATCGGCGGCTACAGCTACAGCGCGGGGGACCCGCTCGTGGCCTTCGTCATGGCGATCCCCGACACCGACAGCAACGAGCTTCCCGACTACCGCGACAACGACGACGACGGCGACACCATCCCGACCTATCTCGAGATCGGCGATGAGTATGACCCTTCCGACAACTCCGGCGTCTTGCTCACAGCGGCGGGCGAACCGCAGTACCTCGACGACGACGAGGACAACGACGGCGTGCCCACCCGCTGGGAGCTGGGCGACAAGGCCAACCTGAGCGCCGCCGATCGGGAGTCCTTCCTGAGCAGCCTCCGCGACACGGACAACGACGACGTCGTCGACTACCTCGACGAGGACGACGACGGCGACGACGTCAAGACCGTCCACGAGATCGGCAGCCCGAACTACGCCGCCACCACCCTCATCGATTTCTTCAACAGCCTGCAGAACACCGACAAGGCCGCCGAGACCGCACGGGGCATGACGGGCCTGAACCGCATGCCCGACTACCTCGACAACGACGACGATGGCGACAGCCTGCTCACCTCGGCCGAGCTGGGCCCGGAGTGGGTCTACGCCGACCAGGCGACAGCCCGCGACACCAACGAGAACGGCACCCCCGACTACCTCGACCCCGACGATGACGGCGACGGCATCCCAACCCTCATCGAGGTCGACGGGGATCCCGATGACCCCACCGACGGCAGCGACGCACCCAAGGCCGCAGGCGACGACCCCAACTACCTCTCCGAGGACGACGACGGCGACGGCATCCTGACCCGCTACGAGCTCGGCTTCGACCTGGCGAACTACACCTTCACCACCCTGGAACAGCTCAACTCCGACGCCCGAAACACCGACGTCGCCATCGAGAGCCGCTTCGGCAAGGATCCCACGCCCGACTACCTCGACCCCGACGACGACGGCGACTCCATCCCCACCCGCCTCGAGGCCGACGGCGTGAGCGATCCTGCCGACGCGCCGATCAGCTTCGGCGAGACGCCGGACTATCTCAGCGTCGACGACGACGGCGACGGCGTGCCCACCCGCTTCGAGATCCTGGGACCCGTCCCCGAGAGCTTCTCGTCTCGGGCCGAGCTCATCGACTGGGCGCTGAACACCACACTCGAGGGCGATCCCGACTTCCTCAACCCCGATGACGACGGCGACGGCGTCCTCACGATCCACGAGCTCGGCGACGCCAACTCCTCGGTCACCGATCGCGAGGCCTTCGTGGCGAGCGCTCAGAACACCGACAGCGCCACCGAGGAACTCTTCTCGCTCGACGCCCTGCCCGACTACCTCGACTCCGATGACGACGGCGACACCATCCCAACCCGCCTCGAGACCGGCGGCGCCAACAACCCGGCCAACGCCGTGCGCACCAGCGGCGACACGCCGGACTACCTCAACGACGACGACGACGGCGACGGCGTGCCCACCCGCTTCGAGCTCGGCGAGGACGTGCCCCTCACCCTCACCAACCGGGGCGATCTGGTGAGCTGGGCGACCGACAAGCTCGACACCGACGGCGACGGGGTGCCCAACTTCCTCGACGACGACGACGACGGCGACAGCGTACCAACCCGCTTCGAGATCGACGCCTACACCAACCCCAGCGCAGCTGGCCGGGCCGCCTTCGAGGCCGGGGCCCCCAACAGCGACGAGGACTACCCCTCCGCCCCCGGCTACAGCGAGGCCCCGGACTACCTCGACCACGACGACGACGGCGACGGCGTACGCACCCGCTTCGAGCTCGGATCGTCCGCTGCGCTCGCCAGCGCCGAGACCCGCGCGGACTTCCTCGCAGCGGCACGCAACTCCGACAACCTCGACCTGCCCGACTTCCTCGACGTCGATGACGACGACGACGGCATCTACACGTGGTTCGAGCTGAGCGAGGACTACGACGCCGACACCAACAGCCCGGTCCTCGACACCGACGGCGATGGTGTGCCGAACTACCGCGACAACGACGACGACGGTGACACCATCCCCACCCGCTTGGAGCTCGGCGATAGCTACAACAAAGAGACGGGCGAAGGCGCGATCAACAGCGACGCGTTCTTCACCTTCTCCGACGACATCCCCGACTACCTCGACGACGACGACGACAACGACCTCGTGCCCACCCGCTTCGAGGTCGTCGGCGCGGACTTCGGGGCCGCCGACCGCAGCGCATTCCTCGCCTCGGTCCCCAACACCGGACCTGACGCAGCCAACTACATCAACCCCGACGACGACGGCGACAGCGTCCTGACGCGCTACGAGCTCGGCCCCAACCCCGACTTCGGCGCGACCGACCTCGCGACCTTCCGCGCCTCGCTCCAGAACACCGACGTCAAGTGGGAGGACGAGGGCGCCGAGGTGCCCGACTACCTCGACGATGACGACGATGGCGACAACATCCCGACCATCGACGAGGAGCCCGATCCCAACGGCGACGGCAACCCCGAGGACGCCCGTGTCACGACCCCGCCCATCCCCGACTACCTCAACCCCGATGACGACGGCGACGGCGTCTACACGAAGTTCGAGATCGGTCGCGACACCGATGGCGACGGCATCGTGGACCACCTCGATCCCGACGACGACGGCGACGGCATCCTGACCCGCAACGAGCTCGGCTCCTCCTACGAGGCCGAGACCAACGAGAACGCTCGCAACACCGACGCGGCGACCGAGCCGACCTTCGGGAAGGATCCCCTGGTCGACTTCCTCGACCCCGACGACGACGGCGACACCGTCCTCACCAAGCATGAGCTCGGCGAGGGCTTCGATCCCGAAGCCAACGGCCCCTTCCTCGACACCGACAAGGACGGCGTGCCCGACCACCTCGACCTCGACGACGACGGCGACCGCGTGTGGACCCGCTACGAGGTGGGTTCAAGCTACAACGCCGAGGCCCACACCGACCTGCGCGACACCGACGAGGATGGCATCGCCAACTACCTCGACAACGACGATGACGGCGACCACGTGCTCACCACCTTCGAGCTCGGCTCGGAGTACAACGAGGTCAAGGGCGAGAATGCCCAGGATACCGACGGCGACACGACCGTCGACTACCTCGACCCCGACGACGACGGCGACACCGTCCTCACCATGCACGAGCTTGGATCGGCCTACGATCAGCAGACCCATGTCGGCGCCCGCGACACCGACAAGAACACGGTCCCTGACTACCTCGACCGCGACGACGACGGCGACACTGTGCTCACCCGCTTCGAGGTCGGCGACAGCTACGTCCCCCTCGATCACACCAACCTGCTCGACACCGACCTCGACACCGTGCCGAACTACCTCGACCCCGACGACGACGGCGACACCGTCCTCACGGCCAACGAGCTGCACCCCTCCTACAACCCCGAGACCCACAGCCCACTCCTCGACACCGACGAGGACAACCAGCCCAACCACGTCGACCGCGACGACGATGGCGACGGGATCCTCACCCGCTTCGAGGTCGGCCAGGCCTACAGCCCCACGGTACACGGCCCGCTCCGCGACACCGATGGCGACACCTTCCCCGACTACCTCGACTCCGACGACGACAACGACGGCGTGCCCACCTTCTACGAGCGCGGTGGCAACTACGACATGGAGACCCACGCCAACCTGCTCAACACGATCCCGTCCACCCCGGTCGACTACCGCAACCCCGACGACGACAACGACAACGTGCCAACCATGGACGAGCTGGGCGAAGCCTACGATCCCAGCACGCACACCGGCTGGCTCGACACCGACAAAGACACCGTGCCGAACTACATCGATGTCGATGACGACGGCGACGGATTCCTCACCCGCGACGAAGCCTACGACGAGCGGGGCCGCCGCGTGCCGGGCGGGAACCCGCAGCTCAGCGACTTCGACGGCGACGGGACCCCCGACTACCTCGACTCCGACGACGACGACGACGGCGTGGCGACCATCTGTGAGTTCAACCTCGCCGCCAGCTTGGGCATCGGCTATCTCGATCGCTTCAACCATCGTAATACCGACACGGACGACGATGGCATCTCCGACCTGCAAGAGTGGGACTACCTCGCCTTCATCAACGAAGAAGAGTACGACTGCGAGAACCCACAAGACTGGGACGAGGACGGCACCCCCGACGTCTTCGATGTCGATGACGACGGCGACGGCATCCTGACCATCGTCGAGGGCGACCGCGACGACGATCAGGTGCCGCCGGTCGACGGTCACTGCAGCGAGGTGGACTGGGGCGGCGCGACCTGTACCGATCCCTCCAAGGACGATGCCGGCAACTGGATCGATCACCCCGATGTCTTCGACGAGCGACCCGATCTCGGCATCGTGCTTCCCAACTACCTGGATCTGGACTCCGACGGCGATACCCGCCCCGACATCGTCGAGGGCGTCGGCGATGACGACAACGACGGCATCCCCAACTACCGCGACTGCGACGACTGCGACGGCTGCGACGGCGACTCCGACGGCGACGGCATCCCCAACTGCGTGGAGCGCGACGTGCTCCAGTCCGACCCGCGAAGCGCCGATACCGACGGCGACGGGGTCCGAGACACCTACGAGGCTCGTCGGGTCACCGCTGTGATCTGGGAGCCTATCGACACCGACGGTGACGGCGTGTTCGACATCAACGACGTCGACGACGACGGCGATGGCGTGCTCACCCGCTACGAGCTCACCGAGGACGGCACCCCGCTGCCCGAGGGCAACCCCGAGTTCGCCAAGGACACCGACGACGACACCATCCCCGACTACCTCGACGATGACGACGACGGCGACCTTATCCCCACCGCGATCGAGCTCGGCCCCGACTACGTCACGACCGACCCCGCCTGCGGACCGGCGGACCACCTCTGCCGTCTGGCTCAAGACAGCGACTGCGACGGGATCCCGGACTTCCTCGACTTCGAGGACCAAGACGGCCCCTGTGGCGACATGGACGGCGATGGTCTCGAGAACTCCTTCGAGGTCGACATCGGCTCCGATCCCTTCAGCACCGACTCCGACGGCGACGGCGTCCCCGACGACCTCGAGGTCGACTTCTCGACGGATCCCCCGACCCTCATCGACACCGATGGCGACGGGGTGCCCGACATCCTCGACGAGGATGACGACGGCGACGGCATCCTCACCCGCACGGAGGGCGCCTTCGACGTCGACCAGGACGGGGTGCCCAACTACCTCGACCTCGACTCCAACGGCGATGGCATCCCGGACTCGGAGTACGGCGAGTTCGAGGACACCGATGGCGACGGGATCCCCGACTACCTCGATCTCAACGACATGACCGACTTCGGGATCGACTGTAACGATCCCGCAGAGTGGAACTCCTACGACTGCCCGCCGCGCGAAGAAGAGGCCCCATGCGCCTGTAGCTCCGGGGCGAACACACCCCAAGGCTTCGGACTGGCTGGCCTGTTCTTCGCTGGGCTCATGATGCTGCGACGCCGCCGACGCTCGTGAACGAGCCGGAGGCGCCGACGCCCGACCGGCCTGACCGGCCTGACCGGCCTGACCGGCCCGATGGGCCCGACCGGCCCGACCTCGTGCGGGCCGTGCACCTCGGTCACGCCCCCAACTGCTCCGCGACCGGCAGCATCGTGGGAGATATGCTGCTCTCAGCCACCGCGACCGCGGTGCTGATCAACAGCGTCGCGGTCTGGCTGGCGTCCAGGGCGCGCGCCCCTTCGCGGGACGAGCCGCCTCCAAGGCTCCGGCGCGACAGGCGCGGGGGAGTCCTGCTCGTACCCTCGACCGCACCCGTCGGCCCCGCCCGGGTCGAGCTGACCGAGCGAGGCGTGGAGCTGGCGCTCGCAGGGGGAGCGAGCTTGGTGGGCCGAGCCCATGCGCCGCGCCGCCCTCCCGATGAGGTTCACTTCTCGGTCACCGAGCGCTGCCCCGTGGGCTGCTCACACTGCTACATCAACGCGACCCCCAAAGGACGCGACGCGGATCTCGATCAAGCGCTGGAGAGCCTCGCGGAACTCGACGCCGCTGGCGTCCATGAGCTCGCCCTTGGGGGAGGCGAGGCGGGCCTCTCGGACGCGACGCTCGCGCTGGCACGAGACGCGCGTCGTCGAGGGATGATCCCCAACCTGACCACCAGCGGAGCTGGCCTGACCCCCGACCTCGCCCAGCAGCTCGCCGCGGTGGTCGGACAGGTGAACGTCTCGATCGATCCGGGCCTGCGTGGAGCTTCGGCGAGCGATCTCGGCTGGAGGGCGCTCGATCTCTTGCAAGGAGCCGGAGCCCGGATCGGGGTCAATACAGTGCTTTCGGCCTCCACCTGGCCACACCTCGACACCCTGGCGAGCAAGCTCGCCGCCCGAGGGATCGGGGAGTGGCAGTGGTTGAGGCTCAAGCCGAGCGGGCGAGGCAAGACCAGCTACCTCGAGGACCGGCTCACCCCAGCGCAGAGGCTTCAGGTCTGGCCACGACTGCTGGACCTTGAGAGGGCCCATGGGCTGAGGATCCGCATCGACTGCGCGATGGTGCCTTTCCTCGCCGCCCATCAGGTGCCCGTGGAGTCCCTGGAGCGCGCGGGAGTCTACGGCTGTCCAGCGGGCGACCGGCTCGGGAGCCGCACCGCGGATGGCCGCTGGCTGCCCTGTTCCTTCGCCGGAGAGCTGACCGACCCCAAACCGACCCCCTTCGCCGAGGCGTGGGCCGGCGACGCCCTCCTCAACGCGTGGAGGTCACGCGCCGAGACGCCCCCCGCCCCTTGCGACCAGTGCGCCTATCGAGCGGTCTGCCGCGGGGGGTGTCGGATCGTCTCGGCTCACCTGACAGGTGATCCGCTCGCTCCCGATCCCGAGTGCCCCTTGGTGTCCCCGTGAAGGGCCCTTGGATCGGTCAGAGTCCCCGCGCGGGCGCCATCGTGCTCTTCGCTGCGACGGCCTTGGCAGGCTCCTACATCACCCTACGGCTCTGGCAAGCGCTCGGGGGAGAGGCCGACCCTCGCGACGTGCTCGCGCAGCCAAGGATCCCCTTCTCGTGGAGGATCTACGCGGCGCTGGTCCACGCCGCCACCGCCGGCGCGATCGGCGCCCTCCTCCCCGAGCGCCTCGCCGAGGCTCTCCTCCGCCACGCCGCGTGGTTTCTCCCGCTGCTCGTCTTCGTCTTGGTCACCCTCGCGGTGCTGGTTCCATGACGGCCGAGATCTTCGCCCTTTGCAGCCGGCTGCACGGCCTGCTCGCCGTGCTCTCGCTCGTCTTGCTGATCCATCCGATCGTCACCCTTCGCCTCCGCCGAGGGATCAGCGTGTGGACCGCGCGGACGGCCGACCTCGGCGCGGCGGGCGTCCTTGCAACCTTTCTGATCGGCTGGTGGCTCTACCCTGGCTACCGCCAAGGCATCAAGCCAAGACTGCTCTTCGACGACCCCAGCGCCACCGCCCTCTTCGAGTCCAAGGAGCACTTGGCGCTCCTCGTGATGGCCTTGGCCGTCGGCGGGGCCCTCAGCCTGAGGCTCGGCGGGCACCACCCCGCGGTCCGGAGGCTGTCGTGGATCATGCTGCTCTGCAGCGTCGTCGTCGGCGCCGTGACAGCCGGCATGGGCTTGTGGGTCGCCGCAGCCGCCCATCCCGCGTGGTGACCGCGCCCGGGCCATGCCCCGCGGCCTACGACCTGGGGACCACGAAGCTGTCGATCACCTGGCCGGTCAGATCGCGGACCACCACGTCGATCTGATCGGGCCCGAAGTCTGCGATCACGTAGTGCTCGGTCGCGTTGAAGACCTCGTTGAACCAGCTCTCGTCCTGGCCTCGGTACAGCGGCGCGCCTGCGCCCCCCGTGACGAGGTAGATCGTGCCCTCACCAGGTGAGGCGGCGACCCCATCGCGGATCGGAACGCTCCGCTCATAGGTGTGGTTGTGCCCCGCCACCACCATCTGCGGCTGATGCTGATCGTAGGTGGGCTCCCACTGGGCACGGAGGCGGTAGGCCGAGCCGTGGCGCGAGCACGAGGCGTAGATGGAGTGGTGGTGGGTCGAGATCTTCCAGGCGTCGGAGGGTGCCTGGCCCCAGACCTGATCGAGGTACTCGACCTGATCCGTCTCGCGATGTGCCATCTCGTGGACGGTGTCGTTCAGGCTGACCAGCACCAGATCGCCATATCGGTAGTGGAACCACTGCTCGTTATTTGGAAGGGACCAGTTCGCGAAGTAGTGAACCGCCAGGAGCTCGTGGTTCCCGTGGGCCGGCACGACGACCTTGCGCGAGAGGACCTCTTCGGCCTGGGTGAACCACTCATCCCACTCGTCCTGCATGGAGCCGGTCTGCACCATGTCGCCGGTGAAGACGAAGAAGTCTGGATCGTGGGCATCGGCTTGCCGGGCGACCTCGCCCCAGATCTCGTAGCCCTCGCGCGAGTCCCCCATGAAGGCGACCCGGAAGGAGTCGAAGGTGCCTGGTGGCGGGGGCGTTCGAAAGGAGCGGATCTCGGACCAGTGGCCCTCGCCGCCTACCCGGTAGTGGTACTCCGTGTCGGGCTGCAGGCCGCTGCAGATCTTGAACTCGTGCACCCGATGCTCGCCCTGGGTGTCACGGGGGCCCCCAAACCGAAAGCTCGCACCCTCAAAGCGCATGACCCGGTCCTCGCGGCTCCAGAGCTCGACCGCGCTCGCCATCGTGTCGACATCGGTTCGCCATACAAAGGAGATGGAGGTGCTGGGATCCGAAGAAGGCCAGCCCAGGTGCACGGCGAAGGGATCGGGAGCCTCGGTACCAAATCGGTCCGCATGCGGCTCAACCTCAGGCGAGACGCCCAGGTTAAAGACATTGGTCGGAATGCCGATGGTCGGCTCACATTCGTTGATCACGCCGTCGGCATTGATCAGGCGCGCCTCGCGCTCGATCGACCACTCGACGCAGCCAGAGGTCAGAAGCAAGGAGAGAACCGTAGCGTGTCGCATCGAAAACCCAATCGGATGAATGGCCCGTCACCAGACCGTCACCCAACCTAACCGATCCGCGCGCCCACGGCGTCGCCCATCGGAGGCGCTCCCCTCAGCAGCCGCCGCTACAGTCACAGCTCTCGCCACACACCACCTCGATCGAGGAGGACGCACCAGGGCAGCTCGCCTCGCAGGCCTTGGCGCCACAGGTGACCTCGCCTCCTACGCAGGCGTTCAAGCCTCCGCAGACAACCCCGCAGCCCACCGTCTCGGGGCAGGTGACTTGGATATTGGAGCAGGCGTTGATCCCTGGGCAGTCCACATCGCACCCTCCGGTCTCGGGACAGACGACCTCGACGCCGGAGCAGGCGTTGATCCCCGAGCAGTCCACCTCACAGTTCATCTCCTCGGGACAGGCGAGCGTCGTATTGCTGCAAGCCCCTCCCCCGCACGAAATCCGGCAGGTGAGCTCGTCGGGGCATCCGCCCGTGCACGCGTCGGGACACGCCCCCCCGACCAGAACCGGCTCGTCCACGCAGACCGACGGATCGGTGTCGGTGTCGGTGTCCGCGTCGGTGTCCGCGTCGGTGTCGGAGTCCGTGTCCGCATCGGCGTCGGAGTCGGCGTCCGCGTCGGAGTCCGCGTCCGCGTCGGAGTCCGCGTCGGAGTCCGCGTCCGCGTCGGAGTCGGCGTCTGCATCCGAGGAACTCCCAACCTCGCTTGGTGGATCCAGAAGGATCTCGCCCCCGCAAGACCCGAGAACGATCCACGTCCAGACGACCAGCCGGCACACCACCATCACCTCCGTGACGCTACGATGACAGGCTGTCAGCCCTACGTCAAGGAAGATGCACGCTTGGATGCCACGCGCCAGCCAAGGTAGGGGGTAGCGGTGATTCGCACTCTCCCACTCGCGCTCTTGCTCTCCTGCGGCCCCCCCGACGGCGACGCGCAGAGCCACAGCTCCGAGCGGAGCCACACCCCCTCTTGGTCCGATCACTCCTCCGAGAGCCAAGACCAGCACCCGCCCACCGCGCCCCCAAGCTTCCTCTCCGGCCAAGCCATCGCCGCGATCACCGACGCTGTCGACGCCTTCCTCGACCTCGACCCCGAGACGTACGGCGTCCACGTGATCGACCTCGAGAACGGTCAGATCCTCTACACCCGCGATCCAGACCGACCGCTCAAGCCCGCCAGCAACGCCAAGCTCTTCACCACGGCGGCCTCACTCGAGCTGCTCGGCGTCGACCATCGACCCGAGGTCGAGGTCTGGGGAACCGCGCCCCCGTCCGGCGCAACCCTGGGTGGGGACCTGATCGTCATCGGCGAGCACGACGGGACCTGGTCCTCTTGGATGCACCGCGATCCCGACGTCCCCGCCGATCGCATCGCCGCCGCCCTTCATCGGGCCGGGGTGCGCACCATCACAGGAGACCTCGTCGTGCGCGGCGAGTACGTCTACGAACCACACCGCTTCGGAACCTACGGCGTCGTGCCCCACCGAGACGCCGCGGCGACCGCGCTGCGCGAGGCCTTGACCCGCAGGGGGATCACGGTCCACGGCGCGAACGCCCCCGAGCCCGGCTTCGAGCGCCCCAGCGCCGGCAGCCTCCTGCACACCTGGCGAGGCAGCAGCCTCGAGGCCGTCTCGGCCCCCATCAACCGGATCAGCCACAACGAGCTCACCGATCTGCTCAGCCGGCACCTCGGCTACCACCTCCAAGGCCAGAGCACCTACGCAGGGGGCGAGGCCGCGATGGCCGGCTGGCTCGCCGATCAGGGCCTCGACACCTCCTCCTTCGCGCTCTTCGACGGCTCGGGGCTCTCCCACAGCAACCGGGTCACGGCCCGTCTGGTCGCCGAGCTCTTGCAGTCCCTCGACGCCAGCCCCAGCTACGGCGCCTTTGTCCGAAGCCTCGCGGTCGCCAGCGGCGACGGAACGCTCGCCGGGCGCCTGAACCACCCCGACACCGCGCGTCGATTCCTGGGCAAGACCGGCACGCTCCGCGACACCATCGCCACCAGCGGCATCCTTCATCACCGCCACGACGGGCACCGCTACGCCATCGCCATCCTGACCAACGACGTGTCCGACGCCTCCTCCACCCGCGCCGTTCACGACGCCATCATCGGGATCTTCGCCCAAGACTGGCGCTCCGGCCCCGCCCGGCCCGACATCCCAAGACCCCGAACCATGGTCTCGTCGGGCAACACCACGACCTTGACCGTGGACTCCCTGGGTCGCACCGACCACCTCGAGGCCTGGATCTCCCCCGACGGAGCCACCTGGTCTCGCGCCCAGGCCTTCGAGGTCCGCGACGAGGCGTTCACGATCCGCCACACGAGCACACACCCGGTGCACCTTCGGCTGATCGCCGTGGCTGGGGAGCGCCGAAGCGACCCCTCCACCACCTTCGCCATACGCCGAGGCCCAGGGCCGCGCCTCCTCGTCGTCGACGGCTACGAGCGCTGGTTCACCCAGCAGCGCGAGAACCCCCTCGGCGCGGGGCACGACTTCGTGAGCCGCACGGTCGAGGCGGCGCGCGGCTACCACGTCGACACGGCGAGCAACCGCGCGGTGATCGACGGCGAGATCCTGCTCGAAGACTACGACGGCGTGCTCTGGCTGCTGGGCGAGGAGTCCACCGAGCACGTCACCTTCACCCCCCAGGAACAGCAGATCGTCCGCGCCTACGTCGAAGCTGGAGGCGCCTTCATCGCCAGCGGATCCGAGATCGGCTGGGACCTCGAGGCCTTCGGGGACGCGCAAGACATCGCCTTCCTGCGCGAGGTTCTGGGGGGCAGGTACCTCGCCGACAGCTCCGAGACCTACATGATCGAGCCCGCCGAGGCTCGCTTCGCCCTCCTCGACGACATGTCCTTCCTCCTTCCGGGCCACATGCTGGTCTACTACCCCGACCTGATCGAGCCCGTCGGAGACGCCCGAACCGCCATCGCCTACGCGGGCGGGACGGGCGGCGGCGCCATCACGCGCCGCCTCGACGCGCCCGTGATCTGGGCGGGCTTTCCCATCGAGGCCATCGACGACGCGGTCGACCGCGAGACGCTGGTCCTGGCCCTCCTCGACGCCCTGGGGCTCTGAGTCACGATCAGCCCACCGTATAGCCCCCGTCGACGTCGAGGGTGGTGCCGGTGATGTAGGCCGCTTCATCGCTGGCGAGGAAGACGGCCGCCCCGGCCAGATCCCCGGGTTGACCCACGCGCGACACGCCTGCCCGCTGAAGAAATCGGGATGTAAGCTCAGGACTGGAGGTGAGGGCAGCCGAGAGGCGCGTGTCGATCAGGCCCGGCGCCAGGGCGTTGACCCGGATCCCCGCCCCGCCCCACTCCAGCGCGAGCGTCTGGGTCATGGAGATGAGCGCGGCCTTCGTCATGCCATAGACGCCTTGCAGAGGCGACGCTCCGCGCCCCAAGACGCTGCTTACGTTGAGGATGCTCCCGCCCTGATCCGCCGCGATGAGCCGCTGAGCCACCGCGCGAGAGAGCTCCCAAGGCCCCTTGAGGTTGACCTCGAACGTCTTGTCCCAAGCCGCCTCGGTCACCTCGAGCATAGGACCGAAGTGAACATTCGTCCCTGCATTATTGACCAGGATGTCTACCCGGCCCACCTCGTGATCGATCCAGGTCATCAGAGACTCGCGATCGGATGACCTTCCGACATGACAGGCCTTCGGCCAGACCTTCGCCCCAGCGACCTCAGCGCGGATCCGGAGAGCTGCGGCGTCGAGCCCTTCTTGTCTTCGGCTCGTGATCACCACCGAGGCCCCCTCGGCTGCCATCGCGCGAGCGATCGCCTCGCCAATCCCTCGGCTCGCCCCGGTGACCAGCGCCACCCGTCCCTGAAGTCGTGCCATCTCTGTGTCTCCTCGATCCCTCATGATTCGCGTCCCTAAGCCCCTCGGCGGGGCCTCACAAGGCCCCCACCCAGGTTGGGTGCAGACGAACGGCCACGCACAGGCTAAACTATCCGCGTGGGGCTTGTCTCTGCATCGACCCTCTCTGTGCGGCCCATTGGCCGCCCGCTCTATCCCCGGGTGCAACTATGGCAGCTGAAGATCTTGATCCTTATGGAAACTACTACTTCACCCTCGAAATCGACGGCGTCGAGATCGCCCACTTCCTCGAGTTTAGCGGACTGAAGACCAAGTCTGAGGTCTTCGAGGTCCAAGAAGGCGGCTTCAACGGAGCCACCCACAAGCTCGTCGGCGGCTCCTCCTTCGACAACATCACGCTCAAGTACGCGACCAGCGCGAGCACCCAGCTCGCCGCTTGGCGCGATCGCTACATGCTCGACGAGTTCGACACCCGCCCCGAGGACTCCGGCGCCATCATCGTACGCGACAACGCGGGGCAAGAGATCCGTCGCTACACCTTCCACCAGCTCTGGCCCGTCTCGTGGGAAGGCCCCTCCCTCGACAGCGGCAGCTCAGGCCTCGCCGTCGAGACCCTCGAGCTCGCCTTCGACGAGCTGTATTTCGACAACGCCGGCCCTCCTGAAGCGCCCGAGCCCGAGCCGCCCTTCGAGCCCGAGCCCAACGTGCCCTTGGCCACCGCCGACGTGCCCTTCGAGTTCGACTCCGACCAGATGAAGGAGCCCGAGGGCAGCGAGGCGTGCGACAAGCTGCACGAGTCCGTCAAAGAGCAGGACCCTCCCCCCGAGAAGATCTGGATCGACGCCCACACCTGCACCATGGGGAGCTATGCCTACAACCTCAGCCTCTCCGAGAAGCGGGCGCAGGCGACCGCCCGCGAGATGAAGAAGCGCGCCGAGGCGGATGGTCTGAACACGGTCTATGTCGCGGCCGGCTTCTCGTACCAGTTCCCGATCGCGAGCAACCTCAACGCCGCCGGCCGAGCCTCGAACCGTCGGTCGGAGTTCTTTACCTCCCCCTGGGAAGACCGGGGCCGCGACCTCAAGAAGGACCGCAAGGACCCAGGCTCCAAGCCCAAGGGACCCTAAGGGTTCGACCTTCACGGTCCCGCGTCCAGCACCTAGAGGCCCTCGGTCGTCGCCCCGGATCCCCTCCTGGGGCACGTTCGCGTCGAACAGGCCGAGTGCGCGCCTTCAACCAACGCTGCGACGGCCAAAGAGCCCATCGCGGGAAGTCGAACGCCGACAGAGGTATTGTAGTTGGCGATGAAGTACCTTCCCGTCATCCTCCTCTCCCTCCTCGGCGCACCGGCAGCGGCGGGCCCATGGCCCTACGAAGCCGATCCCGACTCCGATGACGGGGTGGCCCAAGCCCCGACCGAGGCCGAGGCGCCGATCGAGCTCGATCTAGCCTCGGTGCGATCGACCCTCGAAGACAGCGTGCGCCAGATATTGCAGAGCGGCGCCGACCCGGTGGCGGCGCTGCCTCTCGACGTCGAGCCCGCCCCCCAGACCACGGCCGCTGAGCTCCGGGGCCTGCTCGACGGCAGCGGGGCCCACACCGCCAGCCTCGACGCGCTCTCGACCACATGGATCCTCTGGAAGGGCGAAGCGGCTGTCCTTGAGGCGCGCGCCGTGATCCGCCCCGACAAATCCACGACCTTGCTCCGACTCGCGGTGGTGGAGGGGCCCGACACCCCCTCGCACAAGCCCCTCCACTTCCCCGGCGGGCTCGGGGTGAGCTGGTCTCGCGCCGAACAGGTCCTCGGCCGAACCCTGCGTGAAGCCCGGTGCGCCGATCTGCCCTTGGCGAGCGACGCGCTCCTCAACCGCCTGGTTCCCAGTACATTTCTCGAGACCACGGTCCGGGCACGAAACGCTGCGGCGCCCGCCCGTGGCGCCTTGTGCAGCGCGGCGCAGGAGCTCGGGTGGGACCGGCTCGAGCTGCGTCCCTCTGAGATCCACTTCAACCTCTACGACAAGGCAGGGACGCTCCGAGGAGGACTCCAGCTTCGCACCACCGACAAGGGGGACTCCACGCAGCTCGCCTATCCCTTGTTCAAGCGCCTGCCCGACACCCCCTGACCGCGACATGGGTGTCGCGATCTCGTGGCCCTGAACGGGTCCATCGACCCTGGGCCAACGGAAACTCGCAGCTTATCCACAAGCGGCACCCTTCTTGCATAGCCTGTCCACAATGCGACCCTTGCTGGCCATGCTCATCGCGACAAGCTGCACGCTGTCCACCTCCCCGTGCGAGGAGGTCCTGCACGACCTCGCCCTCGACGCCCCCTCCGGCTACGGCTTCACCGCCGAGGAGGTGCTGGGATACGCCGAGGGCGTCCACGCGACCCAGCTCGCGACCCGTGAAGGAGAGAGCCCCTTGCTGATCCAGCTCCAGCGGCGCGGCGACAACGTCGCGTGGGCCGAGCGCGCTCCCATGCCGTCCACGACCTCGAACGAGGCGACCGACGGCTACGCCGAGCCCGTGTGCGACGACCAGCTCCTCGTGCCGGTCCGCCTCGAGCTTCGCACCCCAGGCGGCCAGCTCGATGAGCGCTGGGACACGGAGCTGCGCGCGAGCGACGCCAGCAGCGCCCGCTTCACCCACTCGATCGATGCCCGGCGCCTGCGGGGAAGCCTGGACCTCGACCTCGAGGGGACACTCGACCCGCGCCTGAGGGTGGAGGGCACCCTCACCGCCGGGGGTTCGACTACGGGCAACCTACGACTCACGGCCACGCGCGCCTCGGACGGCGAGAAGGTCTCATGGGTGGTCGGGGCTTGGCCCGCTCGCTGACGTCGGCGAGCACGATTCTCTGGATTCCGCGCGACACCGACGCTATACTCTGCACTCGGTAGCTCTCGTCACGCGATCGAGCCCCCGATCCCCTCCCTGTCCAGCTACGATCCATCTCTCCCGGAGCCCCTCATGCGCCAGCTCTTGTCGTTATCCCTCCCCGCCGGCCTCCTCATCGCTTGTGGCGGAGCCCCCGAAGGCTTCGAGAACATCCACTGTGGCGAGGTCGAGTACGGCAACTGCATCGAGGTCGGGCTCGACGCCGACCTGATCGAGGTCGTGAACGGGCTGACCGACGACACCGCCGTCATCCTGCCTCGAGGCAACTTCGAGTTCGACAACCAGGTCACCATCCGCGGGGCCAACAACATCGCGCTGTACGGCCAAGGCATGAACGAGACCCGGCTCGACTTCGCCCCCACCGAGGTCCAAGCCAACGGGGTCGACGTGGTCTCGGACGACTTCCTGATCGAGGGGCTCGAGATCATCGACGCGGTCACCGATGGTCTCCGCATCGAAGACAGCACCGGGGTCACGATCCGCCGCGTGCGCACCACTTGGCGCGCCGAAGCCTCCCCCGAGAACGGCGCCTACGGCATCTACCCGGTCAAGGTCCGCCAAGTCCTGATCGAAGACTCCGAAGCCTTCAACGCCTCCGACGCCGGGATCTACGTCGGCCAGTGCATCGAGGCGGTCGTGCGCAACAACGTCGCCCGCACCAACGTCGCCGGGCTCGAGATCGAGAACACCCAGTACGCCGACGTCTACGGCAACGTCGTCGAGGACAACACCGGCGGGCTCGTGGTCTTCGACCTCCCGGGCAACCCGATCGTCGGTCGTGACGTCTACGTGCACGACAACATCGTGCGCAACAACAACCGACCGAACTTCGCCCCGGGCGGCATCGTCGGCCAGATCCCGTCGGGTACCGGCACCTTCGCCATGGCGTCGCGACGGGTCGAGATCACCAACAACACCTACGCCAACAACAACACCGTCGACTTGGCGGTGATCTCCGGCCTCGCCGTCCAGAGCACGGCGAGCAACTGGGCCATCGAGTCCGACCAGATCATCGGCGACATCGACGGCCTCCAGCTCGACGAAGGCGAGGGCGGCGCGGTGCTGAACTACCGCTCAAGCGAGGTCTATATCCACGGCAACAGCCACAGCGGCAGTGGCACCCGGCCCGACAACTCCTCTGTATCCGACCGCCCTCTCGGCTTCCTCATCGCCGTGGCCTATGCGGGCCCCGATCCCGTCGACACCGTGCTGTACGACACGATCAGCGAGTCCGCCTTCGACCGCGAAGACCCCGCCGGTAACAGCAACGACAACCACATCTGCGTCGCCGCCGATGAAGGGGTCACCTTCTCGAGCCTGAACCTGCCAGAGCTCGCCGAAGCCACCGTGCCGAACAAGAACATGACGTACCGCCCTGAACCGCCCTTCACCCCCTTCGACTGCGATGGCTTCCGCGAGGGACCCATCGTACGTCCCACCTTCGCAGACTGAGCCATGATGCGCGCGATCGTCTTCCTCATCGGGATCACTGCCTGCGCCGCAGAGCCCTGGGTCCCTCAGAGCGGGCGCCCCCCCGAGCTGCTCTCGGAGATGAACCTCATCTCCTACCAAGACGGCGAGCTCACGTACCCCGACGAGATGATCCACTACACCCTCGGCACGCCGCTCTTCAGCGACTACACCGACAAGGATCGGGCGATCTACCTCCCCGAGGGCGCGCAGATGGCCTTCGACGACTACGACACCTTCGACCTCCCGGTCGGCTCAGCGGTGATCAAGACCTTTCTCATGCCCGCCGACCTGCGCGATCCCGAGCAAGGGCGGCAGATCATCGAGACCCGGCTCATGATCCACAGCACGACCGGCTGGCAGAACTGGCCGTACGTGTGGGATGAAGAGGGACGCGACGCCCGCCTGCGCGTCCAAGGCGGAACCCAGCGCCTGAGCTTCATCGATCGGCAGGGCGAGTCCCACGCCTTCACCTATCTCGTGCCTCAGCGGAACCAGTGCCAGGAGTGCCACGAGCTCAAGGGAGACGACGGCCGGAACTTCATCGCCTTGATCGGGCCTCGGTCCCGCAACCTCGACTTGGTCCACCCCCAAGGCGACCACCAGCTCGAGGCCATGCACAGCCTGGGTCTGCTCGACCACCTGCCTCAAGCCAGCGAGCGTCCCCGGCCCGCCATCGACTGGGAGGCTTTCATCGCCGAAGGCCTCGAGGGCCGGCCCTACGAAGAGATCGAGATCGCCGCCCGCGACTACCTCGACGTCAACTGCGCCCACTGCCACAACCCCCGGGGCGTCAGCGGGATCTCAAGCCAACTCTTCCTCAACTGGGACAACACCGACGAGTTCCGGCTCGGCAAGTGCAAGCGTCCCGGATCGGCCGGCCACGGCTCAGGCGGCCTCACCTACGACATCGTGCCTGGGGATCACACCCAGTCGATCCTGCACTTCCGCGTCGCGACGACCGACCCCGGCGCGATGATGCCCCAGCTCGGCCGCACCCTGGCCCACACCGAGGCCGCAGATCTGATCGCCGCCTGGATCGACGGCATGGAGCCGGTAGACTGCCGTTGAGCGGGTCAAGGGCGCGCACCCCTACAGCCCCATGGCCTCGGTGAGCAGACGGCGGATCTCGTGGTGCCCGCGGTCGTTGGGGTGGATGCAGTCACGCGCGAACCACAGCGTCGGATCGTCGGCATCGTAGGAGGGGTTGTTCGGATCGTCGTGGTAGACGCCATGCCCTTGGAAGGAGGCATACATGTCGATCATGGCGACACTCCGATCGACGGCCAGGGTCCGAAGGCGCTCGTTGGCATCAAAGAGGGGCTCCCGGAGGGCGTTGATGTCGGCCCCGAAGAAGCACTGGTCGCTCTGGCCAACATTGTCGGTCGGATCATAGACGTTGGTGAACCAGAGGGTCGTCCCGTCGGGGAAGCGTTCGGGGTCCTGGAAATAGTCGAGGATCGCGATCATGTTTTCTTCAAGGCGATCGACGAGCGGGCCCCCGGCCACCGCGCCCTCGGTGAGCAGCTCCACGATGCCCCCCTGCATGTCATTTCCGCCGACGGTGAAGACCACGACGCTCTCCCCCTGGACTGGACCGAGGAGCAGCTCATCGAGCCGGGCGAGCTGACGCGATCGCAAGGTGCTCGTGGTCGCCCCGGAAGCCGAGACATCGACCTCGACCAGATCTGGCCAGGCCATGCGCAGATCGACGGCTCCGGGCCACTCGGGGTCGTTCTCGAGCAGGAGGTGGCGGTAGCGCAGGGAGGGCCTGCTGGCGCCCAGCCCGGCGGTGACCGAGTCGCCCAGGAAGATCACCCGCTCGGGCGCCACGGGTGCGTACCCTTCGGGGATGAAGGTACGATCCCCTGGCTCGCTATCGAGCTCGTCGGCTTCGGGAGAGCAGGCGATAGCCAGAGGGAGGAGGATCAGCAAGGGGGCGAGTCGCATGCGAGGCTCCGCAATCAAGGCTTCCGACCCGCTATCGCAAGACGCTCTTCTCGTCACTAGCCGCCCGGCCTTGGAGTGACCGAACGACAAGGAGGACCGGGTGGCGACTCGGCAGGGCCGCGCACGACGTCGGAGGCCAGAGGAGGCATCGCGAGACGCCGGAGGATGAATCGGATAATCTCCGCCATCCCCGGACCTGGAGCCCCCCGATGCGCCGCCCCCTTGCCTTGCTCTTGCTCTCGCTGATCGCATGCCCTGACCCCGATCACGCGGAGACCAGGGATCTCGGCCCAGTCCCCACCTGCCTCGACGACGGCCTGGAGCCCGGGCTGGTACTCGACCAGGACGCGACCCTCGGCGAACTCTCCCAGGTCACCTACTTCCTGCAGAACCGAGACGAGCTCTTTACCGATGGCTGGACCAACTGGCATCGAGAGCCCATGCAGCTCGCCCTGGTCAAGCTCGCCGCCATGCGCAACTGGCTCGAGGCCTACGCCCTGACCGACGCCTACCTTCCTGAGTATCGGGTTGGCTACCCCGAGGGGGTCGTGTGCGAACCGTCCGACGACGAGTCCCGACGCATCGATGGGCGCTGCAACGACCCCCTCGATCCGCTCATGGGGGCGGCGGGGATCCGCTTCTCTCGCAACGTGCCCCTCGACGCCACCTGGCCCGACGAAGCCCACCTGCTCGATCCGAACCCCCGCGAGATCAGCCGCAAGCTGCTCACCCGGTCCGAGTTCCACGAGGTGCCCTTCCTCAACCTCTACGCGGCCGCTTGGGTGCAGTTCCAGACCCACGACTGGTTCGACCACAGCCAGGCCCTCACCGACACGCTCGCCATCCCCCTCGCCGACGACGATCCGCTCCGCGAGCGAGGCCTGAGCAACTTGCATGTGCTCCGCACCGCCCCCGATCCGACCCGACGCACCGACGAAGACGGTGTGCTGCCGCCGACCTATCTCAACCGGGTCACGCACTGGTGGGATGGCTCCCAGATCTACGGCAGCGATCTCGAGACCGCAGATCGACTCCGCGCCTTCGAGGGCGGGCGGCTGCTCCTGCCCCAGGGCCACCTCCCCCGCGACAGCAGCGGCCAGAGCGACGCGGGCTTCACCGACAACTGGTGGATCGGCCTCGAGGTCCTGCACACCCTCTTCGCCAAGGAACACAACGCGATCGCCGATCATCTGGCGCAGGCCTACCCGGAGTGGAGCGACCAGCAGCTCTACGACAAGGCGCGCCTCATCAACGCTGCGCTGATCGCGCGGATCCACACCATCGAGTGGACGCCAGCCATCCTCCCGAACGAGGCGCTGACCGTCGGCATGCACACCAACTGGTACGGGCTGAACCGCTACCTCGAGCCAAAGCTCGAAGGGGGCCGCGATCCGATCCTGCACGGAGTGGTCGGCGGCGACCGGATCCTCGATCGCCAGCCCTTCGCCATGACCGAGGAGTTCGTCGCGGTCTACCGCATGCACCCGCTCCTCCCCGACGCCCTGGAGCTGCCCTCCGGCGCCTCGATCCCCCTGGAGCAGACGCTGCACGCCGACGCCGCCGACCTCTACCAAGAACACGGCCAGGTCGAGGTCCTTCGCGCCTTCGCCCAGGCCCACCCCGGCGCCTTGGTGCTCGACAACTACCCCGCCTTCATGCAAGACATCGAGCTCCCGGTCGGCGGGATCCTCGACCTCGGCGCGATCGACATCCTGCGGGATCGCGAACGCGGCGTGCCCCGCTACAACGAGACCCGACGACTGCTGGGCCTCCCGCCCATCACCCGCTTCGAAGACCTCACCGACGATGACGACCACGTCGCGCGACTAACCGAGGTCTACGGCGGCGACGTCGAGAAGCTCGATCTCTTCATCGGCACCCTGGCCGAAGGGCATCGCCCGACTTGCTACGGCTTCGGTGAGACGCTCTTCCAGGTCTTCACCCTCATGGCCACCCGACGCCTGAAGGCCGACAGGTTCTACACCGAGCTCTACACCCCCGAGGTCTACACCCAAGAGGGCCTCGAATGGATCGAGCACACCAGCTTCGCCCAGGTCCTCCTCCGACACCACCCCGAGCTCGCCGCCGACGGCCTGACGCCAGACCACAACGCCTTCGCGCCGTGGTGAGGCCCTGGAGCTTGAGACCCTGCCTTCGGATGAAGGAGGGCCTCGAGAGGCACGATCAGCTAGAGCTGACGCTGCGGCGAGCGGAGCCTTCCCGCGCTGCTATCCCTATCCCGCGCTGCTATCCCTATCCCGCGCTGCTATCCCGGTAGGGCGCCCGCGGTGGGGCCGGGCTCTTCGTCGGGGGCGGCGATGCGCTCGAAGGTGATGGAATCGACCTCGAAGTCGACCTTGACCGTGTCGCCTGGGCCGTAGCCCCCGCTAACGATGGCTTTGGACATCGGGTTCATCAGGTAAGTCGTGATGGCACGCTTGAGCGGACGGGCGCCGAAGGCGGGGTCGAAACCGAGGTCGGCGATCTTGGTGAGCGCTTCGTCGGTGACCTCGAGCTTGAGCTCACGCTGCGCCATGAGGCGCTCGAGGCGACGGAGCTGGATGCGCAGGATGTGGTCCATATCTTGGCGGTTGAGCGGATCGAAGACGATCTTGTCGTCGATCCGGTTGATGAACTCCGGGCGGAACTTCTGAGCGAGCTCGGCGTCGACCGCGCCCTGGACCTTATCGCGATAGCGGACCCGCCCGGCCTCGAGGGCGTCGGCAAGGGCCTGCCCTTCGAGCTTCTCCGCGAGGTCATCGGCCTGCTTGTGGTAAGCGTTGGCAGCGTCCATGATCTTGTGACTACCGACGTTGCTGGTCATGATCACGACGACGTTCTTGAAGTCGACGATGCGGCCCTTGCTGTCGGTGAGCCGGCCGTCGTCGAGGAGCTGGAGCAGCACGTTGAAGACGTCGGGGTGCGCCTTCTCGACCTCGTCGAGCAGGACCACGGTGTAGGGGCGGCGGCGGACCGTCTCGGTGAGCTGGCCCCCTTCGTCGTAGCCGACGTAGCCCGGAGGCGCCCCGATGAGCCGGGCCACCGCGTGCTTCTCCATGTACTCGGACATGTCGATCCGAACCATGGCGTTCTCGTCGTCGAAGAGGAACTCGGCCAGGGCCTTGGCGAGCTCGGTCTTGCCGACGCCGGTCGGCCCGAGAAACATGAAAGAACCGATGGGACGGTTGGGATCTTGCAGACCCGCCCTGGAGCGCCGGACCGCATCGCAGACCGCCACGACCGCGTCGTCTTGGCCGACGACGCGCTGGTGGAGGTTCTCTTCCATCTTCATGAGCTTCTCTTGCTCGGACTGCCGCAGCTTGCTGACGGGGATGCCGGTCCAGCGCGCGACGACCTTGGCGATGTCTTCTTCGCCGACCTCCTCGGAGAGCATGGCGCCGTCTCTCTGGAGCTCCATCAGGCGCTCCTGTGAGGACTGCAGCGCCGCGCGTAGATCGGGCATCTCGCCATAGATGATCTTGGAAGCCGCTTCGTAGTCGCCGGTTCGCTGCGCCTTTTCACCCTCGAAAGCCAGCTCGTCGAGGCGGGCCTTGATGTCGGCGATCTCTTCGATGGCGTCGCGCTCAGCGCGCCAGCGCACGGTCAACTCGTTGAGCTCCTCTTGCAGGTTGGCGATGGTCTCGCGCACCTGATCGGCCGCCTGCTGGCTCGCCTTGTCTTGGGCCCGGCCGATGCTGTGCAGCTCGACCTGCAGACCCGCGATCTTGCGCTCGAGCCGGTCGATGTCGACGGGCTTGGACTCGATCTCCATCTTGATGCGGCTCGCCGCTTCGTCCATGAGGTCGATGGCCTTGTCGGGCAGGCTCCGATCGCTGATGTAGCGATCCGAGAAGATCGCGGCGGCGACGACCGCTTCGTCGGTGATGCGGATCTCGTGGTGGGTCTCGTACTTCTCTTTGATGCCGCGAAGGATAGCGATGGTGTCTTCGACCGAGGGCTCCTCGACGAGCACCGGCTGGAAGCGCCGCTCGAGGGCCTTGTCTTTCTCGAGGTGTTTACGGTACTCGTCGAGAGTGGTGGCGCCGATGCATCGCAACAAGCCGCGGGCCAGGGCGGGCTTGAGCATGTTGCCCGCGTCCATGGAGCCCGAGGTCTGCCCCGCCCCGACGAGGGTATGCAGCTCGTCGATGAACAGCACGACTTGACCCGCGCTGTTTTCGATCTCGGTGAGAAGCGCCTTGAGCCGCTCCTCGAACTCGCCGCGATACTTGGCGCCGGCGAGCAGCGCGGGAAGGTCGAGCGAGAGCACCTTCTTGCCCTTGAGGGACTCCGGCACGTCGTCGGTGGCGATGCGCTGGGCGATGCCTTCGACGATGGCGGTCTTTCCGACGCCGGGCTCGCCGATGAGCACGGGGTTGTTCTTGGTGCGCCGGCTGAGCACCTGCAGCGCGCGCCGGATCTCTTCGTCGCGGCCGATGACGGGATCGAGCTTGCCTTCGGCGGCCTGCTTGGTCATGTCGACGGTGTACTTGTCGAGAGACTCGTAGGCTGCTTCCGCCTCTTCGCCCGTGACCTTGCGTCCGCCGCGGATCGCGTCGATGGCGGTGCGTAGGTTGTTGGGGGTGACCCCGTAGTCCCGGAGCATCTGGGCGGTCTTGGAGCTTCCCGTGACGATGCCGAGCAGGAGCATCTCGGTGGAGACGTGCGTGTCGCCGTTCTTCTTGGCTTCCGCCTCGGCGGAGTCGAGAGCGGCCTGCATCTCGCGCGAGACGCCGGCCTTGGAGCCGCCACTGACCTTGGAGTAGCTATCGACGACGACCGCGGCCTGCTCCAGGATGAGGTCGGGGTTCGCCCCGGCATGATCGATGAGCGAGGGCGCGATGCCTCCGTCTTGATCGAGCATGGCCATGAGCAGGTGGCCCGGACGGATCTCGGGGTTGCCGAGTCGGCCAGCGAGACGCTGGGCCTCGGCGATGATCTCGCGGACCTTGGTCGTAAACTTATCGAAGGAGGCCATCGGTACTCCGGAGTGCTTCCGCGCCGCAGCGCGCGTCGAGAGGAGGGCCGCCGAACCGGGCAGCCAACAGCGAGAGGGGGCGCCCGATCCTTCGACCGAGCGATCAACATGCGCAGTATTGACGCCGCGCCCCAAAGAGGCAAGCCGCATCGTGGACGTCACCGCGATAGACGGCCCTGGGGCTGCCTAGGAGGCTTCATGCTCAACGCCGGAAAGGGCTTGCAAACCGTGTCGAGTAAGGATCTGCGAGCGCTGCTGCGCGCGGTGCATCGGGGCGACCTGACCTGCCCGGTCCTACCTCAAGGGCTGGCCGAGGTGGGCCTTCTACGGCTCTTGGACGATCTCGAGATCCTGCGCGGTCTCGACGAGCGAGGGGTGCGCGCGGCCTTGGTCATCGCGCTGGCGGAGCGTGGAGGCTCGGACTGACCGGGGCATCGACGCGGCGCTCCCCAGCGCTGCCGTGTAGCCGACGGCCGAGGGTAGGATAGGGTTCGCCCATGTCGATCATCACCCTGCACGTGCTGCACCGCGAGAGCAGCGACGACTTCGGAGAGCTTCGGATCGCCGCGCTACCCGACGGCGACGGGGAGCGCGTCGTGGTCTTCGACGGCCTGCCCCCCAACGAGATCGGGGCCCACCCTGGGCTGCCCTCGAGCTCGCTCCAAGGAGACCTCGACGGCAAACGTGCCTACACCGAAGAGGTCCCCCGCGGAGTTCGACTGAGCGACCACCCCCTCCCCGCTGCCCTCGGGCCGGTCGTAGGCGCGAAGCTCCTCGCCGCCATGAGGGCCATCCACGACCAGGGCGGCGTCCATGGCCTGATCTGCGCGCAGCGGGTGCAGCTCGGGGTCGAGGGCGAGGTCGTGCTCTTCGGACGCGGCCGACGCGGAGGGAGCCCGGAGCTGGACCGCGAGGCCCTGAGCACCCTACTCGACGCCATTCAGGCTCCAGGAGAGGGGCTGGACCTCGAGGAGCGCGAAGGGTGGCTCCAGGCGGAGCCCGACCAGACCCAAGCTCTCGCAGCGCATGTGCGCCGCGTCATGCCCGGACAGGGCACGATCCTCGATCAGCTCTACCTACGCGTCGGCGCCAACCTCGACTCCATCGACGAGGTGATCCCCGACCTGGGCACAGACCCCGGCGCGAACGATGGGCTCTTCGACCCATGGGGCACCACCACTGGCACCGGCGATCACACGGCGGAGCTCACCTCCAACGAGGCGCGCACGACGGGTCCCCCCTTGGCCATGCACCTCTGGACCACGCTCGCGGCCCCCCCCAAGCACCCCTGCCCCCCCGATCGCTTCGCCGAGGTCGACGGGGAGCCCTCCCGCGGGATCCGAGCCTTGCTCGCCGACGAGGCGCCCGACACCCTCCCTGCCCTCATCGGAGGTGACATCCCCCCTTTCCTGCTCAACCAGACCGACGAGGACTCCGACCCCATCGCCCCCCTCGGGCTCAGCGCTACCTACGGCTCGAGCACCTTGCTCGACACCGAGGGAGATACCGCGATCTACGACACGCGCTCACCCGCGATGAACCGCGCCATGCGCGAAGCGGCGGTCGAGGGGCAGCTCGCAGCCCTCGAGGCCCGACTGGCCGAGGCGGAACAGCGCTTGCGAGCCAGAACAGACCCGCCAGAAAAGCCTGCTTCCGCATCTTTTCGCGTCGATCTAGTCATGGCCCTGGTCCTCGGCCTGGCCCTGGGCGTGCTCGCGATGGTCTGGTTCAGCTGACCCCCACGACTGGCGGCGGGGCCTGCGGCGGGTGAGAGAGCGTCATGCGTTCGATCGACTTCTCCCTGCAAGCCACCGATGGTCAGGCCCGCGCCGGCCGACTCCACCTCGCCCGAGGCGTGGTCGAGACCCCCGTCTACATGCCGGTTGGAACGCAAGGCGCGATCCGAGCGCTCCCGCCGGAGCTCATCCGGCCGACGCGCACCCAGATCCTGCTCGCGAACACCTACCACCTCTCCCAGCGACCTGGAGCCGACCTCGTCGCCAAGCACGGGGGGCTGCACGACTTCATGCAGGTCGACCTGCCGATCCTCACCGACTCCGGTGGGTTCCAGGTCTACAGCCTCAAGCCCGAGGTCAGTGAAGATGGCGTCGCCTTCCGCTACGAGGTCGACGGGAAACGCACGGTGCTGACCCCCGAGATCTCCATGGAGCTTCAGCAGAAGCTCGGAGCAGACATCGCGATGGTCTTCGACGAGTGCCTCCCGTTCGGCGTCGACCGAGCCTACGCCGAAGACAGCCTCGCCCGCACCCACCGCTGGGAGGCCCGCTGCAAGGTGGCCCACACCCGCCCCGACCAGTCGCTCTTCGGCATCGTCCAAGGGGGCTTCTGGCCCGACCTGAGGGAGCGGAGCGCCTACGCCGTCCGCGAGATCGGGTTCGACGGCTACGCCATCGGCGGCCTCTCGGTCGGCGAAGGACCCGATGTGATGAAGGAGGTCCTCGACGCGACGACCCCGCACATGAGCCCGGACCACCCTCGCTACCTTATGGGTGTCGGGCGCCCACAAGACCTGGTCGAAGGGGTCGCGCGCGGGATCGACATGTTCGACTGCGTCATCCAGACCCGGCACGCCCGCTCGGGCATGCTCTACACGAGCCAGGGGCGGCTTCGGATCACCGACCGGCGCTACCGCAACGACATGTACCCCATCGACACCTCCTGCGACTGCGCCACCTGCTCCCGCTTCACCCGCGCCTATGTGCACCACCTCTTTCGCGTGGGCGAGATCCTCGGCACCACCTTGGCGACCGTGCACAACATCCATTGGTTTCACCGCTTTATGCGTGATATGCGGCAAAGTATCATCGACGGCACCTTCGAGACCTTCCGCAAGGGCGTGCATCAGACCTACCCCGAGGTCGACGACGGCCCGCCCGCCGGGCAACATGAGGTCACGGGCAGCAAGCGCGCCGCTCGGAGAAAGAAGCGGAAACATGGCCGTAAAGGCTGATATAGGACCACAGGCGATCCTCTCCGCTCGAATATTGAAGGGCGCTCGAGCGTCCACTCGACGTATCCAGGAGTCCCCATGAAACGCACCCTTGCCATGATCGCGCTGCTCGCGACGACCGCGGGCTGCATTATCGTGCGGGATGGCCGCGACGTGCGCAACACCCCTCCTGGAACCGAGTCTTGCAGTCCCAACGACCCAGCCTGCGAGGAAGAGGAGATCTGCGAGGAAGAGCAAGGGGGCATCGTCGCCTGTGACGGCGAGGCCGACCTTCGGTTCCAGACCTTCGATGCGCCGGAGCGCACCCAACCGCTCACCTGGTCGTGGGAGCCCGACCTGCGCACCCTGGGTGGCTTGCTGGTCTTGCCCACAGGCGATCTGGTGGCCCAGGAGCTCTACTTCGATGAGCCCTTCGGCAGCCGTGTCGTACTCAAGCGTCGCAGCGACTACGGACCGGCCCTCGACGCCGAGCTGGGTGTTCGCCTTGAAGGGCAGCTCGACGTCGTCTACCGCGACGGCATGATCGAGATCTGGAGCCCCGATCAGCGGACGGGGACCTTGCACTGGTCCAGCCCCTCTCCCCCGCTCTCCGACCTCGACGCCACCTTCGACGGGCAAGAGATCTGGGTGGTCGGTTGTGGAACGAGCACAGTGTATGCCCAGCGGATCGATCTGGTGCGCCAATCAGCGAGCGAGCGGCACGAGCTCGACCGGCAAGCCACGACCTGCTCGGTGCTCGGGCCCGGACGCGACGCGCGCCCCGTCCTGATCACCTCCGGCATCGACGCCCCGCTGGAGCGATGGGCCCTCCACCCGCAAGACGGCTTCTCCGACCGCCTGGTGATCGCCGAGGGGGTCTCGCCGAGCCACGTGCAGACCGCCTCCATCGACACCAAGGCGGCCTTCGCCTTCGTTCAGCGCGACCGACTCTACATCTTCAACCGAGACGGCGCAGGCGACATCGTCGGGCAGGCGCTCACCGATCGCTTCGACCTCGCGATCGCTCCCGACGGGGCCGTGCTCGCTGCCTGGGCCGACCAGAACGACCAGCTCTTCATGGCCCTCGGCAACCTCCCGCAGCCCCTCTCCGTCTTCGATCTCGGCCCCGCCCCCGACCTCGACGCCGTTTCGGCCGGGATCAACGAAGACGAGATCGCCGTCGCCGCCCAGCGAGGACCCGAGCTCCTCTTCGTCCAAGGTCGTCGTGCCCCAAACTCCGAGCGCCAAGGTCGATAAGGGCCGCACCGCTTAGGAATCCCGTGGACCTCCTTGTGCATCCGCCTGCGGAGCGATAACGCTCGCGCGGAGGATTCATGGCATCTGATGACCTGATCGAGATCGAAGGGATCGTAAAAGAAGTTTTCCCAGGCGGAAACTTCCTTGTTCAGACCGAAGCGGGCTCCGAGGTCCACGCCCACTTGGCGGGCAAGCTCCGTCGGTTCCACATCCGCGTGGTGCTGGGGGACCGGGTCACGGTGGCCGTGAGCCCCTATGACCTGACCAAGGGTCGCATCACCTTCCGCCACAAGTAGCGTCTCGCCACCCGGGCGCGCCGCCCTTCAGGGCACGAGCGCCTCGACCAGATGCGAGATGTACGCTTGAAAGGACTCGCCGCGAGGCGCGTGGTCCGGCGCGGTCAACGCCACTTGGTAGTGCCCGACGTAGGCGGAGTACGAGAGGAAGGCCTGCCGCTGTGCCGCGGGGCCTTCGAGCCCTATCTCTTGGAAGATGCGCTCGAGGTAGCGAAGCCGCGACGCCGTGACCCGCTCGAGGGCGGGCCCGATCACTGGGTGCTCGCGCTGTGCCGAGAGGTGGATGAGCAGCGAGCCGAGCGATGAGGGCTCGAAGGCCGCCGAGAACAAGGCACGGAGCCGGGCGCGTGGCTCTGGAAACCGGCGTTCGAAGTCCTCGATCGCCTCGGCGTTATTCTGCTCCAGCCGCTCCAGCGCCGCTTGGAGCAAGGCGTCGCGGTTCTTGAAGTGCCAGTAGAAGCTACCCTTGGTCACCCCGAGTCGCCGCGCCATCGGCTCGACCGAGAGCTCGGACAGCCCGCCGCGCGCCAGGGCCTTCAAGGCCTCCGTCGCCCAGCGTTCCCGCGACATCGGCCCGGGGTCGATCGGATCTGCACGAGGGGTTCGGCCGGTCGTCATGGGCGCCCGTACCCTGGCGTATGGCCCCTGCGCAACCCCGTGGGGGAGCTCACGCGCCGTCGATCTGCGGCTCGTAGATCGCGACCTCGGGCAGATTGCGGTAGCGTTCGTCGAGATCCAGGCCATAGCCGATCACGAACTCGTCTTCGATGGTGAAGCCTACGAAGTCGGCCTGCACATCGACCGTGCGCCGGGAGGGCTTGTCGAGGAGACTCACCACTTTGAGGGTGGCAGGATCACGGGCCCGGAGCTGCGCGAGAAGGTAGTGGAGGGTCAAGCCGGTATCGACGATGTCTTCGACCACCAGGCAGTGCTTGCCTGCGATGCTGCGCTTGAGGTCGTGGGTGATCCGCACATGCCCGGTACTCTCGGTGCCTTCATAAGACGAGACCCCAAGGAACTCGAGTCGGACATCCCCTTGAATGCAGCGGACCAGATCCGAGGCGAAGATCACGCTCCCCTTCAGGACCACGATCGCCGTGATCGGCACTGGGCCCATGCTCTGACGGATCTGAGGGCCAAGCTCCGCGATCCGGGTGGCGATCTGATCAGCCGAGAACATCGTACGCACAGCAGCTCCTCGGGCGAGGGGATCTGGAGCGCACCGCAACGTGGGTCCGCTCGCGAGAAGAGGCTAGCGCATCGGACCCGAGCAGGCATCTTCGTGGCCGAGATCGCAGGCTTTCTGCGCCATCTCCTTGGCCAGATCGGGTTTCGGAGGGCCAGCCTGCCCCTTATCGAGGATGCCCGAGGCCACATAGCAGGACATGGGGTGGTCCCCTTGGCACGCCTTCATGAAATACTGGAGCGCGTGGCCGGGCTTGGGCTCTCCGTGCTCGTCCCCGCCATACATCACGCCCAGGTTGACACAGGCCTGGACGGTGCCGCCCTCACAGCCCTTCTTGAGGTTGGCCTCGCCCGCGGAGACATCTTGGGCCCCTCCCTGCCCCCGGACCTGCATGGTCCCGAGCTGAGCGCAGCTCTCGGGGCCGTCGAGCTTCTGGCACCCACGCTCGAGGAGCGAGCGCGCGCGGGAGAGATCTTGCGGCACCTGCTGACCCTCCCGAAGCAGGGTCGCAAGGTTGAAGCACGAGCGCCCGTCGTCGAGCTCGCAGCCCCGCTGGTAGAGCTGCTCGATGCGGTCCCCAGGCCCCCCAGCCTTCGCCAAAGCCAGCCCTGCCTCGAAGCAGGACAGGCCGGACCCCGCCTTGCACTGGGCCTCGTGATCCGACCCCGACGAAGGGCAGCCCATCGCGACCAAGGCCACCACCACACACCTCAAAACCATTCAAACTCCTCCTCAACGCAGACGTCTCACCTCCAGTAACCGGGCTTGTCACGATGCCGAGACTCGATGTCGCGATAGGCGCCGAGGATGGAGGTAAAGGAGCGCTCCGCAGCCACATAGTTGTCTGCCGCGTGGAGCCAGAACTCGATGGAGGCCTCGGCGTCGGAGACCGAGGTCCTGGAGAAGGAGCGCGCGGTGTCTTCGTTCTTTGTGCCCTCGACCCGGTGGAGCTCCGCGGTCGACCAAGTCGTGTCGATCCGAGTGTAGGACTCGTACTCCTCTGCGGCGAAGAAGCCCGCGATGCCAGAGCTGCCGAGGTTCTTCCTGCCGCCCTGGTTCTCGTGTACGACGCGCCGGTCGCGGGCGCGCGAGTAGGTGGTCTCCATGCTCCGGTTGGCGTCGCGGGCTGCGTCGTAGGCTTCGGCGAAGTTGCCCAGATCCGACTCGATCGTGCCCGGCGCGAGGATCGCCTGTCCGCCCCCTGCATCGACGACCGCCATGCCGATGATCGCCTCGAGCGCGTGGAGGCGGCGGATGTTCTCTTCGACCCGGCGCAGCTCGACCCTACGGAGCGAGTTGGGGAGGTCCGGATACTTCGAGAAGTCTTGCAGATCGCGGAGCCTCGCGTGCTCGGTGCGGCTCAGCTCCTCGACCTCGCGGAAAGCAGCCTCAGCGTCGTAGTCGTCGGACTCCGACAAGGCTTCGAGAGCGCGGTACCGATGCTCGAACTCCGCGTACCACTCGACCCCGCGGAAGGTCTCGTTGTCTTCGAGCTTGAGATAGGTCTCATCCCCCCCGACGTTCTGCCGGATCGACTCAATGGCGCGATGCCCCTCGTTCCGAACGAAGGTCGCGACGATACGGCGCTCCTCGTCGATATCGCCCCGCGCGGCTCGCACGTCTTCGATCATGCGTCGACCAGAGTTGCCGATGATCAGGCCATCGTGGGGGTTGACCTCGCCGCTGTGGACGGCGGCGATGAAGTCGTCCATGGCCTGGGGCGGGAAGGCCGTCTCGACCGTCCAGCGACCCGAAGACTCGCCCTGCGCGGTGTTGGACGCTCCCAGAACTCCCGCCGCCCGTGCGAGCCCCGCGTGCGCCCCGTTGGCCGAGGAGTGGTTGACGTCGGAGGTGTGGTGGAGGTAGCGCTCCGCCCGGTTGACGTCGGTGACCTCGAGGGCATGATCCTCGGCCGCGGTCAGGCCAAAGCGTTCCCAGATGGCCGAGAAGCCTCGGGCTCCCCGCGCGCGCTCGACGACGTTGCCTTGGTCGTCGGTGGTGGTTGACTCGGTGAGGCTCGAGACGTCGCTCATGGACATGCCGCCCATGGTCACGCCCATCGTGTCGGTCCGCGTCGTGCCCGTGGTCTCGCTCTTCTTGACGACACCCGCGGTGTTCTCGGCGGGGACGGTCCCGCTCCCGACGAAGTCTACATAAGCCGTCTGGGCAGATTCCTGGGAGAGGTCAAAGCTGAAGGTCGTACCTTGGAAGTCTTCGATGGCCGAAGATGCGCTCAGGCCGAGGCCGACCGTGGAGATCCCGAGGCTGCCCGCGAGCGACGTCGCATCGTCGACCCGCACATAGACCATCTGGTCGTTGCCGCGCGTGACCGTGAGACCGTGGCTCGCGCCGATCTTTCCACCGGCGTCGAGCGAGAGGAAGCCGTGGCTCACCGAGCCGTTCACGCCGAGCTCGCCGCTCATCATGGTCATCTGCGAGGAGCCCGCCTGCATGGACAGGATCTCTTCGATATCGGTGGTCGGTCCTTCCATGAGGCCGATGTCGGGCCGCTCGTACCAGGCGCGAGCCTCGTCCTCGGAGCCGAAGGTTCGGCTCCCGCCCGAGACGACCTGTCCCGCCAAGCTGGCACTCGCGCTGGCTTGACCTTGGCGACGATCTTGGGGGGTCAGGCCGGCCTCGCCGAACTCACCGGACACGCCGCCGCCGACGTTCGCGCTGATCGCCTGACGGTACTCGACCACCCACACGCCCCCCTTCTCGGCGGGCTCGGCGAGCTGGTAGACGAAGTTCCCCCCGCCCGAGACGCTGCGGCCTTCTTTGAACTGCTGGGTGACCCCAAAGCCCGCCCCGATCTCGTTCTCGGAGACGCGGACCTGGCCGTTGACCGCGGTTCCCCCGGTGACGTTCCCATCGGAGTCCTTGCGCTGGGTGGCGTAGCCCCCCGCCATCGTGCCATCGGAGCTGATCGAGCCCTGCACCGACGAGCTGTCGCTCGATCCATCGGCGTTCTCCACCGAGGTCGAACGGGCACCTTGAGCGGTGACCGCGTCGCCGCTGAGTTGAACGCCGCCCGACGAAGACTCGCGGTGGGTCCGGCCGTCTACGTCCTTTGAGGTGGTCGTGTCGCTCATCCCGACCCCGAAGCCATCGGGGCCTACCGACATGCTCATTTCACGCTCGTCACGATAGTCTTCGCCCAAGCTCGTGACGCGGCCACGGCCCGCCGTGACGGTTGGGCCATCCGGCCCCAGCTCGAGCTGTCCTCTCGAGCTCGTACCCGAGCCGACCCCGTCATCGATGCTCATCTGGCTCTCTTGCACGCCGACGGCGACACCATCGGGTCCGTAAGAGGCCGTCCCGCCGCGGCTCACGTCGTGCACCACGCCCTGGGCGTCGGTGTACCGCACCTCGGTGGCGGCCGAGCCCGCGAGCACGCCCTCGGAATAGCTCACGCCGGCCTGGAGGCGGTCATGGTATTCCTCGCCATCTTCGAGGCCCCGCCGCGTGGTGGCCGAGACATCCAGCCCGTCCTCGGGAGTCCAGGCGACTTGACCGTCCAACTCGGAGTAGCCCTCGATCCCATCGTTGGAGTACCCCTGCGCGCCAGAGCCCGCGACACTCATGCCTTGAGCCCCAGCCGAGGCATGGTACGATGAGGATCGCGTATTGGCCGACCCGTCTTCGCCCTTCAGGGATTCCTGGACGGTGCGCTGAGCGCCTAGCTGACCGTTTTCGTAACTCATGGCCGCGGTACGCTGTCCTTCGCTGCCGTCGAGCTCCCAGCTCGATTCCCGGGACATGCCGAACATGAGGCCTTCTTCATAGTTCCAGCCCGCCGAGACCTCACTGGACTGCTCGACCATTCGACCCTCGAGGTCTTCGTAGCGAGCCGAGGTGCTCATCGCCCCCCGAGCTTGCTCGTGGTCGACCGAGCCCTGGATCGCTCGGGAGGTTCGATAGTCTTCGCCGTCCGAGACCACCTGGGCGTATTGGCCGGAGGTCGCGAAGCCATGCTCCTCATCGAAGGAGACCTCGCCCGAGCCTCCGGTCTCGCGGACTACGCCATCATCGTCGATCTTGGTCGAGGAGCTCGCCGAGGCCGTCAGGCGCTCCCCGTCGTGGGACAGGCCCCGGGCGCTCTGGGTGGTGACCTCGTGGCCCTGGTAGTGGGAGATGCGTTCGCTCGACTGCACGACCGATCCCGTGGCGCCGCCTTCGTTGCTCCACGCCGCCTGAGCCTCGGTCTGACTGGAGCGCTGCTCCCAGCTATCGGGGGCCTCTTCGGTGCGCGCAGTAAAGCCTCGACTCGCCTGCCCGCTCGCGGACAGGGTGCCGTCGGCGTCGATGGAGCCTTGACCAGACATCGCCGACTTGGTTCCGTCGACCGCTTCGTGAGTCAGCCCGCCCGAAGCGGAAGCCCCCTGCTCGGTCAGCTCGGTCGTGCCCTGCGCCTGGGTCTGATCCCAGCCGAGCCACCGAGAAAACCAGCTCCCGGTCTGGTCTTCGTCGATATCGGTCGCGGCGGCGTCGAGGACCGGCGTCGCGTCGGCAGGGCTCCCCCCTTGTGCCACTCCCTGCTCGGCCATGGTCATCATGACCTCGCCGTTGGAGGTCTCGCGCTCTGCGCCCTCGCCTTGCGGAGCGCTCTGATCTACATTGGAGCTTAAATCATCGCCCTGAGTAGAACGGGATCGATAGTCTTTCATAACGTCCTCAAAAAAAGACGTCCTATCGTATCATCGATCCCAGTGTACCCGCCAGCACTTCACGCGCGGCACCGCGTTCGAGCGCGGAGTTTGTCACTTCTGGGGGAAGGCGGGGGCTGTGAGAGCGGGTCGCCTGAAACGCTCTCCGAGCGCTCCCCCTCCGCGAAGGTCGCGATCTGCTCGACCCCTCCGCGCCAAGGCCCGGCCTCCACCAGCGCGGGCCCGATCTCAGGGCACTGGGGCGTCGTTCACGGGCGCGCCGAGTCCAAGCTGCAGGGTGCGCTGCGCGATCCGAACCCCGAGGGGCGCGACCCGCTCTCGCCAGCGACGAGAGGGGGGCACGAGCACCTGGGCGAGCGCTTCACGAGCGTTGACGAAGGCGGGGCTGCCGTGGGGCTCGTGGTGCCATGCGCGGTTCTCGTCGCGGAGGGCCTTGAGAAGACGGAGCGGACTGACCGTGCCAAACTCCGCGGTGAGCCCGGTGTACCGGACCCCGCTGAGCTGGCTCTTCATCCAAGGTAAAAAGGCACCTCGGACGCTACCTTCGGAAGGGGCGGCCAGTACGCGCACGGCGTCGAAGCCCCGCTCGAGGCGCAGGAACTCCGGCGTCGAGGCGCTCGCCTCCGCGAGCAGGACCGCGTCGGCCCAAGGCCCGACTCCGGAGTGAAGGTCGAGGTGCAGGAGCTCCGCGGGCTGTCCGATCCACCGCGCCAGGACCTCGCGCAGACGCAGGTTCGCTCGACTGGGTCCGTTCCCCCCAAAGAAGAGGCCGCGAGGCCGGTCATACTGCCCGACCGCTGGCGCGTGGATGGCGGCCCGCCCATGGCGCAGCGAGAGCAGCAAGGCGCGAAGGGTGAAGAGATCGGGCCGCGGGCGTGGACCGCGTGGATGCAGCAGGCGCTCGACCTCGTTGAAGCCCTCGGGCAGGCCGCGCCAGGGCTCCTCAGGTCCCAAGAAGTTTCGGTTGAGATCGATGTTGTCTTCGTTGACTCGGCGGCCGTGGGCCATGCCCCAGGGGTTGAGTCCATGCAGAAAGAGTACCGCCTGATCGGAAGGAGGGGACCAGCTTCCCAGCCCCTCCTCGAGCAGAGCGCACTGAATGGCGGCCCCGACGAAGCCCTCGATGCCGTGCAGGCCGCTCGAGAAGAGCACGACGCGATCCGCCTGGAGCGATCCCAGACGCGCAAAGTCGATGGTGAGGTCCTCGCCGGTGGGGCCGTTGAGGCCCAGCGAGCAGGCAGCGAGGTCGGCGCCAGCAGCCAAGGCCGCTGCACGGAACCGCGCGCGCGCCGAGACATAGTCAGGAGAGAAGGAGGAGGCGTCGGGCATGACGGCGGGGGTGAGGGGGGATGCGCAGTCTAGCACGACCGCGGTATGAAGACCCATGCTCATCGCCTCGCTGCTGGTTCTCGGCCTGTCCGCCGCCAACCCCACGGAAGACTTCCTGTCCTGGGTCGATGGGGCGGTGCCTGCCTCCACCTCGCCCCCCCCCTCCATCCCCTCGCGCACCCGTCCCCTGAGCCAGGCCCCAGACTCGCCCGAGGCCCGCGCCGCCGCCGTGCCCGGTTATCGCTTCGAAGCTGAGATCTACGCGGCGATCGCCGAACGGATCCGAGCCCATCCCGATCGGATCGAGGTGGAGCGCATCGGATCTTCGGTACAACACCGCCCGCTGTGGGCCTTCCACCTGAGCGACAGCACCCCATCCGACCGGCGCGTGCTGGTCTTCGGCGGCATACACGCCATGGAGTGGATCGCCACCGAGGTCGCGCTCGAGCTCTTGTTGGACCTGATGGACCACGGGATCTCCGAAGGGGTCGAAGTGACGATCATCCCCCTGCTCAACCCTGACGGCCGCGCGCGGGTCGAGCGCGATCTCCTCGCGGGAGAAGAGCACTACCGCCGTGGTAATGGGGCAAACGTGGACCTGAATCGAGACTTCGCCGTCAACCGCGAAGCGCGCGCCTTCTGGCGCAAGATCCTGCCTGGCTACTACCAGACCAGCCGCACACCCCTCAGCCAACCCGAGACCCAGGCCCTCGACGCCCTGGCCGATCGCGCGCGCTTCCACCGGGCCGCCAGCCTCCACAGCTTCGGCGGCTTCTTCTACGTCCCCTGGGCGGGGCGGTTCCACCGTTTGCCGAAGGCCGATCGGCAAGAGTTCTGGGCCCTGGGCCGCGCGATGGAGGGCGCTTGGGATACGCGAGCCTACCGCACGCGCCAGCTCGGCAGGTGGGCCTTCTTCTTTCGCGCCCACGGCACCGAGATCGACCACCTCTACGGTCGCTACGGCACTCGAGCCTTCTTGATCGAGGTCACCCGAAGCGGGATCCAGCCCTTTAAGCCCCGTACTTGGAAGTGGGGCTTCCGCAGCTACAACCCGGAGCGAACGCGCCGCTACCTCAAGCACCGCGATCGCACCGTGCGCGCCCTGCGCGCCCTCATCGAGCACGAGGAGCAACCCGTCGAGCGTCGCGCCCGCCTCGACGGCCTCGACGGCCTCCCCCCGCCCCTCGACGGCGACGAGGTCCCCGAGAACCGCGCCTCGCGGAGGCGCTGAGTCCACCCATCTGGCCCCCGTCACGGCCGCCGCCCCCGCGTTAGGGAACCCTCCTTTGACAGGAGGTCTCATGTCTGATGTCGTGCACGCTGCCCGCACCTCCTTCGCCGACTGGCGGCGCGAGGTACGAGCGGCACCCTTCGACCGAGAGTCCCACCTGATCGAGCTCGCGCGGGCTGCGGGCCACGAAAGCGCCCTCGAACCGCTCCGCGCCTTCGCTCACGAAGCGACCCACGAGCTCGATCGCCTCGCCACCGAGACCAACCGCCTCGAGCATCTCCCCCGCCTCCGCCGCTATGACGGGCAAGGCAATCGCACCGAAGAGGTCGTGTTTCACCCTGACTACCACGAGATGGGCCGCCGCATCTATCGCACCGGGATCATGAGCCGCTACGCGGAGCCGGGCCAAGAGTGGGTGACGCTCGCGCTGACCTACCTCGTGGCACAGAACGGCGAGGCAGGACACACCTGCCCCATCGCCTGCACCGCGGGCCTGATCAAGATCCTCCAAGCAGCCGAGGACCCGCCCGAGCGCTGGCTGGAGCGCTTGCTCGATCCCAACTACGACACCCACTTTCACGGGAGCCAGTTCCTCACCGAAGTGCAGGGAGGCTCCGACGTCGGCGCCAACGCAGTCGTGGCGCGTCCGACCCAAGACGAAGGCTGGTGGACCCTGCACGGCGAGAAGTGGTTCTGTTCGGTCGCCGATGCGCAGCTCTTTCTGGTCACCGCCCGGCCCGAGGGCGAGCGAGAGGGCACGCGAGGGGTGCAGGCCTTCGTCGTCCCCCGACACCTCGAGGACGGATCGGTCAATCACTTCGCGCTCCGCCGCCTCAAAGACAAGCTCGGTACACGCTCCATGGCCTCCGCCGAGATCGACTTCCACGGGGTGAGAGCCTACCGGGTCGGCGACTTCCGCGACGTCGTGCAGATCGTGCTCAACACCAGCCGCCTCTACAACGCCGTGGCCTGCTGCGGCCTGATCCAGCGCGCCTTCGTCGAAGCCCGCTCCTACGCGAAGAACCGCATGGCCTTCGGTCAGCCGATCCTGCGCTTCCCCTCGGTGGCACGGATCGTCGCCCGCCTGAACGCCGAGGCTCACGGGGCCCGCGCCGTGACCTTCCGACTCGCCCAGCTCGCGGACCGAGCCGCCCTAGGCCGAGCCGATGCGCTCGATCAAGCGGCATGGCGGGCGCTGGTCAACCTGAACAAGTACTGGACCGCCACCCAGGCCACCCTGAGCGCGCGGGACGCCATCGAGATCTTCGGCGGGAACGGCGCCATCGAGGAGTTCAGCGTCTTGCCGCGGCTGCTTCGCGACGGCATCGTGGTCGAAGCCTGGGAGGGAGGCCACAACGTGCTCTGTGCCCAGGTCCTGCGCGATGCCCAGCGCTTCTCACTCCACGAGGCCCTCTTCGAGTGGCTGGAGCGTCACGGTCCCCTCAGCGATGGGCTCAAGCGCTCGCGCGAGCGCTTCGGCGCCTTGCTGTCGCGCCCCGACGCCGACGCTCACATCCGCGATGTGGTCGACGAGCTCCGCCCTCAGGTCCAAGATCACCTCCTCCGGGCCACGACCCCCGATCACGCGCTCGCCCAGGTCGCTGCGGCACACCTCTCGGCGATCCACGCACGCGGCTGGGACCCCCTCGCCGATGCTGGGATGGCGGAGCGGGTCGCGACCCTGAGCGAGAGGGTGTCCTAGCCCGGTCAACCCCGTGCTTCGGCGCCGTGCTCAGTCCCCGTTCCCGACCGCCTTCCCGTCGGGAGCGAGGGCGCGGACGCTGGGGTACGGGCTAGCCTTGAGCCGAGTAGGCACGGTCCGCTGGAGTGCACGCACCTGCTGAGCGCGCTCGAGAGAGTGCTGTGCGACGAGCTCCGCCCGCTCGACGGGCAAGGCGTGTGCGCGGTCGAGAATGGCGAGCACGAAACCGGGCTGGTCGGGTCGCTGAAGCAGATCTTGGACCGTTTCCCAGGCCTGCTCGTCGTGGACCGCGAGCTCGGTCAGGCAGCTCGCGGCGCGCAGGGGAGCCCAAGGCGGCAGCTCGGTCTGTACGGCGGCGATCAGGGCGTCGCGGACCAGCCCCCGAGCACCCAGGGCGAAGAGCTTGTCGCACCCTGGATCTTCACGCTCAGAGAGCACGCCGTCGACCCGCTCCTGCATCGAGGGCCCCTGGGCGAACGCCACCGAGGAGGCCGCCAGGGCGAGGAGGGCGAGGAGGCCCTTAGCGAGGGGGGAGCTACGGAGGACGGTGCGCATTAGTAAACCCCGGTGTAGCGATGGATCAGGCTGGCTTGGTTCGGTGTGATGTCATGCTGGGTGAGGCACCCGTTCACCGAGCACAGCGCCGCTGGGTACATCAGGTTGGAGCCCAGGAGGTTCTGACAGGTCGAGGCGCTCGTGCACCGAGGGGTGTCTTCGAGGGCGTCCCAGCGGTCATAGCTGAGCTCAACAGGGTGGAACAAGCCGACCATGTGGCCGAGCTCGTGCCCCAGGGTGGCGGCGAGCAGGTCGATCTCGGGATCCGAGAAGCGCAGATCAGGCCCCGCGTTCGCCGTAGCCGAGAGGATGATCCCAGACTTTTCGCTCGAGAGGAGCCCCCCCGGGATGCTCCCCGCAGCGCCGAGAATATCGGAGCTCGCGCCGGCGATCTCGTAGACGACGACCACGTCGATGGCGAGGTTGTCGGTCGACTCCGTGAGGTCGGTCCAGGTCTGGGGCGCGCCGAACCCCGGCCGAGGGAGCGTGCCTTCGGGCCAGGTCGACGTCGACAGCTCGATCTCGAGCTCGATGGGATCGAAGATCGCCCGGAGGCGCTCCCCGGCCTCTTCGAAGGCGTCGACCATCTCGTCGTCGTCGGCGATGTCACCGGCGAAGATCAAGTTGACGCCCAAGGTGCCCGACGTGAAGTTCGAGTCGTCGGACTGCAGGACGTCGAGGCGAAGCTGCACGCTAGGCGCGAGGTTGCGGCTCGCATCGACCGCTCCCAGCATGACCCGGATCTCTTCGCCTCGGATCTCGGGCTCCGCGTCGCTGATCGGCCAGTTCAGGTGATTGAGCGCCTGATCGGCGACCGCCCCGGTTCGCCACTCGTTCACCTCGAGGTCCGAGAGAAACCTGCGCAGCGGGGTACCCTCTTCGTCGAGGACCCGGTCGACGTAGACCGTGTGCTCTCCGTCGGTCGCGCGCGCCGCCAGCAGGAACTTCGTGAAGGAGAACTCTTCGCGAGGCAAACGCGCGGTCGCGTATCCGTCGCCCCCGGTGGTGATGGTGCGAAACTGATGGCGTAGACCGAGCTGTTCTTCGCCATCCCAGGGGTTGCAGGAGCATAGCGAGACCGCAGAAGCCGCGAGGGCACACAGCGGGACGAGGGAACGGAACAAGGGCACCTCCGCAGGGCCACACCTTATCGCAACGGAAGAGAGTTCGCGCGTCCAGTCGCCACGAGGCTCGACCTGCTGTACGCTCGACGCCGTGCTCGCCCCCCTGGACATCGCGGTGATCTTGGCCTGGCTCGGCCTCTCGGTCGCGGCGGGGCTGTGGTTCGCGCGGCGCGCCTCGGGCTCGGCGGAAGACTTCTTCGCTGCCGGTCGAAGCCTGCCGTGGTGGGTGGTCGGGACCTCGATGGTCGCGACCACCTTCGCCGCCGACACCCCGCTCGCGGTGAGCGGATGGGTGGCAACCCATGGGATCGCCGAGAACTGGGTCTGGTGGACCTTCGGGCTGACCGGGATGGTGTCGGTCTTCCTCTTCGCGCCGCTCTGGCGTCGTTCGGGCGTGCTCACCGACGCGGAGCTGGTCGAGCTGCGCTACGGACCGGGCACCGGACGATGGCTCCGGAGCTTCAAGGCCATCTGGTTCGGGGTGTTTTACAACGGCGTCGTCCTCGCCTGGGTCATCAAGGCCATGGTGAAGATCGGCGCGACGCTCCTGGGGGTGAACGCCGAGACCCCCGCCCGAGAGCTTTGGCCGGCCCTGGCTGTATTGGGGGACCTCTCTCTCGCGACGATCCTGGTCGGCGCCATGTTCGTGTTCACGGTGATCTACACCGCCGCATCGGGTCTGTGGGGAGTGGTCGTGACCGACCTCATGCAGTTCGTGCTCGCCATCGGCACGAGCGTGGTGCTCGCCCTCGTCGCCTGGCAGGCGGTGGGCGGTCTTCCGGGCCTGCAAGAGGGCTTCTCGGAGCACGGCTTCGACTGGTCCTCGACGGTCGCCCTGATCCCCACCGAAGGTGGCTTCGATGGCGCCGCGGCAGGACTGGCGGTGTTGCTCGGCCTGCTGTGGTGGTCGGGGACGAACAGTGACGGCAGCGGCTACCTCGCGCAACGCCTCTTCGCGGCCAAGGACGAGCGCCATGCGGTCTGGGCTTACCTCTGGTTCACCATCGCCCATCTGGTGCTACGCCCCTGGCCCTGGATCCTGGTCGGGCTCGCCGGGATGGCGATGCTGGGGCCGGTGGAAGACGCCGAGACCTACTACCCGCGTATGATGATCGCCCTGCTCCCCGCAGGAGCGCTCGGGCTGATGGTGGCGAGCTTCCTCGCGGCCTTCATGAGCACCGTCGACACCCACCTCAACTGGGGGGCGAGCTTGATCGTCAACGACGTCTGGCATCCTCTGGCGCGACGCTGGGAGTGGCCCGCACACGAGGTACGTGCGAGCCGGATCTCCGTCGTCTTGCTCGCGGGCGTGGGCGCCGTGGCGAGCTTCGCGATCGCCGACATCGGCACGGCCTGGAAGCTCGCCCTCTCGGTCACGGCCGGCATCGGGGCGGTCTACATGGCGCGGTGGCTTTGGTGGCGGATCAACGCGTGGAGCGAGATCAGCACGATGGCCTCAGCGGCAGTGCTGACCCTGGTGTTCAGCGTGCTGGCGGCCCGACACCCTGATCTGGTCGAGGGCGGTGCCTGGCCTTGGCTGGACGCCGTCCCCGCCGGCTGGCTCTCCTTCCCCTTCAGCGCAGGTCTGACCGTGCTCTTCAGTGTCCCGCTCGCGCTGATCGTCACCTTGCTCACCCCGCCCGTCGATCCCGCGACGCTCGCGACCTTCGCCGCGCGGGTCCGTCCGGGCGGGCCCGGCTGGCCCGCCCACCTCCGCGGTCCCTCCTTGCCTGTGCTCCGGCTCCTCGCTGCGATCTCGAGCGCCGTGGTCTGCATCTACGGCGCCCTGCTCGGGACGGGCTGGGTCCTGCTAGGGGAGCTGTGGTGGGGTCTGCCGGCCCTTGCCCTCGCGTTAGGCTGCGCCCCCCTGACGGGGATCCTGCTTCGACAACACACCGCCGAGGTCCTCCGTGAAGGTTGAGGTCCCCCACGCCGAGGTGATCGACAAGATCACGATCCTCCAGCTCAAGATCACCCGCCTACCGAGCGCCCGAGCGCGCGCGAACGCCAGGCGCGAGCTCGACGCCCTCGACGCCGCCTGGAGGGATCACGACCTGCCTGCCTGGAGAGGGCTCCCCGAGGCCCAGGAGCTCGCCCAGGTCAACGAAGCGCTGTGGCAAGTGGAAGACGCGCTTCGACAGCACGAGGCAGCAGAGGACTTCGGCGAGCGCTTCATCGCCCTGGCGCGGTCGGTCTACCAGCTCAACGACCGCCGCGCCCAGCTCAAGCGCCAGCTCAACGAGCGCCTAGGCTCCCCCTTGCTCGAAGAAAAGAGCTACGGCGGCGACGGAGCGTGACCTGTTGCGGCCAAGTATGACCCCCTCTCCTGCGGCGAGCCGATAGGTTAGGCGGCCCGACATCGACCATGGGGCTCGCCATGCACTTCCTCATTCACCTCGCCCTCGCCGCGATCCTCTGGATCGTCGCCCCTGCGCTCGCAGCGGGCACCGCCACCCCCGGGCCACCTCCCCCACCCGAGGTCGACATGGGGGGGCTGCCTGAAAGCGCCGTCTTCCGACCGACCAACCGCGACGACTCCCCGCACCAGGTGGAGCTTCGGCTGTTCACCGACAAGCCCCAAGCCCGCCCCGGCGACACCGTGCGTCTGGGGCTCTGGCTCGAGCAAGACGAGGGGTGGCACACCTACTGGAAGTTCAACCCCGATGTCGGAATGCCTACCGACATCACCTGGACCACACCCGAAGGCGTGCAGCTCTCCCCCTACGCCTACCCGGTCCCCCAGCGTTTCGAGCTCGAGGGGATCATCAGCTATGGCTACGATCATCAGGCCTTCTTCTTCACCGAGCTGACCCTGCCGAGCGATCATCCCCCCGGCCCCATCCCCCTCGGCGCCGCCGCGACATGGCTCACCTGCGAGGTCAACTGCATCCCGGGCGAGGGCGAGGTCCGCACCACCCTCGAGGTGCTGCCCGCCGACGCTCCAGCGCCCGAAGACGGCGCTTTGGCTCCGATCTTCGATCACTTCGCTGCGCAGCACCCCTCGCCGACGGCCGACCTCGGCGATCGCGTCTCTTTCGAGGCCAGCTTCACCCCCACCGACGGCCTGCGCCCAGACAAAACCTGGAGGGTGACCTTCTCGATCCAGCCGGCCGAGGGTCGCACGCTGGGCCCCCACGAGCCCCTCGGCGAAGATCCCTGGCCCACCCTCATCCATCACAATGACAAAGACGCGCTCTGGGTCGATGCCACCCGGTTCGAGCCGCAAGACGACGGGAGCCTCGTGGTTCAGCTCGAGGGCGAGGCCTACGAGGTGCCTTCTAGCCGTCCCATCTACATCGGGGGGCTCTGGCAGCTCGTGATCGACGGGGAGCGCGTCTTCACCGAGTTTGGTATCGAGGTGCCTTGGGACCCTACGGTGAGCGATGGGAGCGCCGAATCCGCCGCCACCCCGGCCGTCCCGCTCGCTGAGGGAGCCTCGCCCGCGGTCGACGACGCCACCTGCCACGCCATGACCGTCGGGCTGGCCTCCGTCGAGTCGACCTCCTCCATCCGCGACGACGGCTGGATGACCCTGCTCCTGATGCTGCTCGGCGCCTTCGTCGGCGGGCTCATCCTCAACATCATGCCTTGCGTGTTGCCGGTCATCACCCTCAAGCTCTACGGCCTGGTCGAGCAGCGCACAGACTCCACGTCGGAGCGCGTGACCGAAGGTCTCTCGTACACCGCCGGGATCCTAGCCTCCTTCCTCGCGCTAGCGCTGGCGGTGGTCATCGCCAAGGTGAGCTTCGGCCAGAGCGTAGGGTGGGGCGTGCAGTTCCACTCCCCTCTCTACGTCGCCTCGCTCTCAGCCATCGTCTTCGCCTTTGGGCTCTCCCTCTTCGGAGTCTTCGAGATCCCTGCCTTGGGGGCCAACCAAGCCGCCCAGGCCAGCCACAAGGAAGGCCCCGCCGGGTACTTCCTCACCGGCATCTTCGCGACCCTGCTCGCCACACCCTGCTCCGCCCCCTTCCTCGGCTCCGCCATGGGCTTCGCGTTCAGCCAGTCCCCGCCCTTCATCGTGCTCTTCTTCCTCACTGCGGGGCTCGGACTGGCCGCCCCCTTCCTGCTCATCGCGCTGGTGCCCGCCCTCTACCGCCTGCTTCCCCAGCCCGGCCCATGGATGGAGACCTTCAAGCAGGTGATGGGCTTCACCCTCGTCGCGACCGCGCTGTGGCTCGTCACGGTCCTCGCCGAACAGATCACCCCGGAGTCGACCATCGGCTTCGTGCTCTTCCTGGGGGTGCTGGGCTTCGCGAGTTGGATCTACGGGCACTTCGGGGGCGTCGCCGCCGGCTGGAGCCGGCAGCTCCTCGCCTTGGCCGCCGCCCTCATCGCCCTGGTCATCGGCGGCTATTTCTTCGTGGAGTTCGAGCCCAAGGAGCGCCGTCTGATCGAGCAGGACGGCAAGGGCCTGATCCCCTGGCACCTCCTCACCGAGGAGCGTATGGCCTCGGTGCTCGCGCGCTACCGCGAGGAGCAGACCGACCATCTCTACGAGGGTAGGCCGCTCTTCTTCGACTTCACCGCCGAGTGGTGCCTGACCTGCAAGGTCAATGAGAAGACCGTCATCGAGACCGACGCGGTCGCCAAGGTCTTTGAAGATCACGACGTCGTGCCGCTCAAGGGCGACTGGACGAACAACGATCCAAACATCACCTCGTGGCTCGGCTGCTACCAGCGCGCAGGCGTTCCCTTCTACGTCGTTCTACCTGCCGATCCCAACAAGCCTGCGATTCCCCTCGGCGAAGCTTTGACTCCTGGCATGATCCGCGATGCGATCGAGCGCGCCACAGGATCGTGAGTCCGCCGAGCGCTAGCCGCCATGCTCCCGTAGGATCTCGAGAATGGCTTGACCGTACTTCTTGAGCCGAACCGGACCCATACCAGGGACAGACGCCAGCTCCGCGACGGTCTGGGGCTGCTGTGCGACGATGGCGTGCAGGGTCTTGTCCTGAAAGACCTGATACGCTTTGATCCTGCGACGACGAGCTTCGCGGCGACGCCAGGCGCGAAGCGCGGCGGGCAGAGGCGGCTCGCCGCGCTGGCGCGTGCCGTTCGAGGATCGCTTGCGAACCGGCTTGTCCGGGATCCAGAGCGTTGGATACTTGCGACCCTTTGGGGCGAGTCGACCCTGCTCCAACAGGTCGTCAAGGGCGCGGAAGATCGCGACCTCGGGCGTGCCGCGAAGGGCGCCGTAGTGAGGGTTCTCGGAGAGCCTCTTGCGTTTGACGTCCTTCGCCGCGGATCCGCGCAGCCCCTTGGCGATCAAGCGGCGCCCGAGGGGCTTGCGCAGCCCCTCGACAAAGCCCACCACCAAGTCGAGCTGTTCGGCGTCCAGGCGCACCGAGGCCTCTTCGCGCGCCTTGATGCGCCGTGCGCTTCGCGCCGAGGAGAGCTGCTCGCGGGTCTGCGCGACCTGCGCCGCCACCTCCCTGGGACGCCGACAGGCATCGCAGCGCCCACACGCTGGACCCGAATGGCCGGTGAACGTCCGGACCATGGCCACTTCGCGGCACTCCGCGCTATAGATCAGGCCCTGCATGCGGTCCCAGCTCTGCTCCGCCCCTCGTCGCGCGCCCTTCCCACGGAGCCGCTGATGGGTGAGCGCGTCTTGCGGGCTGTAGAGGAGCACGCACCGGGCCGGCAGACCGTCCCGCCCCGCCCGGCCCGCCTCCTGCATCCAGGCCTCGACGCTGCCGGGGGCCTGGACGTGCACCACGGCCCGAACGTCTGGAAGATCGACCCCCATGCCGAAGGCGTTGGTCGCGACGAGCACCCGCACCTCGCCTGAAGCGAAGGCGTCTTGCACCCGCTGACGGACCTCCGGGGTCCGACCCGCGTGATACCACTCGGCGCGAAGCCCCGCCCGCCGCAACACCTCGTGGGTCGATCGAACCCGCTTACGGGTCGCCGCATACAGGAGCGCGCGCCCCCCCTTGGCCACCGCTTCGGCCACGATCTCGGCGGCCCGCTCGGCTCGCGCCGCATCGCCACGCACATGCTCGACGCTCCAGGTGAGGTTCGGGCGCGAGAGGTCCCCGCGAACCACCACCGGCTCGGTGAGCGACAAGGTCGCGGCGATGTCGGACATGACCTCGGGGGTCGCGGTGGCGGTGAGCGCCATCACCGGGACCGCGAGCTCCGTCTTGAGGGCGTCGAGGTGGCGGTAGTCAGGGCGAAAGTCGTGACCCCACTGGCTCACGCAGTGAGCCTCGTCCACCACCGCAGCCACCACCCCCACCTCGCGCAGCCAGCGCCGAAAGCGCGCCGTACGGAGCCGCTCGGGCGAGGCGTAGATCAGCACGGCCTCGCGCGCCTCCTCGCGGCTGGCCCGCACCTCGGGCCAGCGCATCGCCGAGTGCAGCGCGACCGCCCGGATCCCGCGGTCCCGCAGCGCGCTGACCTGGTCGTCCATCAGAGCGATGAGCGGACTGATCACCAAGGTCGCGCCTTGGGCAGCTCGGAGGATCGCGGGCACCTGATAGCAGAGCGACTTGCCGCCCCCGGTCGGCAGCAAGACCTGCACGTCGCGCCCGGAGAGGAACGCGTCGACCGCCTCGCGCTGGCCTGGGCGGAAGGAGGGGTAGCCGAAGATCCCACGCAAGACATCTAGGGGCGACTGCACCACACCTCCCTGTGCGCCAGACCGTAGCGCGTTCGACCGCTGGCCGAGACCCGAGCCCACGGCTCCCGCGGGCTCGCGTTAGGGACCCCGCCACCCACGACCCGGAGATGTCATGCTCAACGTCGGAGATCCCGTCGACCCCTTCACCCTCACCGCTCACGATGAAACCAAGGTCCAGTGGAAAGACCTGCGCGGTCACCCCGTCGTCTTCTTCTTCTATCCCAAGGCCAACACGCCAGGCTGCACCAAAGAGGCCTGCGCCTTTCGGGACCTCGACGGTGAGTTCGCGTCCAGAGGAGTGAAGATCTACGGCGTCTCGGCCGACTCTCTGAAGAGGCAGCAGAACTTCGCCTCCAAGTACGACCTGACCATGCCCCTGCTCTCGGATCCCGACCACGTCATCCTGAAGCCCTGGGGCGTCTGGGGCGAGAAGAAGCTCTACGGCAAGGTCTACGAAGGGATCATCCGAAGCACCTTCCTCTTCGACCAGCACGGAGTGCTCCGCCACGTCTGGCCCAAGGTCAAGGTCAAAGGGCACGCCGACGACGTGCTCCGCCGCGTCGATGACCTCTTCGGACCGGCGTGAGCGTCCGGACACCCATGGGGCGACCGCATCCGTGATGGTCCCGACGTCCCTTCCCCCCGAAAGGACGTCGTGGCGAGCCCTGCGGCACTAGACGGAGACGCCGAGCCCCGGAAGTAGCAACTTGTGGACGGACTCGACCGCCTCGGAGCGCGGCAACTGGACGGACCCGCGAGCGGCGGCCACCATCGCGCCTTCCGCGCACGCGATGAAACAGGTCGCGGCGAGCTCGGACCCCACATCGGTGAAGGTTCCTTCCTCGACTCCGCGCTTGAGCACGCTCCGGAACGAGCGCCCCAGGGTCGACGAGGTGCGCTCGACCCGCTCTTGGCTACCCCTGGGAAGCTTGTGGGACTGGAGGATCACCGCAGCAGGGAGCCGCGCGGCGTGACTCGCGTAAATCTTGAAAATGAGCTTGAGCGCATCGAGGGAGTCGGTCAAGAAGTTGGCTTCTTCGAGCTCTCGCTCCGTATCTTGACAGCGTCTGTCTACCAGCGCGACGATCAGGTCGTCCTTGCTCGCGAAGTGTTTGTAGAGTGTCGACTTGCTCATATGAAGTTCACGAGCAAGGGAGTCGACGGTGAGATCAGCAAAGACGCCCGACTCAAGAATGGTCGCAGCGCCCTCTAAGATCTCCTCGCGAGAGATTCGACGGCGGGATTTGGCCATGAGGCTCCTCTCAATGTGCGGGGGGGAATGACCGAACAATACACTCTCAAGGTAGGAGGGGCCGTATCTGAGATCGCCTTGGGAGAGTTCGTCCAACCACGAACCGGGTATATCACACCCCTGAGCCGTCGTGCACAAGACCTGAAGGGACGGGACAGACTCGCCCAGCCGATGCTCTAGTTACATAGACCATATCTCTAGAGGAGCGGTTCCAAGCATTTCATTTTCTGTACGACCACTGGCGTGGCGCCACCTTGGCTCCGCCTGCAGTCTCTCGTGGAAGGCCGGTGAGTCGACCCGCGTGACAACGGACCCAGACCTCTGTTGACGTAGACGCCATGGATGGACTAGACCAGCATAGGAGGCGCGCGATGCTACTGATGGCGGCCGTAGCCGAAGAGCTGGGTGATCTCGAAGGGGTCCCGGTCGGAATCGGGCCCGTTGCGAGCGCCGCCGGAGCGGCCGCAGCCCTCGCAGCGCGCCGCCCCACCGCCGTGCTCCTCTTGGGCACCTGTGGCGCTTATCCGGGAGGCCCCCCCATCGGCTCCGTCGTCGTCGCGGAGCGGGTCGGGCTCGCCTTCGGCGTCGCCGCCATGGGCCTCGGCTACGTCCCTCGCCCCCCTTCGCCCATCCCCTGTGCGGCCGACCTCACCAGCGCGATCCATGGCCCGCGGGTCGCCGTGCTCTCCTGTGGCGCGGTGACCACCGACGAGGTCTTGGTGGGCCGCCTCTCCGACGGCTGGCAGTGCGAGCACCTCGAGTCCTTCGGCGTCGCCCTCGCCTGTCGCGAGGCCGGCGTGCCGTTCGCCGCGGTCCTCGGAGTGTCCAACCTCGTCGGTCCAAACGCCCACACCGAGTGGCTCAGCCACCGCGAGTCCGCCCAGCGGGCCGCGCGAGAAGCCGTCCTGCCCTTGGTTCAAGGCTGAGCCACACGCTCTTTCGGTACGCAGCCCAGAAGTCTGATGTGCCCTCCCCGCAACATCGTCCCCTTGATACCCTGAGAACATGCGCTGGAAGCACCTGCCCATCGTCGCCTTCGATACCGAAACAACAGGATTGCGTCCCTTCCTGGGCGATCGGGTGATCGAGTTCGGCGCGATCGTCTTCACCCTCGACGAAGCCGGCGAGATCGCCGAGGCAGCCCCTCACTCCTGGCTCATCGACCCCAAGATCCCCATCCCCAAGAAGGTCACCGAGATCACGGGCATCCAAGATGCCGACGTCGCCGGAAAACCAACCTTCTCTCAAGTCGCCCCCGAGATCCACGCTCTGCTGCGCGACTGCGTGGCCGTCGCCCACAACTTTCCCTTCGACATGGCCTTCCTCACCGCCGAGTTTTCTCGGGTCGGGCTCCCTTGGCCCGAGCCCCTCGCCGAGGTCGATACCGTCGATGTCTCCATGGCGGTCTTCCCCGACGCCCGCAGCCACAAGCTCGGCGACCTGTGCAAGCGGCTGGATGTGCCCTTGGTCGACGCCCACCGCGCGACCGATGACGCCGGCGCGTGCGGGCGCGCTTTCTTACAGATGGCGCAGAACGCCGACATCACCGATGATCTTCAGGCGATGCTCGACTGGGCTCGGGCCGTCGGACGCCCCCCCGAAGGCGGCCCCTTCGCCATCGACGACTCCGGGCAGCTCGTGTTTACCCAAGGCGAGCACCAAAGCGAGCCGGTCCGCGACCACCCGCTCCACCTCGCCGGGCTCGCGCTGGCACGCGAGAAGCGCCTCGATGGCTGGCACTACGTCTGGCCCGAGAGCATCCGCGCCTGGATCCAGCGCTGGCTGAGCGTGCGGGGGGCAGGTCGCCATCGTCCCTCCCCCAAGACCTTTCGGGCCGATGACTGGATGCTCGACCCCTGCATCTCCGATCCGCGGGGGACCACCGCGTGACCCGGTCCTCCTGGCCCTTCGCGATCTGGCTCGCAGCGACAGCTTGCGGCCCAAAGCACGTCTATCCCGATGGCGGCGGGTTGGTCGGTCAGCTCAACCGCGAGGTCGCAGCGCTGCGCCAGACGGTCAACGCCCTCGAGTATGAGGCCGCGACCTGCCGCGATGGGCGTACCGAACCCGGCGCGATCTACCAGGAGCTCCATCAGATCCTCAAAGGAACCGAGCTGAACATCGAGCGCCAGGGCCGAATAACCAAGGTCACCTTCCCAGCGGCTCATCTCTTCGGCATCGACCAGCTCTCGTTGCGGCAGGAAGCCCAGATGACCCTCGACATGGTGGCGACCGCGCTGCGCAACCACACGGGCTACCGAGTCGACATCGAGGGACACACCGACGATGTTGGCGTGCCGGTCGAGCAGCGGAAGAACTTCCAGAGCCCCTTGCTCTTCACGGCTGCCCGGGCCCATGCCCTGGCCGATCGCTTGATGGCCGAGGGCATCGAGCCACACCGGATCAGCGTCCTCGGTCGTGGGAGCAGCGATCCCCTGACCTCGAACGACACCGACGCGGGTCGTCGGGTCAACCGAAGGGTCGTCCTTTATCTCATCCCTACGATGACGGACTGAGCCCGCCAACCCGTTATGGGTCCTTCCTTGTTGGAGGTCGGATGACCCTCGCACTGCCCCACGTCCATGTACGGCTCGAAGCCGACGGTCCTCGCGTCGACTCTTCACACCCCGAGCTCGGGATCTCCCGATCGGAGCTCGAGCGTCTCCTCGATCTGGACCGCGAGAGCTCCTCGGTCCACCCTCCAGGGGATCGTGCCTATCCCCTCGAAGGCGGGCGCTGGGCGATCGGGCGCGGCAGTCCTTCCGGGTTCACCTGGAGGATCGTACCCTCCGAGGTCGCCCTGAAGCTGCGGCATCCAGCCTGGCTCTGGCGCTCCTCGCGATGGTTCGACCACACCGCCCCACCGACTGGCCCGATCCCCGGCCCGCTTCCACTGCGCACCTCCATCGAGGCGGCGCGTCGCCTCGCCGGGGGCAGCCGCCCCTGCGCCTGCCTGATCGCGGGCGTGGTGGCGGCGCTGCGGACCCAGGAGCTCCCCGTCGCCATCCTCTTGGGCGAGCACGACCCCGAAGACGCCGTCCATGCCAGCCGTTGGTTCCTGCTGTCGCTGCTCACCTTGCTCCCGCGACCCATCCGAGAGGTCTTGCGACTCTCGGGCTACGAACATCGCCCAGATCCCAGCGACTGGGACGTCATCCTCACGAGTGAGCCCCCCGAAGGCTTCTTCATCCTGCGCATTGGCGAAGACCCAGCGCTCGCTGATGACCTTCCGGCCACCTTCCTCTTCGACAGGCTCCAAGCCGACGCTCTCGAGCAGGCCGAGGAGGCCTCAGGCTGGTACGAGCCCGATGCCGACGACCCCTGGGCGGAAGGCATCGCGCCTCGATGGAACCAGAGCCGCCCGACCCTCGCGGAGCCCGGCGCCCCATCCCTCGGCACGGGCCGACTGCGTCAGCGCAGCCCCGAGGCTTGGCTCTCGCTGGTCGGCCAACCCGAAGCGCACCGCGCTCGCGAGGTCAAGGCTTGGCTCGACGGCGCGCCGGAGGCCCCATCCGAAGACGTGCTCGGTGCGATCACGCGCGTACGGCCTCGAAACAGCCACAGCGACGCCTGGGCACGCGCGCTGCTCCGCTGGGCCGACGAAGGCCCAAGCGCCATGGCCGCGACCCTTGAGCTTGGCGTCACCCTCGAGAGGGAGCCCCTGCCCATGCCTCCTGCCGTACTCTCGTCGCTCTGGACCGAGTACGTCATGCTCCTGCTCCACCACGCGCGCTTCTCCGACGCCCTCGCGGCCTGCGAGAGCCCCGCGGCACACACCCTCATCGCCGAAGGGGCCGGACAGGTGGTCGCGGACGCCTGGGTTCACCTGCCGAGCAGCCGACGCCCTGAGGGCGCTCTCCTGTCCTTGGTCGACGAGCTCCTGGCCTCCCCCAACGGGCCCGACGCCCTTGCGCAGCTCTGGCAGGCGCTCATGGTCGACGAGCACGACGGTCGCGCCGATATGCTGCTACGTCGGATCGCCAGCACCATCGACCGCAACCCCGACGTCGAGCTCGACCCCCTGCTGAGCGTCCTCGCCCAGAGCCCGCAGGCTATGCGATGGGTAGGGCATGTGGCGCGCCACACCACCTCCCGGCGGCTGAGCTCGCTCGTCAGCCCCGTCACGAGCGGGCCCCACGATCCGCTCTGGGAGCACTGCATCGACGTTCGTGCCCAAGTTTGCCCCGCTGAGGTCCAGATCGCCGACCAGCTCGGGATGCCCGAGGCCCAGATCCAGCGTGCGGAACGGGAGCTGCGAGAGCGGGTGGCCGAGGTGCAGTTCTGGCGCTTCCCCGACGTGGACATCGCGGACGGTGCTGCGCGTCTCGCCCTCGCCGACGGCGCCTCCCCTATCTGGTCATGGCTCGAGATCTGCGCGCGCCCCCCAGAGCGCAATGGTCGGACCAACCTCGCGACCCGTCTGACCCGACTGTGTGCCTTTCCCCCCGCTCAACACAAAGAGCGGCGGTCGTTGTGGGTCATGACCGAGTGCATGGGTTCGGCCGAGGGGTGGTCTGCCGCGTCGCATGCCGCCTTACTCGTCCGCTTCTCGCTGACTTCAGACCCCGAGGATGGGTCCTTCATCCTCGATCTCAGCACCGCACTGGCCCGGGGGGTGGCCAAGGGCGCCGGCGGAGCCCAGCGTCTCGCCCATGTCACCGATGAGCTCTGCACCCTGCCCGAAGGGCACCCCGCCACCGAGACCTTCCTTCGTCGGATCCTCCCCGTCGTCTACACCCGAGGAGTCCCAAAAGACTACATCAAAGAAGTGAACCCATCCAAGTGGCACAAGGCGACCCTCGCCACGTGGCAGCGGGTGGTCAAGAGTCTTGGCTCGCCCACATGACTCCGCTTGAGCCATGCTGACCCGCGACCTCCTCCGCGCGTCGGTACGGGGCGCTTCGATCCATCCGTCCTTCATCGATCCCGAGCGCGCCTCTCTGCATCAGGCCGCCCAAGACCTGATCGAGATCTGGGCCAACGCGCTTCAGGATCGACAGCGACGGGGCGAGATCGCAGACGAGGTCAAGGCCTGGATCGGCACCCGCAGGGACCACAAGATCCTCAAGGGCCTCGCAAAGATCCTATTCGATCACTCCGACTTCGAGATGCGCAGCCCCCTGCCACCCAAGGAGCTTCGGGCGAAGGTCTTCCGCACCGCCCGCGAAGTCGGCCCCCTCGCGCTGGAGCCAGGCCCTTTGGGAAGGACCACCGCTGAGGACGTGCTCCGCCGGGTCGCCGAAGAGCTCGCCTGCGACGCCGAGGACGTGCGCGAGGCGCTCTACGCCGACCTGCGGGACCAGGAACGTCTCGTAGGCTTTCGCGGCCAAGACGCCGCGTGGCTGCTCGACCGCTACAACGTCGCCCTCGTACAGTCCCTCTTGCTTCACGCCACCGACCTACGGCTCCGGCTCTCGAAGCCCTCCCAGCCACGACTGCAGCAGCTCGTCCGGATCGCCAAGTTCCACCAGCTCATGATCGAGGCGGAACACCACCCCGACCACCTCTCGATCACCTTCGACGGCCCAGCCTCCCTGCTTCGACAATCCACGCGCTACGGCATGGAGCTCGCGAGCTTTTTTCCGGCGATCTTACTACAAGAGTGCCCCTGGGAGCTCCACGCCACCGTGCTCTGGACCAAGGCGCGCCACCCCAAGAGCCTCGTGCTCGACAACGGCTTCAACCTCAAGAGCCACCGTGTCGACACCGGCGCCTATCGCACCCGAGAGCAAGAGGCCTTCTCGGAGCGGTTCTACGCCAGACAGACCCCCTGGCGCCTGCACGAAGGGGACAGGCCGCTGCCCCTCGGAGATCGCGCGGTGCTCGTGCCAGACTTCCGCCTGGCTCACCCCGATGGTCGCGAGGCCTGGCTCGAGATCATCGGCTTCTGGCGCCCCGAGACCCTCTCGCGCAAGCTCGAGCGAATCCAGCGGTACGGGCCAGGGAACGTGATCGTCGCGGTCAGCAAGCGCCGCCGTGGCAGCAAGGGTAGCGATCTCCCGGCCTTCTCGGGCCCCTTGATCCCCTTCGCCGAGATCGTCCCCACGACGCGCGTGATCGAGGCGGCGGAGCAGGTGGCGCAGTCCGGTCCCACCTGAGCCCACGGTTCTCATGGATCGCGGTACGCGACATGATCGCGACGGCGGGCGCTCTGGCGCTGCTCGGTCGTGTCTGCCACGACGAGCTCGTAGAGGATCGCCTGCTTGCCTTCTTGCTTTCGGAGGATCCTCCCGAGGCGCTGCACATGCTCGCGCACGGTCTGCGTGCCCGAAAGCACGATCGCCACATCGGCCGAGGGCAGATCGACGCCCTCATTGAGCACCCTGGAGGTCGCTAGTACCGGGAGCGCGCCGGTGCCGAAGCCCTCGAGCAAGGCCTGCCGCTCCTTGAGATCGGTCTGGTGGGTGATCACCGGGACGAGCAAGCGACGGGAGATCTCGTAGGCCGTGGCATTGTCGTTGGTAAAGATCAAAATCCGCCGATCGGCGTGACGCCGAAGCAGATCGGAGGTGACCCGCAGCTTGGCCTCCGCACCATGCATCAGGCGCCGACTGAGGCTCCACGCCTTGAAAGCCCGCCGCCCTTCGGAGGAGGCGGCGCTGACCCGAAGGAAGTTCGCCCAGCCCCCGGGTCCTCCCAGACGAATGTTGTTCTCTTCGATGAAGCGTCGGTACAGCCCATAGGCCTCGTCGTAAGCCCGACGCTCCTCGGCCGAGAGATGAACGAGCACGACCTCGGTGTGGTACTCAGCGAGAAAGTCGCCCGCGAGCTCGGTGATCTCACGACGATACACCACGGGGCCCACCAGCTCGAAGACCCGCTCATGGCCCCCATCGGGACGCTCCAAGGTCGCCGTCAGACCCAGGCGAAAGGGGGCGAGGCTCAACAGGGCGGCTTGCGCGTAGCTCGGGCCGGGCAGGTGGTGGACCTCGTCGAAGATCAGCAGGCCGAACCGATCCCCGTAGCGGTCCATGTGCATCCACGCCGAGTCGTAGGTCGCGACCGTGATCGCCTCGACCTGATGCACCCCCCCGCCCAGCACGCCGACCGGATCCCCAAAGGCCGCGCGCAGCCCATCGTACCACTGCCCGACCAGGTCCAAAGTTGGTGCCACCACCAGGACCGAGCGGTCCGCCTCTGCGATGCACAGCTCGGCAACGAAGGACTTGCCCGCTCCAGTGGGGAGAAGGACCGTGCCGCACCGTCCCGCGTCGCGCCACGCCTGGACTGCTTCACGCTGGTAGTCCCGCGGCGAGCGGCTGCTCCGGTGCGCCCGTTCGAGCGGAGCATAGGCACGAGCCTCGTCACGGTAGGGGATCTTTCGGCGATGCAGGTCGAGCAGGACCTGCCGGTATGCGCTGGCGTAGCCTCGAGGGGCGCCGATGCGCGGGTCGTGGGTAAAGCCCTGGGGGAGCTCGTCCGCCGGGGAGCCCTCGACCACCAGCGTTCCGCGATGAAAGCGCACCACCCGCACCGGCTACCTCCTGAGTATGCGTTAACGCCCGCGCGCCGATTTCTGTAGCCTTGACGGCTGATCGGTCGTGCGTACCCTGCCCTCGCACGCGGAGGTGCCTTCCATGATCCAGGTCACCAACCTGACGAGATACTACGGAGACTTCCCAGCTCTCCGCGACGTCAGCTTCGAGGTCCAAGAAGGCCAGATCGTCGGCCTGCTGGGACTGAACGGGGCCGGTAAGAGCACGACCCTACAGATGCTCGCCGGCGTGCTCTCTCCATCCGCCGGTCAGGTCACCTTCGACGGCGTCGATGTCACCGACAACGCCGACGACCTCAAGTCGCGCATCGGGTTCCTGCCCGAAGAACCACCCCTCTACCGCGACATGACCGTCTCGAGCTTCCTCGTGCACTGCGCGCAACTCAAGGGGATGAGCGCATCCGAGGCGAAGGGGCGACTGCCCGAGGTGCTGCGCATCACCGGCCTGCAGGATCGCGCCAACCAGCTCATCGGAACCTTGTCTCACGGCTTCAAGAAGCGGGTGGGCATCAGTATGGCCGTGATCCATAACCCCCGGCTCGTTTTGCTCGATGAGCCGATTAGCGGTCTCGACCCGCGCCAGATCAAGGATATGCGCAAAGTCATCCGCCGCCTCGCCGACGGGCGCGCGGTCATCGTGAGCAGCCACATCCTCTCGGAGATCAGCAAGACCTGCGACCGACTCGTCGTGCTCCACGAAGGAAAGGTCGTCGCCAGCGGGGGCCAAGAGGAGCTGATGGCGCGCATCGACCAAGAGCGACTGGTCGTGACCATCCGAGGTCAGGCCGAGGCCTTCGTCGACTGGCTCGACGAGCAGGGCGAGGTCTCGAACTTTACCCAGCGCGACGCACCCGAGGGTCTGGCTCGCTTCGACGTCTCGCTCTCCGGCGACGTACGTGAGTCCTTCCTGCCCGCCATCGCCGCCGCGGGCTTTGGGCTTCGCCTGGTCGAAGAGCCCGACTACGACCTCGAAGAGGTCTTCCTCGGCCTCACCGGAGGTAAGGAATGAAGTTCCTACTCGTCGCTCGCCGCGACCTCGCGGCCTACCTCAGCAGCATCCAGGGCTACCTCATCATCGCCCTGCTCGTCTTCCTGGCCGGAGCCGCCTACAACGTCTTCGCGCTCGGGGGCGGTGCCCGCTACAGCGCCGACGTCCTGCGCGACTTCTTCATGGGCGCCGGCATCGCCACAGGCTTCGCCGCCTGGCTCATGTCCATGCGCTCCCTCGCCGAAGAGAAGCAGACCCGCACCGAGCTGGTCCTGCTCACCTCTCCGATCGCGGCTTGGGAGGTCGTCGTGGGTAAGTGGCTCGCCGTCATGGGCATGGTGAGCCTCTTCATCGTGTGCACCCTGCACATGCCCTTGATGATCTTCATCCACGGCAAGGTCAGCGTGGCGCAGGTCGCGGTCGGCTACCTCGGCCTGTGGCTTTATGGCGGCACGGTCGCAGCCATCGGGGTCTTCGCGAGCTCCCTGGTGCGCAGCCAGGTGCTCGCCGCGGTGATCAGCGGGGCCCTGGTCGTCTTCATGGTGCTCCTGTGGCTGGTCGCGCAGATCGCCGACGGCGGCTTCGCCGACATCGCAAGCTACGCCGCCATCTGGGACAAGCACTTCCAGCCCTTCCAGAAGGGTCTGTTGGGTGTGAACCACATCTTCTACTACGTCTCGGTGACCGGGCTCTTCTTGCTGCTCGCGACCCGGTCCCATGAGCGGAGGAGCTGGCAATGACCCTCGCAGGCACTCTATGGCTGCTCGGCATGGGCCTCGTCTTCGTCGGCGAGCAGATCGTCGGTACGGGCGTGGCCCGCTGGATCGTAGGAGGTCTGGGCGTCCTCGTCGTTGTGGCCTCCTTCGCCCTTCGCGCTCGCAAGCTCTCGGGATCCGACCCCTCGGTGCAACAGGGCGCGATCCTGGGCATGACCACCGCAGGTGTCGCGACCCTCTCGCTGGTCACCTACGCCCTGTCGACGGCCGAGGCCACGTCAACCTTCGGTCTCCTCGACGAGTCGGCAGCCCGCTGGCAGGGGGTGTGGAGCTCCCTGACCCCGATCGTGCTCATCATCGGTGCGCTGCCCATGCTCTCGCTCGATCTCGTGCTCTACGCGAACCCAGTCGTGCTCCCGCGCGACAGCGCCAAGCGCGCCGCGATGGCTGGGTTGTCCGCAGGGCTCGCTATCTCGCTCGTCTTCCCCCTGAACTACCTCGCCAACCACTACAGCGTCGAGTGGGACACCGCGCACTTCCGAACCGCTCGCGCCGGCGAGGCCACCAAGCGCCTGGTGACAGGTCTGGCCCAGCCGGTCGAGGTCTACCTCTTCTTCCCCGCTGGCAACGACGTCCTCGAAGAGGTCCGGCCTTACTTTAGAGAGCTCGAAGACGCCTCGGGCGGCATGATCCGGGTCTCGGTCCGCGATCAAGCGATCGATGTCGCCCTCGCCGAGGAGCTCAAGCTTCAAGACAACGGCTGGGTGGTCTTCGTCGAAGAGGGCGAGCCCGTCAAGTTCAAGATGCGGCTCGAGCGCAACCGCGCCAAGCGCGACCTTCGGCAGTTCGACAGCCTAGTTCAGAAGAACCTGCTCAAGGCGACCCGCGGTCAGCGCACCGCCTACATGCTCGTCGGCCACGGCGAGGCATCGCACCGTTCTGGAGAGGGCGGAGACTGGCGCAAGCTCTCGCAACTTCGACGGCTCCTGCAGAATCAGAGCTACCGCGTCGAGGACCTCGGCTTGGTGCAAGGGCTCGCCGAGCAGGTCCCCGCCGACGCCGACCTCCTGATCGTGGCGGCACCGACCGACCCGCTGCTCCCCGAAGAGGTGCAGAGCATCCTGACCTGGCTCGACGCTGGGGGGCAGCTGATGCTCTTCACCGACAGCCGTGCCGACCCGATGCCTCCCCTCATGAACCACCTCGGTCTCACGCGAAACGAGGGGCCCATCGCCGATCCAAAGAATCGCTTCCCGGGGCAGTCCCCCTACCTGATCGTCACCGACCGCTACGGCACCCACTCGATCGTCGGCACCCTGAACAAGGCGGGGCAGCCGGTCGTCTTGCCGGGCCCTGTCGGGCTCTCCGAGATCCCCGAGGTCCAGACCCGGCGCACCCCCCTGCTCCGTACCCAGAGCACCGCCTTCGCCGACAAGAACGCCAACGCTCAACAAGATCCCGACGAGCCCTCCAAGGTCCACACCATCGCCATGGCGGTCGAGAGCGACAAGTCCGAGGACCCCTGGCGGGCGGTCGTCATCGGCAACCTCGGGTTCACCAGTGACGCGGCGGTCTCGAACGGTTGGCTCACCGGGCCCCATCTCGTGGTCGAGTCGGTCCGCTGGCTCGCGGGCGATGAAGACGTCAGCGGCGAGACTGCGAGCGAAGAAGACGTGCGGATCGACCACAGCCCCTCCGGTCAGCGGTGGTGGTTCTGGGGCACGATCTTCGCCGTCCCCCTCGTCGTGCTCGGCGGCGGGATTACCTGGGTCTTCGGACGCCGGAGGTTGCGATGAAGCAGATCATCGAAGTCGGAGTTCTCGGCGGTGCCCTCGCCATCAGCCTGGCAGCCACCTACCTGGTCCACCACGACAGCAGCTCGGGGGCCTCCACCCCCGACGAGGGCGTGCCCGTCTATCTCGCGAGCCCCTCCGACCTGCGACAAGTCTCGCTCAAGAGCGAGGCGGCCGATGTCACCATCGAGCGCAAGCGCGATGACCGCGGGGAGTACCTGTGGATCACCTCCACCACCCGCACCGAGGTCAGCCCGCCCGCGCCCCCGCCACCCGAGATCGACATCGACCCAGACGACCCCGAGGCCGAGCCGCCGCCGCCGCCACCGCCTCCCGAGCCCGAGATCGTCGAGACCACGGTGTCCTTCTTGGGCAACGAGCAGGCCGACAAGGTCTGGGAGTCCTTCGCGCCCTTCCGGGCCACCCGCGAGCTCACCGTCCGAGGCGTCGATGTAGACTTCGGCTTCGACACCCCGCACGCGACGCTGACCATCGACCGCAAGGCCGGGCCGATTACCCTGCTTGTCGGCAACGCGACCTACGGCGAGCGCTCGCGTTACCTGCAGCGCGACGATCGCGTCTTCCTCGTCGAGCGCCGCGCGCTCTCGCGCCTCGAGAGCAGCGCCCGCACCTTCGCCGAGCGGCGCCTTCACCCCCTGAGCGCAGGCGAGGTCGAGCGGGTCACCCTGCGGCACGACGGCCAGGAGCGCACCTGGGTCCAGCGCAACCCCGACGATAGGGCCCGATCCTTCTGGGCCGACCCCGCGGACCGTGACACGGCCGATCAAGCGGCCGGCAACTGGCTTGTCTCCGCATCCCGCCTGAGCGCCCTGGACTACGTCGCGGAGCGCCCCGAAGGACTGCAGCCCGTCCTTGAGATGGAGCTCAAGAGCCGAGAAGGCCCCGTGTGGACCGTGACCCTGCTCTCGGGGCCAACCAACGACGGGAGCGAGGACGACAGCCAGCGCGGATACTACGCGGAGGGGCCCTTCACGCGGGGTCTGGTGAGCCTGCCCCTGTCGCAGGCCGACGGGCTCGTAGCCGACTTGCCCGAGATCCTGGCCGGCACATCGGAGCTCGAGAGCGAGGACGAAGAGTAGCCCTCGGCACGTCGCCTCCGCTTAGGGGCCGAGGAGCACCGAGAGTGCGGTCACGTTGTCTTGAGCGCCTCGACTCAGCGCGGTCTCGACCAGGGCATCCGCCAGCATATCGGCAGGGTGCGCCTTGGCGATCTCTCCGATCTCGGCGTCGGTGAGGGTGTCTGTCAGCCCGTCGCTACACAAGATGAAGAGATCTCCGGGGTGGACGAAGCGGGTCGAGGTGTCGGGCTCGACCACCCCGTGAAAGCCGACCGACTGCGTCAGGATGTTCTTCTGTGGCACGAGGCGCGCGAGCTCGGGGGTGAGCCTGCCCGCGTCGATCTCCTGCTGGACGACCGTATGGTCTCGGGTGAGCCGGATCAGGCGGGCATCGCGGTAGAGGTAGGCCCGCGAGTCGCCCACATGAGCGAGGTGGGCTTGCTCTTCGTCGACGATGAGGACCACCAGCGTCGTACCCATGTCGTCAGCCCCCGACATCTCGACCGCCTTACGCCGGATCGCGATCGAGGCCTGGTTCATGGCGTAACGCAGCCGCTCGCGAAGCTTATCGGCGTCCTCCTCGACCTCGACCTCTCGCATGAGGCGTGTCTCGTCGGGATCTTCGTGCTCCTGACACAGGATCCGGTGCACGACGTCGACTGCGATCTCGGCCGCGACCTCGCCGAAGGCGTGCGCGCCCATGCCATCGGCGACCATAAAGATGCCCCTGTGCAGATCGAGCAACATGTTGTCTTCGTTATTCTCGCGAACCGGCCCTGGATCCGTCCGCGCATACGCCTCAAGCTCCACAGCGCCTCCACTCCCGCATGCACCTCGGGTGTGAGGCACTATAGTGTAAGGACGCGGTGCCGCGGAAGGAGAGCGCACGCCCCATGGGCCCCCATCACCATGACCACGGCGCAAGCCTAATGACCGAGGGTGACGGTTCCGGAGATGTCCGAGCCGGAGACCGTCTCGGGCCCTACGAGGTGGTGCGCTTCATCGCCAAGGGGGGCATGGCCTCGGTCTACGCCGCACGCGACGTCCGCGACGACTCCAAGGTGGCCGTCAAGGTCTTGCGGCCGCTTGGTCCTGGCGCCGAGAGCCGGAGCCGCTTCCGCCGAGAGTTCCGTTCGCTCTCCAAGCTGCACCATCCCAACGTGCTGCGGGTCTTCGAGTGGGGGCTGCTGGGCGAGCGCCCCTGGTACAGCATGGAGCTCGTGCCCGGCCGGGATCTCAAGGCTGAGATCGAGTCCTGGCGCGGGATGGAGCACGCCGAGCGCTTCACCCGCACCCAGGGCGTGCTGGTGCAGATCCTCCGCGCCCTCGACTACCTGCACGAGCGGGGCCTCGTTCACCGCGACCTCACCCCGGGCAATGTCATGGTCCGACCCGATGGGGCCGTCAAGCTCATGGACTTTGGCGTGGTCAAGGAGCTCGGCTCCGAGCTCACTGGCGTCCACGAGATCATGGGTACCGCGGCCTGGATCGCCCCAGAGCAGATCGAGGGAGGCGCCGTCGACGCCCGCGCCGACCTCTACAGCCTCGGCGCGATCCTCTACACCATGCTCACCGGCCAGCGCCCCTTCCAGGCGCGCTCGCTACAGGGCTGGCTCGAGAAGCACCTCCACGAGACCCCCAGGCCGCCGCGCGAGCTCGATCCTCGGATCCCTGGCCAGCTCAGCGACGTCTGCATGCGGCTGCTCAAGAAAGATCCCGCGGACCGTTTCGCGTCGGCCGCACACCTCCTTCACCTCCTCGGCGACCTTGAGCCGACCGAGCAAGCCGAGCACTGGCCCCCGCGCATGGTGGGTCGAACCCAGGTCCGCGCCCGCCTCCGCGAGACCCTCTCCTCGCTGGAGCAGGGGGGCCCAGGCGCGGCCCTCCTCGTCCAGGGTCAAGGCGGCGTGGGCAAGACCCGAGTTCTGGACCTGGCCGAGGCGCGGGCCCGGCGTCATGGCCTCACGGTCCTCCGGGCCAAGGCGAGCCACGATGACCCCCCCTTCGGCCTCTTCAGTCGCGTACTCACCGCCCTAGCCCCCGACGAGGTCCCTGAGGTCATCCGAGAAACCTTCACCGGCTCCGTCGGAGCGAGCCGCGAGCGGTACCCCGTGCTGGCCGCGTTCAAGCCCTTACTCACCGCCAGAGCGCCCCTCGTCGTGATCCTCGACGACCTGCACGAACTCGATGGGGCCTCCCTCGACATGCTCGAGTACCTGGTCCGCAACACGGTGGAGCTCAGCGAAGAGTCGATCGCCTTCATCTTGAGCCAAGAGGTCAACGAGGGCGTCACTTCCGCCCTTGAGCAGCGACTCGAGCAGGTCGAGGCTCTACACATTCACACCCTCGGGCCCCTGCAGCGCAACGAGGTCGAAGAGCTGCTCCTCACCTTGGTGCGCGACGACGAGACCGCCCTCCCGCTGGCCGCACGACTGCACGCCGAGAGCGATGGCTCCCCAGCCTACCTCGCGGACATGCTCCGCACCCTCACCGACGAGGGCCTGCTGGTCCGCGACGGCCCGGCGTGGCGCGTCACCCTCGATCCCGCCGACATCACGCGCTCCAGCCTGCCGATGCCCGCCTCGCTGCGACACGCCCTGACCGAGCGGCTGGAGCCCCTGAGCCCACGCGCCCGTCAGGTCGCGGTCGTCCTCGCCCTGTCCCGTCGTCACGTGGCGCTGGAGCTGCTCTCGGAGCTGGTGGACCTCGCCGACGAGCCCACCCTCGAAGCCGTCGACGAGCTGGTCGAGGCGGGGATCGCCGACGAGACCCAAGGCGAAGGCGACGAGCAGTTCGAGCTGGCTCACCAGCGCTTCCGTGGCGTCCTGCTCGAGTCCCTCTCCCCCAACGAGCTCCGGGCGCTGCATCAACGACTCGGTGAAGCGATCGAACGGTTTCATCGCCGCGACATCCACGATCACGTCGAAGATCTCGCTCATCACTTCGAGCAGGCAGGGATCGCTCCAAAGGCCTGTGCCTACCTGATCCGAACCGCGCATCGGCGGGTGCAGGCGAGCCTGTGGGAAGAGGCGCTGGGCTATCTGGACCGCGCCCTTCACATGGAGCCGAGCGCGCGACGCTATCTGGTGCTCGAGGATGCAGAGCGCGCCTTGGCTGAGCTGCATCTGGTTCGTAGCCAGTGCCTCGTGGCGGTCGGCCAGCCCGAGAAGGCGCTTCGGGCCGCCCGCCTCGCCACCCAGCTCGCCGAGCTGATCGAGGATCCCAACCTCGAAAGTCGGACCTTGGCCGAGATCGGTCACCAGCTCCGCAACCGCGGTCAGTGCGAGGCCGCCCGCCCCTGGCTCGAGAAGGCCCTGGACCGTGCGATCGCCGCCCACGATCCCGCGCTTCGCACCGCTCCCCTCTACCAGCTCGGCGCGGTAGACTGGACCCGGGGCGATCTCGAGGGTGCCGAGGCCAAGTGGCGTCAATCCCTCCAGATGGCCGAGGCAGCCGACGACCAGCGCGCGGTCGGCTTCGGCTACAACGGCCTGGGGATCCTCGCGATCTGTACCGGACAGACCATGGAGGCTCGCCGCCAGCTCGAGCGCTCCGCCGAAGTCTTCGAGCGGCTAGGGATGCTTGCGCCGCTCGCGGTCGTCCGAGTCAACCTTTGCGAACTCTACCACGCCACGGGGCTGCTCAAGAAGGCGCTCACCCTCGCCGAGATCACCCTCGCCCAGGCGCGGGAGGTCCACCACCCCCTCGGCACCGCCCTCGGACTGACACACCGGGCTCGCGCCCTCGCCGATCTGGGCCGGCTCGACGAGGCCCTGCGCGACGCCCGTGAGGCCGCCCGACTCACGAGCGAGCTCGAGGCCCGCGAGGACGAGATCCCCGCCCTGGTCACCCTCGCCCGGATCTCGATCGAGACGGGCGACCTCTCCACGTCCCTCGAGGTGCTCGACCAGCTGTTCCCGCTCCTGGTCGAGTTCGACTCCGAGGGGGTTGCCCCCATGGTCCGAGCCCTGCGAGCCCTCGCGCTGGCCCGCCTCAAGCACCAAGAGCGGGCTCGCGCAGAGCTGGAGCGCGTGCCCAGCGACCGTGAGCCCTGGCCGTTGGTTCGGGTCCGAACCGATCTGGCCACTGGGGAGGCCTGGATCGCCTTGGGGGCGCCTGAGCGTAGCCTCGAGGTCCTGCGCCGCGCGCTCTCGACCGCCGAGACCTCGGGCTACCGCTTTTACCAGTTACTCGCCCATCACGCCCTGGCCCGAGCGGTCGAGGAGCCCGGTGCCAAAGCGCGCCACCGCCGGGTCGCGTCTGCCCTGGCGCGCTCCCTGGCGGCTAGCCTTCCCCGCGACGAGGGCGAGACCTTCCTCTCGATCGGATGGGGGAGTCCATGAGCGACGATCAGCCGACGGGGCCGCGCCAGGGGGGGCGGGTGGGCCGCTACCGCCTCGGGGAGCCTCTGGGCCGCGGGGGCAACGCGACCGTCTTTCGCGCGACCGACGACGAAGGCCGTCCCGTCGCGGTGAAGGTCCTCCATCCCGCGAGCGTCGGCACCGATGAAGTTCGACGATTCACAAGAGAGTACCGCGCGCTCGCGCGCCTCGACCACCCCTGCATCGTGCGGGTCTACGAGACCGGCATCGAAGATGGCTACCCGTGGATCGCCATGGAGCTCATCGACGGCCGCGACCTCGACGAAGAGCTCGCGGCCTGGCGCGAGGTGCCGCCCAAGGACCAGTGGGAGCGAGCCGAGCGGATCCTACGTGGCTTATGCGGAGCACTGGCCCACATCCACGACCGGGGATTGATCCATCGCGACATCAAGCCCGCCAACGTGCTCATCGATCAGGTGGGCAATCCTCACCTCTCAGACTTCGGGGTCGTCAAGGACCACCGCTCCAACGCGACCGCGCTGACCATGCACGGCAACTTGGTGGGCACGATCGCCTTCATGGCTCCCGAGCAGATCACCGACGAGCCGGTCGACGCGCGTACCGACCTCTACAGCCTGGGCGCCGTGCTCTACCTCATGATCACCGGAAGAAAGCCCATCGAAGCGGACTCGATCACAGGCTTCCTCGCCCGGCACCTCAGCCACACCCCCCCTGCACCCAGCGCGCTTCGTCCCGACGTGCCCCGCCGTCTCGAGTCGGTGTGCCAGCGACTCCTCTACAAAGAGAAGAGCCAACGCTTCCCCAGCGCCCGCGCCGTGCTCGCCGCCCTCGACGACGAGGACGATCCCGATGTCCCTCCGCTGCGCGGTCGCGACGACCTGCTCGCCACCATTCGCGAGCGACTCAGCGCCCTGCAGGAGGGGGTCGGCGGGGTGGTCGCCCTCACGGGCGCCGACGGCATGGGCCGCTCCTTCACGCTCAAGATGCTGGCGAAGCTTGCCCGACAAGCCGAGATCCGGGTCGCCCTGGTCGATGCCAGCTCCAAGAACCCCATCACCGCCTTGCTCCGAGAGCTCGATCCCAAGGCGGCCGAGCAGCCCCCCAAGCAACACCTGCGCGGGCTGGCTCAGGCCGTCCGGGGGCGGCCGACGATCTTGTGCATCGATGATGTCGATCGGCTGAGCGCACGCATGCTCGAAGCCATCGGCAGGCTTGTGAACAAGCTGGTCGTGCTCGACGTGGAGCCTCTGCTCGTCTTGTGTACGGCTCGTACGGGGGGCGCTGGGGTCGAGCCCTTTCTCGAAGGAGAGAGCACTGGACTGCCCGCCGAGCGGCTCCCCCTCGAGGGGCTCGACCGCGAGGCACTCCAGCTCATGCTGCGCGATCGCGGCCTACGCGGCACCACCGGCTCCGCGTTGGCCCGGCGCTTTCTGCGGGAGCTCGGTGGACTTCCAGGTGCGGTCGATCAGCAGATCGGAGCGCTCCTGCGGTCGGGATGGCTGCGGCGCGAGGACGGGCGCCTGGTCTCGACCCTGCCGCTCAAGGAGCTCGCTCGGCGTGCGCTGCCCGTGCCCGCGATGGTCCGAGAGCGTCTCGAAGAGCGTCTGGATCAGCTCGACCCCGAGGCCCTGGGGTTGGCGGAGTTTCTCGCGGTGATCGGTCGTCCCGCCTCGGTCGATCTAGCCTGCCAATGTGCGGGCGCCGCCCCCTCCACCGCCGAACGACTCGTCGAAGCCGGGCTGTGCCAGATCAGCTCCGAATCGGACAAGCCCAGGCTCACCTTCGCCGTTCCCTGGCTCGACACCACCCTCTTCGAGCGGATCCCCCCAAAGCGTCGCATGGGCATGCACGCCACGATCGCTGAAGCGATCGGGGGACGGCGCAGCTCTCGCCTCCACGCAGAGCAGGCGCGCCATTACGAGGCCTCCGGGCAGCCCGCCGCCGCCTATCCCCTCCTCCTCAAGGCCGCGCGCCACGCCGCCCGCGAGCAACAGACGAACCTCGTCCTGCGGCACCTGGATCGGGCGCTCCGACTGGCCCCCGCCGCCGAGCGCAGCCTCGACCCTACCATCGCGGTCGAGCTCCGATGCAAGCTCCACCTCCTCCACGGTGAGGCCATGCTCAGCGAGGGGCGCTGGAAAGACGCCACCACCTCGCTGCACCAGGCCGTCACCGCAGCCCGCCTCTCGCAAGACTCCGACGCCATCGGCCGGAGCGTGGCAGGTCTCGGGCGCGCGCACCACCGGCTCGGGGCCTTCGATGCGGCGCGACCCTTCCTCGAAGAGGCCCTCTCCCTCCTCCCTGAGTCCTCGATCGAGCGGGCAGCATCGGTTCGGGCGCTGGCCGACCTTCACCTCCGCAGCCACGATCTCGACGCGGCGGAGTCGCTGTGGGCCGAGGCGCTCCAGCGGGCGCGCAACGGCGACGCCAAGGCGCGCGCTCATCGCGGGATCTCGAACCTGCGCATCTTGCAGGGGAGGCTCCACGACGCCACGGTTCATCTGGAGCGAGCCGAGAACCTCCTCCACTCCGGCGGCGACAGCCGCGTCCGCGCCGCGGTGCTCTCGCGATCGGTCGAGCTCGACTTGGCGGCCGGACGCTACGCCACAGCCAAGCGGAGGGCGCAGGCCCTCGTCGCTCTGGTCGAGCGCGCCGAGATCGACCACCGGCTGGCCGAGGCTTGGCTCACCCTCCTCGAGGTCTCGGTGCGCACGGCTCCGCCCGCTCAGTGCGCCAAAGCGCTCGACAAGGCGACGACCTGGCTCCGGCTCAACCCCCCGAACGCAGGGGCCTTGCGCCTGCGGCTGGCCCGGTGCCTGGCGGTGCTCGACCAGCCCGATCAAGTTCTCGCAGTGCTTCCCGATCCCTTGGCGCTCACCCCCGATCCCGTCGAAGATCCCGGCGGACAACACGGCGCGCTTCGCGCCCTCGCCACCGCACGACGTCAGCCCGAGCGCGCCGTCGAGCTGGCGCACTGGTGCCTGCGCCGAACCCCGCCACGGGTGATCCTCCGCCATGTCTTAATCTGCCTCGACGCTGGCGAAGCCCTCCGGCTGGCCGGTGACACCGGCTCGGCGCGAACCGCCGCTAAACGTGGCCTGTCCGCTATGGAGGGCGAGGGCTACGACGGCTTGCGGGTGGAGCTGCTGGCGCTCTTCGCCCGCGTTGATCCCGATCCTCGGATCCGCGACACCCTCGATCGGGTCCTCGACCGTGTCCGAACCGAGCAACCGGCCGAGATCGGTGCCTTCCTCGCGCGCCGCCTCGGCGATCCGGCAGCCTGAGCACCTCGCGCGAAATCCCTGCCATACCACCAGATCCGCCGCGGGCTGTCCAGCGGTCCCCGGCTGAGGTAAGCTCCCCCCTCCCACGGAGCGCGTATGTCCCCGAGCGATCGCAACGGCGGTAGTACCCGGATCGGCCAGCCGAACGGACCCAAGACCGAGGAGCCCCTCGAGATGGGGGGGGTGATCATCCACCCAGGCTCGAGGATCGACAACTACATCTTCCTGCGCGAGATCGGCAGTGGTGGCATGGCTCGGGTCCTGCTCGCCAAGGATCCCAACGAGCAGCTCGTCGCCCTCAAGGTCCTTCGACGGTCCCGCTTCAAGACAGGCCTGAAGCGATTCAACCGCGAGTACCGAGCCCTCATGCGCATTCATCACGTCAACGTCGTGCGCGTCGAGAGCTCCGGTGACATCTTCGGACACCCCTACATCGCCATGGAGTACGTCGACGGACCCGATCTCCACGCCTTGATACGACAGTTCCGGAACTGGGATCCTGAAGACCGCTGGCGACGTGTCGAGGATATCCTGATCGACCTCTGCCGCGCCCTCTCAGTCGTTCACCGATCAGGTCTGGTGCACCGGGATCTCAAACCGAGCAACGTGCTGATCAGCTCGGAAGGGGTCGCGAAGCTGACCGACTTCGGAATCGTGAAGTATCTTGATCCCACCGATGACTTCATGATGTCCACCACCCTGGTCGGCACCTGGGCCTACGCCTCCCCCGAGCAGATCACGGGTGCGCCTATCGATCACCGCTCCGATCTCTACAGCCTCGGCGTGATCCTCTTCGCCATGCTCACGGGCAAGCGTCCCTTCGTCGCCAAGGACATGGCCGGCTACGTCACCTTGCACCGCGACCGCGCCGCCCCCGCCCCCCGCGAGATCAACCGACAGATCCCCGAGCACCTCGACGAGATCTGTCGCCGGCTGCTCCAGAAATCCGAGCGAGACCGCTACCAGTCCGCCCAAGAGATCCTCTACCGCCTCGAAGCCGAAGAGCGCGAGGTCGTCCCGGCGGTCGAAGGGGGCTGGGAGCCTCCGCTCACCGGCCGACAGCTCGAGGTCGAGTCCATCACCGACGCGATCAGCGGACTCACCGCGCGGCGAGGCGGGGTTTTGGTCCTCGAAGGCGACGATGGGAGCGGAAAGTCCCGGCTGCTGGCAGTCGCCATGGATCGGGCACGCAGCCTGGGCATCCGCACCCACAGCCTCGAGTTCATGAGCGGCGAGACCGCATCGGGTGGCGTCGTCGCCTTGGCACAGTCCTTCGCCAACGCCTTCGACGGCGAGGCTCCAGCGCCCCTCCTCCAAGCGATCCAGAGCTTCGAAGAGAGTGGTGCAAGCCCGACCCACGCTCGATACGCGCTGTACGACGGCGCCCGAGACGCCCTACTCGCCTTGCTCGACGAGCAGCCGCAGATCATCCTGATCGACGACCTGCACTCCGCCCATCCTCGGTTCGTCGAGCTTCTCACCTACCTGGTCCGAACGCTCCTGGTGAACCAGCAGCACGCCCTGCTCGTGATCTCCACGCTTCGCCATAAGGCGAGCCCCGCGGCCGACGTCTTCGCCGAGGGCGACGAGCTCGGCCTCGAACCGCAGCGCATGGCGGTCGGACCCCTCTCACGCCGAGACCTCACCCGCATGATCTCCGGCCTCATCGACGAGGACCTCCTCGCCCGCCTCCTCGCGCAGCGGCTCCACCAAGAGACAGAAGGAAACGCCTTCTTCGTCGTAGAGTTCCTGCGCTCCCTCATGGCGCGAGGGATCCTGCGCCTGGGTCCCGACGGTCGGGGGAGCCTCCTCCTCCAGCCCGACGAGATCGCCTCGGGTCACCTCGAGATCCCCCTGGGGATCCGGCAGATGATGCGCAGCCGTCTCGAGGGGATCGAGCCCGACGACCGCGAGGCGCTCGAGGTCCTCGCCGTGGCGGGACGCGAGGTCGACCTCGACGTGCTGCTCGACGTCATCGACGAGTCCGAAGACCGGGTCCTCGACAGCATCGAGCGCTTGCTGACGGCCGGAATCGTCCGCGAGCGACGAGCCGGAGAGCTGGTCCTCTACGTCGTGAGTCACCGCAAGTTCGCCGATGTCGTCTACCGCGATCTCAGCCCCGACAGTCGCGCCCACCTGCACCGCCGCATGGCGGCTGCCCTTGAGCTGCACTACGCGCAGAACCCCGCAGCGCTCGAGATCGTCGGGGAGCACTACCGGCGCGCTGGCGACGCCGGTCGAGCCTACCGCTACTTGGTGGCGGCCGCCCGTCGGCTTCGAGACCGCTCCCTGCTCCAAGAGGCCTGGTCCCTCACCGACAAGGCCGCCGCCATCGAAGAGTCCGCCCTCGCCGATCTCGAGCAGAGCGAGTTCCTGAGCTTTCGGCGCGACCTGCTCGATGTACGCGGCGAGGTCCTGGCCAATCGAGCCGACTGGAGCGAGGCAGAGGCCTGCTATCGGGCCGTGCTCAAGCTGGCCGAGGACGGCTCCGACGCCCGCGCCGCCAACCGCGCACGCCTGGACCTCTCGCGGGTGCTCCGCCGACGGAAGATCTTTGAAGAGTCCGCCGAGCTCGCCCAGAAGGCGTTGGACGAGTCGCGGCGTCTGCACGATCGGGAGGGGGTGGCGGAGGCCCTACTCGGTATGGCGGGTCAGGCCTGGCTCGAAGGCCGGCTCGACGACGTGGAGCGGCTGTCGAACGAGGGCCTCTTGGTCGCCCGTGGCAGCGAGCTCGCCTCCCAGCGGGCCGAGCTGCTCCTCGCGCTCACTGCCGCGCAAGCGACCCGCGGGCAGCTCGCCTCAGCCACCGCTGGCCTGACCGAAGCCGAGAGCATCTTCCGCGAGCTTCGCCGAAAGCGGAACCGAGTCTTGGCTCTGTCCAACCTGGCTGAGCTCCTCACCTGGCAGGGGCAACCCATGCAGGCGCGTCAGCGAGCCCACATCGCCGCCCAGGTGGCGACCGATCTCGACTACAAGCTGGGTCGTGTCGCAGCCCAGCGGGCGATGGGGATGGCAGCGCTCGACCTTGGACGACACAGCGACGCCCGCGAGTGTCTGGTCGAAGCGCTCTTACTGGCCCGTCAGATCGGGCTCGACGACGAGGTCCTCGCCTGCGAGACCCTCCTCGCACAGCTCTTCCTCGAGACCGACGAGCCCGCCCACGCCGCACGGTGTGCCCGTGAGGCCCTCAACGCCGATGATCGGGCCGATCCCGAGCGTTTTCAGCCGCTAGCTCGGGCGATCCTAGCCCACGCCCTCGCGAGCAGCGACCGAGCCGCCCACGAGGAGCAACGGGCCACCGCCGAGGCCAGCCTGAAGGAGCTCCCCGTGCCCCGCCGAACTCAGGTAGAGCTCGCCTTGGCTCGTGCCTATCAGGCTGCGGGGGACCGCTCCACAGCCCAACGCCTGGCTCGGAGCGTCCTCCAGACCGCGGGCAGCCGGGGGCTTCGGCTCATCTCGCTCGAGGCTCGCGCCTTGCTCGCCGATCTCTGCGACGAAGACGAGGCCCAGACCCATCGAGCGGTCGGTAAGGAGCTGGTCAGCGAGTTCACCAGTAGCCTGTCCGAAGAGCTGGAACGGAGCTTCCGAGCTCGACCCTGGATGCGCCACCTGGGCATCGACGCCGCCCTTGACGAAGACATCGAGTTCGAGAGCCTCTAGCGGCGTTCTCTGTCTGGAACAGGAACGCTAGACCCTGCGAGAGGGCCACCGCCGAGGCCCGCGACGGCCGTAGGACTGCCCATGCCGAGCTCTCGGGAGCATGGTGCCCCGCGAGAGCGCCACCCTCACCGTCGGCGGCGCGCGAGGAGCAACCCTAGCAGGCCGAGGAGGCCCAACCCGCCCAGACCTTGCCCCGCGACGGCGCTACAGCCGAGCACCACCGAATCCTCAGGCGGCCGGTCGGGCTCGCTCCAGTCGCCATAGTCGACATCCCGCGGCTCATCGTCGCCGCCGCCGCTGTCTCCGCCGCCGTTATCGCCGCCCCCATCGCTACCTCCATCTCCCCCGTTTCCACCGTTTCCACCGTTTCCGCCGCCATCGCCGTTCGTGGCGCGGGACCACTCCGTATTCTCTTCGATCCAAGGGTGGAACCGATCGAGCCGCACCGCTCCGCTCGCGCCGTTCACGCACGACTGACCATCTCCCGTGACATCGTAGACGAAGGAGTTCACGCCCGCGAGCTGCCACCCGCCGGAGACCCGCCGCAGGCCAGCCCCACCCGAGTCCCCTTGGCAGAGGTTCTTCACTTCGTCATAGGCAATGATGTAGTCGCCTCGGAGCTCCCAGAACCCGATGTCGGCCGTTCGCTTGACTCCAGAGTCGCTGGCGCCATCGCGCGTGACGCCGAAGCCGACATAGTCGAGCTTCTCGCCGCGCGAGAACGAGGTCGCCGAGTCGACCATGATCGGCATGGGGCGCAGGCCCGCACCCGGGCCACCCGTGATCTGCAGGACTCCGATATCGGCTCCATTATTGACGTTGCCGGTCCAGTTAGGGTGGTTGATGGACTCCGTGACCTCGGCGACGTGGAAATAGTCCCCCGCCCAGATGTTGCCGCCAAAGACCACATGGGGAGTCAGGCCTTGACGCTCGTATTGGCGAAGGGCATCGATGCAGTGCGCCGCCGTGACGACCCAACGCTCATGCACCCAGGTCCCCGAGCAGAAGAGCGCCGCCTGACCATTCCGGGCGATGCCCGCCAGGGCAACGACCTCGCGAAAGTCGGTGGTCGCCGAGCCGTTGACGATCTGCGCGCGATCCGAAGAGATGGGGATGTCGACCCACTGGGCCCGGTCCAAGGTCTCGAGCAAGACATCCGAGGCACCCATGTCATGGGCATCATCGAGGATATCGTCCTGCAGGGTCAGCGGTTCAGCGAACGCCAGGCCCGACAGCGAGAGGAGAAGGGCTGAGAGCGACATGGAGACTCCAAGGTGTTCCAGAGCGGCGCGACAGTAAGAGTTTGCCCCATCCCAGCCCCGTCCGCACGCGGCAGACACATTCCTTACGAGGCTGTACCGTCCTCTACGGAAGCCAGACGCCCTCGACGTCGGTGAGGGCACGGACGAAGTCGAGAAGAACCCCCACGTCGCCAGTTGCACCCGATGGGCTGCGCATCGGCCCCACCTGCGCTATGGTGCGCCAGAGTGGAAGAGGCCCGAATGATTCATCTACGCACGCTGAGCCTGGCGATCCTCTTCGCCGGTTGTACGCCCACCCCCACCCTCAACGGGAGGGTCGTGGATATCTGGGGATCGCCCATCGAAGGGGCGATGGTCAAGCTCGACGGCTCCGCCGAGCGACCGATCACCGACGCCCACGGACGCTTCGCGATGCCTGCTGGCGAGGGTTCTGCCACGCTCCACGCCGGTCGCGAGGGCTACATTCAGGGCGAGCTACAAGTCCAGTTCACCGATGAAGGCGCCCGAACTCACGACGACGGCGACATCGTGGTCAAGCTCTACCCGATCCCATCCGAAAAAGGCTTCCATGTCGTCGGACCCAGTAGCTATATCAAGCTCCAGCCCAAGCTGATCCGCGCGGTGGGGAGCAACATCGAGTCGCTCTACGGCATCCGTGAACCCGGAAGGATCAGCGTCGACGGCGAACCCCTGCGCTTCCTCTACCACGGCGACCTTCGCTACGATCAGCTCATGGCGCTCGATGTCAGTCTTCATCGCCTCAAGTACGTCGAGCGCGCCGACCTCACCAGCATCACCTCCACCGATGTCAAGCTCGACCTGTACGTCTCCGATGAGCGGACCCCCATCGAGATCTCGCGGTTGAAGTCTCGGAACGACTACCTGCTCCAGACCACAGGGCCCCTGGAGCGCCAGCACATCTATGCCCTGACCACCAATCGGCTCCTCGATCCCGCCGACGACGAGTCCTTCCAGAGGATCGCGCCGGCCCTGCGGCTCGCGTTTCCGGTCGAGCTCCGGTAGGTCGACGAGCTCCGCGCCTCAGTCTTCCCACGACCAGACGATGAGGGAGTCGCCGGCCGAAGCGAGCCACTGGCCGCGCTCCGCGAACGAGACCGCCATGACCGGCCCCTCGCCCGCGCGGACCACGTCGGGGTGGGCGCGGTTCTCGGCGGTGTCCAGCTTGGCGATCGCCACTGATCCGGAGCGGGTCCCCATGCCCACGTACTCGTGATCCGGCGAGATACACGCGACCCCGAGATCGGTGAACCGGAGCGAGATGGCCGTGTCGCCATGCCAGACCACCAGGCCGATGACCGTGAAGCCGAGCACGACATCGCCGAAGCACCGCAGCACATGATTCGTCGACTCGATGTCGACCGGCGCGGGCTTGCGGCTCAGCGTGCGGACCATCAGTCCAGCCTGGGTCGACCGCACGAGCTCGAGCTTGCCTGTGCTACTGCCCCTGGGGATAGCCCGATGCGGCACCGGGATGCGGAGCTTGACCTTTCCGTCTCGCACGAGCACGACCTCGCGCCCCGTGGCCGTATCGCCCGTGAGCACAGCGTAGTCTTGGAACCACATGGCGCTCATGCGCCGGGCGAAGCCGTGCTGCCCCTTGATGTAGTCGGTCGATGCCCCGCTGATCTCGCCGATGGTAAAGGTGCCTTCGGCGCCGAGGGTGACGAAGCGGGTGTTGTCGGGGTGGACGGCTAGGGCCGTGATCCAGCCCAGGTCATGAGCACGCCGGATGGTGCCATCGACCGGCTCGACCTCGAAGAGCTCCCCGCCACGGTTGCCCACGAGTAGGCGCTGGGAGCGAGGCCGCCACGCCAAGCAGGTAGGGCTCTCGACCGGGGGTCGAAGGACCGGCTCAAGCCCAGAGCGCGCGTGCAGGTAATGCGCGGCGCTGATCTTTTGGGTCAGCTCAGGCATGACTCTAGGATATATCAACTGCAGAGTTCGCGTACCACTCGCCTGGCTTACGGTCTTCGGTCACACTCGATAGCCCGGCGTTCATCCTGGCTCACCGGCACGACGTAGTCCCCGTCGAAGCACGCCGCGCACAGGGGGAGCTCGGTGGTACGAGCGAGCCCTCGCCGAGAGAGGTAGGTCACACTATCGCAGCCGAAGCGGGTAACGAGCGTGGCCTCGAGGGCGTCATCGTCGAGATCGGCCGCTACGAGCTCGGCGCGCGTGGGCATGTCGATCCCATAGAAGCAGGGATGGCGCACCGGAGGGCTGAAGATGGCCAGGTGGATGGCCTTGGCCCCGAGATCTGCGATCGTCTTGATGATCCGGCGCATGGTCGAGCCGCGAACGATGCTGTCGTCGACCAGGATCACCCGCTTGTCGCGAAAGACGTCTTCGATGGGGTTGAGCTTGAGCCGCAAGGCGGCGTCGCGGGTCTGCTGGTTAGGCATAATAAAGGTTCGGCCGCTGTAGCGGTTCTTGATGAACCCTTCGCGGTAGGGCAGCCCGAGGTGCTCGGCCATAGACAGGGCCGCCGGGCGGGAGGTGTCGGGGATAGGAATGACGACATCGGCTCCGAGCCCGCGGGCTTCCCACTCCTCGGCGAGCCGCTCCCCGAGCTGGTGGCGCATCTGGTTGACACGCCCGTGCTCCATGACCGAGTCGGGACGCGCGAAGTAGATGTGCTCAAAGATGCAGGGCCGGTGCGTTCGCGTCGACACCTGAAGCGAGATGGGCTCCCGCCCCTTGCGGAGGAGCAAGACGGCTCCTGGCGGCAGGAAGCTGTGGCGACGAAAGCCGGTCGCATCGAGGGCGACCGACTCGCTCGCGACGAGCCACGCGCCGTCGTCTCGACGTCCGAGGACCCCTGGCCGTAGCCCGTGAGGATCGCGAAAGGCGACCAGCGTCTCTTCGCCGTCGACAGTGAGCAGGCAGGTCACGGTGTAAGCACCCCGTACCCGACCAAAGAGGCGCCCAACCGCCTCGACGAGGTCCTGCGCCGTGTGGTCGGACGGCGCGATCCGGGTCAGCTCATCGGCGAGGACCATGAGCACGACCTCGACATCGCAGCTCGACAGGATGTGTATGCCTCGCCGCTGGAGCTGGGCTGTGACCTCGTCTACATTGGTGATGTTGCCGTTGTGGGCCATCACGATCCCAGGCCGACGGGTGACGAAAGGCTGCGCATCTTCGCGCGTGTTGACGCCGCTCGTCGGATACCGAACGTGCCCAACCCCGCTCTGACCCGGCAGATCCGCCAGCTTGGACGAAGGGATCGCATGCACGACGAGGCCGAGATCCTTGTGCACGTGGAAGCGGGGTCCATCGACGGTGCCGATCCCCGCCGCGTCTTGGCCGCGGTGCTGAAGAGCCTGTAGACCCAACCACACCACCGCCGCCGCTTGCTCGACCCCGGTTACACCAACGAAGCCGCACACGATGGCCTCCGATCCGTGGGCGCGTGATCCCACGTCGAGGGACGAACACGGGACCCCGTGTCGTCAACCCGATACACCTCCCGGAGAGGACCCCCCTCACCGGGCGCTCCCCTAGCATGCTCTCCCCCGTCCTACCAACCCCCGGAGACAGCGTGTCGACTCTCTCAGCCTCCAGGCATCGGAACCCCCGATGAAAGGCCTCGTCACCGGAATAAGCGTCGTGATCGGCGTCCTGGTGGCCGGGCTGGTGGTGGGCGCGGTGGTGTTCTTCGCGATCGACCGGGGGGCAACGCTTTGGATCGCGATCTCGGCCGCCATCGTGCTCCTCTTCGGTCCCCCCGTCGCGATCGCCTTACGAGGCCCCGAACCCCTCGCGACCTTCGGGGCGGCGAGCACCCTGTGGGGGGGCCTGGTCGCGCTGCTCATCCCCCTCTTGCTCCCTGCTCTCTCCATCCGCGAAGAGATCGCCGGACTCCTCGTGAACGCGCCCAGGGAGCTCGCCGAGCCGCTGGCGCGTCCCGAGCCCCCTCCCGCTCGGCCGCTCCCAGCCCCGACCACCGCGACCGATGCTCCCGCCGTCGAACCCAACCAGATCGCGCTGCACTACGAGGGCGAAGGCCGGCGCATGACCGTCGATATCACGGTGGAGCACGACGGCGTGGTCGAGGAGCTCCAGATGCTGCTCGACACCGGAGCGACCTTCACCACCCTCTCCACCGAGCAGCTCGCGCGGCTCGGCCTGCGCGCGGGCCCGGAGCACCCGCGGATCACCCTCCAGACCGCCAACGGAGAGCGTCAAGCCTCCCTCCTGCTCTTAGACCGGCTCTGGCTCGGCGATCTGGTCATGGAAGGCATCGCCATCGCCACGTGTGACGCCTGCGCCTCCTCGGAGATCGCCGGACTGCTCGGACTGAACGTCACCGGAGGGTACAATCTGTCGATCGACGCCGATCACCAAGAGGTCATCTTCACCCGGCGCGCCGACTACAGCCGCCATCTCGACATCAAGCCCTTCGTCGAGATCGGAGCCAACATCCGTACCATGGGAGGGCGTGTGAGCGCCGAACCCTGGCTCGACAACCTCTCCCCGCGAACCCTCCGCGACGCCGAGATCGCCCTCCGCTGTGAGGACGAGGCGTGGGTGATCGAGATCGGGTCGATCCCGCCAGGCGAGCGCGGCACCGCCGACCGCCGACTACCCAGCCACGAGCCCTGCGATCGCTACCAGGTCACCCTGCGCAGCGCGAGCTGGTGAGGCGGTACGCGTTGGGCGGTGGCCCGCCTCCCGCGGTGGAGATAGGCTGCGCGCCACGGAGGATCCATGCCCAACGCCTACCTTCCACGCCCTCTCGTCCACGAGTGGTCCGACGAGATCGGCAACCACACCGAGCTCCATCAAGCCAGCCTCTCGCGGCTCCTCAAGAGCCAGCGCCGGCTCATCCGATGGGTCATCGAGAACGCTGAGCACCTCGATGGTCCGACCGTCGGGGTCACCCAGTACCTCGTCGGCGTGCTGGCGCGGATCTTTGATCTCGCGGGCGGACGCCTCAAGAGCGCCACTTGGGAGCAGGTCCGCGACGCCGAGCGCCGGATCGGAGCCGTTGCGGGCGACCTCCTCCCCTTCGACGACGGCTTCGCGGAGCGGGTCCGCAAGGTCGAGTGGCGCGCCCAGCCCCACCTCCTCGACGAAGCGCTCTACAGCCTCTTCGAGCGCGACACCGAGAGCGAAGACGAAGAACCCCTCGACGACACCCAGTCCGGCAAGGTCTTCCTGCTCATGTGGGTCGCCACCGAGGTGCTTGATCAGAACTGGAAGCCCCCGAAGGACCTCGAGCTGCTCGACAGCTACACCTTCACGCCGATCGCGTCCAGCGGGGCCTAGCAGGGCGGCTTCTGAACGAGGAGCGAGCAAGAACACCCGCTGATTCACAGGACCGAGAGCCCAAGGCCGATGAGGGACCTGTTGGCTGGCTGCTAAAAGAAGGCCTCGACGGTCAAGCGCAGCAGGTGCTCGGGATCGCGATCGCGAACTTTCACGTCGGTAAAGGTGCGAACGTCATACCGGAAGCTGCCCCGGAGACGCTTGGGCAGCGAGACGGCGACCCGACCATACACCTCGAGAAAGGCGTTACCTCTACGAAAGTCGAGCACGCCGTCGCCCGAGCGATCCTCGGCGATGGTGTCGATGTCGTCGTCCCAGAACCGGACACGGCTGGACAGATCGAGCCAAGGTACCGGCTTATAGGAGCCTCGGATCCACGTTGAGACGTTGCGCTCGAAGGACTCGTCGTAGACGGAGACGTCACGCCACACCATCCGACCATAAGCGGTGAGCAGAAAGCGTTTGGAAGGTTGCCATCGCATCTGATTGCCGAACTCCTTGCGGAGCCCCCGAGCCAGATCGGTGCGAGAAGCGCGGAGCTCTTCCATGGCGAAGTCGGGGTCGTCTTCGTCGTAGATGTCGTCGTAGTTGACGACGGGACTGCGAATGTAGTCCTGATCGCGCCCCCCGACCCAGATGTCCTTGTCGAAGTAGCGGACCCACCCCGACAGCCGCACCTTTCGACTGAGGTCGAACTCATGGCGCATGAAGAACTCGAGGTCATGGCGCTCCTGAGCGGGGTGGATCCAGCTGTCGACATGCCCGATGAAGCGCCAGAACCGGGCGGGACGCCCTTCGGCCCGAACCTTGAGCCCAGCCTCGTCGCGGGCCCTCATACCGAGGAACTGACCCGCGGAGGCTTCGCCGCGGCTGAAGGGGTTGTCGAAGCCCTTATCGTAGTATCGACCCGTCACCTCGAGCGCGACGGGCTTCAGATCGTAGAGGGTCCGGATCAAGGCCGCGGGTGCCCCACGGTCGGTGACCGTGAACTCGCCAAAGAGATCGAAGATGCCTGTACCGTAGGCCCCCTCGATACCAAAGGCGCCGAAGCTGCGGCGGACGGGCTGCCGGGCCGCGGGGGCGAAGTTCACCACCTCATCGCCCTCGGTGAAGTAGTTTCGAGCCGCATAAGCCGTAGAGCCGATATAGGAGCGCGAGCCCAGGTTCAAGCGCATATTTCCGCCACCAACCTGATGGACGTAGACGTCGCGGAAGGTCTCGAAGGAGTGGCAGCGGCCCTCGGCCGTACAGCGCGCCTCACCCCCTGCGGCGGCCTCTTCGTTGAAGTAGGTCCGATTGGGCCGGTAGCGGTACATGTACTCGTCGACAGCACGCATCGAGAGGAAGCCGGTGGTGTCGAGGGTGATGCGCCCGGCCACCGGGAGCTGCTGCACCGAGCCCGCCACGCCCTGTAGGCCACGGTGAACCCGAAAGTCCGAGTTGAAGCGACCAAGTCCCCCCACGTTATCGAACATCAGGTCGTCACCGTACAGACCATAAGGGCGGCGCCGGTTCGTGCTGTCGAAGGTCAGCCGCTCACCAAAGCCCGCGTTGTAAGTTCCTACGACCACTTGACCGCGCCCCTGATCCCCCAGATCGGCGGAATACATCGCGTAGGCCTTGCGGAGCGGCTCGAGACGAAACCGGGGTGAATCCGCGATGTAGTAGGGATTATCTGGAGTCCCAGCGAGGTTGAGCCGACCGGGAAGGTCTCGACCCGAGATCGTCCAGCTCGCATCCAGGCGCCCGCCCATGGCGGTGATCCGCGAGCGCAGCGCGACGGAGGGCGAGCGACGAATGTTGGAGACATCAAAGCCCCCTCCGCCTCCTTCGTCGAAGCTACCGGCGTCGACCCCGACCCCACCCGCGGACATCGGCTGGTACAAGGTCTTGAGCCGCACGCTTCCGTGCACCGGGGCGTCTAGCTGTAGCTTGGGCCGCCCATAGAGGACGAAGGCCTCCATCTGCTTCATGACGATGTAGGGGACAGCCCCCGCCTTCTCGAGCTCGCGTACATCTTTGATGTCGCCCTTCTCACGACGAAACTGCAAGATGGCATCGACCATGGGGTAGGTCAGACCGGGCAGCTCGTAGAGCTCATCGCGGGTCGCGCGGTTGAGGTCCACCTTTTTTTGGTAGAGCTCCATCAGGAGATCCATCTCGGACTCCGAGATGTCCCCGTTCTCGAAGAGATCGAAGAGATCGTCCTCGGAGTCGATGATGATCGGCACGGTGTAGATCTCGGCGTGCGCGGGCAGGTTGGCCCCCACGAAAAGCCCCGCTGCCAGTAGCCAGCCACGCGCGGCCACCTGAAGCTTCTGACTCACTCCGCCTCCACGCCGCGCATGCACACGACCGACCGGACCGCAGCCTACCCCAAGCGGAGGTCATCCATCAACGATCGCGTTCAGGCCTGCCCGCTTCGCAGGCCTCCATCAACTGTTCCACGGTGCTTGGTCCGATGCCCGTCACCCGCTCCAGCGATCGACACTTCCGAAATCGACCCCGCTTCTCGCGGTCGTCGAAGATGGCTTGCGCCTTGGTGGGACCGACCCCTGGGAGCTGGCCGAGCTGGTGGACATCGGCGGTGTTGATGTCGATGACCGGGCCCGAGTAGGGCGGCGCGTCGATGCGCTGCTGCTTGATGGCCTTTTTGGCTTCTTTGAAATCGCCGACCTCGAGGTAGGGGGCGAGCTTCTTCACCGTGTTCAGGCTCAGCCCGGAGACCCTTTCGAGCTGGTTCACCCGTCGGAACGGTCCGTGCTTCAGACGATATTTGACGATGGCCCTCGCCTTGGCCGGTCCCAGTCCCGGAACCGCTGCGAGCTCGTACTCGGTCGCGAGGTTGGCATCGACCTTGGGCGGCTCGTCGGCCAGGGCGAAGAGCGAGAGGTAGAGCCAGAGTAGAACAACCACACATCCTCCAAGAACATCCCCAGTGTAGCGCATCCAAGAAGCCCCTCGGGCTCCCGCCGCACAGGGGCAGGCCCCCCCGCAACCCCATCGTGATACGAGACCATCCTCACTCCCGGATGGTTCATGTTTAGCGCTGGTCAGACCCTCACCTTGCGTGTCACCCAAGACCTCCGCGTGGGCCTCGTGCTCGCGCGGGGCGAGAGCGAGGTCCTCCTCCCCCGACGAGAGGTCCCCGATCACGTCTCGGTCGGCGACGAGCTCACCGTCTTCCTCTACACCGACACCGAGGACCGACTCAGCGCCACCCTGCAGCGTCCCCTGATCGAGGTCGGCCAGTTCGCCTGCCTACAGGTCGTCGACGTCACGCCCCACGGCGCCTTCCTCGACTGGGGCCTCGACAAGGACCTCTTCTTGCCCTACGGCGAGATGTTCGCGCCCGTTCATCCCGGTCAGCGGGTCGTCGTGCACGCGGGGCTCGGCGCCCGCGGCCGGGTCGTCGCCAGCTCCAAGCTCAACCGACACCTCGATCGGGCCATCGATCACCACAAGGTCAACGACGAGGTCTCGTTGATGGTCTACGGCTTCAACGACTTCGGCGCCCTCGTCCTCGTCGACAAGCGCTACGGAGGCCTCCTGCACGACAGCGAGATCCACCGCAGCCTGAGCGTCGGGGACGAGCTCCCGGGCTGGATCAAGGAGCTTCGACCCGACGGCCGGCTCGAAGTACGGACGCGCCCCCTGGGCGTAGAAGGCGTGCGCAGCGCTCAGACGACGATCCTCGATGCCCTGCGCGAGGCGGGGGGGCGGCTGCCGCTGCACGACAAGTCCAAGCCCGCCGAGATCGAGCGTGCCCTGCACATGAGCAAGAAGTCCTTCAAGCGGGCTGTCGGCGGACTCTACCGCGAAGGGCGGCTGCGCCTCGTCGAAGGAGGGATCGAGCTCGTGGAGCCCTAAACGAACACGCCCCCCGAGCCTCGGACGGGATCGGGGGGCGCGTCGACGGAGTCGCACAGGGGCAGAAGGACTCGAACCCTCGACCTGCGGATTTGGAATCCGCTGCTCTACCAACTGAGCTATACCCCTAGAGCAGGTGCTTCATATGGGCTCGGCGGGTCGCGGTCAAGCCGGCGCGAGCAGAGCCCACAGCGCCAGCAGCCCCGAGACGACGGCCATCGCCCAGCAGTACCATGCAAAGCTAGCCAACCGGCGGCGCTTCACCACCAGCACGAGCAAGACCAGGGCGGCATACCCGCTCGCCGTGGCCGTGAGCCCCCCGAGGGTCAGGGCCCCGAGGTCCATCGAGGTGAGGTCCGCATCATCGAGCTTGAGCACCACCGCGCCCAGGATCGCCGGAACGCTCATCAGGAAGGAGAAGCGAGCCGCCGCCATCGGAGCCAGCCCCAAGGCCAGCGCCACCACGATCGTCGTTCCAGAGCGGGAGATGCCTGGCGTGATGGCGAAGCCCTGCGCCAGCCCGAGCACGATCGCGTGCCACCAGGCCATCTGGTGGAGCCCGAAGCCCGCGCCCTTGAACCGGCTCGAGAGAAAGAGCAGGGTGCCCGTGACCGCGAAGGTCAAGGTGAGCACCGCGGGCGTTGAGAACCAGAGCTCGAAGACATCCTTGAAGACCACGCCGATGATCCCGGTCGGGATCGTCGCCAGGAGCAGCAGGCCCGCGAGGCGGACCCCCTCGCGTCGAAGGAAGGGTCCCCGGCCCACCAGGGGATCGGAGGCCAGCATCGAGACGTCGCGCCGATAGAACCAGAGTACGGGCAGCAGGGTGCCGACGTGGAGGATCAGATCGAAGAAGACATCGTCTCCGTCGATAGGAAAAAACTGCTGAAAGAGGACGAGGTGGCCTGAGCTGGAGACCGGCAGAAACTCGGTAAGTCCCTGAACCAGCCCCAGGAACCATGCCCCGAAGAAGCCCGTCGACACGACCGTCATACGCAGTCCTCCGGGTGCTTGGGTGAAGCCCTCGAACCGCCAGTGCGCCGATCGAGGCCCGTCAGCGAGAGACAGGTCGAACGGATGAAGTGAGAGGGCACCAAAGAAGAGACGCCCACCCGAGCGTGCCGGGTGGGCGTCTGTGAATGGCGGGACGGACGGGACTCGAACCCGCGACCTCCGGCGTGACAGGCCGGCGTTATAACCGACTTAACTACCGCCCCTCGTCTGAGTCAATGGGCGGAACAGGACTCGAACCTGCAACCACCGGCTTGTAAGGCCGGCGCTCTCCCATTGAGCTATCCGCCCGGAACACGCTTGGCCCGGGCCCCTGTCTACTACTCTGACCCCTCCAGAGCGTCAAGCAAGTGGCACAAGGATTTCTGCATCTCGCCGAAGCTGCCGCCGACAAGCTACCAACTCGAACAGCCCCCCTTCGGGGCTCAGCGCTCCCCCCCCGCCTGGCTCCCCATGGTGGAGGGCGACCCCCTCCCCGAGCGGAACAGCGCCGCCGCCCCTTCGCTACTGAGCGACTCGAGCAGCACCCGATCCATGTGCTCTGCGGGGAGGATCTCGATGGCATCGAGCACGTAGCCAGGTACGTCGTCGAGGTCGGGACGATTGCGTTCGGGGATGATCACGCGGCGGATCCCCGCCCGATGCGCGGCGAGGAGCTTCTCTTTGAGGCCGCCGATCTTGAGCACCCGGCCACGCAGCGAGAGCTCGCCGGTCATGGCGGTGTCGTGACGCGCCGGCACCCCCGTGAGCGCGCTGACCATCGCCGTGGCCATCGCGATGCCCGCGCTGGGCCCCTCGACCCCGCTGGCGAGGCCCGGATAGTGGATGTGAAAGTCGTTGGTCTCGTAGAAGTCGGGATCGAGCCCCAGGGCCTCGGCGCGGGAGCGCACATAAGTAAAAACAGCGGAGGAAGACTCCTTCATGACCTCGCCGGGACGGCCGGTCAGGGTCAGCTTGCCCTTGCCCGGAAGGGCTGCGACCTCGATCTCGAGCACGCTACCCCCGACCTGGGACACACCCAAGCCACGGACCAGGCCCACCTGGTCGACCTGATCGTTCCGGTCCGGCTCGTGCACTTGGACTCCGAGCATGTCCGAGAGGAGCTCGGGCGTGACCGTGACCTGCTCTTCGCGGCCTCTCGCCACCACCTTGCGCGCGACCCGACGACAGAGCTTCGCCACCTTGCGCTCGAGGTCCCGCACCCCCGCCTCGCGGGTCCAGCCCCGGATGATCCCTTGGAGGGCATCGTCGGGCACGCGGAGATCTTCATCGGACAGTCCGTGTTGCCTAAGCTGCTTGGGGATCAGGTACCGCCGACCGATCTCGATCTTCTCGCGGTCGCTGTACCCGGTGAGCCGGATGATCTCGAGACGATCCCGAAGCGGGATAGGGATCCCGTCGAGGGTGTTGGCGGTGCAGATGAAGGTCACCCTGGAGAGATCGTAGTCAATATCGAGGTAGTGATCGCCGAAGGCGGTGTTCTGCTCGGGATCGAGCACCTCGAGCAAGGCCGAGGCGGGGTCGCCCCGGAAGTCCGACGACATCTTGTCGACCTCGTCGAGGAGCATCACCGGATCGACCGTGCCCGCCCGTCGCATGGCTTGGATGAGCTTGCCGGGCATGGCTCCGATGTAGGTGCGTCGATGGCCTCGGATCTCGGCTTCATCTCGCACTCCGCCCAAGGCGATTCGAACGAAGGGGCGCCCTGTCGCGCGGGCGATCGAGCGCGCCAAAGAGGTCTTCCCAACGCCCGGAGGCCCGACGAGGCAGAGGATCGGGCCCCGCATCCGATCGACCAAGGTCTCGACCGCCAGGTACTCGATGATCCGCTCCTTGATCTTGTCGAGCCCATAGTGATCTTCATCGAGGATCGCCTCGGCTTCGTCGAGGCCCGGACGCTCCGCGCTGCGCTCGGACCACGGCAGATCGATGAGGGTCTCGAGGTAGGTCCGCAAAACGGTCGCCTCGGCGCTCATCGCGTTCATCTGCGAGAGCTTGCGCAGCTCCCGCTCCGCACGGGTGCGCACGAGCTCAGGCAGGTCACGTTCGGCGAGGGCTTGGGCGAGATCGTCGAGATCACCCTTGCTCTCGCGATCGCCCAGCTCGCGCTGAATGTCGCGCATCTGCTGCTCCAGCACCGACTCTCGCTTCGAGTGCTCCGCTTGTTTACGGCTTCGCTGGCGATGCTTTCGCTCGACCTGGCGAAACTCGATCTCGGTCTGAAGGGTCTGATAAACGAGCTGGAGGCGCTTCTCGACGTCGCGCTCCTCGAGAGCCTGCTGACGATCGGCCACCTTGAGACCTGAGAGGTTGTGGATCAAGGTGTCGGCCAGACGCTCGGGATCTTCCATGGCGTTGATCGCCAAGACCATCTCGGGGGGCACGTCGCGGTTGTGCTTTTGGTAGGTCTCGAAGGTGGTCTTGACGGTGCGGACCAAGTGGAGGACCTCCCGAGTGACCTCGACCGGCTCGATGCGCTCGAGCTCGACCTCGAAATAGGGGTCCGACTGCACCCAGTCGAGGATGCGAGCCCGATGCCTCCCCGCGAGGATCACCCGAACGGTGCCGTCGGGCATGTTCAGGGTGTTCTCGATGTGCGCGATGGTTCCCACAGCAAAGACATCGTCAGGGCCAGGCTCTTCTCGCTCCGCGAGGCGCTGGGTGACGAGGAAGATCTGCCGATCCCGGCCCTTCGCCTGCTCCACCGCCGCAAGAGACTTGGGGCGACCCACGGTCAGCGCCAGATTGGCGTGCGGCAGGACCACCACCTCTTTGAGCGGCAGCATGGGGAGCCGCAGCGAATGGGGGTCGGGGCTTCGCTTTTCACGAAAGAACATGGGGCTCACCTGTGCACATCTACAGCCTAACGCGACGGGGGGACGAGGACCCCGCGCGCCACCACAAGACACCGCCTTGCCACTCCTCCGAGCTCCTCACGACCGCTTCGTCGACCTCCGCCAGCCGCGAGGCCGCCGCCATAAAGGTGTCGAGCGGCTCCCGAACGCCCGCGGCCCGCGCCGCCCTCGTGGCGTCGACCCAACGCTCGAAGCGCTCCTCCACCGCCGGCCCCGGTCGCGCATGCCGGCCGAGACCCTTGGGAAGCCACGCGGTAAAGAGGCGCGGGTCGAAGCCTCGCTGAAAGGTCGTCGTCATGATCAAGGCCACCTCTTCGAGACGGCCCATGGTGGCTCGAAGCACCCGATATACCCCTACATCCCCCTCGGTGTCGGTGCTGCCTTCGAGCAGCCACCCCCCTCGCGCCAAGGGAGCCGCCAGAGCCTGCAAGCCCTCGGTCACGTCGCGCTCGCGCGCCCCTCGCAGCAGGTTGATCGCCCGAACCACCACGGGTCGTTCCTGGGGCCTCAGCGGAAGGACCTCTCCACCGAGTCGAGCCTCGACCCCCTCGATCTGCCGCGCGAGCAGATCGTCCACATAGTGCCGAACCACATCGACGCCGAGGGTCCTGACGTCGGGCCACCGCTCCCGCAGCGAGCGATGGAGCTCCACCGTCGCGTCAGGGGGCGTTCCGATCCCTACATCCACTACCAACGGACTCGGCCCAAGCTCGAAGCACGACGCGCCGTGCGCCACCAGCCACGCATCCAGCTGCCGAAGGCGGCCAGGCCGGGAGCGACCGCAGCTACGCCGAACCTTGAGGCGCGGAGCGCTCAGGCCCACGCCTCTTCGGACTCATAAACAAGGATAGGCTCCTGCTTTCGCTCCACAACGTCCTCGCTGATGATGCACTCCTTGACGTTGTCGCGCGAAGGGAGATCGTACATGACGTCGAGCATCACCTCTTCGAGGATGGCACGCAGCCCGCGCGCCCCGGTCTTGCGCTGGAGCGCCTCGCGGGCGATGAGCTGAAGCGCCCCCTCGGTGAACTTGAGCTTGACTCGCTCCATATCGAAGAGCTTTTGGTATTGCTTGATCAAGGCATTGCGCGGCTTCGTCAGGATCTCGATCAGGGTCTCTTCATCGAGCTCATCGAGGGTGGCCAGCACCGGGACCCGACCAATGAACTCAGGGATCAAGCCGAAGCGCATGAGGTCTTCGGCCTCGGTCAGCGCAACCAACTCGCTGGAGCTCCGCTCGATCCGCTTCTTTCCCCCATGGCCAAAGCCCAGAGCTTGCTCGCCCAGCCGGGACTCCACCACCTTATCGAGGCCGACGAAGGCGCCTCCGCAGATGAAGAGGATGTTGGTGGTGTCGATCTGCAAGAACTCCTGCTGCGGGTGCTTGCGCCCCCCCTTGGGAGGCACGTTCGCCACCGTACCCTCGATGATCTTCAGCAAGGCTTGCTGCACGCCTTCGCCAGAGACGTCGCGGGTGATGCTGGGGTTCTCGGACTTGCGCGAGACCTTGTCCACCTCGTCGATGTAGATGATGCCCTTGCACGCCCGCTCCACGTTATACTCGGCAGCTTGGAAGAGCGAAAGCACGATGTTCTCGACGTCTTCGCCCACATACCCCGCCTCGGTGAGGCTGGTGGCATCGGCGATGGTGAAGGGCACATCGAGGAACTTCGCCAAGGTCTGCGCGAGCAGGGTCTTTCCGGAGCCCGAGGGCCCAATCATGAGAATGTTGGACTTCTGGAGTTCAACATCTTCGGAGGAGGTCCGAGAGTCGATGCGCTTGTAGTGGTTGTGCACGGCCACCGAGAGCACCTTCTTCGCGCGGTCCTGGCCTACAACATACTGATCCAGGAAGTCGTAGATCTCTTTGGGTTTGGGAACCAGACCGCGGGTGGTGTAGAAGTCATCGCGTTCGTGTTCATCGGTGATGATGTCGTTGCACAGCTCGACGCACTCATCGCAGATATAGACCGAGGGTCCTGCGATGAGCTTGCGTACTTCCTTCTGAGACTTCCCACAGAAGGAACAACACAGGTCCTTGCCTTCATTCGCCTTTCGCCGCAAGCGGCCTCCTCGGGTTGCCCCGCGACTCGGTGAGTCTACGGGGCCTGTGCGCTCCCACGCGGGTTCTAGCTCGACGCCTCGGCGAGGTCGTCGGCGCCGATGACCTCGTCGATGAGGCCGTAATCGACCGCCTGAAGCGGGGTCATGATGTTGTCGCGATCCGTATCGTTCTTGATGCGATCGACCGGCTGCCCCGTGTGCTTGGCGAGGATCTCGTTGAGCATGGACTTCATGCGGAGCATCTCGCGGGCCTGGATCTCGACGTCGGAGGCTTGACCGCGGGCCCCTCCGAGCGGCTGGTGGATGAGAACGCGCGAGTGCGGCAAGGACCGACGCTTGCCAGGCTCACCCGCCGCCAGCAGGACCGCACCCATAGAGGCCGCCTGACCGATGCAGATGGTGCTCACTGGGGCGCGCGTATACTGCATGGTGTCGTAGATCGCCAGCCCCGCCGTGATCGAGCCGCCAGGGCTGTTGATGTACATATAGATGTCTTTCTCAGGGTCCTGGCTGTCGAGGAAGAGCAGCTGGGCGACGATGGCGTTGGCCACCGTGTCGTCGACCTGAGTGCCAAGAAAGATGATCCGGTCTTGCAGCAGCCGGGTCCAGATGTCGACCGTGCGCTCAACACCGCGATGCTGCTCGGTGACTCCGGGGATGAAGTAGGTCATCTTGAAGGGATCCATGGCGCTCTCCGGGGGAGGAATGTTGGGTGCTTCGGCGTAACGTGGACCAGCTAGCCCGGCACGAGGGACGCCTACCCCTACATCTTGCGCGCACAGGACGTCACGACCACCCCTGACCTTGGCTCCTCTCGCGCGAGCCGCGCCCCGACACCCCAAAAAGAGCCGGTTCGAAGGAGTGCATCACCAATCCATGTCGTGCACTGCCCTACAGAGAAGGTCCCCGATCCTCGCGGGCGCGGGGCCGTACAGACCGCGCACCGCGTCCGCCGCGCGACGGGTCAGCGCTCGTCGTCGGAGTCGTCTTCGGGCACCGCCGTGCCGCCCTGATCGTCTTCGTCGTCTTCGACGGAGGGCTCTTCGGGAAGCCCGGTGCCCTCGGGGGGCGCGGCATCGAGAGGCGGCTCGGGTGCGGTGCCCTCGCCCTCGCCCTCGCCGGTGGACGCCACGATGTTGGCGTGCTCGAGGAGCCAGTCGAGGGTCTTCTCTTCGAAGAGGCGCTCACGGAGGTCGTCGACCTGGTCCTGCTGCTCGAAGTAGGCCCGGATGACCTCGACGTCCTGCATGCGCTCGTCGGCGAGCTCCTGCAGTTTGCGCTCCACATCTTCGTCGGTCACCTCGATGTTCTCGACCTTCCCGACGAAGTCGAGGATCAGCCCGCCCTTCACCGCAAACTCAGAGCGCAGGCGAAGATCGGCGAGCTGCGCCTCGCTGAAGTGAACCTGTCGCGGATCGACTCCCCGATAGGCCTGCTGCAGGCGAAGCTCGTTGAGCAGGATCTCGAGCTGCTGATCGATCATGCCAGGTGGCACGTCGAAGTCGTTGGCGTCGATGAGGACCTGCAGCAAGTTGGCTCGCGCCTGGTTTCGGGCCAGCTCATCGCGGCCGCCCTGAAGCTCAGCCCGAATCGCGAGCTTCATGCCTTCGGCTCCGCCCTCGTAGCCGAGCTCTTCGGCGAGTTCATCGGTCAGCTCCGGGACTTGGTAGGTCTGGATGGAGAGCACTTTGGCCGTGACCTTCAAGGTCTTGCCCGCGACGGACTCGACCCGGGCCGCCGCATCGAACGCGACCTCGAAGGTCTTTTCTTCGTCGACACCCATTCCTTGCAGGTGCGCCTCGAGGCCGGTGTACCAGGCATCGCCCGCGGTCTTGACCATGGTGCCGAGCTCAGTGACGACCTCTTCGTCGCCATCGAAGATGTGCAGCTCTACCATTACCTGGTCGTCTTCGCCCACCGGGCGGTCCACGACCTCAACGAGGCGCTGGTTCTCGACAAGCCGCTCTTGGATCTTGGCTTCGAGCTCCGCGTCGTCCACCTCGGCGCTGGGGTAGACCACGTCGGCCCCGGTCCAGGTCTCGAGGGTGATGGAGGGCCGGACCTCGACGGAGATCGAGAAGGTGAAGTCGACGCCACGGCGGGGGTCCTCCTCGCGATCGACGGCGGGGCGGCTGACCGGCTCGAGCTCGTGATCGGCGATGGCCTTGGTGTAGGCATCCTGGATGAGGTCGGCGGCTACGTCGGCGGCCACCTGGGGCCCGAACCGCGCCTCGATGACCTTGCGCGGAGCCTTGCCGGGACGAAAGCCGCGGAGGCGGGCCTTGCCTCCGACCTGACGGAGGGCCCGATCGAGCTGCTGCTCGACCGTAGCAGCGGGGACGACAACCTGGAGCGTGCGCCGATAAGAGCCGTCGGCGATGACCTCGATGTTCATGGTGACCTCGGATGCGTGGCCCGCTGGACAACATCGCCATGGTGGGCTGCGATGCGGTGAGCCACGGTCGGGAGCGGGTCGGCGGAACCAGCCGACGATCGCTGGGGGTGAAAGGAAGCGTCCCGACCGGCGGCTGCCGGCCGGGACGTTGGGATGGGCCCACCAGGAATCGAACCTGGAACCTGCGGATTAAGAGTCCGATGCTCTGCCAATTGAGCTATAGGCCCGTATGCGAATGGGGTGAGCGATGGGGATCGAACCCACGACCTCCAGGGCCACAACCTGGCGCTCTAACCGACTGAGCTACGCCCACCGCGAACGGCGGCCTACTAGCCGGTCTGCGGGCAGATGCAAGGCCACGCCACTGATTCCGACAAAATGGCACATTCAAAGCGGTTTGGCTGCTGAAGGCGACCTCAGTCCAAACAGGTCGAGCCGCGGTCGTGAAAGCAGTCGATGGTCGCAGGCCCATCGACGATGAGCTCATGGGAGCGCACCGCAGCGTCCTCCGTCAGGTATCCCTGGACCTTGCACCGTTGCCCCGTCTCGAGCCCCTTGAGCAGCACCTCGCCTCGCGCTCGTGCCGCGATGAGCATGCCGTCACAACGGACCTCGATGTCACCTTCGAGGTCGGGTGCGAGGCGAAACCGCACCGTGTGGCTGCCGCTCCCCCCGAAAAGCACAAGCCCTTCGGGGTCCGTCGCGCCACGGCCCGTGGACGACCGCTCCGAAGGATCGGTCGTTGAGGCCGACGAGCCCTCTGTCGGCGTGGGATCGACCGTGAGGGACGGCAGGGATCGGGGCGAGCTCCGCTCGGGGGGGGCCGCGTCAGGGTCGTCAGCGGTGGAGGTTTCGGGCGGAATTTCAGGCCACTCCTCGCCGGTATCGTGTGTTCTCTCGGGAACGTGCTCAGGAACGACCGCCTCCATGAGGCCAGGCCCGTCGGGAACCGTGGGCTCAGGGGGGGACCGCATGCGCTCTCCGAAGAGGATGTAGGCTGAAAGCAGCACTACCGCGATGAGCAGCCCGATGATGACGCCCACCAACATGGCGGGTGACATCATCGAGGACTCGGGGGCAGGCTCGGTGTGCTCCTTGTCGCTCGCTGCAGAGGATTCAGTCAGAAAGCCTGGCGGGAGGGAGGCCTTGCGCAGCGCTGCTGGAGGGGGGCCGATGTCGACCGGCATCCCGGCGCTCGACCGGGAGCGAGGACCCGAGGACGGGACGGGCGAGCCCCCCGCCGGAGGCAGCTCTTGGGTCGCGTCGTCTTCAGCGGAGGTGCTCGTGTCGTCGTCGAAGAGGACCGGGCGCCGCGGCGGGAGGCTCGGATCCCGCGCGGGCCGAGGCCCGTCGACCTCGGTCAGGGCTGGGTCGGAGAAGTCGGGGGCGGGTGGGGGCGTGATTCCGGTCGCCACCCCGCGCTCTTCGACCCGCAGGATCAGCTCTTGCACGCGGCGCCCAGCCCAGTCCGCCAGGCTCTCGCCGCCGGTCGCCCAAGCCACCCCGCGCAGACCGGCGGGGACTGCCGAAAGTGGAGGGCGTTCCCCGGGGTCCCAGGCGAGCATCCCGCGAAGCCACTGGCCATAGCGATCCGACAGGACGGGGCCCGGTCGGGCCATGGCGCGGATCAAGGCACGGCGCACCGCGACTTCGTGCGCCTCGGCATCGGAGCTCGCTGGGATCGGCGAGCCGCTAGTGAGGTGGGCGAGCAGGACCCCGAGTCGATAGACCGCTGCGGCCTCTCCCCCGTCGCGTCCCTCGGGGGCGCGCATCGCGGGCGAGGCCGGGTACGGGCCGCTGAACGTCGCGATCTTGACCGTCCCCGAGCCGGCCAAGAGCAGATCAGCCGGCTCAGGTCCGGGGTGTAGGAGGCCGGCCGAGCCCAGCGCCAAGAGGGTCTCGGCGACCTGGGCGACCAGCTCAGCAGCCGCCCGAGCGGGGAGCTCCGCCGCACCATCGCTACCGACGAGGTGTACCATTCCTAGCCCGCGAAAGGCTTCGTAGCACCAAGCGACCCGCCCTTCGGACCGCTCGACCGAGAGCAGCCGGAGCACGCCAGCATGCTGGAGCGTCATGGCCATCGAGGATGCGCGCTGCGCCCTCGCGAGCGCGCCATCGGGCGCCCCTTCGGGCCCCAGCAAGGCTAGTACGGGCTCAGGATCGCCGCCATCAACGCGGAGCGTGCCGTCATACGCCGCCCCGCGCCAACTCAGCCTCGTCCCGGTCAGCTCCACCACGGGGCTCGCCCTCCGTTCCAGCTCCACCATTGCTCGCGCCACCGCCACCCTAGCGGATTATCGCACAGGGTACGAACACTCCACCGTAGAACGCGGGAGGCCCCTCCGCGCACGCCTCCATCCAGCACGTCCAGACCAGCCTCGTGACCCTCTGACGAGAGTCGACCGGCGCGGCGAGATAAGGTGGGCATGCTTGAAGCGACCGCCCGGGTGGTTACCCGCTCAGGTGCGGACCCGCTCGCCCCGAGGCGAGCTCCCGGCGTCCAGCTTCACCCTCGTACTAACGCGGAGCCTGAGTTTATGGCCGAAAACGATGACAAGCCAGCCCGGCCCGCCCCTAAGGGGCTACCCGCGATCAAGCCTGCCCCCAAGGGCATGACCAAGACGGGTGATCTGCTCAGCTATTACCTTGCCCAGGTCCGGCGCTATCCCCTGTTGAGCCCAGAGGACGAGAAGGCCTACGCCATCCGCTACCTCGAGACCGGCGATCGCGAGGCCGCCGAAGCCCTGGTCACGGCCAATCTTCGGCTGGTCATCAAGATCGCCTTTCAATACCACCGTCAGTGGGCGAGTGTGCTCGACCTCATCCAAGAAGGCAACGTCGGCCTGGTCGAGGCCCTTTCCCGGTACGATCCCTACCGCGAGATCCGCTTCTCGAGCTACGCACAATACTGGATCCGTGCGATGATCCTTCGCTTCCTGCTCGACAACTTCCGCCTCGTCCGCCTCGGCTCGACCCGCGCCGGGCGCAAGCTCTTCTTCCAGCTTCAAAAGGAGCGGGATCGCCTCATCCAGGAAGGCGTCAACCCAACCCACAAGGTGCTCGCCGAACGGTTGGGTGTCGCGGAGTCCGAAGTCGACGCGGTCGATCTGCACATGCGCGCGCCCGCCCTCTCCCTCCACGGGCCCGCAGGCGACAACCCCGACGGCCGCTCCCTCGCCGAGGTCGTCCCCGAGAAGAACGGCATCAGCCCCGAGACCGACGCCGCCCGCAACGAGTTCGGGGCCCTGGTCAAAGACAAGCTCGACACCTTCGCTCAGACCCTCGCCGATGACCGGGAGCGCACGATCTGGACCGACCGCCTCGTCGCGGTCGACCCCAAGAGCCTCTCGGAGTTGGGCGAGGTGTTCGGGGTGAGCAAAGAGCGGATCCGTCAGGTCGAAGCTCGGATCAAGAAGCGCCTGCGCGCCTACCTCGAGGCGGAGCTCGGCGACGAGATCGACTTCGAGTTCAACGTCGAACAGAGCTGAGCGCCTGCGGGCTGCAAGGCCTCGCCGCGAGCGGACCGAAGGGCATCTCCCGGCGCTCACCTGGCCTGCGTCGGCTCGTCGGTCACAGGTCCAGCACCCTCGCAGGGTCGTAGCCGTCAGAACCACGCCGCACCGCGGCGCGCTCCGCTCCCCGTCACCCCTGCTAGTCCGCCTCGACCGTGGGCGTGATGAACTCTTCTTCTTGGGACTGACCGATCACCATACCCGCGAGCTGCGCGATGATCGGCGCGCGCACCACCACGCGGGGCCGGCGGGCCTTCGGGACCCCGCGGACCAGACCCGCCCGAATAAGCTTGCGATCCAGGCTCACGTCGATGGGCATGGACCCTTGCTTGGCGATGGCCTCCAGGCGCTCGGCGAGCTCCTGGTCCGACGCGACGATATCGACGGCAGCGCGGATCTCGTCGCCCAGGGGGCCCAGGCTCGACCAGACCGTCTCTTGACGTGTGGGCAGACCTCGGGACTCGTCGGCCGCGACCCCCACCGCGTGAAGCAGGGCCGGCACCCCGCCTACCAGGGCCGCTGCGAGCTCCGCGTCGCGCTCGGCGTCGAGCTCATGAGGGCGGTCGAGGTACTCGTAGACCGCCTGGACGGCTTCGTCGGGGCCAAAGTCGGGAAGAATGTGGGTGTGCAAGCCTGGGAACCGACCCCGAGACAGGGGGACGGAGCCCGAGAAGAGCATGTTGTACCGTCGGTTCGCGCCGCACGACTCGGCGTGCTCGAGCAGGCAGCTGTAGAGGTCCTCCACGATGCCGATGTCGAGGTGCTCGACCCCTTGGAGAAGCAGCGCCCGGCGCGGTCCGCCGACGGTGCGGCGCAACAGACCAAGGAGGATCGCCCGAAAACCGTCGCGGCGGATGGGCTGGGAGGCGGCGCCCTCGGAGTCGAGATCGGCGGACTCGGCCACGCAGCGCAAGAGGTAGGACTGTGCCTCGTGGGTGGCTCGCCCATGGGTCGTGCCGAGGGGGACCACCCGGGCCGTAACGAGCGGGCGCCCCACAAGCAGGTCGCAGGCGAGCTCGTCGAGGAACCGATCGGGGCGGCTCCAGCGCGGAGTCAACAGGAAGAGCGGCTCTTGACGGCGCATGGAGGTGCGAACCTTGCGCGCCAGCCGAGCGCGGATCGCGCTGTCTTGATACCGCTGGTCGGGATCGAAGCAACCTTGGCGCTTCGCCCGAAGCAAGGTCAGCCGTCGCTCCAGTCGCCCCTGCTCGGGTGGTCGCATCATCACGTGATCTCTCCGTTGCGTTGCTAGGATGACCAAGCCCTCTTCGACCCGACACCCTCCGACCCCTATCCTACCAAGATGAACGAAGCCCCGTCCCGCGCATCCAGCCCAAACGCCAATCGACCGCGATTGTTGGTCGATGTTGTGGAGTGGCTGGCGCGGGGCGTGCGCTCCTCCCGCGCGCTCCAAGAGGTCCTGGGTGTCGACCTGCGCACGATCCAGTACTACCTCCAGGCAGCCGAGTGGCTGGGGCTGATCGAGCCGGGCCCCGAGCGTCTGCTCACGCCGGTCGGTCTTGAAGTCGCCCTCTCGGAACGTCCCGAACAGGCCTACGCCCGCGCGGTCTGGAGCCAGCCGATGGTCGCCGAGTTGTTGGCGGCCCGCTCCGATGAGCTGCCGAGCGTCGACGAGGTCATGATCGCTCTGGGACGGGCGGAGCCCGAGCTGTCGACGAGTACCGTGCGCCGGCGAGCTTCGGCGGTCCGCAGCCTCATCCAGCCGGCGATCGGCCAGGGAACGCGCCGCGCGCCCGACCACCTCCAGCTCGACCTGCCCCTGGTGCATCGCGCGCCAGCCCCACCCCCCGTGCTCGTCCCTGGCTCGGCGGTCGACGCCGATCCCGACGTCTATCGCTTCCTATTCTGTGGACTGCTCGATCATGGCGAGCTCAGCCTGGGGCAGCTCCGTGCGCTACTCGACCGCGCGGGTGGAAAGGATCTCCCCATCGGCGGTTATGTCGATTTGGCGCTGCAGCGTGGCGATGCGAAGCGCCACCAAGAGCGAATCGTGGTGACCTGGGCTGCCGTGGATCGACGCGACCTCGCCGAGAGCACCCCAGGCCTGATCCTCTCGCACCCAGGATACCGGCAGTGGCTCCGCGACCTGCGCGAGGCAGCTCGAGGCGATCGACCGGCCGAGATCCGAATCTCTCAGCACGCGCGCCGCTACCGAGCGTGGGATCATCGGCTCTTCGGCGAGCCCGCCGACGCCAGAACCCTCGACCGCGCCCTGGCTGGGGTCATTCTGGATCGCTCGCCCGAGAGCTACCCCATCGCCGGGGATCCCGGCCCGGAGCTCAGCCCGAACCACGCGCCATACCTCTCGATCTGGGAGCAACCCGACGTGGTGGTCGCGCTCCCACCCTCGCTAGGCATCCTCCACGGGGGGCTCTCCGCCGTAAACCAGGCGCTTCAGCGCGCCCGACAAGGTTCCCAAGGCGTAGGCCTCCCCGATCTCTCTTCGCGTCCTCTGCTCGTACACGGGGGCCTGCTCCGACCCGGCGAGCCCCTCCCTCGCAGCATCCCCGACGGGATCTCGCTCCGCGCCCGCATCATCTCCCATGTCCCCTACGCCACCGCTCTGACGGCCCTGCTCCTGCTTCACCGCGAGCACCCCGACCGGATCCGCGTCCGACGAGGCAAGGGGGAGTGGACCGTCCTGCGCCGAGGCCGACGCCTAGGACCGCTACTCGAGGTCCTCGACACCTTCTTCCTCGATCGCGCCCAGCTACCCTGCCGGCGCCGCGCCGGTGGACTCCGATCGGCCGACTTCGTCTCGGGGCTGCAGACCGTCGGGATCCTCCTGAACCTGGGTGGAACCCTCGCGCTCGATGAGCGCCTCTTTTTCCGCCTGCGCCACGAGCCGGAACAGATGGAGCTCCACGCCACGTTACGCCCCTTCGCCCAAGCGCTGCGCGCTCATCTCGACGTTCTCGACCCCTTGGTCGCGAACGGGGATCCCTGATGGCCCGACCGGGGCTCTTCGTCTACGGCACCCTCGTCGAGGGTGAGCGACGCTCCTCGATGCTCGGGGACCCGCCGCGGCGCCCCGCCAAGGTCTTTGGGCGACTCTACCATCTGCCCGCAGGCTACCCCGCCGTCTCCCTCGGCGGCGAGGAGCCTGTCTACGGCGAGCTGCTGCCCCCGGTCCCCGAACCTCTCCTTCGCCTGCTGGACCACTACGAAGGCGTCGCCGACGGGCTGTACCGTCGCGTCCAGGTCCGAGCGATCACGGGGCTGGAACAACACCTCGCGTGGATCTACGTCATGGACGATCCCATGGCGCGCGGCGGGCGCCGGATCCCTTCGGGGCGCTGGCGCTCCTTTGACCACTCGCGCTGATCCGCCCGAGCTTGACCGTACAAGCCCCACCCCCAACCACAGCTCTTCCGGGAAGACCCCACCGTGCGACCCACCCCATTGACGGGGCTTCCCAGCCGGTGCTACCGTCTCGGGGCGCCGCAACAACCGCGCACCGCGGAGGAAACTCATGTCTTCGGACGCCGACCGGCTCAAGAAACTGCAAGCTGACTTCGAGGCCGCTCTCGAAGGCCAGATCACCGATCTCCTCACCCACGTCAAAGCCACCCAAGCCGTGACAGCGCGCCTGGCGTCGACCCAGCAAGAGATCCTCGTCCAAGAGCGTCTTCAAGAGCAGCTCAAGGCCGAGATGGAGCCCTTGACCAAGCACGCCGCCGCGCTCCAGGGCGACTCCGAGAAGCTGCGCAAGCGCATCGAGCAGCTCAAGGAAAACATCCGACGTATGCGTGCCAAGCGCAAAGAGTTGGTCGACACGGCCAACGGCCTAGCCGAAGAGGCCCGCGCCGCGAGCAAGGCCTGACTTCCTGCTGACCTCGGCCGCGCCAAGGCGCCGGACCGATCCCGCGTGTCCCCTCTTCGCAGGAGCGCCCCGTGCACCTCGACTCCGATGAGATCCTCCAGGGCTGCGATGCCCTCCACGATACCCTCGCCGCCGCGAGGGCGGCCCTCGAAGCGCTCGCCGCGGCGAACCTGAGCTTCGCGGCACAGGTCCGCGTCCAGCGCGAGAGCACGGAGCAAGCCAGGGCGTGGGTCCTGGCCCACGTAGACCTCGCACCGCTGCCGGCGATCCCCCCAGACCCCTCCGCCTACTCCGCACGCGACGACGCCACCGACGAGATCCTGCAGCGGGCCCTCGCGGGAGCGTCGTCGAGCGGTCCGGCGCCGGTCGACCCCAGCGATGCCGAGCCCGCCATCCTGAACACCGATGAAGCCCTCGCCGACCCGCTCTCCGACCTCGACCTCAGCGATGAGGCCTCCTTCGACGACGAATACATAAGCATCGACTTCGCCGACGGAGACTACAGCGACACGTTCGTAACCACCGACGACGGCCCTCCGTCCTCCCCCGACCCCTCCGAATCCTTCGTCTCCCTACGCGATGAAGGTGAAAGCAGCTCAAACGAAGAGCCCGACCTCTCCGCCCCCGACGACGACGCCCAGGGCGGCGACGAGGAGGTCGACTTCGAGCCCTACACCGGCGAGGAAGGGCTCATCAGCTTCGATGGCACCGAGGAGGAGTCCCCCCTCGATCCCCCGAGCAAGGAAGAAGGGCTCATCAGCTTCGACCAGGAGAGCTCCCTCGTCTCGCTGGGCGACGACGAGCCGCTGATCCAGTACGAAGAGGAGAAGAGCACGGGCCTGGTCGACCTCGGCATGGAGGACTCTCCCAGCGTCGAGCCCCCCGACGACGACCCTGACTCGGTGGCCACGCCCATCCCGGCCCCCAAGCGAACGCCCGACGGCAAGAGCGAGCACACCCTCGTGGCCGATCTGGACAGCCTGGTCCAGCTCCAGGACATGCTCGCCGACGAAGACAGCGTCGAAGGCAGCGCGCCGGGCGCGGGGGCCTCCGGCGGCGAGCCCACCCTCTCCGAAGACGACTTGAGCCGCCTCGGATTCGGCTCCGATCAAGACCTCCTTGCCCCCGAAGGCACCGACGTCGACCCCGCCTCCGAGACCGGCAGCGGTCCAGTGGTCGTACCAACGGACCACGAGCCCGACAGCGACGAGCCCTCCCCGGTCGGCGTGCGCGTAGGCACCGGGCGACCCGCACCAACCCGTAGCGCCGGGGCCGCCGTTTCGATCCCGACCATCCGAGACCAACGCCCAGCCGGGGCGTCGGCACGCCCGGCCGCCGCGGCGATCCGCATCAATCCCGATGGTGGGGGAACCTCCGTCTTCGAGGAGCCCGAGACCCTCGCTCTCGGCGCCGCCGACGAAGAGGACCTCGACGACGATTCCGTGGCTGGCTTCAGCCTGATGGTCGAGGAGTATGAATACGAAGACGACGAAGACGACGAAGACGAGATCGAAGAGCTCGACGACCCTGAGTCCATCGAGTCGGTCGAGGCGCCAGCTCCCGCGCCCATGCCCTCGCTGTCCAATAAAGAGCTCGACGACATGCTCTTCAAGGCGCAAGAGGTGATGGATAAGGGCGACATGCACAAAGCCATCGAGCTCTACTCCGACGCCCTCGACTTCGATCCCGACCACGTTCCAGCCTATGTCGGCCGAGGTCTGACGTGGCTTGAGCTCTCCGACTACTCGCGCGCGATGTCCGACTTCACCAACGCCGAAGATCTCGCGCCCGACAACGCCGATGTCAACGCAGCGTTCGGAAAGCTCTACTACGACCGAAAGGAGTACGGCCGGGCTATCGACTACCTGAACCGGGCGGTAAAGCTCGACCCCCGACATGCGATGGCTTGGTGTCGTCGAGGGATCAGCCACTACTACCGCAAGGACTACGCGCGAGCACACGAGGATCTCGTCAAGGCGGAAGGACTCGACAAGAACATCCCGAACATCCGGACCTACATCAGCATGGTCAAGAAGCGGATGAAGTAGGGAGCAGGGTGCGAAGTTTCTTTCGCACCACTGGCGACGCGCGCACTCGCCCGGCCCCCTCGGCACAAATCCGACGAAGGGCGCGAAGATCCAAAGAAACCTCCCTCCCCAACTCGGCGGTGGTAACCCTCCTCACGCTACGTTTGAACGCCAGAGTTCGCGCCCTCGGCGCGCATAACTCTTCGCACCCCTCACCGTAGAACCTTCTAAATAAGCCTCCCACTGCGTGGCACGGAGCTTGCACCTAATGCAGCTGTTCAACGCTCCCGGAGGAAGAAATGGTCGCCACGCACAACCAGGAGCTGATCCGCAACCGGAACCGCACCCTGGCCAAGAGCTTCTACCGCAAGCTCAAGACGGAAGGACTGTCTCACGAGCAGATCATCGAACTCTCGACCGCTCTGCTCGACCTCGTGACCGACGATCTCAAAGACGATCCACCCCGTCGGCAAAGCTGACAGCTCTCGGGCTCCTCCTCCACTCGCAACCTGGTCGCCAATGCAGTAGGCTGTACCCTCACGAGGAGGACCACAGCCATGAGCACTCTCGACGAGTACGCCCGCGCGGGCATCGCTGCCGTCAATGAACGCAAGCTCGATGTCGCGATCGACCAGTTCACGAAGGCGCTCAAGATCGAGCCCGACCGGCCCGACCTGAACAACGCCATCGGTATGGCCTATCTCCACCGAGGCGAAGCGGTCTCGGCCCTCCCCCACCTCGAGAAGGCCGCCAGGCTCGCCCAGGCCTACGATGAGCCCGAGCACCAAGAGATGCGCAAACACTTCGAGACCGGCCTCGCGACCTGCTACATGGGCTTGGACCGCGTGCACGACGCCCTCGGGGTGCTCAAGCGGGCCGCCGAGAAGTGGAGCGACGACATCGAAGTCCGCACCCAGCACGCCTCGGTCCTGGTGAGCTCTTGCTTGGTCGACGAAGGCCGCGCCGCCTACGAGGCCATCGCCGAAGACGAGCGATTCGGCGAGGAGTTCCGCGAAGCGGCCGACGCGATCGCCGGCGCGATCGAGGCCTTGGTCGACGACGAGAACATCGACGCCAGCATCTTTCTTCAGGCGCACGCGGAGTCCTACGCCACCTTCTTCGGCGAGCATGCCCATCAGCTCGTAGCCGAGGGCTGGTACGCCGAGGCGGCGCGACTCAAGCATGGAGCCGATGGTGACCCGGTCCCCATCATCGCCGAAGGCGCTCGAAACTGGGCGGTAGAGCGGGTCGACCTTGTCAACCCGAGCAACGGCGAGGTCGCCAAGGTGGGCGACGAGCGCGATCCCCACGTCATCGCGGTCAACGGCCTCGAGCCGCTGGCGCAGATCCCCGCCACGTTGCCCTGGCCAGGATGGCCATTCGAGGTCTGGGTCAGCTCCCGCTCGCCCTGGCACTGGCTCACCATCACGGTCCAACTCGTCGAGCCCCGACCCGAAGTTCAGCGCGATGCCCTCTTCGACGAGATCTTCGGCTCATGGTACCTCGACGGTTACAACGGCGCCTTCGGCGAAGCAGACAAGGGCCGGTTTCACTACGCGACCAACCCGGAGTTCATCGGTGACCGCGCCATCGCCTACACCTTCGACCTGGGGCGCGCCAAGTTCGACGCGATCGGAGACCTCCTCAAGCGGCTGAGCGTGCTCCACGAGCGGGTGCCCCTCTCCCGCGTGCTCTTCGGACAGGGTCGCCTCCCCGACGGAGCGTGAGCATGGCCCGACTGCGCGCGCTGCTCGTGAGCCTCAGAGATCCCGATGATCCGATGGCGGCTCACGAGCACACCTGCTTTCTGGAGCACTCCGGGCTGGAGCGCGATCAGCTCGACATGCACCCCATGATCCGCGGTAGGCCAGATCCCGGCCGCTACGACGTGATCTTCTTCGGCGGCAGCGGAGCCTACTCCGTCCTCGACGACACGTGGTGGATCCGAGAGACGATCGATGTGATGGTCGAGGTCGTGGATCGCAAGATCCCCACCTACGCCTCCTGCTTCGGCTTTCAAGGGTTGGCGCTCGCTCTCGGAGGCCGCGTCGAGCAGGACGCTTCCCGCGCCGAGATGGGCTCCCACCACCTCCATCGGTCCCAAGCGGCGGCCGACGATCCGCTCTTCTCGATCCTCCCTGAGCGGTTCTGGGCACAGCAGGGCCACAAGGACCACGTGATGGGCCTCCCTGAGGGCGTCACCCTGCTCGCGCACGGCGACGGGACCCATCATCAGGCCTTCAAGGTAAATCGTGCGCCCTTCTGGGCCAGTCAGTTCCACCCGGAGCTCACCGTGAAGACGACGGTGGCGCGCTTCGTCCACTACGCCGAGCACTACCTGAGCCCCGAAGAGCGAGAGCCGACCCTTCGCCTGCTGAAGTCCGGCCGAGACAGCCCCGAGGTCGGCCAGCTCCTACGCCGACTCTGCGATATCGCCTAGCGGACCGATCGCGCATCTCCGCCAGACTTCCCTCATGCTTCCTTGCTTCTGGCGATTCGCCCGTCGGCTAGGTCGGCTCAGCCGGCACCCTACCAGCTCGGGTAAACATTGAGCTGAGCCATGACCGAGACCTCGTGCCAGCGGTAGTAGCGAGTCGCGTAGGGGATGCTGCCGCCGACGTTGACCTCGACGAAGCCCTTGGGCTGGTTCGCCACCGGCGGGTAGAACTTGAAGCCCAAGCTCGCCACCGGGAACTGGAAGGCCCCCCCTTGATCCCAGGTCAAGTTCTTCGCGTTGTAGTTCGTCTCGGCGAAGACCGCGACGTTCTCGTCGATTCGGCCCGTAACATTGATTCCACCGATGAGTCGTACCGACGAGCCGGCGCGCGCCTCAAGGTCCACGCCACCCTGCGCTTGGATGTCGAAGATGCCGATCATCTTTCCCGCTCCGACCTGCGGCCGGAAGGCAAGATAAGCCGGATTCAACGCCAGACGAACATCGGCGATGCCGGTGACGAGGGTGTTGGTGCGGCTGGACTTGATGAGGGCGTAGCGCACCCCCGTCTCGAGGTTCCACACCATGAAGCGGTTGCGGATCCCACCATGGACCGAGAACTCACGCGAAAGCGCGTGCTCATAATCGAGCATCAGGTTGATGTAGTTGGGTGGTCCGTACTCAACCCCCGCCAAGATCCGGTTGGTAGGGTTGATGTTCTCGAGCAGCAAGGGTTGGCTAATCGGCACATCGCGCTGATCGCCATCGAGGCGGGTCTCGGTCTGGGGGGCCCGACGGCCCCGGTAGAGCTGCTCTTCGAGCTCCTCGAGGCGGCGCTCGATGCGCTCCTTATAGATCGCGTTAGGATACTCTCTTAGGTATCGCTCCCATGCGAGCATCTCTTCGTCGGCGGAGTAGTTGGAATACTCTTCGGCCGCATCGCGGTAGATGCGCGACGTGTCCTGCCCCTCAGCGGTGATCCGATCTTCGGGGGCGGTGCCGCCCAAGAGATCTTCGCCGGTGTCTTCGACGGGCTCGAGCCCATCGAGCTCGTCTTCGTCGTCGAGCACGTCGAGATCATCGCCATCGGAAAGGCGCTTCTTTTCCGCTTCTTCGCGCTCTTTTCGCTCCTCTTCCGTCTCATCTTCGTCCCAGTCGAAGTCGTCGTCGGGCAAGCTAGCGAGCGCAGGCAAGCCGAGAAGGAGCAGCAGAGGTACCGTCAGCCGGGTCATGGAGGGCTCCGCGTCGATCAACGAGACGGCGGATGATAGACCGCCGAGCCCAAAGCAGCAAGGAGGGATCGGTGAGCGCATGGGAGCAGACCGAAGCACACCGGGAGGCCGCCGAGGTGATCCGGGCCCACCTCGTGAGCCTCCGGGGCGGAGCCCCCTTCCTATCCCCTATTGAAACGCAAACTTTAGACGAGTGGCTCCAAGGCGGCCTGAGTGTCCCCGTCATCCTCGAGGCCCTTGAGGCGGTGGCGGACAGCCGCCGCAAGTCTCCAAGGAAGACACCTTTTACGCTGGACTCCGCGAAACGTCGCCTCACGACCCTGAGCGCTCGCGTCGAGCAGCCCCGGAGCGCCCCACGGGCCCACCCCCTGTCCGACCTCGCTTCACAGATCCGCGCCTCAGCCCTCGATGACAGGCAGGGTGAGGCCTTGAGAGCGCTCGCCTCAAGCCTCTGCGAGCTCCCCGCCGACGACCCCCACCAGCTTCGCGAGCTCGCCACCCCGCTCATCGCGGCATTTCACGAAAAATGCTGGCAATCGCAGATGGACTCCGTGCGCGAAGCCCGACTGACAAGGGCTCGTGAAGACTTGCAGGACCTCGAGGCCTTGCTCGATCCCGACACCTTCGAACGCTCGGTCGAGGAACGGGCACGCGCCGACCTTCGGCGCGCCTATCCATCGGTTACGGTGACCGCTCTGACCCGGGCCTTGTTCTCATGACACCCCAGACCCTCACCAGACACCCTGGCCTCGATCCGAGCTGCAAGGACTGCCAGCAGCTCGGCATGGTCGTCCAGCTGACCGGAGAGCACGCCCAAGCCGTCCCCTGCCCGTGCATCGCGTCGAGAGCGTGCCCTGCCTGTGGCGACTCCGGCTGGGTCCCAGCCTACGACGACGACGGCCGCCGGGCCGGCATGAGGCGGTGTCGCTGCGTCGGCTTTCATCTGCGGCTCAAGCGCTTCAACGCCATGGGACTGCCGGGCAGGCTCGCCCAAAGCACCCTCGCCAACTTCGTGCTCGCGGATGTCGAGAACCAGCGGAACGCCTACGCCGCGGCCCATGTCTTCGCCAAGCACTTCACGCCCGGCGAGATCAACCGGGGGCTGGTGCTCTGGGGTCCGGTCGGGCGCGGAAAGACCCACCTGCTCGCTGGCATGTTGCGACAGGTCGCCATCGAGCACGGCATCACCGCTCGCTTCATCGAGTTCAGCCACCTGCTCTCCACGCTCAAGGGTCGTTTCGATCGCGGAGAGGGAGCGGCGGCCGTGCTCGATACCCTCGTCGGGGTGGACGTGCTCGCCATCGACGAGCTCGGTAAGGGCATGCTCACCGAGTTCGAGCTCGCCACCATCGATGAGCTCGTCAGCCGACGGTACAACGCCGCTCGGACCATCATCGCCACCACCAACTTCCGTCCGGGTGAGGCCACAGGGATCAAGCGCGCCAACCTCGCCGATCGGCGACACGACAAGCAGCCCACCCTCTCCGATCGGGTGGGTGAGCGCGTCTACTCCCGCCTTCAAGAGATGTGCACCTTTGCCTACCTCGGCGGCACGGACTGGCGACAGCGAGGGAGCGGAGCCTGGTGATCCTCACGCCTCGCCCTGGAGCTCGCCGCCTCCTGGCCCCTGATCCTCCACGGCCTCTGCGGGCTTCGGAGTCGGCCACCCTCGACCTTCGAGCCTGGGTTAGAATGGCGCACGGAGGCCGCGTGGCGACGACCCTGACCCTTCACACTACCTCAGAGATGCCCGGCATCGACAACCTCGCCCGATGGTTGACCGAGCAGGGCGAACCTTATGAGCTCGATGAGGACCGGCTCGTGCTGCGCGCGATCCCGCTGAGCCTCGATCCGGCAGACCCCCAGCACCTCGTCGCCCAAGCCGAGGTGCAGGCCGACCTCCCGCTCACCCGACTCGTCGATCTGATCTTCGATCTCTCGGTGCTCTGCGGCGCCGACGTGCTTCACCAGGGCCGCGCCTTGAGCCGCGCTGGCCTCTGGCTCCTGCTGGCCGACGAGCAAGACCGCCTCCGCATCGCCGCCGCCCTAGACCAAGCCAGTGAGCGAGGCAACGCCGACGAAGTCCTCCGTCGGCTCTGGGCCGTCCTCAACACGCTCTACCCCTCGCAAGACATCCGATGGAACGCCGATCTCCACTCGATCGTGCAGGTGATCGAGGTCGGCGCCCCCGGCGGTCTACCCCTCGAAGAGGCCGCGGATCACGAGCTCGGCGACCTCGTACCCCGGCGCCTTTCGGGCACCCCTCACCTGCTGGCGTGGCGATGGATGTCCGAGGCCTACCCCAGCCTCTCGACGAACTAGCCGCCATCCAGGAGCCCCCTTGGCCATCATCGCCCTCGATCACATCGCCATCGCCGTGTCGAGCCTGCCCGAGGCGATCCATCGCTTCTGTGAGGATCTCGGGCTGGAGCTCCAAGGCACCGAAGACGTGATACCCGCCAAGACCACCACGGCCTTCCTTCCCATCGAGGGCACCCAGATCGAGCTGATCCATCCCTTGAACGGGGAAGGGCCCGTCGCACGCCACTTGGAGCGGCGCGGCCCAGGTCTGCACCACCTCTGCTTCCGAACCGACGACATCGACGGCGACATGCGAAGGCTCCGAGCCAAAGGCTACGTCTTCCTCTCCGAAGCGCCCACCCCCGGCGCGCACGGAACGCGGGTCGCCTTCATCCATCCCCGGTCCATGGGGGGCGTGCTGGTCGAGCTCGCCGAGCACCCCAAGAGCACCTCATGAGCGCTACGGGAACGAGTACGACCGCGGCGGAGCGGCGGCGGCGCGCAGGCCGACGCCTGATCATCGGTTTCTCGGGCGGAGAGGTCACGTCGGAGCTGCGCGAGGTCGTGCGCGAGATCCAGCCCGGCGGCTTTATCCTCTTCTCCCGAAACGTCGAGAATCCGCGACAAGTCCGCGACCTGAACCGAGCGCTGCGCGATCTGCTCCCCGGACGCCCTCTCCTGATCAGCGTCGACCAAGAAGGCGGCCGGGTCCAACGGATCCGCGAGCCCGCGACCCACTGGCCTACCCTGCGCGAGGTCGGGGCCGCCGATGCCTCGCTCGAGATCGCCCAGGCCTTGGGGCTCGAGCTCCGTGCCATGGGCTTCAATCTAAACTTCGCCCCGGTCGCTGACGTCGACAGCAACCCGGCGAACCCAGTGATCGGCGACCGCAGCTTCGGTCGGGATCCGGCACGGGTCGGCGCGCAGGTGCAAGCCTTCACCCGGGGGCTGCAAGCGCAGGGGATCCTGGCCTGCGCCAAGCACTTCCCCGGCCACGGCGACACCAGCACCGACTCGCACCTCGAGCTTCCCCAGATCGACCGTGAGGAGCAGAGCTTGCGCAGCGTCGAGCTCCCGCCCTTCGCTGCGGCCGTCGCCGCGGGCGTCGCCTCGATCATGACGGCCCATGTCGTGTTCTCGGCCTGGGATCCACACTGGCCCGCCACCCTATCTACCCGAGTCATCCCCGAGATCCTGCGGGAGGGCATGGGCTTCCGCAACCTGGTGATCACCGACGATCTCGAGATGAAGGCGGTGGCCGATCGCTATCCTCTCGCCGAACAGGTGCGCCGGACCCTGCTCGGTACGGTGGATCTCGCGCTGGCCTGCCACCGGGCGGAGCTACAGCTAGAGCTGTTCGCCGAGTCGATCAAGGCACAGGAGCAGGATCCGGAGCTAGCTCGCCTCGCGGCGCGCAGCGAGGATCGGTTCTTGAGGCTTGTGGTCCCTACCCTGCTGAGCGATCGGGACCCTCCCCCCATCGAGGTCGTCGGGAGCGAGCGTCACCAAGCGCTCGCGGATCAGGTCCGACGAGCGGCTGCGCCGAGGCTCGGATGATCTGGGGGCTCTGGCTCAGCCTGGCCTGGGCACAGGCCGACGCCGAGGTCGAGCCAAGGTGCGCCCCCGCGCAGCTCGACGCGCTCCCCTCCCCGCCAGACCGCCTCGCGGTCGCCTGGGTTGGGCGCTGGAAGCAACGCCCGACGGGGTGGATCCGGGTCGTACCCGCCCGAGACCTGGCGTCCTGGGTCGCGGAGCAGCGCCCTGCATGGACGGGGCGAACCCTTCAGAGGTTGGGGCTGCGCAAGCGAAACGTGGATCCCAAGCGCCGGTTCAAGGTCGTCATCTTCGATGTCTCGCGCGAGGACCTCTGCCGCCCCGTCGTCGAGGTCGAGGCCGAGATGCCCATACAAGGTGTGCCGCCCTGCCCTTCGCGCCTGGCAAGACCCGACAAGGTCACCACCGGCTGCGGGCACACCCTCGACCACCGCACGGGAGGACCCGGCTTCACCCAGTACGCGATCCGAAGCCGCACCGCCCACGCCAAGGGCTCGTGCACCGTCCCACTGGAGCGCTACCTGGAGCAAGGGGGACGCTGAGGCTCACGCGACCTGCTACGCTCCGGGCTCGCCGCGCCCCGAGCGGATAAGACCCCGAAACGGAGACGTCGTGCCGAAGACTCGCTATTGCACCCGCTGCCTCTCGACCTTCGAGAGTGATCCGGAGCGCTGCGCCAACCTGGCCTGTGGTGCCAAGCGCCCGAAGACGGGCTGGAGCACCATGCTCGAGTCAGGCGACATCCTGGATCGCCACTACCGGATCGAGCAGACTCTGGCGCTCGGAGGAGCGGGGCTCGCCTACCGGGCCCGTGAGCTCGACGCCAACGGCGACCCTCACGGCCCCGATCTCGCCATCAAGGTGCTCTACGCTCAGCGCGACCAGGGCAGCTTTCTACAGCGGCTGTCGAACGAGGCCCAGATCCTCCAGCAGCTCAACCACCCCCACATCATCGAGTGCCGCGGCTTCGTCCACCGCACCGGACACGCCCCCTACCTCGTGACCCTCTTCGAGCATGGCGGCAACCTGGGCGACATGCTCGATGAGCACACCGTGCTCCCGCCGCGGGTCGCCGCCGGAGTGCTCCGGCAGATCCTGCTCGCCCTCGACAAGGCGCACGAGCGGGGCATCATCCACCGCGACCTCAAGCCCGAGAACGTCCTGCTCCGCGAGAGAGTCCCCCCAGGCGAGATCCCCGAGGTCCGGGTCGCCGACTTCGGCATCGCCAAGGTCGAAGCCCTGGGCGGCAAGCTCACGCGCCAAGGCGCCTTCGTCGGCACCCCCGAGTTCGCAGCCCCCGAGCAGTTCGAGGGCCTCCCCCTGACCCCCGCGACCGATATCTACGCGGCCGGCGCGCTGTTCTACACGCTGCTCACCGGGCAGGATCTGGTGGTCTTCGAGGATCGCCTCGATCCCTACCGTTGCCTCGAAGAGCTCTGCCGCGCCTTGCCCCCCCCCGCCCCGGCCAACGTCGGCACCCCCGAAGAACGGGACCTCATCCAAGAGATCCTGCACGGCACCCTCGCGCTGGACCCCCTCGGCCGCTGGTCGGTTCGGCGGGTGCTCCGTGCCCTTGAAGGCCTGATCGACGGCGACCCCGCCGCCACCCTGCAAGGCATGCGGGACAACCCCTTGCCCGACGAGGCGGGAGCCCCGATCCTCACCGGCTCGGAGAGCGAAGATGTGGGAGACCTCGAAGACGAGCTCTACCAACCTGGCAGCCTGAGCCCAGCGCTGGTGGGGGTCGGACTCCCGCTCGTGACCCTCGTGCTCGGGCTCGGGCTCCTGGTCATTGCGCTCGGAGGCGTCGCCTGGGCCTCGGGCTGGCTGGCTTCCGCCCCCGATCCCACGAGCGCAAACCAGGTCGCGACGGTGCACGCCCGCGCCCCCTCCGACACGGTGACCGATCTGGGCTCCGCCACGGACCCCGCACAGGTGCGCGAACGCGACCGCATGCTGCACGAGCTGGCGAGCGCCGCCCGGCACCTGCCGCGGTCCTGCGGCCTCTCCGGACCCTTGGCCGCCTCTATCGAGGTGACTTCCCAGGGGCGGATCCGCGCCCTCCAGACCGAAGGCCTCGAAGCTGCACAGCAGATATGCGTCGCCCGCGTCCTTCGCACCCAGGACCTGCCCCGAAAGAGCCAAGGCACGGTTCGCCTCAACCTCCGACTCGATCTGGGTGGCTGAGCCGCCCTCATCCCTCCCCCAGGAGACCCCATGCCCTTCGTTCCCGTCCTGCTCGGCACCACCCGCGAAGCCAACAAGAGCGCCGCCGTCGCCCGCGCGGCCCACAAGCTCCTCCAAGACCTCGGCGCAGACTCCCAGGTACTCGACATCGGCGATCCCCTGATCCCCCCCTTGGTCGAGCGCCGTCGCATGCTCGACCAGGTCGACCCCGCCGTCGAGGCCCACGGCCAGGCCCTCGATCGCGCCGACGCCCTCGTGGTCGTCGTACCCGAGTACAACTGGGGGATCCCCGGCGTGCTCAAGAACGCCCTCGATCACTTCCTGCCCGAGCTCAAGCGCAAGCCGGTCGGGGTGATCCCCGTGAGCGCAGGCGGCGGGGGTGGGCGCTGCGCGCTGGTCCAGACCCGCACCGTCCTCTCCGCCATGGGCATGGTCGTCGTCCCCGAGACCTGCCTGATCGCCCAGGTGCACCGGCTCCTCGACGACGCCGGAGAGATCGGCGAACCCGACACCCTGAAGCACATGGGGCGGGTGGTGGAGCAGGTGCTCTGGTGGGAGCACGCCGCGCGGCTCAAGCGAGCGGTCAGCGACGACACTCCGAGCCGCTGAGGTAGCCCAGGGCACAGAGGCGCTGGCGCTCGGCCTCGGTGAAGTCGACCCGCAGATCGGCGGGGGCCCCCCGCGCGGAGGCGTCGCGAACTCGCGCGAGGAGCGTCTCGAGCCCCTCAGCCCAGTCTTCGGCGTTCCGGGCACAGATGCTCAGCCCCTCGAGAAGCACGTCACGCTGCTCCTCGGGGTCCTCGAGCGTGTCGAACAAGGCGCGCTCAGGCCAGGAGCGCTTGCCCTCTGGCGCCGATCGAAGCAGGGCCATGCGCTGCTTTCGTACGCCCCACAGCCTATTACCGGCGAAGTGCTCCTCGTGGATCACCACCCGGTCGAGGGGATGGCCACGCTGAGCCCGACAGGCGGTGGCAGGATCCACCTCGGGGAGGGGCGAAGGCTCCGAGGCCCGGTGCAGGGCCTCGCGCTCGTTGGATCCCAGCAGATGCTCGCCTTCCCACGACTCGTGGGGCTCGAGATCCAGCACACGAGCGATCGTGGGTGCGACATCGAGCGTTCGAACCGAAAAGTCCGCCTCGGCGCCGGCGAGTTCCGAGTTTGGAAGCTTGATCCAAAGCGGGACCTGGGTCTGCTCCCGGTGGAGGGAGTCCCCGTGCCACCAGCCGCCCCGCTCGTGGAACTCTTCGCCGTGGTCGCTGGTGAGCACGATGACGAGATCGTCGTAGAGGCCTTGTTGCCGGAGCGTATCGAGAAAGGCTCCGAGCTGGCGGTCGAGATGCTCGACCTCACCGGCGTAGCGGCGCTTGAGATCCTCGGCGAGCGCTGGAGCCGGGCGAGGATGGGCGGACCGAGAGAAACCATCGAAGGTCCTCACGCTCCCATCGGGCTGGAGCTCGTGACGAAAGTAGGGATCGTGCGGTTCCATGAGCTGGACGAAGGTGAGGTGCTGCCGCCCGCGGTGGGCCTTGATCCAGGGGAGCGCCTGTTCGAACAGGGTCGAGGCGGGATGATACGCGCGTGTGACCGGGGGATCGGGGTGGATCTTGGCATCGATGCGATGAATGAGCTTGTACAGCGACAGGGCAAAGACCGCGTCGTTCGCGCCGAAGGGGTAGTCCGGGGGGAGGTAGGTGAAGCGCGAAAAACCTTGGTCAAAGCCAAAGGACGCGGTGATGTTGACGTTGTTGACGAAGGCGGCGCTCGGGATGCTCGCCTCGGCGAGGTGCTCGGACAGCGTGGTGAGCGAAGCGGGCAGGCGGCTGCTCTTGGTCGAGGTCGTGTGCCCAGATGGCAGACGGCTGGTCAGGATCGTCGCGACCGAGGGGCGGGTCCAGGCGGCGGCGGACCAGGCGTGGGAGAAGCTGACGCTGTCTGCCCGGAGGCGCGCGAGGTGGGGGAGGTCCTGCCCTGGGGACGCGACGGCGTCGGCGCGCAGGGTGTCGACCAGAAGGATCAGCACCCCCGCGCCCTCGGGCGCCTGCTCCACAGGCGGGAGCGGCTCGGGGGCAGCGGGCGGTCGCAGGATGGGGCCGATCACGAGCAGCCCACCGATGAGCGCCCAAGGCACAAGCAAGCCGAGCGCGGGCCGCCCGTCCGGCACAGGGGGACGCTCGGCGCGCCAAGCGCTCACCACCGTGGGCAGGGGAGCGACCGTGAGCGTCGCGACGAGGACCCAGCCCCACCAGGCGAGGCCCTGCTCATCGAAGAGGTCACGGTTGAGCAGGTAGGGCCCCACGACGAGCACCAGCCCTGCGAGCCCGGCCCAGGCACCCAAGATGCCTGCCACCCCGCGGAGCCGAGGCCACTTCTGCGCCAGAAGCGCGAGCACGAGCCCCACGAGCGCTCCGAAGGTCGCGCCGCAGGCACCGTAGAGGATCCACGCCCAAGCAGCCGCCAGCCCGTCGAAAGGCTGACCCGCGAAGATCAACCATACGAACTCAGCGACACCGACCCCGCTGCCGCCCAGGGCGCCAGCAGAGATCGCGTGGAGGATGGTCCAAAGCTTTCGCATCGCCGCCGGGGTATCACGAACGGCGACCCCGCGGGGCTCACTTGCCCCGGGCGCGCAGGCTCACCGACTCGCGGCGCTGATGATGGACTTGCCCATGACGGTTGAGACCGACACGGTCACCTTCTGATCGCCGAGATCACACATGACCGAGTGGCTGCCCCCGCCTTCGAAGACCTTGACGTCCGAGCACTCGGAGGACTCGAGGGACTCTTTGACCTGTTGCGCCAGCTCTGCGGTGCGGTCGCTCGTGAACTGGATCGTGACGGTCGACTCGTCGCTGTAGATGACGTTGCCCCCATCGCTGGGGATGCCGAGCCCGACCCACGGCTCGCCCATGGCGGCGCCCCCGACACCCGAGCAGGCGAGGCCAAGGCCGACGAGGACCGTGGCGGTGAGAGGTACGTACAGCTTCATGGGAGGCTCCAGGGGGTCGGGGTGGACAGCTTCGCTGCCTTATACCACGAGGAGCGGAGACGCAATCAAGGGACCGCGCCACCCGCGCTTGGGCCACCAGGGCGGGCGAGCCTCAGCCTGCCTTGAGACCACCAAGATCTGCTCGCCTTCGAGGTCACCGAAGCCGATGGAGCCACTACGCCTGCGATGGACGTCGGCATCCGAGAACTTGGAGGCCTGGATCGCCCCGACACCTCGGAGCGGGAGCGTCGCCACGACCTCGGGTGTCAAGGCTCGGGCAAAGTCCCCACCATGGGAGATCTCGATCGGGCCCCCCAGGCAAGGCCAGGGCTGATGAGGACGGCGGGGACGCCCCCCATCCTTCCGGAACCCAACCGGATCGCACCACGACCAGCCCGCCTCGAGACCCCCTCATCGCAAGTCCTGAAAAATCATTGATCCAGGGCTATTTCCGCCCTCAGTTCTGACGCATCGGCACCGATGTCACGCAGCATGTTGATCAGCACATCGCCCACGTAGACTGGCGCTCGGCATCGGTCGGAGTCGGGGTCTGTGTCGCGGTCGGAGCCGTTATCGATCACTTGCTTCTTCCAATAATCCAGTCTATCCCTCAGCCGATGTGCTCTGATACGGTACGGCTCTTCCACGTCATATTGGTCTATTTCGCGTTCGAGCTGGTCAACCGAGGCCTCCACCTGATTCTTTTCTTGGAACCACGCAAAGTTATCGGGGCTTTCCCAATAAGCCGACAATCTGTTGATCGCGTCGTCTCGCATATCTTCGATATCCAAAACCATTTCGCGGGTGAGATGGTTGATTTCCCTCGATGAGACGATGTACTCAAGGTAGCCGTGCTGAACCTCTATCCAGTTCTCGTCTCGGTCAGACAGAGCCTCCTCACGCGACAGTTGTTCCAGCGCGCGCTTCGCATCAGCGTAAACCATTCCGAAGTCCTCTTCCGTTACCGGCGTGTCATTCGGAGTCAGCGCATCGAGCTGGACTCGGCAGGCAGCGAGCTTCTCCTTGAGTTCATCCATGCGCGACGCGATCTGCTGCAAAACGAGGTCTGACGACCCGTACGACGCAGACTTCAGGCTGTTCAAGGTCGCAACCAAGTCAGCCAAATCTGACTGAATCGAGGTCAGATCGTCGGAGCTCACATGGTCTTTGAGCTCAGCTTCGTCTGCTAGTAGCCCATCCAATTCCTTCTCTGCAACGTCCAAGACACGACTGGAGAAGAGCTTCTCATCGTGCACAACGACCTGCGGTGCGGGCCCGGCTCCGAAGGAAAAGACACCCTCCGCGACCATTTGGGAATCTTCGCCCGCTAGGCGCATCGGTCCCTGTACGTGAGCCAGCGTCCAACTTTTATCTCCTATCGACGCCTTGAGAGGCTTGTAGGTCTGTGCCGCGTCTTCCAGACCAAAGAGACGCGGCGCAACTGTGATGTCAAACTTGGCCTTCAGGTCCCCGGAGAATTGCCCTTGCGCAGCGAGAAGGGTTGGAATCAACCCATCTTTACTCTTCGCATTCAGCTCAAGGCTAGCCAACCCTTCACCCTCAAGACTTGCTCCACCGAGTTCAACACCGGCCTTGGAAACGAACGCGCCTATGCGGGCGTCCACCCCGGCGGAAAAGCCACCTGAGACTTTCAGGTCTAGCTCATGCTCCGTGCTCCAATCTTCATTTCGCTTAAGTGTCAGCGACCCAGTTGCGTCTACAAACGGCTCAAACTTGGGCTTGAAGTCCACAAAATTATTCATAGGTCCGAGGAAGGGTACCATGGCTGCCGACAAAGCCCTCTCCCCTAAGCCGTTGAGTGCGTCGAACTCAAAAGGCTCAAAGGACGCCTTCAGACCAAGTGTCCACTTAGACTCGTCTGGGCCAACAGGTATGGCCTTCAGGTCTAGGTCCAGCCACTTCACCCAATCCGACCCTAGTGCATACCTGAGTGTTTCCAACATACCGAACTCGCCAGTTTTCAGACCAAGTGTAGACATCGACTGGTAAAGTTCGTCTGCCGCCGACATTCGATTGCCTACCTCTTCTCGAGATGCCGCATTTCCGGGATCGTTGGTAAGCGTGACCAGAGCCTCCCCGGCTTTCTGTGCTGCCTCAGTCAGATCTTGATGTTCTTCGTGCTCGGCGACCCTACTCAACCTCTCAATCCATCCAGCAGCTTCACCCAAAGTCATCGTAGTGGTGCTTCCAGAAGACTCAAACTGGACAATACCCTCCTCGATCGGATGATCTCCGAAGATTCCAAAGAGCACGGACAGGTGCTCCGCCAGCACAAGTTGACGAGGCAGCACCTCGTCTTTAGCTACACTCTTAGCCTTCTGTTCCTCACTCTCTGAACGCACTTCTTCGACGGACTGATCGACCGTGTCGAGGTGCGCGCGTGCAGCGGTGATCGCGTCTTGGGCCCGAGAGCGCTCGTCAGAGTCCAGGTCGTCGAGATCACTGAGTTTGGAGCTCCAGCCATCCAGCCGTTCATGCACAGGAAGAGGATCACTAGCGACCATGGGGACGTCGCCGGCATTCGTGTCGACCCAGATGCGATGAAGGCCCCCGCTCTCAGAGTTGAACCGCTGCTCTTTGCCCAAGACGGGTTCCACCTCAACAGCATCCTCGTCGGGTTCAACCGACTGCTGATCTTCACCCTCACCATCACCCCCACGGAACAGGTCCTTGACCTTCTCGATCATCGCCTCGATGGCGTTGTCGACCATGGCTTGCACGTCTTCGATGATGCCCTTGACCCGCTTGCCCAAGCCGCTGAGGCCGAGCAGCTTGGCGAGGAAGTCGATGGCGATGGGTACGGAGCTGGCGAGGGCGCCCTCGACCATGTTGGCGGCGTTGCTGATGTTTCCGCGCACGATGTCGCCGACCCCGTCGACGATGGCGGTGAACACGCCCCAGACCTCTTGGATCTGATCGCGGACGAAGGTGAACATGTTCCAGGCGGTGAGGATCGCCTGCACGATGGCTCCGACCGGGCTGAACATCGAGGCGATCTTGGTCACGGCCTTCATCACGATCTTCTCGACGAGCCAGCTCTTGATCTCGCCGATCACCATGTCCCAGAGGCTGCTGAGGTGGCCCTTGAGGTGCTCCCACAGCCCATCGAGGCCGCCCTGGATGGCGGCGTCGATGTAGCCCCAGACGAACTCGACCGCCTCGACCGCCTCTTCGCCAACATGCTCGACCGCCTTGTCGCGGAGCGCGTCTGGCGTCAGTCCGAGCACCTGAAGGGTCAGGTCGAGCACGCCGGGCAGGTCGAACTGATCGGGCATCTCGAGGCCCGAGTCGCCAATCTGTCCGGTCATCCAGCCCACGAAGCCGCTCTGGAGGTGATCGGTGAAGTTGTCTTGGAACTGCTCGAAGCCGGTCCCCAGGGCGTCGATGCAGTTGCCGACGAAGGCTCCGGGGTCATCCACGACGATCTGGATGGTCTCTTCCGCGCGGCCGACGAAGCCGTAGAAGTCCTCCTTGTCGATACCGGCGAGCGAGAGCGCGGCCTCGAGCGCCATGAGCAAGAACTCCTGCCAGTTGCCGGTGACGATGGCGTCTGCCAAGGCGAGGGCGCCGGTGATCACGCCTTCATAGATGTCGAGCAGCGCGTTGAGGCCCGCTTGCAGGCCGTCGAGCAGGGCGTTGAGCCCCGCCTTGAGACCCTCGGCGACCGCGCTCACCGCCGCCTTCGCTGCGTCGACGGTGTGATCGATGACCGCGCACAACGCGTCGGCGAGGCCGGGGAAGATCGAGCCGACCAAGCCTTGGATGGCGCCCTTCAAGAGGTCGCCGAAGATGTCGATGGCCTGGTTGATGAAGGAGACGGCCGCGTCGATGATGGTCTCGGCGAGCGCCTTGACCCCCTCGATGATCGTGTTCACCACGCTCCGCACGGCGTCGAAGATGCCGCTGACCACGGAGCTCAGGGCACTGATCGCGTCCGACACAAAGGACTTGGCGCGGTCCCACCAAGACTGGTTCTCGGACTCGCGCTCCGCCTTGCGCTTCTCGGCCGCAGCCTCGCGCTCCCCCTTCGAGACCTCTTGATCCGCTCGCCGCTGCGCGTCGGCGAACTCGCGGTTGACCCGCGCCTCGGACTCGGCCACCTTCGCGTCGATCTGGGCGAGGGTCCGGGCGCGCTCGGTGCGGATCTCGCCTTCGACCTCAGCCCTGGCGCGCGCCTGCTCGGCCAGCGTCGCTTCCTTCTCTTCGTCGATGCTCGCTCGCGCGGCCGCGACCTCGGCGTCGCCCTCTTCTCGGGCGCGCTGGATCTCGGCCTCGCGCTCCCTCTCGAACGTCGAGAGCTCCTCGGTGCGACCCTGCTCCAGATCCGCCTCAGCGACCTCGACCTCGGCCTCGACCTCGGCGAGCGCATCGTTCATGTCTTGGGAGTAGAGCTCGTCGAAGGCTCCGACGACGTCGGCAGAGAGGCTGAGCTCCATGAAGCCTTCCATGCCCTCAGGGACGTCGAGATCCGGGGTCGCGGCCAGGGCGTCGAGGTCGGGGATCGCCAAGGTCTCGTGGACCTCCAGCTCCGGGACGCGCGCGCGGCCGGGGAGGGACTGGACGGCCTCGACCGCCTCGCTGAAGCCCTCGCCGATCTCGAGCTCCGCCTCGCCGCTCTGGGCGGGGACGCGCGCGGGATCGGTCTGGCCCTGCAGAGGCACGTCCGGCGCTGGGCCCGGACTGGTGCCGATGTCGTTGTCGGTGGTGGGGACCGAGCTGATGGCGTCGCCGATCGCTTCGGCGTTGCCTTGCACGTCGGCGCCTTCTCCCTCGCCAAAGCCCGCGAAGAAGGATCCAAAATTGCGCAACGTGCGGAAGGGGCCCGGATCTTCGGTGGGCTCGATCTCGGGCTCCGCGGTCGGCGCCGCGCCGTCTTGCGTGACGTCCTGCGCCGTGTCGTGCAGGTCGATCGGAGCGGCGCCCTCGGGCTCAGGCGCAGAGATGTCGACCTCGACGTCGGGGAGGCTCTGCTGGAAGTCTACCTCGTTGCTCTGCGCGGTCTCGTCGATCGTCGAGCCTAGATCCCCGTACATCGCTGCTTGAACCGAAGCGGTGGCGCGGGTGAAGCCCGAGACCAAATCCGCGGTGTTCTCGCCTTGGAGCTGGGCGAGGGAGGGGTCGGGACCCGCGGAGACTGAGGCCTCGGCCCCGTCGTCACCCGCCTCTCCCGAAGGGGCACCCTCGCCGCCGCCTGTGCCGCCACCCGCGTCGGCCTCGCCTTCCGCTCCTGCCGTGGGCTCAGGATCGGACGCGCCATCGTCGGATCCACCCGAGGGATCGTCGTCAACCTCGATCGTGGGGCGCGCGGTCTCGAGGTCCGCAGGAGCTTCTTCGCCGTCGGACGGGTCGTTCGGCACCGCAGAGGCAAGCCCCGAGCCGATGGCTCCGGCGGACATGGTCTCCAGCGAGGGCTCTTGCTCCAGATCCTCCAGAAAACCGCCCGTGGCCCGACCCGCTCCCCCGAGCGCCTGATCGGCGGCGTCAAGAAGGGGCGTAGACTCTGGCTCGGGAGCCGGCAGGTCGATAGAGGGGCTCGCGGAGCCAGCCTGCTCGGGGGCTTGCTCCGAACTCTCCAAGGTTGTTCGTTGTTGCGATCGGCCGGAGGAACGGCGATGGCTGGAGGAGGGCATGACACAATCCATTGTTGGGGGGGGGCACCCCATCATAGGCTGGCTACAGATTTTAAGTCAAGTTAAAATCCCTATTCAAGCACCACTATTCTCCAATTCTTCAAGGCTGATGCGCCATAAGCTCCAACCACCATGGCTCGTAGGAGCCACGCCCCCCTATCCCGCTAGACTAACGCTCCAGTCTCAGGAAGGAGACGGCCACCTTTTGATTAACCATAACACGCATCTGAACTCAGGTTATTCTCCGTCTTCAACGCTCTGGGAGCCATGAATGTCTCTACTCGATGGCCTGAACTCCACCCAGATCGAGCTCCCCAGCGGCGCCTCGGTGCACCTCCTCTCGGCTGGCGAAGGCCCCTGCGTCTTCTTCGTGCACGGCTGGCCGGCTCAGGCCTTCCTCTGGCGACACGCTATGCGGGCCCTCGCGCCGACGCATCGCGTGGTCGCCCTGGATCTTCCCGCCTCGGGAGCCACCCGGATGCCGGCAGACTTTACCTGGGAGCTCGACGCCTACGCTGATCTCATCGATGAGGTGCTGGATTCCCTACAGATCTCCAGCACCGGGCTGTGTGTTCACGACGCAGGCGGACCCATCGGGCTGCACTGGGCGAGCCGCTGGCCAGGCCGCATCGCGCGCATCTGCTTGCTCAACACGTTGGTGTTCCCAGAGCTCTCCTGGGGTGCACGGGCCTTCTTCGCCAGTGTTCGGCTTCCGGGTGCCGAGGCCTTCGTGATGAATAGGGCCTCGGTTCGAGCAGGCTTTCGGATCGGGGTCCGCTCACGACGGATCGAGCCCGAGGCCCTCGCGGCCTACGCGCAGCCCTTCGCGGACCCGGCCCACCGCGCACGCTTCATCCACGCCGCCCGCTGCTTCGACCCCAACAGCCTCCGCCAGCTCCCCGACCGCCTCGACCGGATCGCCGGGGTGCCGCTCCAGCTCCTCTACGGCACAAAGGACTGGATCCTGCCCGACGTCGAAAAGACCATGGCGCGTCTGCGCGATCGCTACCCCCACGCCCAATCTACGGCGTGGCCCGATCTGGGGCACTTTCTTCAAGAAGATGCGCCCGATCGCGTGGCCGAAGCCATCGCCGCCTTCTTCCGCAGCGCCCCCGCCTAGACCGAGGCTTCGTCTCCAGTGTGACATTTCGCCTCGGGGTGAGCGCTCTGATCACAGTGCCAACCCGGGTGGCCAAGGTTCTACGATTTCAACCGCAACGTAGACATGGCACGAGGTTTGCACGCCCCGGCTGGATGCCCCTCTCTACCCATGGACCCCCATGCGCCACTTCGTGAGCCCCCTCGCGCTCCTTCTGCTCGCTCCTCCGGCCTTCGCGGACCGCCCCGAGTCCGAGGAAGCCGCCGAGGCTTCAGACTCCAGCGCAACCCCCGCCGATGACGAGGCGGATGCCGTCGCCGCTGCGGAGCGCGATCCAGACGATGTCGGCGTGCACCTGCCCGACACGGAGAAAGAAAAGGAAGGGCTCATCGAGGAGCTCACCTACCTGCAGTGGCCCGGGCTGCCGCCAGCGGCGTCGAAGATCTACTTCTCGGAGCGACGGTACGCGATCTCGGGCTTCGGCGAGATCTCCTACAATGGGTACTTGGGCGACAAGAACCGGGCGAGCGGCGACCTCGAGCTCTACAACACCAACCTCTACCGCTTCGTCGTCTATGGAGCCTACCGAGTCACCCCTTGGATGGTCGTCTTCGCCGAGTTCTTCGCCGAGCTCTACCACGACGGCCTCCACGAGGCCGACTACGAGATCTTCCCCGAAGTCTTCGTCGACTTCGTGATCAGCAAGCCCTTCAACGTGCGGGTCGGCTTCAGCCAGGTGCCGATCGGCTACGTCAACAACAACGACGAGCCGATCCTGTTCTACTCGGTCAACCGCCCCGAGGTCGAGCGGCTGATCATCCCCTCGCAGTGGATCGAGTTGGGCGTACAGGTCTACGGCAAAGTGGGCGAGCGGGCCAGCTGGATGGTCCATGGCTTCCAGGGGGTCGACGGCACCGAGCTGCTCGGCGCCTCCTGGGTTCGCCAGGGTCGGCACCCGCGCTTCAACTTCAACACGCCCGCCGTAGCGGGCCAGTTCAACGTCAGCCCCATCGATCACCTCGATCTCAGCGTCGCCGGCCTCTACATGGAGAGCGGCAGCCGGGGCGAGGTCGACGTCGAGGGGTCCACCAAGATCGTCCGCGCGCCGACCACGATGGCCTCGCTCAACGCACGCTACGAGCATGGCGACTTCTCGCTCAACGCCCTCGGTGTCTTGGGGAGCATGGGGCAGACCGACATGATGTTCGACCTGACCCGCACCGCAGGGCACGACGGAGCCCAGATCCTCGGTAATCGAGTCTACGGGGCCTACCTCGAGGCCGGGTGGGACATCTTGCCTCTGCTCCGAGGTCGTGAGGAGCGTGAGGGCGGCTCGTTCTTCCACCGCGCCAACGAGATGCGCCTCCCGCTTTTCTTGCGCTATGAGCGCCTCGACACCCATGCACGGGTCGACGGACGGCTGCTCGACCTCGTCGGGCCAGACACCCCGATGTTCCGGAGCAACCTCGATGTGCTCACCATGGGCGCCAACTTCAACACCCGCAAGAACCTTGTCTTCAAGGCCAACTACCAACTGAGGCACAACCGCTCGGTCGGCGATGGCATGGTGCAGGAAGGCGATCGGGTCGAGGTCGGCATGGGCTTCATCTTCTAGGCTACGGCTTGAAGTCAGTCTCGAACCTCCAGTGCCAGGACGCCTAGATGCAACGATCATCGCTCTTCCTCCTCCTTCTTTCGATGGCCTGTAGCCAGCGCGCTAACCCCGACTCTATGTCCGAGGCCGTCGCGATGGAGCGCGAGGCCCTCGAAGCCGACAAGGCCAAGGAGAGGCCACAGGCCCTCTCGACCCCCAAGGCCGGCCCGAGTCTTGGCCCGAGCCTCGACGGCGCCATCGCGAAGGCCGTTCCGGCGAGCAACCGACTGGGCCTGGATCTTCATCGAACGCTCGCTGCGTCCAAGCCCAATGAGAACCTCTTTTTCTCGCCTGCCAGCGTGGCGGTGGCGCTCACCATGACCAGCGCGGGGGCTGCGGGCGACACCCTGACCGCCATGCGCTCGACCCTGCACCTGCCCGAAGCGGGCGCCCACGAGAGCTTCGGCGCCATGATCCGAAGCTGGAACCAACCGAATCAGGCCCACGAGCTCTCGGTAGCGAACCGGGTCTGGCTCCAAGCGGGCTTCGAAGTGCTGGAGCCCTTCTCCACCCTCCTCACCGAGCGCTACGGTGCGGGCATCGGGCGCGCAGACTTCAACGATCCCTCTGCAAACCAGCCGATCAATCAGTGGGTCGAGCAGCAGACCAACAGCCGGATCACGGACCTCATCCCCGATGGTGTGCTCGATGGCGACACGCGCGTCGTGTTGACGAACGCCGTCTACTTCAAGGGCACCTGGAAGATCCAGTTCGACAAAGACAAGACCCGGCCCTCGCCCTTCTGGCTCCTCGACGGCTCCTCGGTCGACACGCCGATGATGACCCTGACCGGCGCGGTCACCTCCCACCATGAACAGGGCGTCACGCTCATCGCGCTGCCCTACGATGGCGACGGCGTCGAGATGGTCGCGCTGATCCCGAGCGAGCGCGATGGGCTCTCTCCGCTCGAGTCCGCGCTCTCCCCCGAGCTCCTCGACCAGTGGCTCACCAGCGCGCGCCCCCGGCCGGTCGAGCTCTACTTTCCACGCCTCAGGCTCGAGACCAGCGAGAGCCTCATCCAGCCCATGACCGAGCTAGGCATGGGGATCGCCATGGGAGACTCGGCCGACTTTTCGAATATCAGCGGTGGCTCCCCGATGCAGATCGATGAGATCCTGCACAAAGCCTTCCTCGAGCTCGATGAAGAGGGCACGGAAGCCGCGGCTGCGACGGCGGTCGTGGTCGGGGTGCGCAGCGCAGGCGGTGCGCCGGAGCCCCCCACCGTGGTCCGCGCCGACCGCCCCTTCTGGATGGGGCTCCGCGACCAGCAGACCGGCGCCTGGCTCTTCATGGGTCGGATCCTCGATCCGCGCTGAGGTGGAATCCTCGTCTGATGGAGCGTGGTGCTCGCGTCCTTGTGGCGTCCCAGGGCGGACGGACTAGGCCGAGACCTCGCGCAGCTCCCGGAGGACCTTGTAGGGACTGACCGCCATCGCCGCGAGGACTCCACCGATCATGGCGCCAACCACGCCGCAGACGAAGACGTCGCTGCCCGAGAGGTACAGACCGGGGATGGGGGTCTGAGGACGGAGGGCCTGCGTACCGAACCGCTCGGGCACGCCGGCGAGGCCATAGATGGCCCCACGATAAGGCCGGGCGAAGAGGTCGGTCGAGAGCGGGGTGCCCAGCTCCGCGTGCACGAGCAGGTCGCGCATGGCGGGGTGACGCGCAAAGAGCACCTCGAGCATGGCGTCGGTCATGCGCTGCTTGAAGGCCTCGTAGTCCGCCCCGCGCTTGCGCCAGGGGGTGCCGCGCCACCGATCGAAGGCCTCGAAGGGCACGAAGGTGACGATCTCGCCCGTGTGGCGCTGCTTGGGGCCGGGGTCGTGCGCAGGGTCCTTGAGGGTCGGGTAGGAGGTGAACAAGATCGGCGGTGGTGGAACCGGCTGATCGGGATCGACCTCCCAGACCGCGCCCTCGTGGTCCCAGGTCTGATAGAACCACTCCGCCGATCGGCTGGCGCCAGCGGCCTCGAGGTCCCCCTCGAACCCCAAGTAGAGCGAGAGGTGAGCCGGCGAGGGACCCAGCCGCTCGATGGGGGCAGCCCAGCCCCCTCGCGCTGCCTCTGGGAGCAGCCGGGTGACCGTCGAGTGGGCGCCGATGGCGCTGATCACGCGCGGGGCGTAGATCTCTTCGCCATCGACCATCCGCACGCCAACCGCCCGCCCCTTGTCGAGGAGTATCTGATCGACGTCCGCGCAGATCCTCGTCCATCCGCCCCGATCGGCGACCCCTTGCAGCAGCGCCGGCGCGATCCGAGCCGCACCACCCACGGGATAGGAGGCCCCGTACATGAAGTGGCGGACGATGAGAGCCTGGAGCGCCCAAGCCGCCTCGGACGGGGGAGAACCATGGTAGCCCCACTGCGCTGTGAGCACCGCGCGCAGCCTGGGATCGGTGATCATCTCTCGAAGGACCTGCTCCGTGGGCTGCGCGAGGCGCCGCCCCGCTTCCCGCCCCAAGGTCCCGCCCAGCAGCCGCCCCGCTCGACCCGGTAGGGCGCGACCGAGCATCCAGTTCTTCATGGTGCGCACGGTAGCCCGGACCTCGGCGAGGTAGGTATCGATCTCTGGGCTGGAGTCGGGGAAGGCCGCCTTGAGGGTCGCGGCGAAGTCCTTGGGGTTGTCGGGGAAGGCGATGGAAAAGTCATCGGGGAAGTGAAAGGTATCGTAGACCGGGCCGACATCGGCCCATTCCAGGCGACCTTCGGTCAGGTGCGAGAGCAGGCGGCCGGGCAGCGACTTCTCGCTCATCTCGCCGACGAGGTGCACGCCGACATCCCAGACGAAGCCCTTGCGGCGGAACGTGTGGGTGAAGCCGCCGGGCACGTAGTGCTGCTCGAGCACCAAGACCTTCTGACCGGCACGGGCGAGCAGCGCGGCGGTGGTCATGCCTCCGATCCCCGAGCCGATGACGATGGTATCGAAGGCACACACGTCGGGCACGCGCTTGGACCAGGGGCGTGAGGGGATTGGCATAGACAACCTGCCGGGATCTAGGGGTTGAGGTGAACGCAGACCGCTTTGACGGTCAGGGTGCTGTCGTCGAGGCCCGTCATGTTGATGTAGCCAACCTTCCAGCCGGATCCTCCGTCGACAGGGATCGACGAAAAGAGGATCCCGCCCTCGGCGTAGGGGGAGGCACCACCACCGATCGCTCGCGTTCCCGCCGGACACGAGACGGTGTAGTACCCGGAGGCGCCCATGGGGATCCCCGTGTGGATCCGCGTGACGATCTGATAGCCCGACACGCCGTCGCGCCCGTCTCGGCCATCGCGGCCGTCGCGGCCGTCGCGGCCGTCGCGGCCGTCGCAGACGAAGAGGCTGAGCGCCTCGTCCACCTCTTCGTCGTCGAGGAGGCCGTCACGGTTCCGGTCCGGACCGAGCTCGACGCGGTGCCCCCCCGCGGGACAGTCCTCGTCTTCGAGCGGTAGGTCGATCGTTCGCGCGGCCATCGGCAGCCCAGGCTCTCCAGGCACCCCCTTGTCACCAGGAGGGCCGGGGGCGCCGGGCTCGCCTTCGGGTCCTTCTTCGCCAGGGGGTCCGGGCTCTCCGGCAGGCCCCCGCTCCCCACGCTCCCCGGCCGGAGATCCGAGCGAGCAGGCGACGAACACGAACACGACTGCCAGTCGACCCTCTCGCCGCATGACCGAACTCCCTGGAGGATAGGCGCCCCATAACGCAACGCCCCCTCCAGTCCGACCACGTCGGGGCGGACTCGCCCACTTCGCCTCAAGGGAAGGGGACATACGTGTCGATCATCAGGATCGCCAACTCCATATCCGCTGGCCGGGGGCCTGTGAGCACCCCCCGCTGCCGGAGGTCTGCCTCGATCCGGTCCACAACCTCGTCGATCTCGAGGGCAGGCGCCTGCCGCGCACGCTCCCGCTCGGCCTCCGAGGCGAAGCAGCGGGCCTTCCACTGGGTCGAGACACGCACCTCGCCCGCGGCATAACGGTGGACCCGCCGATCGCCGTCCTGCAGCGCCCACCCCTGCCCCTCGGGCACCAGGTGCATGGAAGGCCGAGCGGGAGGCGGCGGCGCGTCGGAGCCGCCGACCCGCGCGACCCCATGAAAGGTGACATCGGCGTCGAGCTTGATGGCGATATTCTCGCGCGGTGCAAGACGCTCTTCACCCGCCCCCGCTGGCCAGAAGCGGAAGGCCCCCGCCTCGCAAGACCCCAAGAAGGTCACCCCGCCCGCGATCGCGATGCGCTCGGAAGCGAACAGCCCCGAGTGGTGCATGACGACCAGCAGCCACTCGGGCGCACGGTCCTTCGCGAGCCCGAAGAACTCGGGCGTGTCGGTGTGGACCATGAGCTCTTGACCCGGCAGGATGAGGTTAGCGTAGAGCATGGTCGGCTCGATCACGGGGCAGCCCGAGATCTGGCGGGCCGCATCGAGAAACCGAGGCTCGTTCAAGATCTCTTCGACCCCTGGGGCCGCGATCCGTCCGGCCTCAAACAGAATCCCTCGAAAGAGGTTGGTCCGGGCGGCGGTGGCCTCCATGGACTCGACCGCCCCCTCGGCGACCTTGCGGCGGATCTCGTGGAGCAGCGCGTCGTGGCGGCGGACGAGTCCCACGCCGAAACCCTGCTGGACCGGCTTCTCGACGTAGGTTCGGTAGGCGCCGAGTTCCCGCACGAGGCGCTGGAGGGTCGCGAAGCCCTGAGCCGAGAGGGCCGGATCGAGGAGGAGGTGGGTCGGTCTAGGTTGGAGCATCGGCGAGGATCCCATAGTGATAAGCGCGAAAGATTGAGGACATCAAGGAAGCAGGGTCGGGGGGCGGTGGGAGCTCGGCCAGGACACGACCCAGCGAGGCCCGCCCGTCGCAGCGACGAAGGACCTCGAGATCCAAGGCGCTAGAGTAGATCACCAAGTCCGCCAAGCCCTCGAAGCGGAGGGTGAGGTGTCGGGGGGCGGCCGGATCCCCCGCCAGGGCGGGCAGCTGCCCGACGCAGGGGTCAAGGACGGGTCGCCAGTCCGAGAGAGCTCGGAGGGAACGAAAGTTCGGCGCCTCGGCCCCGTCGCGCACAAAGAGCATGTTCAGCCCCGGCCGGGGTGCGAGTTCGGCAAACCACAAGGAGAGGGCGGCTCGATCCAGTCCGAGGAGCGGCCCGAGCTGATCGTCGGTCAGGGAGGCCACGCCCGTCGGTGCGTCGGTGGAGCCCGCGAAGTCCAGCTCCGCCGCCCCAGCCCGATCGATCCAGGTCTGGAGTGGATCGTGGTGGGCGATCGGCGCGAAGATGTCGACGTCGAGGTAGGCCTTGGGGGCCTTGGCCACGCCCTGCAGCCGCGCGCTGTCGCCCATGATCTGCTCGATCGTACCCAAGAGCCTCCGCTGCTCGGGGCTGTCGTCGAAGGCACCAGGCTCCAGGCCGAGTCGCGCGAAAGCCTGACGGATCCGTCCCGCCGGGTGGTGTGGGCTGTTCGCCATCACATACACCACCCCGCCCCGACGCAGGCTGCGCCCGAGGTGAACGAGCAGGAGTTCTGGATCCGTCACATAGTCGGCGACGCCTCTACATAGAATGAAGTCGAAGAGCTCGTGCTCACCCACCCAGGTCGGATCCATGAGATCAGCGACCTCGAAGCGCACCTCGAGGCCTCGGGACGCCGCGTGCGACTCGGCGCGGGCGATCGAGGGCGGGCTGAAGTCGAGGCCGACCACCGAGGCCTCCGGAAAGAGGTCCTTGAGCAGAAGAGCCTCGGCCCCAGAGCCACACCCCGCGACCAGGATCCGTGCGCCCGGGCCGAGAGGACGGCGTGTAGACGCGGCGTTGATCCAGTGATCGAGCAGCGGCATGGGCTGCCGCATCCGTCCCTGCAACACCTCGGGGTAGGGCGCCGCGTCGTACAGGGCTTTGATGCGATCGCGATCGGGACTCATCGATGGCCTCGAGCAGCGTGGTAGGTTCCTTGGAGGCTCCGATTGTAGCAGGTCCTCACCCGGCTCGGCGCCAGGGGGCCGCCTCCCCTCCGATCCATCCGACGCCCAACCCGGTAAGCCACGTCTGGTGCACGCGCCGCGGAGCGCGATACCGGGAGCCCAATCTTGGAGCGAACCATGACCCACCCGACCTATCCCCACCTGCTCGCCCCCCTGGATCTCGGGCACGTCACCCTGAAGAACCGCGTGCTCATGGGCTCGATGCACGTCGGCCTCGAAGAGCAGTTCGGACCTCTGCACAAGCTCGGGGCCTACTTCGCCGCGCGAGCCCAAGGCGGTGTCGGGCTCATGGTGACCGGCGGCTTCGCGCCCAACCGCGAGGGCTGGGTCAAGCCCTTCGCCGGCAAGCTCAGCAACCGTTGGGAGGTCTACAAGCACCGCGCCATCACCGATCCCGTGCACGAGGCGGGAGGCCGGATCTGCCTGCAGATCCTCCACGCGGGTCGTTACGGCTACCATCCCCTCGCCGTCTCGGCCTCGGCCATCAAGTCCCCGATCTCGCCCTTCAAGCCCAGGCAGCTCTCGGTCCGCGGCATCGAGCGAACGATCCGCGCCTTCGTCAACTGCGCCGAGCGAGCCCAGCAGGCCGGCTACGACGGCGTCGAAGTCATGGGCTCCGAGGGCTACCTCATCAACCAGTTCATCTGCAAGCGCACCAACCACCGCACCGATAGCTGGGGCGGACCCTTCGACAACCGCTGCCGGCTACCCGTCGAGATCATCCGACGCATGCGCGAGGCCGTCGGCCCCGAGTTCCTCATCATCTACCGCCTGTCCATGCTGGACCTCGTCGAGGACGGCAGCACGTGGGAAGAGGTCGTGCGCCTGGGCCAGCGGATCGAAGAGGCTGGGGCGAGCCTCCTTAACACCGGCATCGGCTGGCACGAGGCCCGCGTGCCAACCATCGTCACCAGCGTCCCGCGCGCCGCCTTCACCTGGGTCACGGCCCGACTGCGCGACCAAGTGGGTATCCCCACAATCACCTCTAATCGGATCAACATGCCCGACATCGCCGAGGAAGTATTGGCCCGCGGCGACGCCGATATGGTGAGCATGGCCAGGCCCTTCCTCGCCGATGCCGACTGGGTGCGCAAGGCCGAGGCCGATCGTCCCGATCAGATCAACACCTGCATCGCCTGCAACCAGGCCTGTCTCGACCACGTCTTCGAGAACAAGCGCGCCTCCTGCCTGGTCAACCCCCTGGCCTGCTATGAGGCCGAGTGGGACATCCAGCCCGCCCAGACTCCGCAGAAGGTCGCGGTGGTCGGAGGAGGCCCCGCGGGGCTCGCCGCCGCCTGCACCGCCGCCGAGCGCGGGCACCACGTCACCCTCTTCGAAGCCGACGCCGAGGTCGGGGGACAGTTCAACATGGCCCGCAAGATCCCTGGCAAAGAAGAGTTCTCCGAGACTCTCCGCTACTTCCGGGTCCGCCTCCACGAGGCCGGCGTCGAACTCAAGCTCGGCCACGCCGCCACCGCCTCCGACCTCGGCGGCTTCGATCATGTGCTGATCGCGACGGGCGTGAAGCCGCGAACCCCCGAGCTTCCGGGCATCGACCACCCCAAGGTGCTCTCGTACCTCGACGTGCTCAAGAAGGGCGCGCCCGTGGGCGAGAAGGTGGCGATCATCGGTGCTGGGGGGATCGGCTTCGACGTGGCGGAGTTCCTGCTCCACCCCGAGGCGGCCTCCGACATCGACGGCTTCCTCGACCTGTGGGGCGTCGACCGTCAGATCCAGACCGCAGGCGGGCTGAAAGAGCCCGTCACACACGCCCCCAAGCGGCAGATCACCATGTGCCAACGGAGCGAAGGGCGCCTTGGCCGAAGGCTCAACAAGACCACCGGCTGGGTCCACCGCGCCCGCATCAAGCAAGAAGGGGTCGAGCAGCTCGCGGGCTGCACCTACGAGCGCATCGACGACGCAGGGCTCCACCTCACCGTCCAGGGAGCGCCCCGCGTGCTCAAGGTCGACCACATCATTCTGTGCGCAGGGCAACTCCCCAACCGCGATCTGGCCGCCCAGGTCGAGGCCACCGGCGCCAAAGTCCACTTGATAGGCGGCGCCTTCGAGGCCGGCGAGCTCGACGCCAAGCGCGCCATCCGCCAGGGCACCGAGGTCGCCGCCGCGATCTGAGCGCGCTCACCGAGCCCTGGAAGGAGCCGACCGCCCGGCTCGATGGTGGCGGTGCCTCTAGGCGCCTCCCGACCCTCGCCACTCCCTAAGCATCCTTGGAGGACCCCGATGTTCCGAACGCTTCCCCTCTTGTTGTTCTTCGCGTGCGGCGACGGCACCGATGCGGTGGATCAAGAGTTCTGCGAGATCTCGGTCAACGCAGGCGCCACCCTGCTCACGGACGACCAAGTCATCGGCTCGGGCGCGGCGGATTTGCTGATCTGCGGCGCGGGCGGCGCGGTGATCAACGGTGGGGAGCGCCGGATCATCGTCACGTCCGGCGGCGAGGCGGTCGTGAACGCGAGCGGGGCCGAGATCTGGATCCTCGACGGGGGCGCCGCGGTCCTCAACGGAGGAGGGGCGAGCGTCTGGCGCGAGCCCTCGGCCTCGATCACGGGCAACATCGCCCCGCAGAGCACCACCGTCTGCGGCTCCATCGTGCTCGATCTCTCAGCGCTCCCCTCGGGGTGCTGACCCGGCTCCGGGGGCCCCCTCACGGCGAGGCTCTGGACCTCGGCGCTCCAGAGGGCGAGGTACTCGACGGCGCGCCCTCTCGCTGGCGTCTTCCTCTCGCGTCCGCCGCGTGGTCGTCGGGGAGCCGTTCATCGGGTAACGCCCTGGAGCAGTCCTGACGCCACCCTTCAGCCCACGGCCTGCTCCGAGAGCGGCCACCCCTAGGAGTCCTCGTGAAATCAAGCCTTCTCTCATCGCTCTCTCTCGCCCTCCTGCTCGCAGCCTGCAAGGCCGCTCCTCAACACCCTGGCGGCCAGACCCGGAGCTACAGCGACCTCGATCGCTTCTCCCTCGCCACGAAGGACGGGGGGTGCGAGATCGACCACCAGGGCGCCCTCTCTTGCTGGGGCTCCCCGGGCAGCACCCCTCCCGGCACCCCCTCGGGCACCTTCGTCCAGGTCGACATGGGGCCGATGCACGGCTGCGCTCTCACCGACCAAGGGCGCGCCATCTGCTGGGGGAACAACGAAGACGGCCAGCTCGACGCCCCCTCCGACCGCTTCGTGCGGGTCCGCGCTGAAGGCCGCACGAGCTGCGGCCTTCGGGTCGACGGAACGCTCCGCTGCTGGGGTCGCGACACCGAGGATCAGGCCTCCCCGCCCAGAGGTCGGTTCACCAGCTTCGATCTTGGCGTATTGCACGGCTGCGGGCTCGAGGTCAGCGGCGATATAGAGTGCTGGGGATACCGCCCCGAGAAGGTCTCCGGGCCCTTTGTGTCGATCGGTGTCGGGCAGGCCCACTCCTGTGCGCTCCTCGAAGACGGCCAGATCCGCTGCTGGGGCAGCGACTCGGTCGGTAAGCTCGACCGCCCATCCGGCCGCTTCAGGCAGCTCTCCGTCGGCGAGAACAGCTCCTGCGCCGTCGACGCCCGGGGCATCGCCACCTGCTGGGGCTGGGGCTTCGAAACTCCTTATACCTATCGCGAGCCGGTCGACGCTCTCGTCATCGGACAGGACCAGCTCTGCCACTTCTCTCGCGGCTCCCGACGCTGCGAAGACGTCGAGCCGAGCGTGCCGCGGCGCTGAGACGAGTCATCTGCCACCCCCCGATGGGCGACCGCCCAGAAACCAGAGGGCGCGGAGCACTTCGACGAGCGGGACCCACCAGGCAAGCGGCTCTTCTCCCGAGGGGTCCTCCACGACGCGTCGACGGCGGGGCAGATCCTCCACCCCGCGTCATCGCCCCACCATGTCGAAGCAGCGCGCGCCTCCGCTCGACGGGATCGAGTCTTCAAAGTGGAAAGGTCCCTCGAACACCTCGGCCCCTTCGGGCCACACGAACAGGTCGAAGGTGAAGCTCTTGATGCCCTGCCCCTCTCGCGTCGGAAAGTCGAGAGCGCTGAAACGTACCTTCGCAAAGGTATTCGCGTCCGCGCCTCTGCAGACAGCGGCTCCGGACGTCCGGCGAGGGCGGCAGAGAGGAGGAGTAGGAGCGAGAGCATGAGACACCATGAAGGTGATATTCGGTTTCCATAAGATCCGGTCCAGAAGCAAAGGCATCGGCTCGCGCAAGAAGCCTCCAGAAAGATTTTGCTTCTTTAGGTTTTCACGCCGACAAAGCGACCGAGCCCTCCTCAGGGTCAGAGAGGACCGGCCCGACAAGGCCTCCGCCCGGCCCCTTCGAGGAGCCTCAGCGCCGCACCGCGAGCAACCAGTCGGCGATGGCTTCGCGGAAGTCCTGGTTGACGCCAGGTAGATGTCCGCTTCCTTGCATCGTCCAGAGGGCGACGTTCCGGTCCTCTTCGCAGTGCTGCCAGCGCTCGCGCCGGGTCTCTTCGCCCTGGACCGCGTTGTCGAAGCTCGACCATCCCTGCTCGACCGGCGCTCCGCAGCCGGCCCGCTCCGCCCAGCGCTCCACCCCGACCCGCGCCGAGGGATAGGCTGGGCCACCGGCGAGCTCCCCCCCCTCGAACAGGATGGTCGTGTCGTTGGTGCCGTGGACCTGCAGCACGCTGGTCGACCCCGACCCGGTGCAGGCAGACGCCTGGGCGAAGCTCGCGCCAGCGAGGCTGAGAATGCCCGCGATCCGGTCGGGCGCTTCGCAGGCCAGACGGTGAGCCATGAAGCCCCCGTTGCTATGCCCGATGAAGGTGACGCGGTCCGGATCGATAGGCAGGCTCGCCTCGACCTCATCGACCAGCCCCAGAAGGTAGGACACGTCGTCGACCCCGGTGCCCCCAAAGTCGCAGCAGGCGTCGGTGGCGTTCCAGAACCGCCGGTTGCTGCCGTCGACCGTGCCGTCGGGCAGCACCACCACCATGCCGCGATCCTCAACCCGCGCCGAGAGACCGAAGTAGGCGTTCTGGAGCGCGCCGTTGGCTCCGTAGCCGTGTAAGACCACCACCAGCGGCAGGAGTGAGGCGCCATCGTGCACGCTCGGCGCGTGGAGCGCCGCCGGCCGATCGCCCCCGACCACCTCGGGCCAGGTGACGGGATCCTGGCGAGGATCGATCGAGACGGCGGAACGGTCGGAAGGATCCGTCGTGCAGGCGAGCAGGAGTAGGGGCGCAACCAGACGCATGAGAGACCTCGAACGGACCGATGACGTATCCAGCGCCAAAGACGATGACGAGGACGCTCCACCGAACCCGCTCGTGCCGCGAGCACCCTCGCCTGACTCAGCGCGATGCAAGAGATCGACCCCTACCGTATTCACAGCAAAGATCCTACTCTTCTCCCAAGGTAGACCAAGAGTTACGATAACGTAACCTACGCTCTCGTAACTTATGGTTATGCTGTCCTCACAGAGCCTGTTGGTTCGTGGCGCGACTCGCCCTACCATCCAGCGTGTCTCTAGGGCAGTCGGTACGATCTCGGTTGACGCCTCGCCCCCCGCCAGTCACCTTCTTGAGCATGGGTCAGAAACCGAACATGAACGCCACCTCACACGAACGCATCCTCGCGGATCTACCTGGGCATCAGTCCCCTCTCGAGGAGTTTTTCAACTCCCTTACCCACGGGCTCGGGGCCATCGCCTCGATCGTGGGCCTCGTGGTGATGATCGTCATGGCCGCGGACACGGGCGACCCTTACCGCATCGTCGCTGCCTCGATCTACGGCGCCTCCATGGTGCTGCTCTTCACCGGCTCTGCCCTGTACCACGGCATCACGAACATGCGGCTCAAGCACATCTTTTGGGTGCTCGACCACGCCTTCATCTACCTGCTCATCGCCGGCACGTACACGCCCTTTACCTTGGTGACGATCCGAGGGGGCTGGGGCTGGTCGATCTTTGGGATCGCCTGGGGGCTGGCCATCCTCGGCATCGTGTTCAAGCTGGTGGCGATCGGCAAATACCCCAAGGTCTCGATCGCTCTGTACCTCATCATGGGCTGGATCATCGTCATCGCCGCCTACCCCTTGATCATGGCGATGTCGTGGAGCGGCCTGGCCCTGTTGGGTCTGGGGGGTCTGCTCTATACCCTGGGCACCATCTTCTACGGCTGGTACAGCCTCCGCTTCGGCCATGTCGTCTGGCACCTCTTTGTGCTCGGCGGGGCGGCCGCCCACTTCTTCGCCGTGCTCTACTATGTGATCCCGCTCGAGGGGTAGACCCACCGCCGCGACGACGGAGAGGCCTCCTCCAGTCGCGCTATCGAAGCGGGGTGACCGACCAAGGAGCACCCATGAGCGAGGTGGTCAGCGACATGAAGGCCTTGGAGGACGCGCTGCGCGAGGTCGAGCGGCGCGCTGCGGGCCTGCCCTGGGCCAAGCAGCGGCGATGGAGGGTCGGCACTCACACCACCTGGGAGGGTGGCTGGCCGGTCATCGATCTGCACGACCTCTCGGTCAAGCTCGGGATCGCCGTCTTGGATGCGCTCGAGAAGGGCGACGTCGCCGCGGCCCGGCTGGTCACCGGCGGCGGTCGTCACACCGGCGGGCACTCCAAGCTGCGCGAGGCGATCCTGGCAGAGGCGCGGAGCCGAGGCTGGAGGGTGAGCCCCGTCGGTCGAGCGCGGCTGGAGGTGGTTCGGGACGAGGGGCGGGTCCCCTCACCCTGGGGACTGCTGCACGCGCTCTGGCGATGGATGTTCGGGTAGAGGCGAGCGTCCCAGGCATGGCGCCACCTCGGCAAGCCGCCTATGGCTTTCAGCGACACGCGCTCATCCCCCTGGAGGCCTTCGTGAAGCACCACTGCCGGGTCCTGGCACTCCTGCCCCTGTCCCTGCTGGGCTGTCCAGGGGACGACGACAGCCACGGCCACAGCCATGCCCACCAGCAACCGGACCCGCGGGAGTTGATGACGTATGAAGACGGCATGGTCGTCCAAGGCCTCGGGGGGCACTACGAAGTGGCGCTGACTCTCTCTGAGGGCCCCACCGTCGGCGTGCACACGGTGACCCTGGGGATCGACCAAGATGGCCAGCCGGTAGCCACCGACACCAAGGCCGTACGCTTCGACGCCGTGATGCCAGACCACGGACACGGGACCGGGGCGGTCACCGTCGTGCCGAGCGACGAGCAAGGGATCTTCACTGCCGAAGGGCTCCACTTGACCATGCCGGGGATCTGGGAGTTCACGGTCGACATCGACGGACCTCATCACCGCGACGAGGCCGTCTTCTCGTTGCTGATCGTGAACGACTGACGGCCACGCCCAGAGCCGTTCCCCAACCCCTCTATGGGGCCATTCCGGTCGAAGACCGATAGCGGCTGCGACAGGGGTCTCGTGGTGGCGTACCGTGCGGGTCGAGCCGTGGCCCATCGGCGATGGTGGATCCCTTCCGTCGCGTGAGTTGATGGCGCCATCCGCCCAAACGGTTCTGAAGCCCTGCCCACGCCTCTAGACACCGAAGCCCTCCGCCACGACCTGCGCCTGCTGGGCTAGACCAAGGCGTCTAGCCAGCCTCGGTGCTGCGCGAGCGGCTCGAGATCCGCGTGACTTCCGCTGGAGCCGCTACGCGACCGCAGCCGCCCCCGGCAAAACACATCAAGAACCGTCATTCGGAGCTCCCCTCCGGAGGGGCCCCAGTTTCCGAGGGCCCCACGAAAAACACCCCGACCACGCGGACGTGATCGGGGTGCTACAGCCAGTCGAGCCGATGGAGGACAGGACGAACAGAACCAGAGCTAGGCGCGCACCCGCGAAGGTGCGTGCGTGGACTTTCAGAGAGCGGGCAGACACCAGCGAACGCCAGTGCATCCCTGCCTGCGGCAAGCGTGGTGCGGGTCGTTGGCCTCTCCCGCGCTCCCCCGAGCTTGCGCCGTCACCGACGCCTCTCTTCGGGGAGACTGCCAGGCTGTCGCTCAAGGCCGAAGCCTCTCGCTGCCCTGTGTGACCTTCAGCAGCACCTTCGCACCGCCCTGGTCCCTCGCGCTCGCGGCCTCCCCCGTCTCTGAGGGCACCTGAGCGCCGTTCGTCCGTTCTCTTTCCCCTCTGTCGTTCGCGTGTCACCCGCCTGATTTGCTGCCTCTCTCGTCTTGCGACGAGATCCGCTGCGGGCTGGCTTCACGACCTGTGCGTCCACTCCCACCACCCGAGGGTGGCTTCGGAGAGTCGCGACCATGCGACCCTGTCTCGTTCCGACCTCGTGGTTTCTCACCACCTCGCCGGATTACTCCGCACTGGCTCCGCAGGCTTGTTGCATCCTGCTGCCGACTCTGGGGTTCATCGCGTTTCGGCTTGCTGCGAGCGTTGAGGTGAACCTCGCGGCCCACGAGGAGCTGCCCTCGCGATGCGTTCGGACCCTTCGAAGAATGTTCCTGGTCGACAGCCGTACCGCGTCACCGCGGCCGTTGCCCCCTTGATGTTTCTTCTCTACCGTGAGACGCCACCTCTACCGTCGCCGGCCGAGGGGCTCAGCTCCGAAGAGCTGTCGGGGTTCCTCTGCCGAGACGCGCTCGGCTCCCTACCCTCTGTCCATCCTGTCACGACCCGAAGGTCACGCGCTGATGGCTCGACACGCCGCGAGAAGCGCGCCGCATTGCAGCCCGGGCGAGCTGCAGGCCCGTCTCCGAAGAGACGGGACATCCGACCGCACTGTCTCCAGTGTGGGCTCACGGGGCCGATCCCATGAGCAACTCGATCGTAGAGGGTCGACCGAAGCTCCGGCTGCCGATGAAGGTCGGCACCTCTGCCCCTAGAGGCAGCCCCCAGGCTCGCGCCCGACACTCCCGAGGGAGCATCCCCGTTCAGCGTGAGCGGTCGGTATCCGCCCTCGTCTGTCGCCAGCGCCGAGGCCCTGACTGACGCCTCCCCCGAAGGGTGACGCCCACCGCAGCCACGCGGTGCTCCGTAAGGCAGCCGAGGCCACCCGCGTCCGCCGAAGCGGCTCACCGACCGAGGTCGGAACGTCGATGCCCGGAACGCATCGCCCGCTGTCGTGCCCCCGAAGAGCACCCCCGACCGAGGTCGGGCTCGGGTCACTCACCTTTTGGCTGGCGAGCCCCCTGCTGCTTCCACCAAAGTGGCCTTCCGCACTCGAACACTGGGAGTATTCTCGCGTGGGCCGAGCTCCCCGAGGGGGCTCACCGGATCACCGAGGTGCCGGAGGAAGACCTGCCGTCGCGGGTCAACCGCTCAGACGACCGCCGCGTAGTCGGCTCGTCCGCCCTGATAGGACCTCCGAGGAGACCCTCACCCCGACGACTCTCGCAAGCCGCCAAAGCGACGCACCGATCGCTCCGTGCGCTTGAGATCTCGCGATCTCACTCTGCACTGACCAGGGACAATGCAGAAGACAGCTCTAATGAGCTGCCGGCAGGGCCCCGAAGACCCCCGCCCCCTTCCGAGCCACCGCAGTCCGAGGCTCGGGGACACCTACGAGAGGTATCCACGGCCGTACCGTCGCACGACCGACCCGCTTGGAGCGCTGGGAACGCCCTCAAGCCGTCTGCGCACAGCGCAGACCTTACGGTCTGTGGCTGGGGAGCCATGACCGCGCGCCAGCGTTCACGCTGACTTGAGCAGGAGCGTGAGGACGCCCCTACCCCGACCTCAGCCCGCGGTGCCTTCCGCGTGACCGAAGCTCCCTCGGGTCCCCGTATCGGCGGGCTCTCCCGAGGTGCGACCCGTAGGCCGCGCTCGACATCTTGGCAGAGAGCTACGCACCCTCTTGGCTTACGCCGTGCCTCGATGTCGGCTCGTCTCATGGTGCGATCTCTGCCAGCCGAGGCTGGTGAGCCTTCGCAACGACCTCTCCTTCAACCACCGCGAACGGCGATCTGTTGGTCGGGTCGCTCACTTCCCACGACGGGGTGAGTGAGGAGCGGTCACCTTCGAGGCTTTGCTCCGTCGACGAGTCCGTGTTCCCTTTGGATGTTGCCACCCTCCGGGTTCCTGTCCTTCCATGGGCTTTGGTCTCCTTCGAGGTTTTTCCCAGGCCATCGTTGCACCCGAGGGTGCGATCCCCTGTTCGTTCCAGCGCCCCCGAGGGGGTGCCGGCTGCTCTGCGCCGAGGCGCTGAGTTCGCTTGCACACCGCGAGCGGCGCTTGGGCGAGGCGAACAGGTCTGTCCGAGGTCTGAGTAGGTGAGTGCCTCTCGTCTTCCGCAGCTTGAGAGCCGCGGAGCGCGAACGAGGGGTAGGGTCACCACCCTCCATGGAGTTTTCGACGTCAAAGAGCGTGTGGCTGCCCGAGGGCTCCACCCGGATTGCGGGTGAGGACTTTGGGATGCTCCCGTCGGTCGCTCACCGGCTCAACCGGCTGCACCCCGACTCTATGCAGGGAGCGTGCCAGACTTGGCGCCACCTTTGAAGGTATGTTTTCGGAAGGCCAGATCGGAAATACATTTCCTGTCTCCCTCGACCACGAGGCCCGAGATCTCGATGTCTTGATCCACTCTCATGAAAAAAGATCGGATTCAATCGAGAGCCTTCAATCGGGCAACCACGATCCCGCTCCGCAGCTCAGTTCAATAGTCCAAGCTCTGAAGATCTCTCGTCGACAAGCCGATTGAGGAGGGACCCTGACTCAAAAAACCCACTTTGCTCCACACGCTCTGAGTCATGCCCCGCTTGGAGCTGGCCTCGGGAGACGTCTTCCACAGACCCGCTATGGATGACCTATGGGAAACCTGTGCGCCAGCCGAGTGGCGGGCCTCCGAAGTCATGGGCTCCTTGGCAAGAACACGGGCGGTGAATCCCTGTCCACATGCTCAACCCGACCGCGCCAAGCGCAGCTCATGTACCCGCAAGGCGGCCCCACCTTGCTGCCCAACCAAAGGTGACACAAATCGCGAAAAGTGTCACCGATACCTTTGGCCTCTCGCCGCACACCCAGGCTACCCCCGCCACGAATCAGACAGAGGCTCCCCATCAAACCATACTCTTTCCTCGTGATCGCCCTCGCGATCGCCTGCGGCACACCCGACGCCCCATCGGCAGAGCCCGGCCACTCTCGAGACTCTGGGTCAGAGTCCGGGGCCGAATCCGACTCAGCGTCTGGATCCGAGTCCGGGTCAGAGTCCCACACGGCGTCGGGATCCGGGTCCGACGGCCATCTCGACTCCGAGACCGAGCCCTCCGACTCAGAGCCGTCGGACGCGCACCCATCGCCCGACTCCTGGGGAGCCGAGGTCGAGCTGAGCGTGGGTTTGGGGATGTCCTGCGTGATCGCGGAAGGGCAGCTCTTGTGCTGGGGCTACAACCGCCACCGCCAGCTTCTCCAAGGCACGACCGAAGATCAGCTCGAGCCGATTCGGATCGGCGACCGCGAGGACTGGTGGCAGATCAGCCCAGGGTGGACCCACCTGTGCGGGCTCGCGGGTGAAGGCGAACTCTACTGTTGGGGCTACAGCTCATATCAGGCCATGGGCGTTCCCGACGCTTTCAGGGTCCCCGAGCCCACCCGGATCGCCGAACACGAGCGCTGGATCCAAGTGCAGGTCAACCTACGGCACAGCTGCGGTATCACCGTCGACCACGACGCCTACTGCTGGGGAAGCTTCGCCAGGGGTCGTACCGGAACCGCGATCGGCGCAGGCGTCGTCGCCCCGTCCCCGGTGCAGGGGGGGCTCAAGTTCGAGAGCCTCTCCACGGGGGAGAGACACACCTGCGGCGTGACCCTCACCGGCGAGATCTACTGCTGGGGCGACAACAGATGGAACCAGATCGGACCCCACGGCCCTAGCGCGTACGATGCTCCGGTACGCGTGGGGGATCGGTCGGACTGGCACAAGGTCGTGGCGGGCGACGAGCACACCTGCGCGATGGACCTGGACGGCGTCATCCATTGCTGGGGTGACTCCAGCTATGACGGCCGCGACGAGCCGGAACGAGCCGTGGTGCCCACGCCGATCTCCCTCTCCAAGGAGTGGGTCGATCTCAGCACCCTCGGCCGGCACACCTGCGCCCTCTCCGCCGAGGGAGAAGCCTGGTGCTGGGGCGCCAACGTCAACGGCGGGCTCGGGGTCGATGGGATCGGACACTCGCAAACCCCCGTCATGGTCGGCGGAGGCCACACCTGGATGGACCTCAGCGTCGGGTACGAGCACAGCTGTGGCATCACGATCGAAGACGTGGTGATGTGCTGGGGCCGGAACGCCCAAGGTCAGCTCGGCGATGGCACCCATGTCTCGCGCACCGCGCCTGGCCCTGTCCTCGGCTCGCCCCTCGACCCACCGCCGTAGGCCTCGCACACGCTTCCCCGAACTCCCCGGGTTCCCTGGCCATCCTCGCGGTTTCGCCCGAACCTCAAACCCGCCACACAGGAGCCTCGTACCAGGGATCGCGCTCCGATCGGGGCTGAGGTCGGAGCCATCGCGGAGAGAGCCACCCGTCGGTGCCACAGGACCGTGGCATCGAGCGCGGCCCTACTCTTCCTTCTCCCACTGCGCCAGACACTCGTCCACGCCGGGAAGGTCGGGCATGGCGCGGAGCAGGCCGCCCAGGTTGTCGGGGGACGTCTCGCTGCCCCCGACCGCCATCACCAGCTCCTCGAAGGGGAGACCCGTCAGCTCGGAGCAGCGCGAGAACCTCGGCCAGTTCTCTTTCGTGGGCTTGGGGGGCGCGAACATACCCGAGAGCTCGCGGCTCTCGATGACCAGATCGAGCCAGGCCTCGCGCTGGGCCTGATCATCGAGGGAAGGATCCTTGTGGTCCTGGAAGAGCGACGCCAACCGACGAGACTCTCGCATACCCGTGATCGCGAGGGCCCGCCGTACCAGATCGCGCGCCTTCAGCCCGGCCTCATCGGTGTCGAGCTCATCGGTGATCGCGTACAGCCCAAAGAGGCCGCGCCAGACCTGCACCGTGGCGAGCTGAACGAAGTCCAGCCCCGTCAGCTCGGCGATGGCGTTGGGCAGCGCTCGTCGCTTGCGGCTGGCTTCGTCGTCGACGATGGGCGTGCTTGAACTACTATTCTCGAGCGCTTCTTGATAGACCCGCTCCAGCTCGGCCTTGGCCTTCTCGAAAGATCCCCCCTCTTTGGGGGTCGAGAACTGGTCCTCGAGAGACTGGGTGTGGCGGTTCACGGCGTCGACCACGTCGTCCGCGCCCTGGGCGCTCCGAAGGTCTCGCTCAAGCAGCGCGTCGGGGTCGTCGAGGCCCGCGCAGGCCAGCACCAACGCGAGGGTGGACACCGAGAGGAGCAGTAGGGATCGAGGCATGGTCTCTCCGAGCAGGGCGTCAAACGATACCAGATCCCTCGGGGAGACTCAATCGGTCCCCCTCGGGATCTCGACGCCCAAAGATCGATGGACGCACGCCCGACGGCGACGCTCAGCCCGAGATCCAGCTCCTCAGCGCAGCCACCTGGCGGGCGATCTCGGGGGGGGCGGTGCCACCGAAAGAAGTCCGCCGCTCGGCCGCCGCGCGCGGGGTGAGCCAGTCGAGAGCCTCGGCGGTAAAGCTGGGATGGAAGCAGCGCAGGGCCTCGAGGTCCAGCGCCTCGAAGTTCACCCCCTGCTCCTCGCACCACGCGACGATCCGACCCGAGACGTGATGGGCGTCGCGGAAGGGCAGGCCCTTGGTGACCAAGAAATCCGCGAGCTCGGTGGCGAGAAGGAAGTCTCCGCGCAAGGCCGCTTCGTATCGATCGCGTCGGACGAGCATGTCCCGCCACTGACCCGCCAGGATGCGCGCGCAGGCGCGGGTGGTGTCGATGGCGTCGAAGAGGGCCCGGCGGTCTTCTTGGAGATCGCGGTTGTAGGCCAGCGGGAGCCCCTTGACCATGACCAGGAGCGCCTGAAGGGCGCCAAGGACCCGACCCGACTTGCCCCGCACGAGCTCCGCGGCGTCGGGGTTGCGCTTTTGAGGCATGATGCTGGATCCGGTGGTGAAGGCCTCGCCGATTCGGATCAGGGCGAACTCCGCGCTCGACCAGAGCACGAGCTCTTCGGCCATGCGGCTCATGTGGGTCATGGCGATGGCGCAGGCCGAGGTCGCCTCAATGAGGTGATCACGGCTGGCGACGGCGTCCATGGCGTTGTCGATGGGGCCCGAGAAGTCGAGGAGCTCCGCGCTGCGGTGACGGTCGATGGGGTGAGGGGTGCCCGCCATCGCGCCCGCTCCGAGAGGGCAGCGGTCGTTTCGGCGCAGGGCATCGTCGATACGCTGCACATCCCGCTGCACCATCCAAGCATAGGCGAGCAGGTGGTGGCCGAGCAGGATCGGCTGCCCGCGCTGAAGGTGGGTGAAGCCTGGGATCAGCACGTCGCCGTCAGCCTCGACCCGGTCGCACAGGGCGGCGACCAGATCGGTCAGCTCCGCGCGGAGCGCCGTGAGCTGCTCCCGAAGCCAGAGCCGCACGTCCGTCGCGACCTGATCATTGCGAGAGCGCGCCGTGTGAAGCTTGGCCCCTACCGGGCCGACGATCTCGATCAGCCGACTCTCGACAGCCATGTGCACGTCTTCGAGCTCTGGACCGGGCGTATAGACCCCCGACCGCAGCTCCTCTCCGACCTGATCGAGCCCCTCGAGGATCCGCTCGACCTCAGCGACCGAGAGAAGCCCCACCTCGCCCAACATGCGCACATGCGCACGGCTCCCCTGAAGGTCTTGCGCCCACATGCGCAGATCCACGTCGAGGGACTCGCTGAAGTGGATCATCTCTTCCGCCGGACCCCCGGCGAAGCGTCCATCCCAGAGCGCCATGGCTCCTCCTCGTTCAGATAGTCGAACGCCCGGCACGCGACCGAGGCTCTAAGGGATCAGACCTCGCGCTCGCCGATCCTGCGCTGCACTTGACCCCAGGTGGCGTACGGAAGGCCGTAGAGCTTAAGAAAGCCCTCGGCGGCAGCGCGATCGAAGGTGTCGCCCTTGCTGTAGGTCGCGAGGCCGTCGTCGTAGAGGCTGAAGGGGCTGCGGCGGCCGGTGATCATGGCGCGGCCCGCCGACAGCCGGACCCGCACCTCACCCGTGACGTGGCGCTGGGTCTCGTCGATGAAGGCCTGGAGGGCGTGACGCAGCGGCCCGAACCACAGGCCGTCGTAGATGAGGTTGGCGAAGTCATTGGCGATCTTGCGCTTGTAGGTCGAGGTGGCGCGATCGAGCACGACCCGCTCGAGCTCTTCGTGGGCGGCGAGGAGGACCACGGCGGCTGGGCCCTCGTAGACCTCCCGGCTCTTCAGGCCGACCACCCGGTTCTCGACCATGTCCATGCGACCGATCCCGTAGCTCCCGACCAGCTCGTTGAGCTCTTCGAGCAGGAGCACGGAGGGCAAGAGGCGCCCGTCGAGGCTGACGGGCACCCCTTCTTCGAAGCCGAGGACGATCTCGCGGCTCTCGAGCTTGACCGTGCGTGGATCCTTGGTCATGCGCCAGGCGTCCTCGGGGGGCTCGTTCCAGAGGTCTTCCATCTCGCCACACTCGATCGCGCAGCCCCAGATGTTTTCGTCGATGGAGTAGGGCTTCTCGAGGGTGACAGGAACCTCGATGTTGCGGGCCAGGGCGTACTCGATCTCGAGCTCGCGGGTGGTGAGGTCCCACTCGCGCAGCGGCGCGAGGATCTGCAAGTGGGGGGCTAGACACTGCGCGGCGACCTCGAATCGGACCTGATCGTTGCCCTTCCCCGTGCAGCCGTGGGCGATGGCATCGGCCCCGAACTCGTCGGCGACCTCGCACAAGCGCTGGGCGAGCAAGGGCCGACCCAGGGCCGTATGGAGCGGATACGTTCCTTCGTAGCGCGCGTTTCCTTTGACGGCAGGCCAGATGAACTCTTCGATGAAGCGCTCGCGCAGGTCATCGACGACCGCTCGGCTCGCGCCGGTGCGGAGCGCCTTCTTACGGATGGCTTCGAGGTCGTCCCCCTGGCCCAGATCACCCGTGTAGGTGATGATCTCGGCGTCGTACCGCTCCTTGAGCCAGTGGACCATGACGGAGGTGTCGAGGCCCCCCGAGTATGCGCAGACGATCTTCATGCTTTTCTCCCGTGTCGGACAGGGGCTCTAGCGCGCTTCGGGGACGTCGTCCGTCGCGCTGGCGCCACCCCGCCAAAAGCGCACCTGCTCGGCGAGCTTGGCGGCTCAGTCGAAGCGGCGCTCGATCAGCAGATCGCTCCAGAAGGGGATGGCATAGGCTCCAAAGCCCACCCGCCCGATCAGGTTGCGCAGGATCATATACTCGACCTCGATCTCGAAGGTGTTCTGGTCGGGCCTGGGGGTTCCGCCGATCGTTCCCTCGACGAACAGGTCCCGCGCGACCGCCATACCCCAGACGATCTGCCCGCTGGGCTCGATACTGAAGGTGCCCAGGTTGGTTCCCGACAAGACCGACTGGAAGGCGGTCATGGCGGCAGCGAAGGCGAGCTGAGAGGCCCCCTGGCTGCCCAGGGCATCGGGAGAGGTGCCGAGCAGCAGCGTCGCGAAGATCTGATCGGAGTCGGCGCTGGTGAAGTCGACGTCAGGCTCGAAGGCGGTGCCCCGCACCGTCATGTCGATGGTGACGTCACCCGTGACCATCTTGCCCTTGATGTCGAGGCTCGGGTTGGCGATCTCGTTGCCGAAAAACTGGACCTGGCTGTCTTGCAGGTCGAAGTCTGCCCGCAAGACCCGCGCTTGACCCTCGAGGATGTTGATGGCCCCCTCGGCCTGGGGGTGAAAGAGGCCACAGCTCCCAGCCCGAGCCGCGACCTCGACGACGCCGAGTTCCGGGTCCCTCCTTCGGCACGGCACCTGACGAAAGACTAGATCGCCCCCCAGCCGTGCCCGGATGTCCATCCGGGTGAGCGAGGTCGCCGTCTGCCCCAAGAAGCCGAGGCTCTCGATGGGCATCGAGAGCCGGCCACGCGCGGCCCGACCCAGGTTGATGCGCACCTCGATGTCGATGTCGTCGAAGACCGAAGCCTCCGGTGGGGGGGTGACGACCACCCGGTCGCCTCGGTTGACCTTGATCCGCGGGTCGACCGTGGAGGGGCCTCCCCCCATCGCCGCGGCATAGTCCAAGAAGAAGTCTGCCTCATCGACCCTCACCGACCCGCGAACCTTGGGTAGCAGGGCGTCTCCCGTGACCCGCAGCGGGCTGTCGGGATCGGTGCTCAGGCGCAGCACCTCGTCGCGGGTCCCGAGGAGGAGGACCCGATCGAGGGTGGCGGTCAGCTCCATATCCGTGACGTACCACGAGTCCAGACTCGCCGTGCCCCCCGCGCGCAGGGTGCCTCGGCTGGACGACCCGCTGCCCTCGCCGCTGCGCCGGCGTCTAAAGAGCCCGCGACGCTCCCCGTCACGCCTAGAGAAGAGCCCGAAGCCCCGGCCCAGCTCCTGCCCCAGCCGACCGAGCAGCCCCAAGGGGTCACGTCGGGGCTGAAGCGGACCCGTCCGAGCCACCAGGCGCTCGATCTCGACCAGCTCGGGGTCGAAGCGGGCGGCGAAGGAGAGATCGGAGAAGAGGACCCCGAGCGCCTCGTAGCCGAGCGAGCTGCCCTCGGTCAAGGTGAGGAGCGCCTCGGGGCGAGGATCGAAGGGATCGCCGCGCACGGATCCGAAGAGCTCGATCTGCCCCGAGACCCGGCGGAAACCCGGATCGAAGGCCGTCAGGAGCGCCAAGGGGAGCTGCGCCCGAGGTCGCAGGTCGAGCTCGCCCGTCACCCACGCCGCCGGATCGGACTCGTGAAGGTCGAGCTGGACCGGGACGGAGCCGTCGAGGTAGATCTCCCCTTCTTCCCGGCTGTCCATGTCCCTCATCAAGACGTCGATGCCAATCTGGTGCCCTTCACCTTCATGCAACAGCACCACCTCAGCTCCGAGCACTTCGACCCGACCAAAGCGCCCCCCTTCGATGCTGAGCTCGCCCGTAGGGACGGGTTTTCGTAGGCTTCCGTCCACGTTCACCTTGCCCCAGAGCGTGCCTTCGACATCGACCGCCAACCCCGTCAGCTGGTTGGCCCGATCCAGGGGCATCCCGCGCAGGACGAGCCCGCCTCCCAGGCTCGGGAGCCAGAGGTCGAGATCTGCCAGGTCCGGCTCCTCGGCCCCCAGCAAGGCCCAGTCGAGCACACGCTCCAGCCCGCTTCGGCCGACCATGCGCAGATCCGCGCGGCGGGTGAAGCCCTCGAGCACATCGGCGTCGGTGGTGACCTCGCCATCGCCATAGCCCAAGAACGTCTCGACCCGAAGCGGCTCCTCCAGGCCGTCGACCTTCACCTCGACCGCTGCCGCCCACCTGGCCTCGGGCCGTACCGGCGTGCCCGCCAACCGGAGACGGCCCGATCCCGAAGCCTCGGGCAGCACCACCCCCGGCAAGACCGCCGCCAGACGTTTCAAGCGGCCGGGGATGAGGAGGAAATCCCCATGCCAGGGCTCGTGCGGCTGGAGCTTTAGATCGAGGAGATCGAGATGGACCGGCACCGCGAGGTCGAGCTCGACCAGGGGCGAACCCATCCCTCGCAAGGCCCCTCGGGCTTCGACCCGCTGGGCCCTGCCTTCGAGGATCAGGCGCCCGCCCAGATCGCGCGCCACCGGGAAGGGAGCCCCGTCTTCGTCCTCTTCGAACCAGGCCAGGCCATAGGCCTCAAGCTCCCCATCGAGTTCGACCGCGTGGCGGAGTCCCCCCACGTTGAGCGCGAGCCCTGCGTGGCCCTGAAGTCCCCCGGCCAAGCTCGGGAGAAGCTCGGCCACCACCTCGAGGTCAAGATCGTAGATCGAGAGCGAGAGATCCTGCTCGGACTCGCCCAGGACCCGCCCACCGACCCCCAGCTCCCCACGGGAGGATCGAAGCGAGAGATCCAGCTCATCGAGGGTGCCGTCCGGCGCGATTCGCAGCCCGGAGCCCGCCGGCATAGACCAGCGCTGGCTCGGCATGGGGTGAAGGTCCAAGCGGTCGAACTGGAGCCTGAGCGCGTCGAGCGCCATCGCCGCTCGTAGATCGACCAGGCGGCGGTTCGGGGTGGCATGGAGAAGAAGATCGCCTCGTAGATCGTTTCCCTCAATCCGCACGAGCGCCTCACCGTGGGTGCCGGGGAAGCGCAGCAGCTTGTGCTCCAGGATGGACAGGTTGGCGTCGACGTAGAGCTCCCCTTCATCGGTGAAGGGCGCGTGCACGATGAACGGACCTTCGACCGACTCAAACTCGGCCCCCTCGCCGAGATCGGGGTGCAGGACTTCGGGCAGGCCCCGGTAGGTGATGGCCTGGGTCGAGAGCGCGCCGCTTAGGTCGAGCCCCCGCTCATCGACCCGGAACCGCAGCTTGGCGACCTCGGCGCCGTCCAGCAACACCCCATAGGCATCGACCCGGCCGATCGTGGCGCTGCCCCGCCCCGTCGCGACGCCGCTGTGGTGATCGACGACCGCGTTCGCCGTCACCCGCTCGACACGCACCTCCGGCCCCCACCGGACGGGCACGATCCGGAGCTGCGCTGTGACCCTGGCCGGCAGCGCAGGATCGAAGACCTCGCCCCGCACCTCGAGGGTGGCCGAGGCACGGGTGCCCGCCAGCTCGGTCGGAACCCCGAAGTGCTTGAGCGCCATGGGATCGATCCCGCGCGCCTCGAGGCTACTGTGTAGTCCCCCACTCTGAAGATCGAGCGAGACACTCCCGAGTACCCGCCCCACGGGACCCGACGCCGACAGGTCCTCGAGGTGTGCGACCCCCTCTTGGATGCGGATCCGGCTCTCGACCCGGTCGATGCGCACCCCTTGCACCTCCATCGGATGCCCCTCCAGCCGGCCCCGCATCGCGAGGCCGAGCCAGGAGTCTTCGGGCTCGCCGTCGACGTGGAGGGTCGCCCCGACCGCGATCGGCTCGGTGAAACCCACGATCAGGTCCTCGAGGTGCGTCTGGATCACCTCGGCCTTGAGCCCGAAGCTCGGAGCGAGCGGATCGGCCGAACCACGGATCCGCACCTGGGCCCTGAGGTCCTCGACCCCGTCGAGCCGACCCTCGACCTGGAGCGCACGCATGGCCCCTTCGGCCAGGATCTCGCCCGTGACCACCCCTTGAAGGGGGACCTCGAGCACGCGGTCCAGATCGCTGAGCGCCAGACGAGAGACGACGACCTTCAGGTCGACCTCCCCGTCATCCTCGAACAGATCAGGGGCCGACCCCTCAACCCCGATCTCATTGTCGAGGGCACGGAGGACCAGATCCACCGACGGCAGGCCTTGCCCCTCCCAGACGGCGTCGCCACGCAGCGAGAGGGGGCCGGGCGCAGGACCCACCACATCCCCATCGAGCGCGATCTCGGTGAGCTCGAAGCGGGTGTCTCGCGCGTTCAGGGTGGCCGAGAGCGTGAGCTCGCGGAGGATGACATCGAAGTCCTCGACGATCAGGGAGAGCTCGTCGACGCCTACCCGGATCGAGGGGAGCTCCAGAGCGATCGGCAGACCGGACCAAGGCTCCTCGGCCGGTGGAGCCGGCTCGGTCGGCGTGAACATGCGCGCGATGTCGATCGCGCCGTCCTCATCGACTCGCAGGTCCCCGATCACACCCTCGATCTCGACCTCGGGCACGACGATCGCCCACCGGAGCAGGGCCCAGGGGTTGAGCCGTACCCCGATCCGCCCCACACTCACCACCCGGCGCTGCTCCCCCTCGCGCAGCTCGACCTCGGTGAGCTCGACCCGGTCCCAGACGTTGGTGGAGAGGCCACCGATCCGGGCCTCCCCCTCGACCATGACGTCGCTGAGCGTCGACTCGGCGGTCGCGCGCAGCCACTCTTGCCCCGCGGCGGACCGCAGCCAGAGGTAGCCCGAGACCCCCGCGATCACCGGCGCAGCCGACAGCAGGAGCGCGCCACACCCCAAACGACGCAGCCACCGACGCTTCTTGGGCTTCGGTGCTTCGAGGGTCAGATGGCCTCCCCGATCGCGATAGAGAGGTTGAGGATCACCGGCGGCAGACGCCCTCCGAAGCGCCCCGAAGCTCCGAGCCCTGGGATCCGCCGATTGAGCTGCGCATCGGAGAAGGGCTCACACCCAAAGGTCGACCCTTGGAAATAGCCGGGCTCCCTCGGACAGCCGCCGCCCCCGCCGGTGCGCATCGGCCCCATGTCTTCGGGGTAGGAGGGTCGGAACGCCAGATCAATCCGCACGGGGCCCACCGGCGTCGACTGACGATAGCCGATCCCGACATCCCAGCGGACCATACGATCGAAGTATTGAAGATCCTCGATCGAAGCCGCCAGGACCCCGACATCCCCGAAGGCCGCGAGACCCCAGGACTGGGTGGTGCGCCATCGCACCTCGCCCGAGATCAAGCCCGAGACCCTTCCCCCGCGCGGGAGGTAGGTGGGGTTGGGACGAAGGCGCGAGACCCCGGTCTGCTGCGCGAAGGGCCAGATCAGGCCGCGCGTGATCTGCTCCTCACGGGCCAGGCAGACCGTGTCGTAGGCGCCCACCTGATTGATTCGGAAGCCACGCATATCGAGCGATCCCCCGAGGAAGGCCCGCTCCGCGTAGGGGATGGCCGAGAGCAGATCCCGTCCCGCCAGCGAAGGCAGCCACTTGCCCCGCATGCGCAAGGCAAAGGTGATGGGAACCCGCGTGCGGTCGGGAGAGAGCACCGAACGGTACAGCCGCGCCTCGCCGTAGAGATCGGTGAAGCGGAAGCTCGCAGGGCCCGATCCACTCAACGGAACCGCCTGGCGCACGCCCGCCACATAGTAGTATCCCCCCCGTGGATCGACCGAGGCGTCCTGCCCGTCCGCGCCCTTGCGCCAGTCCACCGACAAGCGCGCCTCGGCCAGCGCCAAGAGGAAGGGGTTCCGACGTGAATCCCCGAAGGTCGCGGCGGCGAGCAGCTTGTCGTCGTCCGAGAGGCTCCCTGCGCCCCCAAAGGGGTTGCCAGCCCCCAGGCGGTTGAACTCGAGGCTCGGCCCCACATTGAGCACGACGTGCTCGTTGAACCTCCAAGAGAGGCCTGTCAGGAAGCGGGTCCGAGCGAAGAGGAGCTGGCCCGCGAGCAGCTCGCGCCGGAAGGAAGCCTCGGCGTTGACATCGAGCTTAGGGTGAAAGGCGCGGGGCCGGATCACTCCGGCGTTCACGCCCCCGAGCATACGGGTCGAGACCCAGGTGCCCACGAGCGGAATACCTGCACCTAAGCTGGCTCCTCCCTCGAACCGGGCGAGGCGACCATCGATGTTGGCGTGGCGCAGGCTGGTCGAGACCCGAGGGGTGATCGTGACCCCGTTGTAGACCATGCCGACGCCCCCACGGGCCGTGCCCCACCGCCCGTCCGAGAGCGAGACGTCGACGGGGACCTCGGTGCGCTCGGGATCGGAGAGGTCGGGCTCCACCCGAACCATCGAGAAGGTGCCCAGGCCGATGAGCCGGTCGCGCGCACGGTTGATCTGCATGATCTGGTAGTTGGAGGTCTGGGTCAGATCCAGGACGGCTCGAATGTCGTCTTCGCGGACCCGGCCGTCGTAGTGGATCGCGATCTCGCCGCGGGTACTCCGGGGCCCGGTCTGGACCCGAAAGCGAACGTCGACCTCGTGCTCATCGGGCCAGACCTCGATCTCCGCGTCGACTCGAGCGTAGGCGTAGCCGAGGTTGAGCATGTTGCGGCGGAAGATCTCTTTGGTGTAGTCGACGCTGCTCAAGACGAAGGGCTGGCCCTCCTTGACGTAGCCCTCACGCAGCATGGTGCCCTCCTGGGCGCTACGCCAGAAGCGATCGGCGAGGTCGTCTTCCCAGATGACCTCGACCTTGCGCACCCGCGAGACGCGGCCCTGATCGAGCATGCCCACCACCTCGACGATGCCGGCGCTGCGGAGGGAGCCATCGCGTCGGAGCTTCGGCTCTCGTCGGCGCTCGATTCGCCACCCCATGACCCGAGCATCGAACCACCCCTGGTGCGCCAGCCAGGTCTCGACGCGAGCGACATCATCGTCGAGGAGGTCCGTGTCGAGCTCGACCGGCTGAACCAGTCGCCGAAGCACCGGAGCGCGAACCCCGAAGCCGCTCTGCTTCTGTGCCATCACGCTGCGGATCTGCACACCCTGCACACCTCCCTGACGCCCTTCGAAGCGGACGGACGAGACGATGTCGCCATCGACCTTGCGACGCGCACTGACGCAAGCTGCGAGCGACACGCAGCAGAGCAGGAGCAGCAGCAGATGACAGGCACGTCTCACAGGAGCAGCCATATCTCGGAGGCCGGAAGAGTGGAGGGAGGGATCGCGGCTGCGCAATGAGCGAGGGTGCGCTAGTCCGCATCGAAGCGACGACGGCTCGGCAGCGGCCGTCCCGGAGCCTACAACGGAGACCCATGGGCGGCCTAGCGGGAATCATACACTTCGAGGGCGAGCCCCCCGAGCCCGCTATGCTGACGCGCATGGCCTCTCGGGTCGCGCACCGCGGCCCCGACGGGCGTGGCACCTTCGTCGAGGGACCGATCGCGCTGGCCCACCACCGGCGGGCGGTCGTGCCCACGCGCTCCAAGCAACCCCTGGTCGACCCAGACTTGGTGATCGCGCTCGACGGCTGGCTCTACGATCACCTCAAGATCGCCCTCGCCGCCGGTGATGAGCGCACGGACCTGACCGACGTCGAGGCGCTCGCCCTGGCATGGCGCCGCTGGGGGACCTCGCTCGTCAACCACCTCGACGGTGACTTTGCGGCCGTCATCTGGGATCGCCGTGATCCCTGCCTCCACCTGGTCCGCGACCGCATGGGCGCGCGACCGCTGTTCTGGGTCCGCCGAGGGGATCGTTTCGCGTTCGCCTCAGACCTGCCCGCCTTGCTGACCCTGCCCTGGGTCGACCGGCAGCTCGACCACGCGGCGCTCTCAGAGTACCTCAGCTTTCGCGTGGTCCACGCCCCTCGAACGCTGATCGTCGGGATCAAGCAGCTCGAGTGCGCGCACTGGCTCAAGGTCAAGGCGCAGCGCCTGGAACAGCGACGCTACTGGTCCATCCCCTACGCGCCCGTGGGCGCATCCGCTCCGGGTCAAGCGGGTCACATCGCCCATCTGCAAGAGCTGCTCGATGAATCGGTCCGACGACGCCTCGCCGATGGGGCGCCGGCCGCGCTGTACCTCTCCGGGGGGCTCGGCTCGACCGCCATCGCTGCATCCGCCAGAAAGCTCCTTCGTAATCTACCGTCTTGGACCATCTCCTTCGCCGATGATCCCAACCCCGAGTCTCCCTTCGCCGGACGGGTCGCCAAGCTGCTGGGGCTCGAGCACCACACCGTGGTGGTCGGCACCGCGGAGCTCGCCGACAGCTTCGACCGGACCGTCGCCGCCCTGGGGACCCCTATCGGAAGCCCCGCCGCGGTCCTTCAGCTCCTCCTGGCCGATCGGGTGCGCCCCCACGCCAAGGTGGTGCTCTCGGGGGATGGTAGCGAAGAGCTCTTCGGAGGGCGCATGCTCGACAACGCCATCACCGGGCTACGGCGAGCCGCGGTCGCCAAGGGGCTACCCCGCGCGCTCCGAGGGGCGGCGGAGCGCGTGCTCACCCGGCACCGCACGAGCGGCGAAGATCTGAGCCTCTTCGGTCTCGCGCGCGAGATCGGGGGTTCGAACCTCTTCAGCCTCGACGATCGCCACGAGCTCCTGGTCCGGGCTGATCGGGCGCGCCCCCTGCTGCGACACGAGGTCTTGGTGCGCTTCTACGAGGAGTCCGACACCGACCCGATCAACGCGATCCTGCACGCCTACCTCTGCTCCTGGCTGCGTGAAGAGAGCCTGCCGCGCGCCGATCGCACGGCCATGGCCGCCGGCCTCGATGCCCGCTTCCCCCTCATGGATCGCAGCGTTGTCGAGGCGGCCGCGGCGATCCCAGGGCCGAGCAAGGTGGGACGAAGCGGAGGCAGCCTGCGCACCCGTTGGCCCCTTCGCGCCTTGCTCCACGGCGTGATCCCTCCACCCCTCGTCAACCGACCCAAGCGTGGGCTACCCGCCCCGCTCGACGCCTGGCTCGCCGGTCCAGGACGCCTCTTCATGGAGCACCGCATCGAGCGGTTGGTGCGCCGCGCCGCACTCTTCCGCCCCGAAGCCATCCACGCCATCAAGCACCGGGTCGCCAAGGAGCCCGGCGCAGGCCTGCGCTTATGGAGCCTGTTCATCCTCGATGCGTGGCTGGAGCAAAACGAGATCCCCGTAGGTCTCAAGTAGAGGGCGAGCCCCCGAAACGAGTAGGCACGGCTCACCCCAACGCGGTACGACCTCTGCCCACCCCTCGTTCACCGATCCTCGGAGCCCTGCACCATGGCCGTCCACCCCTGGCATGACCTCCCCAACGACACCCACCACGCCGTCGACTACTTCAACGTCGTCATCGAGATCCCGCGCGGCTCCAAAGTCAAGTACGAGCTCGACAAGCCCTCGGGCCAACTCAAGGTGGACCGAGTGCTCTACAGCTCCGTCATCTACCCCTGCAACTACGGCTTCCTCCCCAGGACCTACTGTGAAGATGGCGATCCCCTCGACGTGCTCGTGCTTGGGCTCGAGCCGGTTTATCCGATGTCGATCCTCACCGCGCGGGCCATCGGGGTCATGCACATGATGGACGAAGGCCAGCGCGACGATAAGATCATCGCCGTACACACCACCGACCCCTCCATGGCGGTCTACAAAGACATCGAGGAGCTTCCGCAGCACCTCTTCCGTGAGATCCAGAAGTTCTTCGAGACCTACAAAGACCTCGAGGACAAGACCGTCGAGGTCAACACCTTGCACGGGAGCAAGAAAGCGATGAAGGTGGTGCTTGAGTCCATGGAGCTCTACCGCCGTGAGGAGCGAAAGCTGCGGGGCTGGACCTCCTGAGAGCCGGGGGCGACCCGACGCCCCCCTCACCCCAACCCCGCGCAGGAGCCGACGTGTCCTACCTCGCCATCGCCCGAAAGTATCGCCCGGCGACCTTCGAGGAGATCGTCGGCCAGCGGCACGTGACCCGCACGCTCACCAACGCGATCACCGGCGACCGCATCCACCACGCCTACCTCTTCACCGGAGCGCGCGGCGTCGGCAAGACCACGGCCGCGCGGGCGCTCGCGCGAGCCTTGAACTGCGAGCAAGGGCCCACCCCGACCCCTTGCGGCACCTGCCCCTCCTGCGTCGAGGTCGGCACCAGCACGAGCCCGGATCTCATCGAGATCGACGGCGCCTCGAACAACAGCGTCGACGACGTGCGCGAGATCCGCGACTCCGTCCAGTATGCCCCGACCCGTGGCCGCAGAAAGATCTACCTCATCGACGAAGTGCACATGCTCTCAAAGGGAGCCTTCAACGCCCTGCTCAAGACCCTCGAAGAGCCCCCACCCCACGTGCTTTTCATCTTCGCCACCACCGAGCCCAACAAGATCCCCGACACCATCCTGTCTCGCGTGCAGCGCTTCGACTTCAAGCGCATCGCGATCACCGAGATCGTGACCCGCCTCGGCGAGATCACCCAAAGCGAGGGGGTCCAGATCGGCCCCTCGGGGCTCCGCATGATCGCGCGAGCCGGCGAGGGCTCCATGCGCGACGCCCAGTCCCTGCTCGACATGGTGATCGCCTTCGGGGGCCAGGAGGTCGGCGATGACCAGATCCGCGAGACCCTCGGCCTCATCGACAGCGAGCAGATCCATCGCTTCGTTGGAGCGATGGTCTCAGGCGATCCAGCGGGATGTATGCAAGTCATCGCGCACGTGTACGGCTTCGGCCACGAGCTCTCGGTCTTCACCGCTGAGGTGCTCGAGGCCCTGCGCAACGCCACTTTCCTCGTGCTCAGCCCAGGCGCTGAGCGCTTCGTCGACCTGCCCAAGGACGAGATCACCTCGCTCCAAGAGCTCACTCAAGGCACGGATCCCGAGCACCTCTCCAGACTCTTCTCCGCCATGCTCGATGTCCACGATCAGGTGAGCCGCGCCACCAGACCGCGCATGGTGCTCGAGATGGCGGTCGCGCGACTCGCGACCACCCGCAAAGCCCAGCCTCTCACCGCCTTGCTGGAGCGACTGGAGCAGCTCGAGAGTCGGCTTCGCAGCGCCCCGCCAGGCGGCAGCGCCCCACCTCGGCGCGACCGGCCGAGCCACGATCCCGCGCCACGCGGGCCGGAGCAGCCGCCCTCTCGTGGTCCACGGCGCACCAGCCCCCGGAGCAGCCGCTCCGATCGGGGGTCGTCTCCAGCTAGCGTCGCCCCCCCCGCGCCTCGCCCACAGCCCGCCCAGGCGTCCGCCACGTCCCAAGAGCATGACAGCTGGTCCGAGCCCACCACCCAGGGGGGCTCGCTCGCCGACCTCGACCTCTCGGCCCCCCCACCGACCGTCCGGCGTACCAAGGCGGCTCGGCGCCACCCCAACGCCCCGGCCGACGAGGTCTGGGACCGATTCTGCGCCCAGCTGCTGGCCAGCGATCCAGCCCTCAAGCCGCTGACCTTGGCGAGGCCCCTGCGCGACGGAGGCTTCCTTCGGCTGCGTTTCCGTCCCGGCCGCGCCTTGGTCGAAGCCACCCGGGCCGCCGAGAGCTCCGCCGTGGCCGAAGCACTGCGGGCGAGCTACCCCGGGCTTCAGCTCTCGATCGAGTCGATCGCCGGCTCGGGGAACGGCGCGACCGACGCGCTTGAGCGAACCTTCCGTGCCGATCCCGCGCTCCAGCGCATCCTCGAGGTGCTCGAGGCTGAGGTCGAGCGCGTCCTCCCCCACCCCTCGTCGTCAACCGACGAGCCCTCTCCGGAGTCCAGCTCATGAACCCCTTTGACATGTCCAATATGGGCGCCATGCTCGGTGCCTTCCAGCAGAAGATGGATGAGATGAAGCGCCGCGCCGAGACCACCGAGGTTGAGGGCAGCGCCGCCTCGGGCAAGGTGGTCGTGCGCGTGACATGCGCCTATGACTGCACCCACGTCCACATCGATCCCTCCGTCACCGACGACGCCGAGATGCTCGAGGATCTCGTTCGTGCCGCGACCAACGAAGCGCTCCGCAAGGCGCGCGACACGACAAAGCGCAACATGGGCGAGCTCGCGCAAGGCCTGCCGATCCCTCCGGGCCTGCTCGGCATGTAGGGCCGATGACCTCCGACCCCATCCGCCGAGCCGTGCGCCAGCTCTCGAGGCTTCCCGGCATCGGCGAGAAGACAGCGACTCGACTCGTCTACTGGATGCTGACGCAGCCCGGCGACGTGCCGGCGCAGCTCGCCTCCGCCCTGCAGGAGCTCGACGCCTCGATCACCGAGTGCAAGGTCTGCTGCACCCTCACGACCCACGACGAGGACCCTTGCCGCCTCTGCGCTCGGGGCGATCGAGACGACACGCTGATCCTCGTGGTCGAGCACCCCCAAGACGTACTCGCCTTCGAGCGTACCGGCGAATACCGCGGCCGATACCATGTCCTGCACGGCGCGCTCTCGCCGCTCGATGGGATCACCCCCGACCAGCTTCGGATCCGTCCACTGCTCGAGCGTCTCCGCGCCGAGACCGTGACCGAAGTTGTGCTCGCCACCGATCCCAACGTCGAGGGGGACGCGACCGCCATGTACGTCGCGCGGCTCCTGCGACCGATCGGGGTGCGCACCACCCGACTCGCCCACGGGATCAGCGTCGGCACCGAGATCGAGTACGCCGATACGGTCAGCCTGGCGCGGGCCTTCGAATACCGACGAGAGCTCTCGTGAGCTCCGAGGCGTCTCTGCGCCCCCTCGGGATCGACCTGCTCTTCCAAGACGAGCACCTGCTCGTCGTGAGCAAGCCCTCGGGCCTGGCCTCCCAAGCGGGGCGAGACGGAGAGCCGGGACTCATCGAGCACCTCCAAGCCGCGGGGTGGACGAGCGCACACCTGCACCACCGGCTCGATCAGCCGGCCTCGGGGGTGCTCGCGATAGCGCTCAGTCCTGCCGCCGACCGGAGCCTCGCGCAGCAGCTCCGCGACCGCTCTGCCTCGCGCACCTACCTCGCGGTCCTCGCAGCCCCGGTCGACGAGGTCGTCTGGGACCGCCCCCTCGACGGCAAGTCCGCGCGCACTAGGGTCCGACCTGCCGCCCCTGCGCGGGGCTACCAATCGGTGATCGTAACGCTAGAGACCGGACGTACTCACCAGATCCGGCGACACGCCGCGATGGCCGGCGCCCCCATCGTCGGCGATCAACGATACGGCGCCGAGGCGGGGCGAGGCTGGCCGCGCCTAGCGCTCCACGCCGCCAGGCTTGGGATCTCGCACCCGACCCAAGGAGGGGCGATGCGCTTCGCCGCCCCCCTGCCCGAGGATCTCGACGCGCTCTGGCGGCTCGCGGGCGGCCCCGAGGATCCTTGGGCTTAACCAAGAACGCCAGATGGCTATCAAGAGCCATCTGGCGTTGTCGGTCGGAGGAGAGAGAGCCGGGCACCCCTGTGGCCCCGCGATGACCGCTACCGTTGCTTCCTCTCGGACCTGGCGGAGTTCACAGCTCGCAGTCCACAGGACCCGACCCTCACTCGACCGACCGACTCTCCCCTGAACCACCCCGAGGGCGTTCAAGGGAAACCTGGCGGAGAGAGAGGGATTCGAACCCTCGGTGGGTTGCCCCACACACGATTTCCAGTCGTGCACCTTCGGCCACTCGGTCATCTCTCCGGAAGGGGTTGCTGAGCTGGCGGAGAGGGAGGGATTCGAACCCTCGGTGACTTGCGCCACAGTGGATTTCGAATCCACCGCCTTCGTCCACTCGGCCACCTCTCCTTAGTCACTCAGCTTGCGCTTGCGGCGGATTTCACGAAAAAACGAGCGAAGCGCATGAGCGCACTCTGCTTCGAGAACCCCTGGCACCACCGCAAAGTGGTGGTTCAGCCTGGGGTGCTGAGAGAGATCCGCCAGCGTGCCCAGAAAGCCTCCCTTGGGATCGGAGGCCCCGTAGACGCAGCGCTCGATTCGTGAGAGCACCATGAGGCCACTGCACATGGGGCAGGGCTCAAGGGTGACGTAGACCGTACAACCCTCGAGACGCCAAGAACCCAAGTGCTCGGCCGCGGCACGGATCGCGATCAGCTCAGCGTGAGCCGCAGGGTCTTGGTCGATCTCGCGCCGGTTGAACCCGGCCCCGATCACCTGCCCCTGGCGAACCACCACCGCACCGACCGGCACATCGCCAAGCTCTCGCGCCGACTGTGCCTGCGCGAGCGCCTGACGCATGAAGTGCTCGTGACCTTCAGTGCTCATTCCACCTGTTCAAAGATCGCCGGGGCCAGCGCCCCATCGTCCCCGGGGTCTAACGGTATGCTCACACCTCCGTCAAGCCCTCCGCCGCGCGCGCCGCCCCTCCCCCGCGTCGCTTACCATCTCCCTCGGGGCACAACGCCGAGCCTGAGCCGGAAGCTTGCACGCTCGTCGGGGGTCGAGCATCCTAGACAGGTCGAAGGGACAGGAGAGATCATGTGCGTGATACTGCTCTCGCTGATGCTGGGGATGGGCACGGCCTGGGGGTCTGAGGTCAAGCTCAAGACCTCAGACGGTCAACAGATCGCCGCAGTGGAGGGGGGCAAGGGCACTACCGGCGTGCTCTTGGTCCACGACGCCTCCCGCACCAAGGCGGACTGGGGGCTGCTGCGGCCTCGCCTCGAAGAGCGTGGCTACCGCGTGCTCGCCCTCGATCTGCGCGGTCACGGTGACTCCATCGAGCTCCTCGACGCGACCGAACCCGACTGGCCCTCGATGGTGCACGACCTCAGGGCGGGCGTGAGTCGCCTGCGCAGCCGCGGAGCCCGCGAGATCGTCATCATCGGCGCGGGGCTCGGCGCCAACCTCGGCATGCAGCTCGCGTCAGAGGACCCCAAGATCAAGAGCTTGGTGCTCCTCTCACCCATCCTGCAGAACAAGGGCTTTCGGATCAGCACGATCCTCGATGACCTCGGTGATCGTCCCGTGCTTCTCGCCGCAGGCCAACAAGACAGCCGCGCCTACAACACGATCAAGTTCCTCGACACCAAGCTCGAAGGACCCAAGCGAGCTGTCTACCTGCCAGGGCGAGACACCGGCACGCGCCTGCTGCTCGAACACCCGGAGCTCGAAGACCAGATCTTCACCTGGCTCCGCGGCACCTATGAGCTGAGCGACGCCCAGACCCCCGACGGTCGGGTGCGCCTGAGCGAGCCCAAGGCGGGCGAAACCCAGGGTAAGCGCTTTGGGGAGTGAGCCCACCGCCCAAGGCAGCGCATGAGTTTGAAGCTACCGCAACAGATCCTTCGCCTCGCCCGGGATGTCGACCGGGCTGGCGGTCGGATCTACCTTGTCGGCGGCAGCGTGCGCGACCACCTTCTCGGACGGCCGGTCAAGGACTTCGACCTCGAGGTCTTCAGTCTGCCCGCTCCGGCCCTCGAGCAGATCCTCGGCGAGCACGGCCGCGTAAACCCCGTCGGGCGAGCCTTCGGCGTCTACAAGCTCGCCTGCGGTCGTCGGGAGCTCGACATCAGTCTGCCGCGCCGCGACAACAAGGTCGGCCCCGGTCACCGAGGGATCGCCGTGGAGGGGGATCCCGACATGAGCCTCGAAGAGGCCGTCACCCGGCGTGACCTCACCGTCAACGCCATCATGCTCGACGTCAACACGGGACAGATCCACGATCCCGCCGGAGGACAGCAGGACCTGGAGCGTGGCTGGCTCAGGGCCGTCGACGTCTCAACCTTTCTTGAGGATCCGCTCCGCGCCGTGCGGGTCGCCCAGTTCGCCGCGCGGCTCTGCTTCGAGATCGATCCAGCGCTCGAGGCGCTGTGCGCAGAGGCGGAGCTGCACGAGCTCCCGGCCGAACGCATCCAGATGGAGTGGACCAAGCTGCTTCTCCGCGGGCTCGAGCCCTCACGAGGCCTGCGCTTTCTTCGCCGAGCCGGGCTCCTACCGATCATCTTTCCCCGCCTGAACGACCAGCCCGCCCTCGACGAGGCCGTCGACCGCGCAGTCCACCTCGCCCCTCGGGACATCGAGGGCCGCCGGCTCGGCGTGCCCCTGCTCGCCTGGCTCGCCGAGAGCGACGAGCCAGGAGTGGTCGACACCCTCGACCGCCTTGCCTTTCATCGCTGGAAGACCTACCCGCTCCGCGATCGGGTGGTCCAAGCCTATCGAGAGCTGGGCAGCCGGCCTCAGACCGACGCCGATCTGCGGCACCTCTCCACCCGCACCGAGCTCACCCTGTGGCTCGGGACCCAGCGAGCCCTGTCGCGCGTCCCGGCTGCCCGCCTCGAGGCCTGGCAAGACCGCATCGAGTCCCTGGGGATCGCCGACACGGCGCCCTCGCCGCTCCTCCGCGGCAGGGATCTGATCACGCTTGGTGTCCGACCTGGCCCACAGCTGGGCGCATGCCTCGACGCGGTCTATCAACGCCAGCTCGACGGCGCGATCTCGACCTACACCGAGGCCATCGACGAGGCCCGAGCCTGGCTCCTATCGCAGGCCTGACCCAGACCTGGGACGACCTGCGGAGAGACTCAGCGAGACCCTGGGCTAGGCGTATCGGCGATGTCTCCGCAGAAGCAGCGTATATCGGGCTCATCGCAGTCGGAGCGAATGGGGATCTCTTCTTCTTCGGCGAGGCAGTACTCAAGCAGGCCTTCTTGGGCGGAGCTGTAGGCCGCGCAGAAGAGGCCCTCGATGGTGCTGGAGCCTTCCCAGGAGACGTCCTCGACCTCGGTGAAGCCTTGGGCGATGAACGGCTCCTCGCGGTAGTCGTGGTCATTGTCGCCACGAATGCTCTCGCCGAGGATCAGGCACTCATCGGTCTCGGTAGGGTTGAGGTTGCGAAGGTTCTCGCAGTTCCCGTGGGTCAGCAAGAGACCGTAGCCCAAGCGGTTATCGTCGTAGGGCGCGCTGAAGAGCTCCAGGATCACGGTGTAGCTGGTGCCGAGCTGTGTGTTGTTAAGGGTGCAGTACTCCGGCGCGGCACGGCCGGAGTGCGCACCGCCGGCCGGATACTGCTCGGAGGTGATCACGCACTGGTTGAACTCGACAGGGATGGAGTTGCCCAGCTCGTCTTGGTAGCGCACCTGAAAGTCGCCCAACGTGACGCCCGGGGAGCCATTGTAGTAGACCGACAGACCCGCACGGATGTCGATGTCCCCGTCGTCACGGACGTTGTCGGGGTACGAGAAGCGCGGCTGGGGGTTCGACGCCGCCACCGACTGACTCCAGTAGACCGTCTCGGGGTCGACCCAGATGCAGACCGCACCACCTGTGCCTTCGAAGGTAAAGGTCGCGCCACCGATATCCGCCGTGCCGGTGGGGGCCAGCTCACCGTAGTGGACCGCCTCTTGGATCTCTTCGTAGGTCGAGACCGTCGCCGGCTCGAGGGTGCCCAGCTCCTGGACGCCGGGAACGCGGGGGTCGGGCTCGGGGAAGAGCCACTCGCCAGAGTAGCTGCAACCCGCCGCCAACAGCGGAAGAACGACCGCGAGAAGTCCTGTTGTTGGCCTCATTGGTTCACCTCATGATCCAAGACGAGCACGACCTCGTCATCCCAGTTCTGGAATTCCTTGCCTTCGGACGCGACCCAGTCCGTGTTTCGGATGTAGCGCGAGGGAAAGTTGAGCAGATCGCGGTGCGGGCGCCCACCGCGGAAGTTGTTGTCGTACTCTTGATCGAGGAACCCTTCCGCGGAGTTGCAGGTGTTGAAGCGCCCCGTGACCTGACCGGGGCTGTCCATCCAGCCCCAGAGCTGGAAGCCCTCCACAAACTCCTGCTGCCAGACCATGGCCTCGGCCTCGAAGTCACCATCGGCGTTCTCGACGAAGTCCAAGTCGAGGTGATCGAGCTTGCCATCCTCGTTTCGGTCCTCATAGACGGTGAGACGGATCTCGTCGTCGCCCGTCACGCGCATCCGCTCGAAGCAGGTCTGGCGGATGTATTCGCCGGTCGTGACTTCGTTGTCGCGCGAATCGACGATGGGGTCTTCGTAGTACTCCCCAAACCACTCGACCATCTCGTCGAAGTCGACGTACCGTCCCGACACCACCTTGCAGACGAGGAACTCGAGGCAGGGATAGCGGATGTCGCCTAGGCTGGAGCCTCCGTAGGGGTAGGCATCGCCGCCCACCTGGTTGTTGAAGACCGGACCGATGGAAGGATGGCCGTAGCCGAAGATGTCATCGCGCACATCCGCGTAAAAGCCGAAGTAGACCGGACCGATGAGACGGACATCGGTGACCTCTTCGCCGTTGGGCATGACCCGAGTGGCCGCCTCGCGGGGCACCAGGATGCGGATCTTCATGTCCTCGATGATGAGGCCCTCGTTGAAGCCGCACGCAGAGAGTGCGAGGGGCGCGAGTAGAGCTAGGGAGAGAGAGCGTCGCACGATCAGGCTCCTAGAAGAGGTAGCGGGCGCCGAGCTGGATCCGGAGGGGATCCTGACGCTGCGTCGCGAACAAGCGGTTTTCAGTGTAGAACGCGCCAAGGAAGTTAGCTGGGGCGCGATTGTTGAAGGCGTTGAGCAGCTGAAGATCAAGCTGGATCTTGCCCTTACGCACATCGAAGTCCTGGGTGAACTTGAAGCCCACCGCCCACTCGTCGGGGAAGCGGGTGTAGGGGCCACGAGGCCGGATGCGCATGTTCCAGGAGTTGCCAGGAGGGGGCTCGTCGCCAGGGTAGAACCGCTCAAGCGGGTTGCCGTAGTAGTACTCGAAGGTGAAGCCGATGGTCTGGTTCCACGGGTCGGTCGGGATCTGCCAGGACGCGAAGGCCTTGACCATGTGGCGAACGTCGGTCTGGAGCATAGGGCCATAGTTGTATTGCACCTGCGGCGAGTTGGCGAAGCTGCCGGAGAGCGCCTGGGTCGAGGTGCCCATGGAGATCGAGTAGGTGTAGGTCGCGCTCGCGAACCAGCGACGAGAGAAGATCTTGTAGAAGGTGTTGTCGATCTGGACGTAGTTCCGGCGCGCCAGCTCGGGGGTCCGCATGCGGGGGTTGCTGACCAGGTTGTCGCCAAAGCGCGAACCGATGACAGAGGAGCCGTCTTCGTCGTAGATGAGGTTGCGCTCATCGTACTCGAAGATGAAGCGCGTCATCTTGTAGGTACTCTGAATCTCGATGCCGATGTCCTTCATGATCTCGCGGCTCATGATGAGGTTGAACTCATCGGAGCGAGGGGCGCGGAGCGTGTGGTGCGCGATCGCCGGGTTCTCGCGAGGCTGGTAGATATACATGCTGTTCTGGTTGGACGCGAAGTCACCGTCCTGGAACTCGCCCAGCCAGAGCTTGGCGCCGATCGAGGACTTGCTGGTGAAGCCAGCGACCGCCAGGCGACCCGCATCGTTGAACCGGCCGTAACCACCGGCGATCTTGGTGCGCTGATCGCCGAAGGGGTCCCAAGACGCGTACAGGCGGGGGCCCCAGAGGCTCTGGGCGAAGACCGGCTCACCAATGTCGTTACGCATGATCGAGTTGTCGTAGCGAATGCCGCCCTTGATGACCAAGTTGGGGATCGGCTTCCAGGCGTCTTGGATGAAGGCGTTCCACTGAGAGCCTGTGGTGCGGAAGTTGATCGGACCCGTAAGCTCCCAGCGATACCAGTTGGTGAAGCTGAGCGGGTCCCAGCCAACGGCGTTGATGTCGGCGTAGAGGAGGTTGCCCGAGCGCCCTTGGAGCTGATCCCAGACCGTCTGAATGCCCTCGACACCCACCTTGATGTCGTGCGAGCCGCCAAGCGGATCTTCGACCGAGAGGATCGAGAGCTTGCTACTGGCCTGATAGCGCATGCGATTGTCGAAGTAGAACTGACCCAGGTTGACCGAGTCGAAGGCGCCAAAGATGCCCTGGCGGCCGGGCGTGTCCCAATCTTCGAAGCCCTCGCGCTGCCCCGGACGGCAGGGGTTGTAGCCCAGGTTGGTGTTGTGCGTACACGGCACGGAGCCGACCTCGATGAAGGTCTTCTGCACGACGACCTGCGTGTCGAGGTTGGCCTTGGAGCCGAGGAACCACTGCCAGCGGAACTGACTCACGAAGCCGCCCTGATACTGGCGCGCCTGGGCCTCGGGCTTGACAAAGATATCGGCCTGGCGGGTGTTATCGATCGACGTGGGGTTGAGCTGCAAGAAGCTCGTAAAGCGGTGCTCGCTGTTGGGCTGGACGGTGATCTTGCCCATCACGTAGTGCCCGTCGAAGTCACGGGGTAGCGGGATGCCGATGTTGGCGATCAAGGTGCGGCTGTGCTGGTAGCTGACGATGAACCACGCGCGGTCACGCACGATCGGACCCGAGACCTTGCCCGCGATCTGGAGCATTTGGAAGTTGGAGTCGAAGTCGGTGGGTTGAAGCTGAAAGCCATCGGCCGTGTAGCGGGCATCCTTATGGTAGCGCCAGTTGCCGTTGGTGTAGAAGACCGAGGTATCGAACTCGAGATTGTTCGAGCCCGAGTCGGTGACGATGTTGATGATGCCGCCGAGGGACTGACCGTACTCGGGCATGAAGCCGCCGAGCATGACCTCGATCTGCTGGATCGCGTCGTAGTTGAAGTTGACTGAGAAGGTGCCGGTGACGGGGTCGGTGATGTTCGCGCCGTCGAGCATGTAGGTGTTCTCGTTGAAGGCGGCGCCACCCATGTTCGGGTTCGCGCCGCCGACGACACCGTTCGCCATCTGCACGGCGGACTGGTAGGACCGGCCGGTTGGGATGCGCTGCAGAAACTCTTTGGTGAGAACCTGCCCGCGGCCCACGTCTTCGACGTCGACGACTTGTCGCTCTCCCTCGACCTCGATGGTCTCTTCGGCGGTGGAGGGCTGGAGCTTGACCGTCTGAGTGGCGGTACGACCGATCGCCACTTGGATGTCTTTGTAGGTGACCGGAGCGTAGCTCGGGATATTGATGGTCAGGTCGTACTTGCCCGGCGGGAGCTCGACAAACTGAAAGTTCCCGTTGTCGTCGGTCTTTCGGGCCTGCTCACCACCGATGAGCGTGCTGCCTTTGAGCCGCACTTCGACGTTGGGAACCCCAAAGTCAAACTCATCGAGCACCGTGCCACGAAGCTGGCCAGTGGTCTGCGCGAGGGCCGGCGAGGCCATGAGGAGGACGAACAAAGACGCGAAGAGGGCCATGAGCATCTTCACGGATGGTCGGAGCGTGTCCATCGGACCTGTCCTGTAAGTCGAAAGTGTAGGCGGAAGCAGGATTATGCCTGAATATCCACCGAGCACACGAGCGAGTCGCGGGTCCCTAGGGATACAAGCTGGGGCAGCAGTCGTCAACCTGGAGCAACATGATTCTGTCATCCACAACGCTAAATCCTACACAAAGCGTGACAGGTGGTGAAGGGTCATTGCACCAACGCGGCGCGACGGTCGCCTCTCAGTGTCTCCTCAGCCGGACACCTGTTAACGCCGTGATCCTTTTCTTTGTCACATCCTGCTTTACTCCTGAGTCTTCACAGGTTCGTCTCACCCCTCCATCCGGGGCCGCCCTCGACCTCCTCGATCCGGTCGACCTGACGCTTCCTCCCAACACCCGCGGCGACCTGCCGGTGCGCGAGCAGGTGGACTTGACGGACTGGCGACCCACCGCCGACGGGCTGGAGGCGCCGCTGCCATCTCTCCCGAGGGCGCTGTTCTTTCACCGGCCCCCCGAGGGCATGTCCCTCTCACTCGGCGAGACCCGACTCCCTTCCCACCCGACCGAGGAGCCTGGGGTCTGGTGGTCGGTCTCACAGACGGTCGTGCGCTTAAACGGCGCGTCGGAGAGCCTCGACGTGGGCAGCGCGGTGTTGCACCATCCTCTCGCCGCCGAGCGAGAGCGTCGAAGGCACCTCGACAGCGCAAGCCTGAGCCCCGTAGACTTCGTCCGCTACCAGGCCACGGTCCACGGCGAGACCGCAGCAGGCCTCCTGCTCCCCGCACCCGCTCGGCTCTCGGTCGCGGTCGATCTGCCGCCGCACCCAAGGCTGCGCGCTACCGCACGCCTCCTACCACCCGAGCTTGCCGATCTACCAGCCTCCGATGGCGCGAGGGCCGAGGTCTGGCTGCACCACGACCGAGGCGCTCAACAGCTGTGGTCCGCAGATCTCTCGCTGGGCGACGCAGCGCCGGTCGATCTGGATCTGACCCGGTGGGCCGGACAATCCGTAACGATCGAGCTCCGAACGACTCCGAAGTCCAACAACATCGGTGATCAGGTCTTCTTCGCCGATCCACGGATCGCGTCTACACGGTCTGAGCCCCGTCGCGTCGTGTTGATCTTCATCGACACGTTGCGCGCGGATCGAACCTCTGCCTACGGCTTTGACCTCGACACGACCCCCGCCCTGAGCCGCATCGCCTCGCAGGGAACCCGGTTCACCAACGCGCGCTCCGTGGCTCCTTGGACCCTCCCTTCCTATCGAGCCGCCGTAACCGGCAGACATCCCCACGCCTGGGGCGACGCCACGACCTTGGCCGAGAGACTTCGATCCCAAGGGTGGGCCACCGCGATGTTCGCTGGCAACGTCTACCTCTCCCGGCCGTTCGAGGGACCACGCGGATGGGGGGAGCACCACGTCGCCCGAGACCCCGCAGCCCCGGATCAGGTTCGAGAGGCTCTCGCATGGCTGAACGCCCAGGAGCACGACGACGCGCTCCTCCTCGTTCACCTCATGGACCCTCACCTGCCCTATCTGGAGCCCGCATCCCACCGGGATCGCTTCGCCGGTCCGGCCCCACAGGGCTGGCCCGAGGCCTTCACCCGCCCTCGGGTGCTCGCCGAGGACCCCACTCCCGAGGTCCAGGCGTGGATCCATGGGCGTTACCTGAACAACATCCGATACGCGGACGACGCCCTCGGCGTGCTCGCCGAGGCGCTTCGACCCGAGGACCTTCTTCTCGTCTTCAGCGATCACGGCGAGGAGTTCTGGGAGCACGGGGGCTTCGAGCACGGCCACTCCCTCGCCGAAGAGCTCCTTCGGATCCCCGTGGTGATCCGAGGGGCTGGTGTGCCGGTGGAGGTGCGCGACGATCCGGTGTCGCTGCTCGATCTTGTCCCCACGATCCTGGCTTGGCTCGACCTGCCTGATCCATCTCTGGATGGACAAAACCTCCTCGCTGGTCCGACCTCGGCCACCCGCGCCCTACCCGTGGGTGAGCCCCTCTACGGCCTACCCCGCTGGGGGGTCGTGCGGGGCGATCGCGCCTTCCAAATCCATCGCGGCGAGGAGCGCCTCCTCGATCTCTCAGACCCTACCGGGCCCGAGCTCCCCTGGAGCGACCAGAGCGAGGGCTCCGTGACCCACTGGCGAGGAGAGCTGGCGCGGGCCCACAAGGCCACGCTCCTGCCCTCGCTGCGGGTTCAGGGCTCCGGCCGCGCGCACGCGCCCGAGTCACTCGCGCTGACCTTGCAAGACCCCATCGTCCACGAGCACCACCTGCCCTCTCCCCTCGGTGGTGACCGGCTGGTGCCCAACGCGAGCCCAGGCGGCGTCCAGATCGCGATCCCCCAAGGCTGGCTCGGGGTGCACGAGGTACACTTCCTCTCGCCGACTCTGGCCAAGGCTTCGACCATCCAGATCGACCATCGCAGGGGCGAGAGCACCGCGTCGCCGCAGCTCGTCGAGATCCCAGCTCCCCATGCACCCCGACGAGACGTCCTGGTCCCCACTCCGGCCGGAGCTATTCTCCAGTTCGGAGCCGGCTTGGTCTTGATCCCCGACGGCGCCAGCGCCGCGACGGTCGGCTTCGATCCTGAACTCAGAGACATGCTCCGCGCATCCGGCTACCTGCTCGACCCGGAGCCCGATCCACCCTCACAGGCGGTCGAGCGCACGGACCGAGCCCGGCGCTGACCCGCCGCCTGCTACCCAGCCGGTGCGGTGAAGTCCACCAAGACCAGGGTCACGTTGTCTTTGCCGCCACCGCTGTGCGAGGCCCGCACGAGCTCGCGCGCGGCCAACCGGGGATCGTCGTAGGTGTTGAGGATCGACTCCATGTCTTGGTCGTCGATGTCACCCCAGAGGCCGTCCGAACACAGCAGCACCTTATCGCCTACTTCGATCTCTAGGGCGCTGATGTCGATGTCGACATCGCGCTCGGTACCGACGGTGCGAAGAAGGATATTGCTGTGGGGGTGGTGACGAGCCTCCTCGGCGGTGATCTTGCCGTTCTGCACATACTTCGCCACCAAGCTGTGGTCTTCGGTGACGGGATGGAGCGTGCCGCCTCGCATGAGATAGGCCCGAGAATCGCCAACATTCGCGAAGAGTGCGAGCGTTCCATCGACCACCAGCATGCACACCATGGTGGTGCCCATGTCGGTTCCGCGTTCGTCGGCTTCGTCTTTGATGCTGTTGTTGGCGCCCTGAAAGGCCTGGTCGAGCAGGGCCTCGAGCTCTTCGCTGGGCGGCGGGGCCTCGGACTCGATCTGGTATGCGATCTTACAGATATTTCGAACAGCCATCTCGCTCGCGACCTCGCCGCTGTCGTGCCCACCCATGCCATCGGCGACGACGTAGAGGGTGGCTCGACTCGAGAGCTTGCGCCAACCCCAGTTGTCTTCGTTGAGCTGCCGGGTCAAGCCGACGTCGGTGATGGCCGCGAGCTTCGGCGGGTAGGTGAGGGCCTCGAAGGTCTCGAAGCGCTTCTCGATTGCGCGACCGAAGGCCGCGGGCGAGGGGTACTCGCCCGAGGCGACCGAGTGCATGAACTGGGCGAGGGCTTCGGCTTCGACGTTACAGTATTGACGCAACATCTCGCCGACCGCCCGCAGCTCGTCGGAGCGCGCCCCGTCGGGCACAGGCTGGTCCCCGACGCTGAGGATGTCGAGATCGAAGAGCCGGATGCTGTTATCGGGAGAGATCAGCAGGTTCGACCGGGTGATCGGACCCACCCGAACCCCGTTGACATGCAAGAAAGCCAAGGTGCCCGCGATGCGCTGGGCGATCTCGAGGATGCGGGCGTTGGAGAAGGGGGCCGCTTCGTCGAGCATCAGCCCCTCGCCCGCGTAAGGGACCACCGAGACGAGCTGCCCCTCAAGCCGAAGCACATCGACGGGAGCCGCCAGGCCGGGATGCGCGAGCGCCAAGGCCGCGAAGGACTCGAAGGCATCGAAACCCATGGGGTCCCATCGGGTCGACAGAAGGTATCGACGGCCGCGCTGATCCCCGGAGGGGCTGTCGGGGCGCATGTCATTCGCGAGGTAGAACATTCGCCCTTCGGCCAGACGAACCAGACCCTCGATGGTGTAGCGCTCCCCGATGGGCGTGCCCGGCGGGAAGTGCTGGGGACGAGTCGGCGACATGACGTTCCTCCGTCGGCAGCGAAGTCTTGCGCAGGTGAGGGTCGTTTGCAAGCCCCCCGGACTCCTCGGGTAACGCGCGACCTTGAGGTGAGCCGCCCGAGCCATGGGATCGAGCGCCCTGAACGCCAGCATGAGGGCTCGTCGCCCGATCAGGGCCAGGGAAGGCGTGCTCGGCCCATGACACCAGATCGGCACACGTCCGTCAGAGCCATTTTCGTGCACCTCGACGCAGATCCGGGTACAAGCCCCGCGCTTCCACCCAGCCCGGAGCCACCATGCGCGTCAAAACTGTCTCGTTCTCAGCCCTCACTCTCCTCCTCGCCATCAGCGCCTGCCGTAGCGCGCCGCCCACCGTCGGAGCCTCCTCCGAGTCCGACGCAGACACCGACGCGGACACCGACTCCGACACCGACTCCGACACCGACTCCGACACCGACTCCGACACCGACACCGACTCCGACTCCGACTCCGACTCTGACTCCGACTCCGACTTCATCCCTTTCACTTGCGATCGCGGCCCGGGCGATGCAGGAGAATGGATGGGGATCTTCAACCCCGCCAACGTGACGAACACGCCCTTCGACTTCGACGCGGGCCTCGAGGATGTTCTCGACGCGTCCTCGGGCAATCAAGACCCGGTGATCCCGGTGGAGCGAGCGGTGGTCATCAACCGCCCTTACGCCCCCGAGGACACGGTGACCGGGGGCATCTTCGTCGCCGATCAGACGGCTGGCATCAAGTTCTTCAACGCCTACGACGAGTCGCTGATCAGCGGTGATCCCGAGCCGGGGTCCGTGATCTCCTTCGATGTGAACCGAACCTCGCACTTCCGAGGCAACGTCGAGATCACCGATATCAGTAACTTGGTGGTCCACAGCGAGGTCGAGCCGGTCTACGTCGTGGACCTGACCGATGGCACTGCGCCCAATCTCGACGTCCACGCAGGGCAGAACGTCCACCTCTGGGGCGAGATCACCGAAGATCGGGGATCGTGCGGAGCGCCCACCTGCTATACCCTCAAGAGCGGCGACCACGAATACCGTCTTCGCGTGCGCATTATCTCCTACGAGATCGGGAACTGCGTCGAGGTCGTCGCACCTCTGACCGAAGACAACGGGGAGCCCCAGTTCGACATCCTCGACCTCGACTGGGTCCGGCGCTACTGATGAGGCGCTGGAGCCTGCTCGTCCTGGTCGGCGCCTGCGCCGAGGTCGCGCCCCTCCCCAACACCGCCGACTGGTGGCCCGAGGGGGTGGACTACGACGTTCAGGAGCCGATCCGGTTCACCCCGGAGCCCTACCCGGACCTCCCTGGCGACCGGCCAGGGGTCCGCGCGCTACGAGACGCGCTCCTGCCTTCGATCGAGCTGACCTACGCGCCCGGTGATGGCTACCCCCCGGGCAGCGAGTGTGAGTTCCGCGAGAGCGCGGAGCTCCCCTGGGAGCTCGAAGGCATCGTCACCTTGCATCCCGAGTGGTACATGAAGCTACGAGGATGCAACCGGGCCGAAGAGAAGTATTACGGCAACTGGTTCATCGAGGATGCCACCAGCGGCATCTTCGTGGTCGGCGACTCGCGCGTCGCGCCCTTCACCGTGGGCGATCGCGTCAAGCTGAAGGTGCGTGCGGTGCGCACGAACTTCGGTATGGACATGATCTATGCCTACGACGTGCTCGAGGTCCATCGGGAGGCCCGGCCCGTCTACTATCAGGCCGTCAACCGCCGACTCGAAGATCGCGACATCGGCGAGACCCGGAGGATCCGTGGCGTCGTGCAGGAAGCTCCAGACACCTTCGGTGACTTCAGGGTCCGCGCCGACGGCGTGACCTACCACATCAGCCTGAGCGCCGAGCTCAACCGGCGCCGCTTCCACCCGCCCGTCGGTCAGACCCTCTGCGTGACCGGGCCCGTGCAGTTCAGCTTCAGTACCTATAGCATCCCCATCATGCGCATCGGCCAGGTCGCCCTCGTCGACGAAGACGAGCCCTGCCCCGATGAGCCGGCCGAAGGGCCGTAGCCCACGGAGCCTCCCTCCATGTCCCGATCGACCTTCCTCTGTGCGGCACTCGTCGTCGCCACGGTCACGTCCGCCCATGCGCAGGACTTCGACATCGACCCCGACAGCATGCTCACCGACCCGACCAAGAAGGCCGAGCGAGACGCGCTGGGCTCTTTCGACCGAGATGACCTGGAGTTCCAAGCCACCGAAGAGCCGCTTCAGCGCCGGATCAAGGGGCTGCGCACCCGCTTCGGTTTCGATCTGGAGTGGCATGAGCTCAACAACCTCAACTTCCGCCGCCTCGACGAGTCGACGGATCAGAACATCCTCGACTCCGATGACCGCACGGGCTTCGCCTTTACCGGCATCAACTTCGAGCTGGACTACGAGGTCGACGACACGGTCAACATCCGCTTCGGCGGCGCACACCGCGGGCTGTGGGGCACGCACCAGATCGGAACGACCAACCAGTTCGGAGGCTGGCTCTACTTCACGGCTGTCTTCCTGGACTGGCACCCCTGGGGTAAGGACGGCACCCACATCCGCATCGGTCGACAGCCGTTTCAGATCGGCAACCTGGCGGGCACCCGAGACTACAGCTGGGCCGACATCAACGACATGATCCGGATCGACGTTCCGATCAAGGGCTTCGGTAGCTTCACCGCCATCCCGATCGACGTGGTCGGCAGCACGCCCGGCGCAGACGACGTCAACTTCGCAGGCTACATCGCGAGCTCTACGGACAGTCCTTGGAACTTCCGCGGGCGAAACCGCACCCTGCGCACCGGCGGTCTGCTCCGATTCCACAAGGACGAGTCGCCCATCAGCGCGACCGCCTACGGCTTCTTCACCGCGATCGGGGCTGGTGGCGCACGCCGCGACGGCCGACCTGGAACTGGCGCCGACATCAGCTACGCCGGTGAGCTGGGCAACTTCGCCGATAACGACTGGGTGGGCAACGCAGGGATCCGCGGCGAGGCCATGCTCGGCAACGTCGACCTCTACGCCAACCTCGACGCCTCCTATGGGATCGACCGCAAGGAAGCCGTCGCCCGCGACGTCGACACCACCGGAGCTGCCTGGGGCGTGGGCGCCATCATCAAGGCCTATCAAGAGCCCAAGGGGCCACGCCTCTTGCTCGGCTACTACGAGGCCCTGGGCGCGGCCTTTGCCGAAGATGGCATGCAGTACAGCCACGGCTACGTCGGCATGAAGGGTCGGCACATCGACGGGCTGATCGCGAACCGATACCTGGGCCTTCACCCGGCCGCCTATGTGGGTTGGTCGGGGATCTCACACGACCTCCACGAGTCCGACCGCAAGGGGGGAACCCGGGTCCTTCAAGCGAAGGCCTCGTGGCTGAACATCGGGCGCATGACCGTCGTGGGCAACTTCCTCTACCTGCAAGACACCGGCATCTCCTATCTTGACTTCGGGCGTATCCAAACGATCGACCCACCTTATGGCTACTCTCGCGCCGAGTTTGCCGCCCAGGAGCGCATGGGCCAAGTGCTCGGACAAGAGATCGATCTGGAGTTCTACTTCGACATGAGCGACAAGCTCTTGTTCAACGTATCGGGCGGAGTCTTTATCCCAGGCGGCTACTACAAGACCGAGGTCGCCCGGGTCGCGGGCACCCAGCTCGGTCACCCCGACGCCCCGCCCGCCTGGATCCTCAACGCCGGCACCCACCTGAGGTTCTGATGCGACGACTCCTGCTACTCTCCACCCTGATCGCATGCGACGCCCCCGACGACGAGGTCCTGCAGGTCGGCTACCGCAGTCCCCTCGACGACGGGGGGGACAACGGCGAGCGAGGCACGGTGCAGATCAACGAGATCCTCTGGTCGGGCACGGTGCGCGAGACTGAGGAGGGCGAGACGATCTGGGATCCGACGGACATCTTCATCGAGCTCCGCAACGAAGGGGCCCGACCGCTCAACCTCTCGGGCTGGCGCTTGCACATCGACGGCACCCAGCCCGAGGGCTTTCGGATCCCCGAGACCGATTTCGTCTTGGGGGTTGCGCGCGAGGTCCTCATCGTCGCCAAGACCTCCGGCTGCTTCCCCGAGCCCGACATCGTGATTCCGGGCCTTCGACTCCCCCTCGATGATCCCTTCCGGGTCGTGCTCGTGGACATCGACGAGCGACTGATCGAGGTCGCGGGCGATCCCCAGATGCCGCCCTTCGCCGGCGGCTACGACCTGGTTGTCAGCCGCTCGATGGAGCAGGCAGGCCAGATCTTCGGGCCTCGGGGCAGCGAGCCTCACGCCTGGCACCACTACACGAACGCACCCGTACAAGTCCCAAACAATACGCGCATGAAGCCAGAGTGTCGGCGTTTTACCGGCGCCTCACCCGGAATGCCCAACAGCCCCGACTACTCCGGAGCCTTCGCCGCAGGAGCCTTCGACTGATGCGCGCCTTCCTCTTCTTGACCTTCAGCCTCGTCGCGTGCGCCGCGCCCGTGCCCGGCTCTCGTGGCATCGACTTCGGCATCGATCCTACCTTCGAGACCGGCACCACCGACGACGCGGCGGCCGCTGCCGTCGACTTGATCGACAGCACGACGCACACCCTGCGGATCGCCCTGCCCGCTGGGCAAGACACCCGGATCACCGACGCGATCCTCTCCGCCTGGCGAGCCGGGGTCGACGTCGAGGTGGTGACCGACTGGGACCAGCAGAACGATCCGGGGATCCTCGATCTCATGGAGGCCGAGGTCCCCCTCCGGCTCGCCAACGACGGCTTGGAATACTTCGAGTTCGCCTTGGGACGCGACGTGGTCTTCCCCAGTGAAGATACCGTGCTGTCGAGTAGTTTCATCTGCTCCGATCGGATCTTCTTTCTGATCGCGAACGATCTGGGCCACGTCGATGAACGCGCGCGTTTCATCCTCTCGGGCAACGGGCAGGACTTCACCGATGACCTGCTCAAAGAGCACAACCAACTCTTCGGCGGAACCGACGCGGTCTCGACCACAGCGTTCGCCAACCCCGCCAAGTCGATCGCCGATCCCCGATGGCTCTATCGGATGCACGATGGTCGCGGGCTTGAGCTGTGGTTCGGCCCACAGCAACGGCTGACCAAGCGCATCATCGACGCGATCTACCGCGCTCGGGCGAACGTGCGGGTGCTCACCGATGACCTGTCCAACGATGGCCTCGCCCGCGCCTTGCAAGACAAGGCCGGCCTTGGCTTCGACGTCGAGGTCATCGTCGGAGAGCAGTTCGGCACCAACAGCTCCGCGCTCGCGCGCGACTTCCTGAACAGCTCCCCCGATGTCGTGAGGCGCCGGATCCGTGGTCCGAACCCCACCGTCGTGATTATCGACACCGAGCGAGCCCGCGACGGCCACTACTACCCCGCCCGTGTCTTCTCCCTCAGCCACGATCTGGTCTCGGCCAAGCGGCTCTACCAGGGCGATCCCGTCAAAAACGACCAGCTCATCGACGGCGTGCTCTGGGTGGTCGAGGACGAACTTCATCAGGGTAGTCCCCGTCGCTACAGCCAACCGCTCCGCCTCGCTGTCGACCTGTACGAAGACCACTTCGCCCGATCGAGAGGTCTGTGATGTCTGCGCTCCACCACCTCGCCCTCGGCTCCCTGATCCTGTTCTCGGGCTGTGGGCCCCCCGACTTCGACGACGTCGACGCCACTCGCACCGGCCGGGTCGAGGTCTACTTCAATGAGCCCGGCACCCGACCCGACAACTCCTGGCGTATGCCCTACGGCCTCAAGGCGATGATCCGCCAGATCCACAACGCCAAGGTGAGCATCGACTTCGCCGTCATGGGCTTCAACCATCCCGATCTGGTCCGTGCCATCGAGATGGCCTTCGAGCGCGGCGTCGAGATCCGGATGGTGGGCGACGTCAACCACTGGCACAACTCAGGCTACCAGATGCTGCTCCGGCGCAGCATCCCGATGTCGGTCGGTAACGATGCTCACATCATGCACAACAAGTTCATCGTGGTCGACGGCCGCTTCGTCTTCCTGGGAACGGCGAACTGGACCCGCTCCGACATGGTGATGAACTCCAACAACATGCTCTTCATCGACCACCCCGGCGTGGCGGCCGACTTCACCGAGGAGTTCCAACAGCTCTTCGATGGCCGCTTCGGCTACGTCAAGGATCGGATCGACAACGGACGGATCTACCAGGTCGGCGACACCGAGGTCGAGGTCTGGTTCAGCCCCAACGAAGACACCATGGGCCGCATGCTCGAGGTGGTCGAGGCCGCTCGAGAGTCCATCCGCTTCACGATCTTCGCCTTCACCAAACGCGAAGTCGGCTCCGCCTACATCCGCAAGCACCAGGAGTTCCAGGAGCGCTGGGCCGACGACCCCGACCGCGACCAGCTCCTGCCCCGGCGAAGCGTGGCGGGGGTCATCGACCAGAGCCAGCTTCACAGCAACGGTCAGTACCATGAAGGATATCGAATCGGCGGCTACGGCGTGCCTATGCGGCTCGACGGTATCGACATGAACTCGCAACCAGGCGACTATCAGGCCGGCGGCGGGCGCTTGCACAGCAAGACCATGCTCATCGACACCTACGCCAGCGATCCCGACATCACGCCCACCGTATTGACCGGCTCCTTCAACTGGTCAGCTGCCGCCACGATCTCCAACGATGAGTACCTCATCGTCCTGCGGGGGGATCGCGTCTCAGAGCAGTACAACGAATACTTCGAGCACCTCTGGGACACGGGGAGGCACCTGGGCAATACCTGGGCCATCGACGCCGACGACAGCTCGGCGCGCAGCGACGCCCGCCGGCTGGGCAAAGAGGTCATCGAGCCAGGCGACATCCTGATCAACGAGGTGCACTGGTACGGGGTGAACTCGATCAACCTCGAGGGCTTCGACCAGTTCATCGAGCTCCGCAACACGACCGATCGCGATCTTCACCTCGATATGTGGTCGATCACCAACGCCACCGACTTCATCGTCGGCCTGCCCCCAGGCTCGTACATCCCCGCCAACGGGACCTTCACGATCCTCGACCACGTCGTCGCTGAGTACCTCGAGGGCCGCCCCCAAGACACCCCTTCCGCCTTCAGCACAGGTGATCTGGTCATCAACTCCTTCAACGACAACCGCCAGGCGCGCCTGTACCTCAAGGGGAGCTCCCTCGAGCTCTACCTGCGCGACCCCCGCGGGGTGGTGGTGGACCAGGCCGGAGATGGAGGCGCGGCCTTCGCCGGTGGTCCGCGCCAAGGGCGAGCCTTCAGCATGGAGCGACGCGAGGACGCCCCTGGCGACGGCGCCGACCCCAGCCGATGGTACTCCTGCACCCTCGATGCAGGAGGGCAGAACGTGCACCCCGACTTCCGCGACGAGGTGATCGCCACCCCAGGCGAGCCCAACAGTCCCCGAGACTAACCCTTCTTCGCCAGGAGTCTGCCCCATGGCCCTCGTGATCTCCGTGCTGACCCCCGACTGGCTGCTCCAGGTCTCCGACGCCCCGGCCGCCGTCCCTCGCACGCTCAAGCTTCAGCGGCACGGAGCGCCGGGCCTGCTCTCGGTGCTCGGCGAGACGGCGCTGATCCCCACCCTCATCCCCGAGCTGGAGCGACGCACCCTCGCTGACCCCAGCGAGCTCGCGGGCTGGCTGGCGACCGAGCTCGGCGCGCGCTGCGGGGGCGACGATCCGACGACGGCCCTCCTAGCCGGCTGGGGTGTCTCGCCCGAGGGGCATCGCGCGAGCTGGCGGTGGCGGGTGAGCAACTTTGAGGTCGACGGCGACGACGGTCCCTTCGCGATCGAGGGGAGCTGGATCGTGCCGTCATACGCGCAGCCCGGTGGACTCGGCCGAGCCAAAGCGAAGACCAGCTTCTCGGTTCAAGTCAGCTCCACCGTGCCCCTCCCCGATGGGATCTCACGCGGCCTCGAGAAGCTCCCCCGCGATCTTCGGCGCAGCGTCTCTCCGACCGAGCTCGCGATCCGCCTGGCGGGCTGGGTGCAACAGACTCACCCGAGCTCCCCTTCCCTCATCGCCCTGCTCCGGCCCAACGGTAGCTTCGAAGGGGGCCTTCTTCATGAGGAGGGCCTCTCTCCTCTGGGGGCCCCCGAAGGCGACGGCGTGAACGCCCTCAGCCCCGCCACCTGAGATCGGCCGATCGCTCCGCAGAGCGATGCGACGGGTGAACCCCCGACGAAACGCTAGAACACGACGCCGAGGTCAAGACCCGCGTTGATCCAGGCCGCCCCTTGCAGGGCCTCGACGTTGGACGAGGCCGAGATCCCACCCGCCCCGACGTGAAGCCCGATCTGCACCGGCAGAAAGCCGATCGCGAGCCCTACGGAGCCATCGGCCGTAGGGGTCCAGTTCGAGCCGTGGTCGAGGCTACCCCCACCCGCGCGCACGGCGAAGGGGAAGTCAAGTCGGATCCCTCGCCCACGCCCACCCTCGCTCGCGGGAGGACGGATCCAGAGGATGGTGTAGATGAACCGCAGCCCACCTAGGGCCCGGATCATGTCGGTGTCGTCGCTCGTCGCGCTCGGAAACCGCCAGAACGAACCGGCCAGCTCCAACATGATAGACAGCCCCGCAGGGCCGATCTCGATGGGATCGGGGCCGATGCCGAGGCGCGCCGTGCCCCCGCCGCCTGGACCGCTGACACCCTCGCCCATGGCGAAGGCCGCATCGAGATCGAGGCCCGCCTCAAAGTCCACCGCGTGGGCGGGACCCGCGAGGAGGGCGAACAGGGGAAGGGCGGCCCGCATCATCGCTCCTGGAGAAAGGGGTACAAGCGTCCAGACACCTACCCGAGTTCCTTACTCCTTCGACCGTGCCTCTACCAGTCGACCTGACGCCGAATGCCTCCCGCGGTAGACCTCTGATCGTGGAGCGATGATGCTGGACCCGATCACCGACCCTGGCGTGCTGCAGGGCTACCTGACCGACGCGAGCAACCTGGCAGGGGGCCACGCCGAGGCCTTGGTGCGCCCTCGCACCACCCAAGAGGTATGTGAGGTCGTGCACCACTGTCAGCAGCGAGGCATCGCCCTCACGATCACCGCAGGCAGAACCTCGACGACCGGAGCTGCCGTCCCCTTCGGCGGCTGGCTGCTCTCGACCGAACACCTCGACCAGGTCGAACACCTCGGCGAGGATCGCGCCATCGCTCAGGCGGGCGTGCGCCTCGGCGCCCTCCAAGACGAGATCGAGGCCCGAGGTCGCCTCTTTCCCCCCGATCCGACGAGCCGTTACGACTGCACCCTGGGCGCGGCGATCGCCTGCAACGCCTCTGGAGCCCGCTCTTTTCGCTACGGCCCCACCCGTCCATGGATCGAGGCCCTCGAGGTGGTGCTCCCCACCGGCCAGGCGATCTGGGCCACGCGCAACGATCCCATCCCCGCCGACTGGCCTCGCCCCTCGTGGACCGAGCCCCCCGTCAAAACAGCGGCCGGCTACGCGCCCACCGCAAACCTTCTCGACCTCTTCATCGGCCATGAAGGAACCCTCGGGGTGATCACTCGAGCCGAGCTGAGGCTCACCATCCGGCCCGACGCAGTCCTCGGGGTGCTCGCCTGGTTCGCCGATCGGGCGCAGGCGGTGCGCTTCATGGAGCACGCGCGCCGACGCTTGCGCGAGGACCCCACCGACCCCCTCTCTCCCCGGTGCATCGAGTACCTCGACCACCACTGCGTCCAGCTCATCCAAGAGCGGGTCGGCGGCGTACCGGAAGGAGCGGGAGCCGCGCTGTTCTGCGAGCAAGAGGTCGTGGGGGAGGCCGAGCACCTCGAGGCGTGGTTCGAGGCCCTCTCCGACTTCTCGGGGCCCCTCGCCGCCGACACCCTCATCACCGAAGACGAGCCTTCCCGCAGGCGACTGCACGCCATGCGTCACGCCATCCCCGCCGGGATCAACGAGCGCGTGGTGCGCAACGGCATGCCGAAGGTCGGCACCGATCTGGCGGTGCCCGACGCGGCGCTCCATACGATGTTCGAAGCGTATGAGGCCTGCCCCTTGCCCCACCTGATCTTCGGGCACCTCGGAGACAACCACCTGCACTGCAACGTGCTGCCCACCACCGCGGCCGAGCTGGAGCTGGCGCGGCGGTGGTATCGAGAGCTGTCCGAGCGCGCGATCGCGCTCGGAGGCACGATCAGCGCAGAGCACGGCGTAGGGAAGCTCAAACGGGAGCTGCTCGCCCAGCAGGTCGGTGAGGCCACCCTACTCGAGTTCCAGGCCCTCAAGCGCCACCTGGACCCCGCGTGGATCCTCGGTCGAGGCAACCTGCTCTCGCCGCCGGATGTCGCGTTTTCCGAGCGATCGTTGTAAGCTGACGGCCCGAGCTGCGTTGGAGAGGTGTGTGCAGGAGGTAGCCACGGACAGAGCACCGAGCGACCTCGTGCCCCTCGACCAGGAGCGCGACGTGATCCAGCGGCTCAAAGACGGAGACCGAGGCGCCTTTGCCACCCTCTATGAGTGGTACGGCGAGAGGCTCTACCGTCAGGCGATCCTGCCCCGACTAGGCCAACGCGAGGCTGCCGAAGACGCCCTGCGAGACACCTTCCGGGTCGCGCTCGAGAAGATCGATACCTTCACCCTCACCGATCGCAGCATCTACTTCTGGCTGCGCCGGATCGCCATCAATAAGGCGATCGACGCGCACCGAAAGCGCCAGCGGCAGAATCGCCTGAAAGAGAAGGTGAAGGCAGAGCCCGCCGAGGTCCTTCACGCACCGACACCGCGCCCCGACCGAGGGATCGAGATCGAGGATCTGAGGTTGCAGGTCGAGACCTCCCTGTCCAGACTCAACGACCGCTACGCCCGCGTGCTCCGACTACGACTCCTCGAGGATCGAAGCCGTGAAGAGTGCGCAGAACTCCTCGAGGTGAAGCTCGGCACCCTCGATGTCCTCTTTCACCGCGCCTGCAAGGCGTTTCGCAAGGTATTCCCACCATGACCCCCGAAGAGCGAGAGGCGGAGGCCCTGGCCAGATGGCTGGAGGATCCGCGACAACCCCCACCCGATGACCTCGATCCCGAGGTCGTCGAGGCGGTGTTGTGCCTCAAGCCCGAGCTCGCTCCACCCCCGAGGGTGACGGCGGATGAGATCTTGGGTGACGTTCGCTCGGGCCCGCTCGCACGCCCTCCCTCCGCCATCGCCGAGGATCCGGCCATCGCGCCGGATCTAGCTCAGGCCGCCGCCAACCGGCCGACGGGGCTGAGGTCCCCGTGGGTCCGCTGGGCGGCAGGTGGGGGCGCCGCCGCGGTCCTCGCCGCCGCCTTGGTGACGCTCGTGCTGCTGCCCGCCCTCCCTCCCGTGCTCGAAGATCAAGCCTCGCCCGCCCTTCAGGCCACCGCGCCCATGGAGGCTCCCGAAGCCGAGGAGGACCGCCCAGAGGCCGCCGCCGAGTCCCAGCCCCGCGGTGAGATCGCGCAGGGGAGCGAGCTTCGGGTCGACGAGCGGAGTGTCGGCGAGTCGGTGGCGTCCCGTTCAGCAGAGATGCCTCCGCCCCCGCGGACCGCCGAGCCCAAGCCAACCGACCCTTCGCCCCGACCCAAGCCCCCGCCTCCCCCCTCGGCCGACATGGTCGCGGGAGGCAGGGCCGAAGCCCCTCGATCCGCTCCGGCTCCAGCTCCGGCTTCGGCCAGACCGAGCCCCAGAGCCTCCGAGGATCTCGACGAGGACGCCGTCGCCGATCTCGAGGCCGAGGCCCCCTCCGAAGAAGCCCTAGACTCCGACCTCCTCTCAGGCTCCGGGGCCGAGAGCGTCAGGCTGGCAGAGCCCGACGAAGCCATCGAAGAGGAGGCAGACGAAGAAGCTTTCGCCCTCGATGCTGAAGACTACGCTCCCGTCAGCGAGGCGCGCTCCCGCACCACGACCTCACGGAAGGGCCGCGCCGCAGCCCGTGCGCCTACCCTCGATGTCGAGCGCGATGCGCAGCCTGAGGCCTCGGCTCCTAGTCCGCCGGCACCCGCCCAGAGTCGGTCCGAGACCGCGCCAGAGCCCGACGTGACTTACCTTGAGCGCGACGCGCGGCCTCGCGGGCCCCTCAACGAAATCGCGCACCCTGCAGCCAAGCAGCTCGGCGGTGGCGACCCCCGAGCCGCCCTCGATGAACTCGACGCGCTCCTTGAGCGCTCCGGGCTCTCCCGTGTCGAACAGGCCGACCTGCACTGGGTGCGCGGCCGAGCTCTGGTCGAGCTGGAACGCGTCGCGGAGGCGCGGAGGAGCTTCGAGGAGTCCATCCGGCTTCGCGAACGCTGAGGGCCGTCTTCCGCCCCCCGACCAGAGCGCATCGGCTATCCTGTGCGCAGAGGACTCCATGCTCCCGACCCCCGCGATTCGGGCGCTCACCCGCGCCCTGGGCTCGAAGGCCCTCAAAGATCGACGTCGACGCTTCGTCTTTCGCGACGCGGGGCACGGGTACGACCAGTTCGGGCTTCAGCCAGACTTCGTCGCCCTCGCCGATCTGGTCACGAGCCCGGTGTACCGACGGTACTTCCGCGTCGAGAGCTATGGAGCCCACCACCTCCCCGGCAGTGGTCCGGCGATCGTCGCCGCAAATCACTCGGGCACCCTGCCCTTTGATGCTGCGATGCTATGGGCCGACATCTACCGCCAGACCGATCCTCCCCGTGCGCCGAGAGCCATGGCGGACTATTTCGTGCCTTCGCTACCCTTTATCGGAACGCTCTTCGCTCGAACCGGCATGGTGGGCGGCAGCCGAGGGAACGCTCGCGCCCTGCTCCAGGCCGGCGAGCTGCTCATGCTCTTCCCCGAGGGCACACCTGGGATCGGCAAGCCCTTCAAGGATCGCTACCGACTCCAGGAGTGGCGCGAGGGTCACTGTGAGCTCGCGATCCGTCATGGAGCGCCGGTCATCCCTGCGGGCATCGTCGGTCCCGAAGAGCAGATGCCCCAGCTCCTTCGCCTCCCTGGTCTGGGCCCGGTTCCTTACCTGCCTATCCCAGCCACCCCCTTTCCCCTGCCCGTGCGCTACCGCATCCTCTACGGCCCTCCCTTGGACTTCTCCGCCAGATACCTCCCTGAGCAAGCGGATGATCCAGACATCGTGCGCAGGGCCTCCAACGAGGTCAAACACGCGGTGCAGGAGCTCCTGCACGAGGGCCTGAGACTGCGAACCGGAGTCTTTCGATGAACTCCGTACTCGTCACAGGCGTCGCCACCCCGATCGGCCTGTCCCTGGTCGACCACCTGCTCCGAGACACGCGGGTCGGGCATGTCGTCGCCGCGAGCCATCTTTCGCGCGTCGAGGCCCTCGGAGCGAGGCAGCACCCGCGGTTGAGCTACGTCAAGGTGGACCTCACCCGAACGCGCAAGGTCCACGACCTCCTCTTCGGTGCAGCGCGGGATCGGGGCGTCGAGGTCATCGCCCACCTCGCCCAGCACCGAAGGGTGCGCTACGGCGGCCGGTTGGCGCACAAGCTGAACGTCGAGTCCCTTCGATCCATCCTGGACCTCTCGGATCGACATCCGACCATCCGGCGCGTGATCGTTAAGTCCTACGCCGAGATCTACCGTGTGAGCTTGCACCTGCCGGTGCTCGTGAGCGAGGATCACCCCCTCGATCTCTCGCCGGGTGCTCCACAGTGGGTCCGGGATCGGGTCGAGGCGGATCTGACGGCCTGTGCGCGCATGGGGCTGTCCGATGCCGAGATCGTCGTGCTGCGCTGCGCCGAGGCGCTCGCCCCCGAGACCGGATCCCAGCTCTATGATCTTCTGGACGGGCCCATCGCCTTCCGCCCCCTGGGCTACGATCCGATGGTCAACGTCGCGACCATCGAGGATCTGGTCGCAGCCATGACCCGTGCCATTCATGGCAGCGGCGAGGGGGTGTTCAACATCCCCGGCTACGACACCCTCCCCCTCTCCGAAGCCATCGCGCGCTGGGGCACGGCCCAGCTGCCGGCGCCGGGCTCTCTCATCTCTCCGCTATACAACATGCGCCACCGAGTCCTTGGAACGGACTTTTCTTACGGCATGAACCGGCGCCGCATGCACTACGGTCTGGTGCTTGATGGGACCCGGGCACGCAAGCGACTCGGCTATGTTCCTCAACACCCTGTGGCTTGGCCCAGAGCCCCGACTTCGTCGTAGTCTCCCCCGCGCACAGCGCACTCCCTGGTGCCGTCTGCCGAGGCCTTCGCTATACTGCGGAGAGGAGGATCGATGCGCCGCGCCTTGGCCGTGCTCGCAGCGAGCGCTGTCTTAGGATGTACCGAACACGACGTCGCTCCGCAGATCCGCGAGACGGCGAGCGAAGATGTCGCCGTCTCGTCGGCAGAGCGGCTCGATGTACCCGAGAGCTTCCGGCTGCACTGGAACACCACCGAGCCCTGCCGGACCGAGGCCGAGCAGGAGGGCATTCAAGTCTATCGCCACAGCCCTGACGCCGAGAGCTATCCCAGCGGTCGCAGCGTGAGCTTCACGGCCAGCGAGACCTGGTACTGGTTTCATGGCGACAACGATCCCGCCGACTGCAAGGACGTGTTCAAGCTCCGGGGCGAGTGGGTCGTGGGCCCGTATGCCGACTTAGGGTGTAGCTCATGCAACGTGGGCTATCTCGTGGAACGAACCCTGGTGGAGCGGGGCTGTGACTACCGCTACGACCCGATCTTCAACGCCTCCGACGCAGACGACGACACCGCGCCTCTATCCTACCAGCTCTACCTGCTCATCGATAGCCACGACGCCGTCGACCTATCACCCCATGATGGTGGCAGAATAAGCATTACCGCCCACTACATTACGAGCGGCCGCCCCGTCCTCGACACCGAATACGCCACCCGTGGTATGTCTTGGCGCCTGGTAAGCGACTTGGAGCGCGTGGGTCCGCCCGCGAGCTACACTTGGGTCGGCGAGTCCTGCGTCCCTCTTGAGTGACCGCTCAGGGAGCCTAGGAGGGGAGGAAGCCCCCCGCCCCTTCCCTTGATCTGGAGGGCACATTCGGCACCTCGCCTCCGCCACCCTGACCCTCGCTGCGCTGTGGCCCCTGCCTGCTGCCGCGGCGGGGGCGGGCCCTGACACGGGCGCCTTGACCGTGGTCGTGCTCCTCATCGCGGTGATCGGTGCGGCCTACCTGCTCACCCACTTCGTCGTCGACTGGCTCCAGCGCACCTTCCTCATCTCCACCAGCATCGAGTACCTGCTGCTCGGCGTGCTGATAGGCATGTTGATCCTGCCCACAAAGGGTCGTGAGCCGGTCACCGACGCCGCCTTGCTCGGGCTCATCGCTTGGCCCGAGCCCTTGTCGAGTCTGGCGGTCGTCGCTCCTCTCATCGCGCTCGCCGCGGGCTGGATCGGGCTCATCTACGGCATGAGCATCCGGGCCTCCTCGCTGCTCGAGCGCCGCGACGGAGCGCTGCGACTCGCGGTGATCGAGGGCCTGGTTACCGCCGCCCCCGTCGCGCTGGCGAGCTACGGCATCTTCAACGTCCTCTACCCAGGCGCCACCGACGAGAGTCACGCCGCGCTCATGCTCAGCGCGGGCGTGCTCGGGGTCACGGCCTGGGCCGGCTCCACCTCGGCCATGGACGTCGTTCGGCGGCGCTACAGCGTCGGCGGCTCCTTCCTCGACACCCTCGTGCGCGCCGCACGCTTCAGCGACTTCTTCGCCATCCTCGCCTTCGGGGTCCTCTTCGCGGTCTTTCACGGGGTCGCCGTTCCCGAGATCTCGAGCGACGCTCCCCTCGGCCGCCTGCCTACCGAGGTCGAGTGGGTGGTGATCACCTTGGGGCTGGGCGCAGCCCTCGGAGCGCTCTTCTCGTGGTTCCTCGACGAAGACGACAGCGACACCGGCTCGCTCCTCGCGCTGACCGGCATCATCGCCTTCGCCTCTGGCGCCGCCTTCTTCCTCGACCTTTCAGGCCTCACCATCAACCTCGTGCTCGGCATGGTGCTGATCAACGTGTCCAAGTCGGGGGACAAGGTCCGCCGATCCATCGAAGGCACCTATCGCCCCATCACCCTCCTCCTGCTGCTGTTGGCCGGAGCGATGTGGACACCGCCTCCGCTGCTCCTGACCGCCCTGCTCACCTTGGTCGTCTTGGGCGTCCGGCTTGGAGGGAAGATCCTCTCGGGGATGGTCGCCTCGATGGGCACCACCCTTCGTCGAGACATCTTCCGCGGCATGGTGGGCCAGGGCGACGTGGCGATCGCGATGGCGGTGTCGTTCAAGCTGGTCTACGACGTGGCCCTGATGCCAGGGATCTTGGAAGACTACGCCCATGACGCCATCGACGCCACCTATACCGCGATCCTCATCGGGGTGATCGTGCACGAGGTGGTGGCGCCGCGTATCCTCAAGGGCCTACTGGTCGACACCGGCGACATCAAAGACGAGAACCCCGGAGGCTGAGGTGTATGTAGTCGTGGTCGGAATCGGGCAAGTGGGCCGACACATCGTGCGAACCCTGGCCTGGCAGCGCCACGATGTCGTGGTGATCGACGAGGACCGTCAGGTCATCCAAGAGATCGAGGAGCACCACGACGTCATGTCCCTCGTCGGCTACGGCGCCAACGAGAACATCTTGAGGGAAGCCGGGGTCGCCAAGGCCGATCTCGTGGTCGCGGTGACAGATAACGACGAGATCAACTTGATCACGGCCCTGGCTGCCAAGCAGCTCGGCGCCAAGAAGGTGGTCGCGCGGGTCCAAGGCGCGGCCTGGTCGGACCGCCGGGAGGGGGTGAGCTACGGCCTGCTCGGGGTCGATGTCGTCGTCAATCCAAGACTCTTGCTCAGCCAAGAGATGGCGAAAGTGGCGCGTTCTCACGGCGCCCTCGAGGTCATCGATCTGGCGAATGATCGCGTCGAGCTCGTCCAGATGGAGCTCGGTACGGACTGTCGGCTGCTCAAGAAGCCCCTCTCTCGGCTTGAGCTCCCCAAAGACACCCTGGTCGCGGCGATCGTACGAGATGGTGAGCTCTCCGTACCCGGTGGCGCGGATGTCCTACGCGCCAACGACCGGATCTACCTGCTCGGTCGACGCGAGAACATCGAGCGGGCCGAGGACCTGTTCACCGGGACGCGCGAGGCCCGCAGCGCCGCCGTCATCGGCGGCGGGGTCATCGGCACGACCCTGGCCCGTCAGCTCTGTCACGACGGCACGAGGGTCATGCTCTTCGAGCGAGACGCGGAGCGGGCTCGTTCCGTGGCAGAAGAGCTCCCGAAGGTCACGGTCATCCAAGGAGACGGCACAAACCTCGTCTCGCTTCGCGAAGAGAACGTCGGCGCCTACGACCTATTCGTCGCCACCACCGACGACGACGAGACCAACCTGATGTCGTGCCTGCTGGCCAAGCGCGCAGGTGCCAAACGAACGATCTCGGTCGTCCATCGTCCCGACTATCTCGAGATCTATAAGCAGCTCGGCATCGACATCGTGCTGTCTCCTCGGATCGCAGCCAGCGACCACATTCTCCGCTACACGCGAGCGACCGAGATCAAGAGCTTGACCGAGCTCGAGGGCGGCCAGGCCCACGTACTCGAGATTGTCGCCACCGCGGGTAGCCGCGCGCTGGGCGTTCCGCTCCGCCGCCTCGGCATTCCCCGCGGCGCGCTGATCGCGGCGATCGTCAACGACAAAGAGCTCACGATCCCCCGCGGAGACAACATCATCGAAGAAGGGGACACGGTGATCGTGCTCGCGACCGAGCGGGCTCGACCCGCGATCCAGCGTCTCTTCCAGCGAAGGGTACTCTGATGAGGTCCTCGCACCACCCATGAAGCCAACCACGCCAGCGGTAACCTTGCAGCAGGCGGTGGCCCGGCCTGTCGGCGCGATCTCTATCGGGCTTGGGATCAGCATGTTGCTGTGCGCCCTCTCAGCTCCGCTGTGGACCTGGACCGAGGGGGGCACGCGGCCCCAGGATCAGGGTGCGGCGGTGGGCCTGGTGCTCTCGGGCATGCTTACGCTCGCGGCCGGTGGCGCGCTCTTCGTCTACGGCCGCCACGCAGCAGGCGCCGCCCTGGGGCGTCGTGAGGCCATCTTAGTCGTCTCCGTGATGTGGATTCTCTGCGGAATGCTCGGGGGCCTACCCTACGTTCTCGACGCGAGCATGGGCCCGGCGGACGCGCTGTTCGAGGCCATCAGCGGGTTCACCACCACGGGCTCTACGGTGGTCTCCGACATCGAAGGCACTCTCTCCCGGCCGACCCTGCTCTGGCGCGCTCTGACCCAGTGGTTCGGAGGCATGGGTATCATCGTCCTCTTCGTCGCCATCTTTCCCAACATCGGGGTTGGGGCTCGGCATCTGTATCGCAGCGAGGCACCAGGGCTCACCGTCACCTCGCTCCAGCCTCGGATCGCCGAGACCGGACGTGTTTTGTGGCAACTCTACGTGCTGCTCACCTTGGTGGTGATCCTGCTCTATAAACTCTTCGGGATGACCTGGTTCGAAGCGGTCTGCCACGCCTTCACGACCATGCCAACCGGGGGGTTCTCCACCCTCGACAGCTCCCTTGGGGGCTTCGATGCCGAGAGAGTCGGGTGGTGGAACAGCCTGGCCATCGAGTGGACGGCCGTGGCAACCATCCTGCTGAGCGGCATGAACTATGCCATCTTCTTCGCTGTGTTGCGCACCCGATCGCTCCGAGCCGCTTGGCGCTCCACAGAGCTCAGAGCCTACCTGAGCATCGTGGCAGGCGCGACCCTGATTATCGGGGCCTCCGTCTGGTGGGCCGCTCCGGGCTGGGACACATTGTTCGCAAGCTTCCGGCAGGGCTTGTTTACCACCGCCACCTCGATCACCTCGACTGGGTACAGCATCGAAGGCTATCGACACTATCCAACCGTCGGCATCATCACCATGATCTTCCTGCTCTTCATCGGCGGATCGGCCGGTTCCACCGCGGGCGGGATCAAGATCGTCCGCATCGTGGTGACCGCCAAGCTCGTCTGGGCGCAGGTGCGGCAGAGCTTTCGCCCGAACGTCGTGCAGGTCCTCCGCATGGATGGCCGGCCCATCGACCCCTCCCTCGTGCTCGACGTCTCGGCCTTCCTCGCGATCTACGCCTTCCTCATGCTGTTCGGGATCGGGCTTGTCGGCGTGACCGACGGAGTCAGCGTACCCAAGGCCTTCGGCGCGATGCTCACGACGCTCTCCAACATGGGCCCTGCTCCCTTCCACGAAGTCGGGCTGACCAACATCGACCCTGAAGCCGCCGACAACTTTTCGGACTACAGCAACTTGGCCAAGCTCTGGTTCACCGCCGCCATGATCGTCGGCCGGCTTGAGTTCTTCACGCTGCTCGCCCTCTTCCTCCCTGACTTCTGGAAGCGTTGACCCATGGCCTCGCACAGCTCCGAGAACACGGACGTCCTCCGAAAAGTAGCCATCGTCATGGTGCTACTGGGAGCGATGTGGCTGCTGCACCGCTTCGGGGTCACCGGGCACGAGCTCCACCCCACCGCCATGCTGGCGCTGGGCTTCGTAGTTCTCGCATCCTACACCTTCGGCGAGATCGTGGGCGCCATCAAGCTGCCCCACATCACGGGCTACCTCGTCGCGGGACTCGTGCTCGGTGGCTCTGCCGCGAGCGCGCTCGGCTGGGCCGTCGCCGAGGGACCCACCACCCTCGCGCCCTGGCTGGGCGAGACCCTCTCGGGCCCGCTGCTCGCCGTCCTTCCTCGAGGCAGCCAGCTCCCTCCCCCCTTCGACGAAGGCATCCTCAACGACAGTGTGGTGGGTCAGCTCGCGATCTTCAACACGCTCGCCGTCTCCCTCATCGCGTTGACCGCCGGCGGGGAGCTCAAGCTCGAGAGCCTGCGTCGAGGGCTCAAGGACATCCTCGCAGTGATGGGCGGGCACTTCTTTGCCGTCGGCGCCATGATGGCCCTCTTTGGACTGGCGATCGGCGGCGTGCTGGGGCCAGGCCTGGCGCTACCCTTCCTCGGGACCGAAGAGGCCGCACTGGGCAAGCTCGACCCGGTCGGCATGTTGCTCCTGCTCACCGTCTTCGCCATCGTCTCCATCGCGACCTCTCCGGCCGCCACCGTCGCGGTCATCACCAGCACCCGCGCCGAGGGTCCCGTCACCACGACCTCGCTCTCAGCGGTGGTGTTGATGGAGGTCGTGATCGTGCTGCTCTTCAGCATCTTCGGCGCGATCGCCACAGGCTGGATCGACCCCGCCGCGCTCGTGGCTTCCGCGGGCGGGGCGGATCTCTCGGACGAGATTGCAGGAGAATCAACAGGCGTCGGCCGGTTCACGCTCTCGCTGGTCTGGCACGTCGGCGGCTCTCTGGTCTTCGGCACCCTCGTCGGCTTCGGGATCGCCGCTTATTTACGGTTCGTCCGTGTCGAGATCCTGCTCTTCCTCGTCTCGCTCATCTTTGTCATCGCCTACGTCGGAACCGCCGCCGGTCTCGACAGCACCCTGATGTGTATCGCGGCGGGATTCGCCACGACCAACTTCAGCGAAGAAGGCGACAAGCTCATCCACGAGGTCGAGAAGCTCGGACTACCCGTCTACGTCGTCTTCTTCACCCTAGCGGGGGCGAGCCTGCACCTCGACAGCCTGGTGACCCTCGCCCCGTTCGTGGCCGGGCTGGTTCTCCTTCGCGGAGCGGGGGTCTACTTGGGGATCCGAGGCGCGACCCGGATGGTGGGGTCCTCGGAGCCGATCCAGCGCTACACCTGGATGGGCTTCGTCTCGCAAGCAGGGATCGCCATCGCGCTGGCTGGCCTGATGGCCGACCGATTCGGCGATGTGGGGGTCGCCCTGCGTGATCTCGCGATCGCTGGGGTGGCCATCCACGAGATCATCGGACCCGTCCTGTTCAAGACAGGTCTGGGCATGGCCGGCGAGCTGCCGAGCACCACCAGCCCCAAAGTGGAGGAGCCCGAGTCCCTCGAGGCACGGTCCACCGAGCCCCTCCAGATCTGGCGGCCGCCTGAGGGCGTCGAAGATCCCTGGCCACCTGCCCCAAGCTACGCCGCGGAGTCCCTCAGCTCCCTGAGCGAGGACTTCAAGGCAGAGCTCCAGAGCCTCCTTCAAGACGTCGAGAGCGCCGCGCTGAGCGCCTGGGTCGAAGAGGCCCGAGATTATCTGAACATCCTGCGCAAGGACTTCCTCAGACACCACCGCCATCTCACCGTCGCTGCCCAGGACGGTCGCGCCGACATGGCGCCCAGGATCCGGTCCGAGACCGCGATCCTCGCCGACCGATGGCGCGACGCCGTGCTCGCCCGCGCCTCAGACATCTCGCAGCCCGGCTGGAGCCCTCTAGACCTCGTCGAGGCCATCGAAGATGCCGTCAACCGCCTCCCCGAGACCGTGGTGGTGCCCTACGAGCCCCAGACCTTCATGGGCCCCGAGGAGGAGTCAGGCTGGCTGGCGCTGCTTCGGGGTGCCTTCAAGCTCTGGTTCAAGCTCAGTAGTCTGCTGGGCGGTAAGCCCCCCCAGCGCGCGGTACAAGTGCAGCTCCTCGCGCGGTACCACTTCGTCGGGCTGGTGCCCGCACGCCTCGAGGGCCTGGCCGCGTTGCTCGTGAGCGCGGATCAACACCTCCACCGACGCACCCGCAGCCTCTTTCACGCGATCAATCACGGCTACGACGCGCTCGCCACCCTCGACCCTCCCGAGGGTCAGGCGATCTCGCAACACGACGAGCTCCTGACCCAGATCCGACAGGACATCGAAGAGGAGTTCGCCCTCGCCCGCGATGAGCTCTCGGCCATCCAGCACGAGGGGGTCCTACGGACCGCACGCATCCTCGGTCGAACCTACCGGGAGTGGATCGAAGAGCTCCCCCGCATGAACACCCTCGACCTACGTGGCAGCTCTCGCCGATACAGCAGGGTCTTTCGGCAGCGAACCCAGGGGGTCAAGCTGCTCAGCCGGGGCCTGGGCCGCGCGCGCCAGGACGTCAGCGGGCGGTTTACCGCGCTGGCCCTCGATCTAGAGCTCGCCAAGCTCGAGGGAAGAGTGACCGATCTCGTCGCACAACATGGGGAACAGCTCGCTCGCAACGTGCGTGGCAAGGGCAACACGCAACTCGCGCGAGTTGGGAGCGCCCTCCGCGATACCCTCGTCTCGGTCGCCGACATCATGGAGCGCGAGAACGAGGCCGCCACCCTCGCCCGATCCTTGCGGGATGCCTGCACGGCGCTGCAGCACATCTCAGAAGACGCCGCCCGATCTGCGAGCAAGCTCCGACAGCTCCTGGCCGACGACTACGCGCTCGGCGCCTTGGTCGATGCACTGATCGCGGCATCGCGCGACCTCACGGAGCGCTACACCGTGCCCGTAGGCCCCGAGCCCTCCGGCGAGTGGGCCCTACCGCCCGAGGTTCCCACCGCCGATGTTCCGCTCCGCGACGTCGTGCAGGTCTTCATCGAGACCACCATCACACAGAGACTCGCCGAGCTCACCCGCTCCCTGGCCTCCGAGGCCGATACGCTGGTGGCGACCCTCGAGGACTTCGATCGGCTGGTCGCGTTCAACCTCGAGCTGGCGACCGGCGAGCTTGAGCTAATCGACGGCGAGATCCCTGAGTCGACCAAGGAGCTGGTCCACGACATGGTGCTCGGGAACCTCGGCCGATCCCGAACGCGACTCACCGAGCAGGCCGAGCTGCTCGAAGGGTGGGGCGAACGAGCCGCTGAGGGCGTGAAGGAAGGGGTCGTCGGGGAGCTCGAAAAGCTCCGGGTCCAGGTTCATGACGGACAGATCTCGGAGCTCCGCCTCCGGCTGGTGCGCGAGGCCGCAGCTGGACGGCGCATGATGAACCGTGCAGGGGGCCTGGGTGGGGTGCTCCAGGCCGCCGGCGATGCCGCAGGGGAAGTCCTGCAAGGCGCCTTGGGTAGCGAGGGGATCCGTCGGGCAGAGAGCTTCTTGGGGCTACCCGACCGCGCGATCGAGCAGCGCCCCGCCCCGAGCTCCTTCGCGGCCGCCCCGGTGCCCGAAGGGCTGCCCCTCGTCTACCGGCGGCTCTTCAGCGACATCGCGATGGAAGCCGGCGACCTTCTGATCGGCCGACGCGCCGAGCTCGACCGCGCGCGCCGTGTGCTCGACGGCGAGGCCGGGGGACAGCTGCGGTCGGTCGCCTTGGTCGGGCCCGCGGGGGTCGGAAAGCGCGCGATCGCCAACACCTTGGTTCGCAAGGTCGATACCCGGAATGTGGTTCGAATCCAACTCACCGACTTCGCGACCGAGGAGGAGGTGGAGCAGTGGTTCCAGGGCGACGCACAGGATCGTCTCGTCGTCATCGAGGGCTTTCAATGGCTCTTCTCCATGGAGCCAGGGGGCATGAAGGCCCTGCGCGCCTTCACCCGCGGCCTGGTCCAAGACGAAGGCAAGAACCGCTGGCTCGTCCAGGCTCACACTCCGCTGTGGCGCTTTGCCAACCGAGTCGCGGAGCTCCAAGACGCCTTCGCCGAGATCGTGGAGATCCAGCCCCTTCCCCCCAAAGCGCTCGCGCAGGCCCTCACGGCCCGACACAGCATGAGCGGCTACACCCTCGACTTTCAGAATCGACCCAGCCTGTCCTGGAAGGTCCGCTCCTTGCTTCAGCCATCGAACCACGGCGTCGATCGCGAGCGCGAGGCCTGGTTCCTTCAGATCCATGCCGCGACCGGAGGACTGCTCAACGACGGCCTCCAGCTCTGGATGGCCTCCATCGCCCACATCGACGAAGATCGCGGAGTGATCGTCATCGGCGACGTGCCTTCCCCGCCGCTGGCCGCCCTTCGCCAGCTCCCCGACGACGACCTCCTCACCCTCCGGCAGGTCACCCGTCAGGGGGTCATGACGGTCGAGTGTCAGGCGTGGTTGTTCTGCTCCAGTCTCGTCAAAGCCGAGGCTCACCTCGGTCACCTCGCCCACCTCGGCCTGCTGGTCCGGGTCCCGCAGGGCTACGCGGTCGCCATGCACCTACAAGGGCCGCTGGCGCGTGTCTTGGCTGAGCGGGGGTGGACCGAATGATCCCGCTGTTCTTGTGGCTCGTGTTCTCTCCCGCCTTGGCCGTCGAAGACGAACCGAGCCCGGAGGCGGTGGAGACACACGACGCCGAGCAACAGGATGGCGAGGGGCGAGACGCGGACGACCAAGAAGGCGAGGAGTTGGACGGCGACGAGCTGGATGACGACGAGCTGGATGACGACGAGCTGGACGGCGACGAGCTGGATGACGACGAGCTGGACGGCGACGAGCTGGATGACGACGAGTTGGACGGCGAGGAGCAGGCGACCACGGTGGAGCGCGAAGCGCCAGAGGAGGCGGTCGGGGAAGGCCCACAAGAGCCCGAGGCCGACGCCGAAGAGCCCTCGTCTGTGGAGCCTGAGGACCGCGTCGAAGGGGCCCCGCCGTCCGCCGAGAGCGCGGAGCCCGCCCCCAAAGCTCAGGACGGCGAGGCCCCGGCTGCCAAGGATGGGCGTTCGAGCTCAGAGGCCGCAACCCCCTCTCCCCCCACGATCGAGCCCCCACTGCTAGCGCCCGAGCCCGATCCGCACCGACAAGACTCCAAGGCAGCCGAGGTTCCCACAACCTCGCCTCTGCATGGGGTCCGCGAGGCCACCGACGCGCTCATGCCCCGCATCGTCCTTCGCGGCTGGGCCTGGGGGATCTTCCTCGCGTTCATCGCCATCATCGCATGGGCGTTGGCCCAGTTCCTCAACCCTCTTCGGGATCGCCTAGCCGCGAATGGCGTGCTCCCTACGGCGATCCGCGCAGTTCAGCACGGGCTGCGTATCGGCGCGATCTTCTTTGTCATCGGCGTCATCGGTGCCATCGTGCCCTCCAACCTCGAGCCCGCGCTCCCCATCATCGTGATTGGAGCAGCGCTGGCTGCGGGATGGTCCTGGAGGGACCTCCTCCCGGACCTCGTCGCAGGACTGGTGCTCGCCGCCGAGCGGAGGATCCGGCCCGGCCAGTGGATCTCCACGGCGATCGCCTCGGGTATCGTCGAGCAGACCACCCTGCGCGTGACGCGGATCCGCGACGCGACAGGACGCCAGGTCACCATCCCCAACCGGGCCCTCCTTCGCGACGCGGTGATCACCGATAGGGGTCGCTGGCCTACCCTCGAGTTCGAGCTCCTGGTCCCGACGCATCACCCGCCGAGCGCCGTGCGCCGGGTCATCGAAGACGCCGTGCTGGTCTCACCCTGGGCAGCCCCCCTGCCTCCGCAGATGATTCGCGAGGAGCAGGAGCCTGGCCGCTGGCGCGTGCGCGCGCGCATCCTCGAGAGCCGCTTCGCCGACCGCTTCGAGGGCGGTCTGCGGGAGCATGTCGAGGAGGTGTTGGAGAGGGGGTCACGTCTACGCTCCTGAGCGCCGAAGGGGTTACTAGCGAGCGTGGCGAGGCCACGTCCCGCCCCGGAGGTGTCCATGCGTTCGATCTGGCTCCTGACCCTGCTGCTGGTCGGCTGTGGGAGCGGCGAGCTCGCGGTATCCCCTGCAGCCCTCGACTTCGGCGAGGTTGACTTCCACCAGGAGCGCCCCGACGAGGGCTACGACGCCCTCGAGGTCGTCCTCCGCAACGACGGATCCCGCCCGCTGGACCTGTCGATCCGCAGCTTTGACAGCGAGCGGCTCCAGCTTGGGGCCCGCTTCGAAGAAGAACCCTCCCTGCCTCGTCTCGAACCAGGCAGCCAGCAGGTCATCACCGTCGGGGTCTGGGCCTACCGCCCGGGAGAGTGGGACCAACTCGTCGAGGGTAGCTTTCGTATCCACGGCGACCAGCTTCGCGATCCCGTCGCGGTCCCGTGGTCGTTCACACCCGTTCGGAACATGTAGAGGGTCGCGGGGGTCCACAGGAGCGCGCGTCCGGTCCCCGTCGCTTTACGGCAGGCCGGTCGCCCGTTAGACATGCCCGCCTTCCCGGAGACGCACCCCATGGTCCGCTTTCTCGTCGCCCTGAGCCTGCTCACCCTGCCCTCGATCGCCTCGGCCAACTGCGACCACCTGGTCCGAAAGGCCGCTACGGCCAAGGGCGACGCGCTGATCTCAGCCTATCGCTCGCTGATCCAGTGTGACAAGGGCGCGGCCGAGGCCTCGTACAACGACTTCCTCAAGCAGACGGGCGACGTCCCCACCATGGTCCAGCTCTCGCTCGCCGCCATCGACGAGCAAGTCTACAAGCCCGTCTGGGAGAGCCTCGAGCGCATCCCCTACAACGTGCGCGACGAGACCGCGACCGCCATCGGCGAGACCTGCCTAGAGCACCCGCAGGTCGTCGTCTTCCTCAAGGGCGCATACTTCGGGCTCAAGAGCATCCAGTTCTCCCAGTGGGACGACGCCTTCGTCTCGTGCCCGAGCGACGACATCGAAGGCTGGGTCGAAGGCCGGATCAAGGATCCACCAGCCTTTACCTTCGACGAAAAATACAACACCATCCTCTCGATCTGGACCGCCCGCAAGGGGGCCGAAGCCCTGCCGGCCCTCAAGAGCGCGGCGATCACTGCCGCCCAGAAAGATGGTCCCTTCCTTCCGATCCTCGAAGCCATGGACCGCTCCGTCCAACCCGAGACCTATGGCCAAGATCCCGACCCCGCCCACATCGGTGCGCTGCGCGGAGCCCTGGTCGAGATCGCGGGCGGCGTCGACCCCAACAAGGCGCGTCAGGTCGCCGATCGGCTGTTCAACGCGGGCGCCGAGTCCGAAGCGGCTTCGCTGCTCCCCAAGATCTTTCCCGACCGGGTCCAGTCCGACGGCACCATGCTCTACGGTGTCGCCACCATCGAAGCCTGCGAAGACCAAGTCATGCTTCACGTCACCGAGGTCACCGAGCCCGCCTCGCGCTGGTCCATTCAGACCGACGTCGAGACCAAGGCCCGCAGCGTGAAGTCCCGGCTCAAGTGCAAGGCCGATGAGCCCTGGCCCGTCGTGGTCAGCCCCGAGCCTTTCGCGGACAGCAAGGCGGTGAGCGCCTGGGCCGACGAGCTGGCGTCTCAGTGGGAGGCTCAGGGCAAGACGGTGAAGTCGAAGTCGGCCTCCAAGATCTCCCTCCCTCCGCGTAAGTGAGCGGGCCCACGCCCCCGATCCGCTTCTCCGAGGCCACGGGTATCAGGCCGCTGCGCCTACGGCTCCACCAAGCCCTCGTCGCCCTCCGCGGCGAGGAGGGGGTGCCGCCGAGCCGCTTCGATCGAACCAGCTTGAGCCAGCTCAAGCCCCGGATCTCGCTTCCCCTCTGGCGGGGTCATGAGCCGGTGCCCCGAACGGTGCTGATCACCAACCTCTTCAACCACACCCAGACCCCGATCGCCGAGGGCTGGTCCGTCCGCCGCACCCAGATGCGTGACTTCCGAGGCCGGTCTCTCACCTACGACAGCCACAACGGCACCGACTTCGCGATCCCTGTCGGTACCGCCGTGCTCACGGCCGCCGCCGGAACCGTAGTGCGGGTGGCGTCGGAGTTCAACCGGGGCGGATTGAAGGTTTTTATCGACCACGGCCAGGGGATGATGACCTGCTACGCCCACCTCGCGCGTACCCATGTCGAGCCCGGTCAGCGGGTCGAGCGTGGCGAGCGCATCGCCTGGTCCGGCTACAGCGGGCTCGATGGCTTCGCGACCTTCCCCTGGGGGGTGCCGCACGTCCACTTCAACGTCTGGCTCAACGGAGCGCCGGTCGACCCCTTTCCCTTCGACGACGCGCCGAGTCTTTGGCGGGCTGGCGATCGCCCGACCCCTCCCCCCGCCGACGGCCAGCCAGAGCCCTTCCCTGAGCCCTCGGCCTACGATCCCCAGGCCGTCGATCGAGCCATCGAGGCCTGTGTCGTCGCCTCGGCGCGCGAGGAGCTGCGGCGCACCGCACCGCTCTGGCGGCGAGCCGCCGCGGTGATCGCCACCATGAACTACTATCCGACTCGCTTCTCGGAGCGCGTCTGCGTCTACGCCGACCAAGCCTCCCGCACCCCCCGCCTCGACCTCCCTTTCGAAGCCGATCGCTTCGATCGGGCCGCCCTTCTTGACGAGCTCTGACCGGAGACCCCATGTCCATGCCTCACCGCTACCTCGGCCGCTCAGGCCTCAAAGTGCCCGTCCTCTCTTTCGGATCCTGGGTTACTTTCGACCGCCAGCTCGGAGTCGGTCCCGCCCGCGAGGCGATGGCCGCCGCCTTCGATGCCGGATGCACCTTCTTCGACAACGCCGAGGTGTACGCGGGCGGCAAGTCCGAAGAGGTCATGGGAGAAGCGCTGAAGCAGCTCGGGTGGTCACGCGATCGCTACACCGTCTCGACCAAGATCTTCTGGGGAGGCGAGGAGCCAAACCAGCGGGGCCTCTCACGAAAGCACATCGTCGAGGGCGTTCAGGCCGCACTCCGGCGCTTCCAGCTCGACCACCTCGACCTGGTCTTCTGCCACCGCCCCGATCTCCACACCCCCATCGAAGAGACGGTGCGTGCGATGAACCACGTCATCGACCGGGGCTACGCCTTCTACTGGGGCACGAGTGAGTGGAGCGCTCAAGAGATCCGCGAGGCTTGGCGGGTCGCCGACAAGCTCGGGCTCATCGGACCGCTCATGGAGCAGCCCCAGTACCACATGTTCCACCGCGCACGGGTCGAGGTCGAGTACGCCGCACTCGTGCGAGACAAGGGGCTGGGGACCACCACCTGGAGCCCCCTGGCGAGCGGCCTCCTCACAGGCAAGTACAACGATGGCGTGCCCGAGGGATCGCGGCTCAGTCTGCCCGACTACGACTGGCTCCGCGAGCGCCTCCTCAACGATCCCACTTTTCCGGCCAAGGTCGACAAGGTCAAGGCCCTCACCGAGATCGCTCATGACCTCGGCGGCACCATGGCCCAGCTCGCCATCGCGTGGGCCGCCCGACACCCCCACGTCAGCACCGTGATCACCGGCGCCTCCCGCACCGATCAGGTGGTCGAGAACATGAAGGCGGTGGACCTGCTCCCCAAGCTCACCGACGAGGTCCTTCAAGCCATCGAAGGCGTCCTCGACAACGCCCCCAGCAGTCCACAGGACTGGCGCGAAGGCTGAGCCGTCGCCATCGGAGCCCCCTTGGCGCCCATCTTGCTGCTCACGACCGATCGCCGCCTTCGTCCTGGCAAGGATCACCCTCGCGTGCGTCCGGCCCGGCACGAGGCCTGGATCACTGAGGCCTACATCGACGCGGCCCGACGCGCAGGGGGCCTGCCCTTGCTGCTACCGCCGGGCCCGACGGATCTCGACGCCCTGCTCGCGGTGGCCGATGGCGTCGTGCTCACCGGCGGCTTCTTCGACATCCACCCCAGCCACTACGGCGAGACCGTGACCGGGCGCCTCGACCGCGTCGAGCCCGCGCGGACCGATCTTGAGCTCAGCCTGGCCCGCGCCTGCCTAGATCGTAGGGTGCCCGTCCTCGGGATCTGCGGCGGTCACCAAGCCCTCGCGGTCGCCGCGGGGGGGAGCTTGGTCCAGCACCTCGAGCCGCATCCCCTCGACCACGAGCAGCCCACCGATCCGGCGCAACCCTGGCACGCCGTCCGCTGTGAGGGGCCAGCGGCCGCGCTCTTCGGCGCCGAGATCCAAGTGAACAGCACCCACCACCAAGCGGTGCGCTCGCCAGGCCAGCACATGATCGCCTGCGGCTGGTCCCCCGACGGCTCCATCGAGATCATCTCGGGCACTCGGGGCTTCGCCCTGGGCGTGCAGTGGCACCCGGAGCTCCTGGGCGACCTACGCCCCTACCGGGCCCTGGTCGAGGCCTGCGCCTGAGCGTCGAGCCGGATCAAGCGCAGCCTGGGTCCGGCCGCGATGGTGGTCACCGGCCCGGTCTCCGACACGTCGCCGTCCATCATGTAGGGTCCTTGGTTCTGGGCGATCAGCCGCACCCGACGCGCCACGCCCTCGACGATCTGGGGATGATCCAGCGGGAGGCCAAGGAAGGCGCGATGCATGCGGACTGCGAGCGCAGCGGGTGAGCAGCCGATCACCAAGAAGGCAAAGCCACCGGGGTCATCGCGGCAGGCGGCGAACGGCCGAAAGCCAAGCCCTACCGCTGGGATCACCCCTGCGGCGGCCACCAGCCAGTCCCCCTCCGCCATGCGCTCACCGTCTACCTCGACCACGGCCGCCGTCCGCGCGGTGAGGCGTTGGACGTAGGGGCCTCCGACGAGCGCGCTGACCACGGCTCGCGCCAAGACGAGCGCCGCGCCGAGGGGGCCACCGGCACCGGCGTCATAGTCTATGATATACCGCGCGAAGAGCCCTGTTCCAAAGAGCATGCCTACCCGGTCCCCGTCGATTTGAAGCGTGGCGTGCTCCACGATGTCGCAAGGGTCATCGCCCGAGACGTGGTCGAGCCACCGCCGCACGGCCCGGAGCGGTCCCGTGCGGGTGCCGACACTGCGCGCCAGGGTGTTCATGGTGCCCCCTCCCAGCAGCGCGATCCGAGGTAGCTCGGACGGTCCATACGCCGCGACGAGAGCGCTGAGAGATCGGCTCACGGTGCCGTCGCCACCGAGGAGCGCGACCTCATCCACCCCTTGCGCCGCCAGTATCGCGCAGACCCGTTCGAGGGCCCTCAAGTCCGCCGTGACCTGAACCGCGGCGCGCCCTTGAACCAGGGACTCGAGCTGTCGGAGCCGCCGCGCCCGACCCCAGCCGCGCCCCGCCCGCTCATTCACAAGGATCGTGGGTCGTACCGAACTCACAAGCCAACCACCTCGCGGCCGCGCCCGAAGAGTCCGAAGGCACCGCCCGTGTGCCAGAACAGGATCGGGCCCCCCCAGCGGCCGGCGCGCGTCTCGGAGACCAGGGCGTGCATGGCCTTTCCGGTGTAGACGGGATCCAGAAGGATCCCCTCGAGTCGCGCGACCAGGGTGATGGTCTGCCAGATCTCGGGGGTCGCCACCGCGTAGGCGGGGCCCTGGTAGCCCTCGACGACCTCCCAGCCCGAAGCAGGCAGCGGATCGGAGCCCAAGGTGCCCGCCTGGGCGGCGATCTCGCGGACCCGGCGCTCGAAGGTGGGGGCATCGTCGCAGACCGCCACCCCCGAGATCTGGGGGTGGAGTCCCCCCAGGGCGAGCCCGGCGAGGGTGCCCCCCGATCCGACCGCGACCACCACCCGCTCGAAGGGCAGCTCACTCTGTCCGGCCAGCTCCCGCGCGGCAGCGACGAAGCCGAGGGCTCCCAGGCCGTCGCTACCTCCTTCAGGGATGACATAGGGCACTACCCCTCGCGAACGCAGCTCCTCGGCCCAAGCTGTGAGCAGCTCTTCACGCGCGTCACGGTACGCTTCGACGGTACACGTTCGGATCCATGCCCCCGCCAGCTGGTCCAACAATAGGTTGGCGTCGGCTGTGGGAGGGAGGTCGCCCCGGAGGAGCACCCCCGCTTCGAGCCCGAGTCGCCGCGCCGCCAGGACCGTGGCCCGACAGTGGTTGGACTGAAGGCCGCCGGTGGTGAGCACGCCGGTCGCGCCCTGCTCGCGTGCCGCGGCTAAGTGGAAGTCGAGCTTGCGAACCTTGTTCCCTGACAACCCAAAGCCAGTGAGATCGTCACGCTTGATCCAGACCTCGACGCCGAGGTGCGCTGAGAGCCGAGTCAGGGGCTCGACCGGGGTGGGTAAGCGGGCGAGCGAGAGACGGGGCACATCGTTCAGGGCACACCTCCTTTCATTCGGCAGGACGTATCACGCCCCATCCCACGCCACGCGCCAGCCCGCAAGGTCCCCCGTAGCCGACCCTAGAGCCCGTGGGTCTCGACCTCCCATGCGCCGTCCTCGAGCCGGAACCGAAACCAGTCGGGACCTCCGGGTTCGATGCGGAGACTCCGCACGCCTTCTGCTTCTCCCAGGGTAATCCGAAGCTCGTACTCCCCTTCAGGCAGGGTCGTCACCGTCGGCGCGACCCCCAGGCTCTCCCCGTCGAGGTAGACGTGGCCCCCCTGGGGGCTCGACAAGAAGCTGACCCGGTAGACCGCCCGAGGCTCGACCAGTCGTCTGTCGCATTCCTCCCTCTCGTCGACGAGTCGGTAGCAGAGCTCCAGGGTGTTCTGGTTCCGGTGACCGAGCTTGAGATCGTAGTTGGCCCACTCCAGCAGCTCGTCTACGGCCCGGCGACGCTGCCGTTCCATATCCGGGTCGTCCTCGACTCTCATGATCTGGTGGATCTGCAGGGCGGAGCTGGCCCGGAGGTAGAGGGCCTCCTGAACATTACCGATATAGAAGCCTGGGTTATCTAGATCCTTTCTGCGCTGGAGCACATGGTTGCTCCAGCGCGCGATCTGCTCGTACTCGTCGCGCGTGCCTTGTCCGGTGTCGGAGAGGTGTCGAGCCCAGGCGAGGGCCGCCTCAAGATCTGAGTCATCGAGTTCATCGAGGACGTAAGGCTGGACCTGCTCGTAGACTTCACAATCTGAGGGGCTCCGAGCACAGCGACGACGCGCTTCGTGCACAAGGAGGCTCGCGTGCTGGGCTCGTACACGCCGCGCGGAGGACTCGTCACGCATCTGCCGTTCGAGACAAGCCCTCGACCCCGAGGGGAGCCGGCCGGCCGTCGCAGCCTGAACGAGCTCGGAGGGCTCCCCGCACGCCGGAGCGAGATCGAGGAGATCGGCGGGCTCAGGAGCCTCGCTGCCTGTGGCGCCCCCGCGATGCCCGGTGGCTGGATAGCCGGAAGGGTGCGGATGTCCGCCCTCGTCGGCCCGGAGGAGACGCTCCGAGGCTCCTCCTGGAAGGGAGCGATTGAACAGCGTCACCGAAGCGAACAAGACGATCGTGATCAGGACGCCTGCGCACCCTATGCCGGCCAGCGCACCCAGGGTGAGGCCGAGGGGGCCTGGGACCCCCGAACGAACAGGGACGGCCGAAGGCTCCGGGTGCAGGGCGAAGGTCGAAGAGGCTGGCTCCATCGCCTGAGCAGAGGTCACCTCTGGGTCCAGCCACGCGGTCGCAGAGCCCCGCGTCGCCTGGCCTGACCACGAGAAGCTCGACTCCGTGAGCTGACGCCCTTCGAGGGCGCCTTGGTACTCCCCCGGCTCGGGCCAGGAGTGGGAGCGCGCCCAGCGCCGGAGGTTGTCACCCGGCAGCTCAGGAAGGAGCGCATCACAGCGCTCGACCACCTGCTTGGCCGTCGGCCGCCGATCTGGATCGAAGGCGAGCATGTCCACGAGCAAGGCGCGCAGATCGGGGTGGACCTCGGGCAAGTAGGCCAAGGCGTCCCGAACCCATGTGCCATGCCGCTCCTCGCTGAACGCCAGGTTGTAGAGCGAGCGCATCGGGAGCTCATGAAAGAGCCTGCGTTTGGCCAGCCCCTCAAAGAGCACGCAGCCTAAGGCGAAGATGTCGCCACCTGCTTGATCTACCGTCGGATCCTGGTCGAAGCGCTCCGGCGCCATGTACGGAAAGGAGCCGAGCACCGTGTCCGTCTTGGTCTCGGCCGCGCGATCCTCGACCCGCGCCTTGGCGATCCCAAAGTCGAGCACCTTGACGACCCCGCTCTTTCCGACGCGAATATTGGCGGGCTTGATATCGCGGTGTACGAGCTGAAGCGGCTCTCCCAAAGGTCCAAGGCGCATGTACGCGGCCGCCAGGGCATCGGCCACGATCTCGACGATCTCGACGAGGGACCGCTGGGGGATCGGATCGGGTGCCGAGATACACTCATCCAAGTCTGCGCCTTCTACGTACTCCATCACCAGACCAATCCGGCCGTCGAGGAGCACGAGGTCTTGGACGACCAAGATGGCGGGGTGGTTCATCAGCGCGAGGAGTCGAGCCTCGTCACGCAGGCGCCGGACCGCCTGACTTCGTGGATCCAACCCTTCGAGGAGCACCTTGATCGCGACCTCTTTCTCGAGGCCTCCCGCGCTGACCATCGTGGCCAGATAGACCTCTCCGAAGCCCCCTCGCCCCAGGCAACGCTGAAACCGAAAGGAGCGCCTCTCGGCGATGTTGGGCGGCTGAGACAGGTCCGACAACCCTACCTCCACGTCGGATCGCGCCGGATGGGGTGAAGTCTACTCGATCCGAGGCGTGTCTGCCCCGCCGAGGGCCGGCTCAATCCTTGAAGGCGCCTCCCAAGACGGCCGGTGCGCTCAGCGCTCCTCCCCTTCGGAAGCGGGGAGCTCATGCTCCGGGACCATGCGAACCTCGACGGTCCGAGATCGGCCCAGCGCTGCACCGAGCCTCCACCGTACCGGCACGGTGAGATCCCAGTAGCCGGGCGATCGGGCAGAGAACGTCGGGGGTGGGAGCGGCCAGGGTCGGGTGCGGACCTCGAAGGTCGCGCCCGCGTAGCGACCGTCCGGGAGCTCGATCAAGGCGCTGGCGGGCTGGACCTGGACCGTGGCCCGGTAGCAGCCAGGGAGGAGTCCCCCCGCGAGGAGCAATACCCACCTCATCGCCACACCGCCTCGGTGTCGACGAACCGAACCCGAACGCGCCCCTCTTCGATCCGAAGACGCTGGATATTTCGGAGGCGACCAGCGAGGTCCTCATCCTGCAGGTCCTCGGGCGCGACCACCTGACGCGAGCCGCCGAGCGCCCCTCCGAGCGCGCCGAGATCCGAGATGTCGGTGTCCCCGATGACCAAGCGCTCCACTTCGAGGATCGCGACCCCCTCGTCGATCCGAAAACCCCCTTGAAAATATATGTTATAGCATCCTGAGGCCATCGGGACCGCCGCCCGAGCCACCAGCCGGTCCCCGGTGGCCTGCAGGGCGATGTCGGCCGAGGACTCACCGCTCAGCAGGAAGGCGAGCTCTGCGGGGGAGACATCGAAATGGGCCAACTCTTGAGCCGACGCGCGTAAAAAACGCTTCCAACGACGCTTGAGCGCTACGATGTCGTCGATGCTCAGCTCGACCCGCTCGATGGGTTCGCAGCGCGCGGAGAGCAGGGTCCGCTGGACCGCCGCCCTCCATCCGAGGCCCACCCCCATGCCGACCCCGCCGATCAGCGCGATCAGCACGAGCGCGAGCCACGTTGAGCGCCGCCGAAAGAGTCCTGGTGGGGCGATGATGTCAGCCATTCAGATCCCGCGGAAACGTACAGGCCCGCCACGGTCAGCCCCGGTCCTAGCCCGAGGATACGCGAGGGAGCGCGGCCGGAGCGCCGCGCCCTGCGAGGCATCCCTAAAAGGGAATGTCATCATCGGAGGGGCCACCGCCACCATAGCCCCCGCCGTTGCCGCCGCCGCCGCCGCCGTAGCTCCCGCCGCCACCGTAGCTATCACCACCTCCGCCACCTCCGCCGCCGCCGAGAAAGCGGACGACATCTGCGACGACTTCGGTGGACCAGCGGCGATTGCCGTCCTTGTCTTGCCACTCGCGGGTGCTGATCTTGCCTTCGACAAAGATCTGCTTTCCCTTACGGCAATACTTACCGACGTTCTCGGCGGTTCGGCCGAAGACCACGACCCGATGCCACTCGGTGTGGTCACCCCAGTTGCCGTCCCGATCCTTGCGGCGCTCGGTCGTGGCGAGCCGGAGGTTGGCGACCGAGGTGCCGCTGTTGGTCGTGCGCATCTCGGGATCTGCGCCCAGGTTGCCGATAAGAAGTACCTTGTTGACCGTCATGTTCACTCCGTGTCTTCGATGTTCCGCGCCGCGGTCCGGGTAACATAGCCGACCCTGGCCACCCGTCAGCGCCGAGGGCCCATCACCCGAACGACGCCCGCTCCGACACTACCCCGGCGAGGCTTCCAGCGCCCCGCCCCTTCGTGTGGAAATCAGGTCCATCCACGGATAGACTCTCGACATGACCACCCCTTGCGCGAGCTGCCGCGCTCCTGCGGCCCTTCCTCCCATGAACCGCTGGCATCCGTTCTGCTCGGAGCGGTGCAGGATGATCGATCTGTCGAACTGGCTCGACGGCCGATACGCCGTCGCCAGCAGCCCCGCAGACAGCCCCCAGACCGAGCCCTCTCCCTCACGCACCCTCAGCTCAGGGCTCCCCAAGAAGGATGGTCCGCCGTAGCTCCGCTCCTCGACGCAGCCCGACCACGACGGGCGCGTCTTGAACGATCTCAAGGTACTCTACCAACTCTTGGAGTTCCTCGACGGACCGCCCCGCGACCGAGACCACGCGATCGCCAGCCAAAACCCCCATCTTGGCCGCCGTCGAGCCGGGTGTGACGGCGCGAACCAAGACCCCTTCGGCAGGACCCACGCCCAACGCCCGTCGCACCTCTTCGTCGGCTGTACCCAAGACCATCCCGGCATAGACGTGGTCACCTTCGGTCCTGTCCGCCTGGCCGAGCGCGAGGGTCTGCTCATCGACCAGCTCGACCCGCGGCCGAAGGCGCTGCTGCCCGCGCACCACGTCGAGCTCCATCCCCTCCCCGACCGGACGCGCGCGAACCAGGGATCTTAGTGCTGCTGCCCCGACAACCGGCTCCCCATGAGCCCGCACGATCACGTCCCCCCGACGGAGCCCTGCAGCGCTCGCGGGGGAGCCCGGAACGACCCAGGTCACCACCGCTCCCCGCATGCTCGCGTCTCCCTCGACCTCCTCGACGTCCTCCGCGCGAAGCCCGATCCGAGGGCGTCGCGCGCGCCCGTCTCTGAGGACCTCCTCGGACGTCCGCTTGGCCATGTTCGAGGGGATCGCAAAAGAGATCCCCGATCCCGAGTCGACCCCCCGCGCATAGATGGCGGTGTTGATGCCGACGACCTCGCCGCGCAGCGACAGGAGCGGTCCGCCCGAGTTCCCTGGGTGAACAGGTGCATCGGTCTGGATGTAGTCTTGGATTTCCCGTGCATCGAGCCCACGTCTACCGATAAAGGAGACGATGCCCATGGTCGCGGTCGACGCGAAGTCGTAGGGGTTGCCCACGGCGAGCACGATCTGACCTACCCGCACGCGATCCGAGTCGCCGAGCGGAAGCCATGGAAATGTTCGGTCGGCTCGGACCTGCAGGACCGCCAGGTCCGTTCGCGGATCGGATCCCACCACATCCGCGAGGTAGCGGCGCTGATCCGAGAGGACCAAGGTGACCGTGGTCGCGCCAGCGACGACGTGGTGGTTCGTCAGCGCCCGGCCTTCAGGGGTGATGAAGAAGGCCGAGCCCGTCGCCCGCTCCCCCCGGTGACGACGCGGAGGAGGCTGTAGATCGAAGCGGTGTAGGAGATCCAGCAAGACCGGAGACCACCCGACCCCCTGACTGACCTCGACGTAGACCACGGCCGGCTGGGCCTTGGCCGAGACCCCCACCAAGGCATCTTCGAGGGTCGGAGCGCCCACAGCCAGACCGATCCACAAGGCGAAGAGGTGGAACAAGGGGTCTCCGGGCGGGTTAAGATGGAGAAGTGACAGCGCTCATCTAGCCCGCCGCCCAGCCTCTTGCCTACCTGGAGCCCCGGTGCCCACCTCCCGCCAAGACGTGATCGACATGCTCGCCGCCTGCGAACGGCGAGAGCTCGTGCTCGTCCTCGAGGCGAGTGATGTCTCCTTCGGCGACGCGCAGTCCAGCCGCGAGCTCGCCGAGCGCATCGCCAACGCGCTGTGGTGGCACTGGACCACCCCCCTCGGCTACGCCCTCGATCGGGTCGACCTCGACCACATCGTCCGAGGTGTGGCACGGCGCCTCAAGGTGGGCGATCTACCCTCCCACACCGACGACTGGGGCCGGCTGTCCCACCTGACCCGAACCCTGCTCGATGACGTGGCCCCGGTCCGCTTTCAAGACCTGCGGGCCGACCATCGCGCCCGCGCTCGGGGCAACCCCTTCCCAACCCTCGCCTTCGGCACGGGAAGCCTCGGAAGCTACGGCCTGGGCGCTGGGGGTCGAGCCGTGCTCCGCTTCGCCACAGGCCCCGTGGGTCGCTGGGTGCCTTACATTCCCCACATCGGCCCTTGGTTCCTCGCAATCCGCAAGGCGTCCGCCACCGCAGCGGTGGTCGGAACCCCCCTGAGCCTCGCCCTGGGCGTGCTCGCGGTCAACCAAGCCCTCGGCAGGCGCTGGCGTCGGGTCCTCCCCCTGCTCCTCTCGATCGGCGCGCTCAACGCGCACCAGCGCGTCCACACGGCCGTCGAAGTCTAGCGTTTCTTAAGAAACCCTGCTCTCGTCCCTACAGCCCGCTCCCAGGCGCTCAGACCGGGTCGCCCCGACGCACGGGGGGCAGATCGTGCGCAGCGGCGACCTTATCGTAGTAGTCGATGATCTGGCGGACGTAGTTGCGCTTGTCGCGGTAGCTGCCGGCGTAGAAACTACGCTTGAACCCGTGCAGCACCAGGTTTCTCAGGTGGCTGGGCTGGAGCTTGAAGGCATCGACCGCCAGGCGGAGCTCCCGGCTGACCGTGGTGCTGCTAACCAAGCGGTTGTCGGTACACAGCGTGACCGAGAGCCGCTCGTCGATCATACGACCCAGCGGGTGGTCTTCGACCCGGCGGAGCTCGGGGAGCGTCTGCAGGTTGGAGGTGATGCAGACCTCGAGGGTGATCCTGCGGTCCGCGATATACTCGGCGAGCTGGCGAACGTAGCGAACCGGGTCGTCGGCGCGCACCAGGTCGAGCCGGAAGAGGTGAGTGCCATGCCCCACCCGGTCGGCGTGGAGGAGGGTAATCGCCTGAAAGATACTCTCGGGGCCGTAGGCTTCGCCTGCGTGGACCGTCTTCTTGAGGAAGTGACGATGCGCATAGTCATAAGCCCGCTTGTGGTCGGACGCTGGGTGACCCGCCTCGGCGCCCGCGAGATCGAAGCCGACCACGGGGATCCCGAGCCGGTCCCTGGCCTCGATCACCTCGCGCACGAGGGTCTGCGAGGCGATGCCATAGACATCCTTCATGGGCCAGTGAGAGCCAAGCGCCTCGATCAGCCCTCGATAATAGGGGGAGAACCCTGCGCTGAAGTTTCGCATGGCGCAGGTGATCAGACCATATCGGAAGGGAGGCTGCCCACGCTCGGTCACCGCCTCGCTGCGCTCATGCTCGCGTCGGGCTCGGTCGAGGCCCTTGTCGATCGCCTTGAGCACGTCGCTGACGTTGAGGCCAGGCCGGACGTGAAGCTGGGGAGCAAAGCGCACCTCGAGGTAGCACACTCCCTCGGCCAAGCAGTCCTGTCCGAGCTCGTAGGCCGCCCGCTCGAGGGCCTCGGCGTCGATCAGCACGGCGCAGGTGAAGGCGAAGCCATGCAGGTACTCCGGCAGATCGCGGTACGTCTCCTTGAAGACGAGCTCACGCATTCCTTCAGGGGTGTCGGAGGGTAGCTTGATCGAACGCTCTCGGGCCATCTCGATCAGACTCTCGAGGCGAAGCGAGCCATCGAGGTGGCAGTGGAGATCAGACTTGGGTAGCGCACGCAGCAGCTCATCGGTGATCATCGGGACCTCCTCGGTGTGGCCGACGCTGTAGCGCGCGGGGCATCAGATGGCCTACACCATTCCCATACCCCGCCAAGCACCTCCCGAACCATCGCCATACGACCGAGATCGCGAATAACCTTGAAAGCAGAGGGGACAGGTGCTAGCACCCCCTTGTCACGCCCGGAGGGCCACATGAAGCTGGACGATGCATTCCGCGAGACCCTCGTCGATGAGCTCGACGACATGCTCGACGCCTACGGTTCTCAGCCCGACCCGGAGCCCATCGTAGAGTTCCTGATCGAGCAGCTCGAGATCTACGCGGACGACTACGGAATCGACGACATGATCACCTCGCTCGAAGAGTCGGGCGAGCTCGACGCTCCCCTTCAGGAGACCCTCGAAGCCGAGATGTCCTCAAACGATGAGTTCGAGTACACCGGCGAAGAGATCGTCAGCCTGCTCGAGCGCGTCTGCCACATCGTCTGGGACAGCATCGAGGACGATGAAGAGCTCGACGACCTCGACGACCTCGACGACTGAGCGGCGCACCGAACGCGACGCCTCACAAAACGTGGACGCGGGATCCAAAAGGCAGCGAGCGGAGGAGGGGGGCACAGGTTACCTTCTCCGTTCTCTCTCTTCGGCACCGTCCTTCACCGCTGATCGGTGATCGCGAACGTGGGCCGTGTCCTCCGGAGCGCGCGTGAGTCAAGTGCAAGCGACATGGACCCCCGACAGCAGGCTCTTCTGCTGGTCCGTGCGCGACCCTCTCGAGCTCGCCTGCGCCCGCGAGTTGCCCGACCTGCTCCTCTCTGTGGGCGCGGCCGCGACGCGTCAGGTGGTCATCCCTGGTGAACGCCCACGTCGAGTCAAGGTCGATGGGCTCGACCTCTCGATCTCCGAGGCCCTGCGACTCCTGACAAACCTCAACCTCGAGCGGCCCGTCTCCGATAGCGTCCGTTGCTGGAGCGTCGCGGCCAAGCTCGCGCTCCAGATCGCCATCTCCCAGCAGGTTGCCCCCACCGTCATCAACGGAGAGGCTCTCTGGAAGGCTCTCTTTATTCGGGAGCAAGACCAACGGACCCTCGAGCGCCTCATCGACGCCCTACCCACCTCGGGCCGGTCCGTGCCCACCGGCACCCCCAGCGCGCCTCGCCTCTTGACCACGGAGCGGGCACTACGCTCCTTCATCGACCAGGTGATCGACTCGCTGTACCGTCGCGGCGTCTGGCCCGGCCCTTCCCTGGGGTGGGCCCACGATCTGGCCCAGGCCCTCACCGGCCCCAACCGAGACTTCTCCCCTCGCGAGGCCCGACTTCAGAACCTACCGACCACCTTCCAGGCGTGGTCCTCAGGAGCCGACAGCAGCTCTCTTACCCTCGAGCTTCGGCTGGAGCTACCGCGCGGGCGTGCTCGAACCTTCCCTCTTCGCCTATACGTCACCGCTACCCACGACGACACAGCCAGGGCCCCGATCCTCCAGGCGTGGCGCGCGGGAGCCTCCTTCAAGCTGGGCGACAGCCTGATCGAACACCCGGCCTACTACGCCATGCGAGACCTCAGCCGCGCCAGCCGGCTCTGGTCGCCCCTCGCCCAAGCCCTCCGAGGCCCGGAGCCCGAGGACCTCAAGCTCGGACCCGACGAGGTCTGGAGCTTCCTGAGCCGAGGGGTGGGCGCACTGCGAGGCGCCGGCTTGCGCGTAGGTATCCCCAAGGACTTCGAGCAGGCGGGCGCCCGCCGGATCCGCGCGCGCATGCGCATCGAAGCCCGCGACGACGGTCATCGCCTCGCCTTGAGCGAGATGCTCTCCTTCCGCTGGGAGGTCACGCTCGGCGATCAGCTCATCGAGGGCTCAGACTTCAAGACGTTGCTCAAGAAAGAGTCGCCGGTGGTACGGTTTCAGAATCAGTGGGTCCTGCTCGACCCCGCCGAGATCCGTCGGCTGCCCGACGACCTGGGCGAGATCGGCAACCTGCCCGCCGCGGAGGCCCTACGGGCCGTTCTCACCGGGGAGTATCGCGGCGTGCCGGTCATCGCGGACGAGAAGCTCGATCTGGTGCTCCGAGCGCTCCGCGACCCTCCCGAGACCCCTCTACCCGAAGGGTTCCAAGGCACCCTTCGCCCCTACCAGACGCGCGGATATTCCTGGCTCACGACCCTGGGTCGCATGGGCCTTGGCTGCTGCCTTGCCGACGATATGGGCCTTGGAAAGACGGTCCAGCTCATCGCCCATCTCCTCGATCGCCGCGGACGACCACACCTCGTGGTCTGTCCCACCTCGGTCCTGGGAAACTGGCGGCGAGAGATCCAACGCTTCGCCCCCACCCTCAAGGTGCTTCGCTACCACGGGGTCGAACGCAAGCCGCAGGACCTATCCAAGGCCGACGTCGTCCTCACGACCTACGGGCTGCTCTCCCGCGACGTCGAGGCCCTCCGCGAGGTGGCCTGGGACGTCTTCGCGCTCGACGAGGCTCAGGCCATTAAGAACCCCGACAGCAAGCGCGCCCGTGCGGCCCGCTCCATCCAAGCCAGCCACCGGGTCGCGCTATCGGGAACCCCGGTCGAGAACCGCCTCGACGAGCTCTGGTCGATCATGGAGTTCCTCGTCCCAGGTCTGCTTGGACCTCGCCGAACCTTCGAGCGCAACGTGGCGATCCCGATTGAGCGCTTCGGCGACGAAGCCGTCGCGCACAGCCTCAAGCTGGGCATCGCCCCCTTCCTCCTGCGCCGACTCAAGAGCGACCCGGCGATCATCGACGACCTCCCCGACAAGATCGAGCGCAAGGACTTCGTTCCCCTCTCGGCCGAGCAAGCCCGGCTCTACCAGCAGGTGGTCGACGAGGCGATGGAACAGATCGAGCTGGCTGAGACGAACGAGCGTCGAACCCATGTCTTTTCCATGCTCACCAAGCTCAAGCAGGTCTGCAACCACCCCGCACAATACCTCAAGGAGCCCGGTCGCCTCGACGGCCGTTCCGGCAAGCTCGAGCGTTTCAGCGAGCTGGTGGAGCTCATCGTTCGAGGAGGAGAGCGCGCGATCATTTTCTCACAGTATCGGCAGATGGGTGATCTTCTCGTACGCCACCTCGAAGAACACCACGACCTCCCGACCCCCTTTCTCCATGGCGGGACACCGGCCGAAAAGCGCGAAGAAATGGTTCGTTCCTTCCAAGAGGACGACGACGCGAGCCCCATTCTGCTCGTCTCGCTCCGAGCGGGCGGCACCGGGCTCAACCTCACACGCGCCACGCACGTCATTCACTACGATCGATGGTGGAACCCTGCGGTCGAAGATCAGGCCACCGATCGGGCCTATCGGATCGGGCAGCGCCAGAATGTCCAAGTACACAAGATGATCACCCAAGGCACGCTCGAGGAGCGCATCGACCAGCTCCTCGAAGACAAGCGAGCTTTGGCGGATCAGGTCGTAGGGAGCGGCGAGGGTCTCGTCGCGGAGCTCGACGACAGCGCCCTTCGAATGCTCGTGAGCCTCGGCGAGGACGCCATGATCGAGGAGGACCCATGAGCCCCTCTCTTCGAGGCCCCTCCGAAGGCATCGTCGCCTCTTCGAGCCCTCCCGGCTGGGCGGCACAGGCATGGATGGCCATCTTCGACGGCATTCGCGAGACTCACCACGGGCAACTCGCCCGAGGGCGATCCCTGGCGCGTGGTGGCAGGGTTCGCGAGCTCTGGTTCAGCCCGAGCATCGTCGGGGCCGAGATCAGCGACGGGGGCGCGGTGCACACGGTCCGACTGCGCGTCGATCCCTTCACCGACGACCAATGGGAGCGGGTGATCGCCCGGCTGACCGAGCAGATCTCGCGAATCGCAGCGCTTCTCGAAGGGGAGCTGCCCGAGAGTCTGGTGACCACCCTCCACAGCGATGGACTGCCCCTTCTCCCCAGCCTCGATCAGCTCGAGGGCGACTGCGACTGCGACGACTTTCGGCTGCCTTGCTGTCACATGGCCGCGGCTCACAATCTCGTCGCCGATGCCCTCGACGGCGACCCCTTCCTCTTGCTCACCCTCCGGGGCCTCGATCGAGACCAGCTCCTGCGCCGGGTCCGCAAGGCCTGGGGGGATCCGACCCCGCTGGTCCCGCCCCAGGCCGAGCCGACCGCGCCGCCACCCCGGATCAGCTCCGGGTGGACCACCAGTCCGGTCGCCCTGCCCAAGGTGGCCTTTCACCTTGCAGCCAAGGTCGAGTCCCTCGCGGGCCTCCAAGCGCTGGGACCCCCTCCTGGCGGCGACGAGCTGGTGCAAGCGCTCGAGCCGCTCTACCTCGCCGGCTCCGAGGCCGCGCGCGAGTCCGCCTACGAGAGCCGGCGCGAGAACACGACGCAGACCGATCGATGGCGTGGCTTCAAGCGAGGCCGCAGCGCCCCCGCGGCCCTGACCCAGGCGGTCAAAGAGGCACAACGTCCGCCTCTTCAGCCCGATGAGGCAGTGCTGATTCGACACATCGTCGACCATCTCGCCAACCATGGGCCCTCGACCACCGCCGAGATCAGCGACCGGATCGGGGAGCCCAGGGACCGGGTCATCGCTCAGATCGAGGCGCTCGCTACGCTAGGTCTGACTTATAGAATCAGCGGAAACCGGAGCCAACGCTGGGCGCTGGGCTAGGCCTTCTTCCCCGAAGGCGCGCGAAAGAGGATGAACGCCAGGCCCGCGGCTGGTAGGGTGCCCAACCAGTCTCACGGACGATCCTTGTCAGGAGCTCCGGCATGGCCCGCGCGATTCACGTGCTCCTTCCTACATGTGCCCACCACCTCGCGGCGACGGTCCTCGAGGCGGGAGGGGTGCCGATCCTCGACGCGACGGTGCAGGCTCCAGCGCAGGTGCCCGACGGCGCCTGGGTGCGCATCCGACCGGGCCAGCCCGCTCCTGGGCGGGGGCCGGTCATCCTGGCCGAAGATGGCGCACCCGTGCTCGACCGACCCACCTGGCTCGAGGTCGCCTCGGTCCACGAGGTCCCCCCTGGCTTCGCCGGACTGGTCCTGAAGGGGAGCGAAGCGGGCGGGCTCTGCGGGGAGCAGAGCGGCGTCGAAATGCTGGCCGCCCACCCCCAGCCCGACCGAGTCCTGGTCGACGCCGGACTCGGCCCCACCGCGACCGCAGCGATCGGTGCCCTGGGGGGGGCAGGCGTCGTGATCTGCGGCCCGCTGCTCGCGCTGCCGGCGTTCGGCCTAGCCTCAGCCCTCCGGCGCCGGCTCGAGGTTCCCGACGACGAGATCACCCATCTGGTCTCGGGCTGGCGCGTGGGCAACCCAGCGGTCGCTCCGGTGCTTCGTCAGCTCGCCCACGGTGAAGATCCCTGGCGGCTCGCCCGCCAAGCCTGGTCGAGCGGCGATCTGCGCGAGGCGCTGTGGCTGATCGATCAAGGCGCGGCGCTCGCGACCTACATCGCCGAGACCCACCACGACGTGGCCGACGCGATCGCAACCTACGACCGTGCCTTCTCGAGCTGGGGCTGGCGCGCAACCAAGGCCCGACCCGCCCCGGTCGGGCGCGACGTCGGCTCCGGCGCAGCACTGCAAGCCCACAACGCGGTCGCCGCCCCCGGCGGGACCGTCGGACTGGGTGTCCTGTGGGAACAAGCGGCCCGACTCGGACGGCCCATCCGCGGGCCCCTCCGCGCCGCGGTCGCCACGGGGCTGCCACTCGTAGCCGAGCCCGAGGCCATCGAAGCAGCCCGATCGGCTCTGACGAAGCTCGCCGCCGCCAAGGGCCTGCCCACCTCCGAGCCACAGACTCCCGCCGCGCCGTCGGATCCGGCTCCGCCCCCGGCTCCCAGCCCGAGCCCCCCCCCCAGCGACGACGCGCCCCCGGGACCGCCCGTCCCCAGCGACGAGCCCGTCGCGATCATCGGCCTGGGCTGCCGGCTGCCCGGAGCCCACGATGTCGGGGCCTTCTGGTCCAACGTCCAAGCCGGCATCAGCGCGATCATCGAAGTGCCCAGCGATCGGTGGGCCGTGGAGCGGTACTACGATCCCGATCCGGCGGCGCCCGATAAGACCTACTCCCGGATCGGTGGCTTTCTCCAAGGCTTCACCTTCGACAACCGGCGCTTCAGGGTGCCCCCCAAGGTCGTGCCGAGCCTCGACCCCGTGCAGCAGATCACGCTTCACGCGGTCGACGACGCCCTGCGCGACGCCGGTCTCCAGGCCGATCCCCGCAAGCCGGAGGGGCGACCCTTCTCTCGTGAACGGTGCGCGGTCATCCTAGGTAATAGCCTCGGTGGCGAGATCAAGGATGACTACGCGCTGCGCGTCGCCTGGCCCGAGATCGAGGCTCAGCTCGGCCAGAGCCCCGACATTCAGGCCCTCTCCCCGGACCGGCAGCGATCGCTGCTTCAAGAGCTTCGCCGAGCCTTCAAGGCCAGCCTGCCCCCGATCACCGAAGACTCGATGCCCGGCGAGCTCTCGAACGTCATCGCAGGTCGCGTCGCCAACGCATTCGACCTGCGAGGCGCGAACTTCACCACCGACGCCGCCTGCGCAAGCTCGCTCGCCGCGCTCCAAGCCGCCGTCCAGGGCCTGCAACGGCACGACTTCGACCTCGCCATCAGCGGCGGCGCTGACCGCTCGATGAACCCCTCCACCTACGTCAAGTTCTGTAAGATCGGCGCTCTCTCGCCCGACCGGAGCACCCCCTTCGACAAAGACGCCAACGGCTTCGTCATGGGCGAAGGGGTAGGCGTCTTCGTCCTCAAGCGACTCCGGGACGCGGTGTCGGATGGTGACAAGGTCTACGCCGTGATTCGCGGCATCGGCGCCTCCTCCGACGGTCGGGGCAAGGGGATCACGGCCCCCAACCCGCGCGGGCAAGAGCTCGCGCTGCAACGCGCCTATGACCAGGCCGGGCTCGATCCCGCGCAAGTGGATCTGATCGAGGCGCACGGCACCTCGACGGCGGTGGGCGACGGCGTCGAGCTGAACACCCTGAGCGCCTTCATCGGCCAAGGCAAGCGGGGCGATCGTGGGCCGGTACGGGTCGGATCGGTCAAGTCGATGATCGGCCACCTCAAGAGCGCTGCGGGAGCCGCCGCGCTGATCAAAGCCGCCCTCGCCGTCTATCACGGGGTGCTTCCCCCGAGTTTGGGCTTCAAGGAGGCCCGACCCGACGTCGACCTGGCCGCTGTTCCCCTTCAGGTCCAGACCCGGACCGAGCCCTGGCCTGCCACCCCCGACGGCGTGCGCCGCGCAGGGATCTCCGCCTTCGGCTTCGGAGGCACCAACTTCCACGTCGTGATCGAGTCTTGGGCGGGCCAGCCCGTCCCACGACGCGGCGCACGTCCGCGCCCCGCGCTGCCCCGGCCCCGGCCGATGGCCTCCTCCTCTCTTTCGTCCAACGAGATCGTCATGGCTGAACGCCCCTTACCCGACGGCCTCTGGGCCACTTCCGCCCTCGACAAGGCGGGGCTGATCCAGAACCTGCACCGCCTCCGCCAAGGTCAACCCGTCCCCTGGCATCCCAGCGATCCGGTGCGCGTGGCCGCCGCAGCCCGAGACCCCCAGGAGCGCGCCAGCCAGATCGATCGCGCGCTCAAAGTGCTGGAGCGCGACCAGAGTCCCGACCTTCTTCGCGCCCGCAACGTCTACGTCGAGGATGCTCCTAACGACGGCAAGGTCGCCTTCCTCTTCACAGGGCAGGGCAGCCAATATCTAGACATGGGGTTGGATCTGGCCGCCGCCTTCCCCCTGGTACAGCGGACCTTCGACGAGGCCGACCAGATCGTCCGCGGTGCCCTCGGCCAAGGAATCACCGACTTCATTCGGTCCAACCCTGCACAGGACCGCGCGGAGCAGGAGCGGATCCTCCAGCGTACCGAGATCAGTCAGCCCGCCACCCTGACCGTCGACGTGGCGATCCTCCGGCTACTCGCCAGCTATGGCGTGTACCCCGACATGGTCGCGGGCCACTCCCTCGGCGAGTACGCCGCCTGCGTCGCGGCTGGGGTGATGAGCTTCGAGCAAGCGCTTCACGCCGTCAGCGCGCGCGGTCGGGAGATGGCGTCAATCCGCATTGATGACCCTGGAAAGATGGCTGGGGTCGCGGCCTCGACGGACGTGGTCGAAGAGCTGCTGGCCGAGATCGACGGCTACGTCATCGCGGCGAATAAGAACTGCCCCACCCAGACTGTGATCGCAGGGGCCTCCGATGCGGTCGACGAGGCGGTCGAGCGCTTCCAGGCCCGCGGGCTGACGGTCTACCGGCTGCCAGTGAGCCACGCCTTCCACTCCCGGATCGTCGCTCCTGCGACCGAGCCCCTCAAAGTGGTGCTCGAGCGGCTCGGGCTGCAAGCACCTCGGAGGCCGATCACCACGAACGTCACCAGCGACTACTACCCGACGGGCCCCGACGCGGCGACGAAGGCCATCGAGCTCTTGGGGGAGCAGATCAGCGCGCCGGTCGAGTGGACGTCACAGATCGACAGGATGTACGCCGATGGGGCGCGCCTCTTCGTCGAGTGTGGGCCCAAACGCGCGCTCACCGGCTTCGTGGTGTCGATCCTCAAGCGACGTCCGCATCGGGCCTTTTACACCAACCACCCCAAGCGCGGCGGCGCGCAGTCCTTCCGCGACGCGCTCGCGGGTCTAACGGCGGCCGGGTTGCCCGTCCGCGCCGAGCCCTCGGCGCAGCTTCCAGACCTCTTCGCGACCCCAGCGCCGCGAACCGCCACCACCGAGGCCGTCACCGCCCGGCTGGCCCTGGTCGAGCAGATCACCGAGGCCACCCCCGACGTCACCGCAGGGATCCTCCGGATCGTGGCTGCCAAGACAGGCTATGAGACGGTAGACCTCGATCTGGACTTCGAGCTCGAGGCCGACCTTGGGATCGACACCGTCAAGCAGGCCGAGATCTTTGCCGTCGTGCGCGAGACCTACGGGATAGCGCCCGATCCCTCGTTCAGCTTCGCGGATCACCGCAGCCTTCGCAGCGTCATCGATTGGGCGGCCGCCCGGATCGGCGCGACCCGGCCCCAGGTGCCGCAGCGCGAACCGGCGCCGCCGGCCGACGACGACGCCATCCAGAGCTTCCTCCTCGAGGCGGCCAAGGCCGGCATGCACGGCCTCGACGCCGAGGCCTTCGCCCGTGCCCTCCTCCCGAGCGTTCAAGGGCTGATCCAAGCGGCCTTCGACGCGGCTCATCCAAGTGCCTCCCCCCAGAGCCCCCCTGAGCCGACCACGGCGTCCCCTCCAACGCGCAAGGCTCCGGCCCCCGCCCCGACGCGCGCCACAAGTCGCCCGTCGATCTCAGCCCCCAGTCCCGCTTGGCCCCAGGTGGTGTGCACGGGGGCGAGCGTCGGGCTCCCCGGGGGCGAGGAGGTCTTCGGACCCGACAACCTCGCCCGACTGCTCCGCGGCGAGAACCGGATCGGAGCGCTAGGCGACCGCGCCGATCGCTTTCTCGACATGAACATCGTGCGGCTACGCAAGGATCCCACGACTGGCAGCGGCACCTTCGCCCTGGTGACCGACCGCTCCGACGTGATCAAGCTGGCGGGGCAGGCGGGGCGCTTCGATCTGACGGAGTGGGGGCTGCCGGCCGACCGTATCGAGGCCTTCGACATCACGACCCGCCTGGCGATGGCGGCCACCTTCGAGGCGCTGCGCGACGCCGGGATCCCCCTTCAGCGCACGACCAAGACCACGGCCTCGGGCAAGGTCGTACCCACCGGCTGGGCCCTTCCCGAGCCCCTTCGTGACGAGACCGGGGTGATCTTCGCCAGCGCCTTCCCCGGCTATGACCAGCTCGTCCAACACCTCGAGCGGCGGGCCGAGGAGCCTGGGGCCCCGTTCGATCGAAGGTTCCTGTTTCAAGTGCTGGCCATGGGGCACAGCCAGATCGCCCAGGCCATCGGTGCTCGAGGGCCCAACACCCAGATCAACGCCGCCTGTGCGAGCCCCGCCCAAGCCACCGCCATCGCCCAGGACTGGCTGCGGGTGGGCCGGTGCCGGCGGGTCGTGGTGGTGAGCGCCGACAACGTGACGAGCGAGGCCCTCCTACCCTGGATCGGGGGAGGATTCTTGGCGGCGGGGGCCGCGTCGATCGCGGATCGCCCCGAAGAGGCAGCCCTGCCCTTCGACGCGCGAAGGCACGGCCTGGTCCTCGGAATGGGGGCGCACGGCATGGTGCTCGAGACCGCCGAGGCGGCTGCGGAGCGCGGGATCACGCCCATCGCCGAGCTGCTCGAGAGCGTCTTCGTCAACTCGGCCTTCCATGGCACCCGCCTCCACCCAAGCCATATTCGCGAGGTCGTCCAAGGTGCGGTCCATCAGACCTGCCAGAGACTTGGGATCTCCCCGCAGGCCTTCGCCCGCGAGGGCCTCTTCATGTCCCACGAGACCTACACGCCGGCCCGCGGAGGCTCCGCTCAAGCCGAGATCGAAGCCCTGCGAAGCGCCTTCGGCGAGGCGGCCGGCGAGATCACCATCGCGAATACCAAAGGCTACACCGGCCACCCCATGAGCGCTGGCATCGAGGACACGGTCACGGTCAAGGCGCTGCAGTACGGCCAGCTCCCGCCCATCGCCAACTTCCGCGATCCCGATCCCGCGCTGGGGGATCTGCGTCTCGCCAAGGGGGAGCGACGCCGGGTGCGCTACGCCTTACGCCTCGCGGCGGGCTTCGGCTCCCAGCTCGCGTGCACCCTCTGGCGGGGGATCGCCGTCGACGATGACCGCGACGACCTCGAGCGTCGTCGTGCTTGGCTGCACCGCGTCACCGGCTACGACCGCGTCCGCGAGGAGATCGGGCAGCGAACGCTCCGGGTGGTGCCGAGCGACACAGACCTGCTCCTCCCCCTTCGCCCCCAGGTCTCGCCCGCAGGGGGCCAGGCGGAGCTGCGCCCTGTCTCGGTGCCTCAGTCCTCGGTCGCACCAGCGCCAGCCGCCCCACCAGCTCGCCCCTCCTCCGCCACCTCCCCCACGGCCATCCTGCAGGAGCTCACCCAGCTCGTCGCCGAGAAGAC
>REDI01000077.1 GCA_007693595.1 Deltaproteobacteria bacterium | reverse complement strand
CAGCCCTGGGGACGTTGCCCGAACTGGGAATGGGGACATAGGCCGGGCTACGACACGGGTTTCGCGGGTTCCATACCTTCGCAGGGACATCGGTGGACTCCTACGCGCTCGTGTGGGTCCTCGCCGGCCCCCGTGCCAGGTCGACCTACTTCGGAGGTGAAGGACCGTAGTGGGCTTAACTTCGGAGGTGAAGGACCGTAGTGGGCTTAACTTCGGAGTTTGAGGCACCGGAGGGGGCCATAGGTGAGGGCTCGAACGATGGATGCTCCGTTTTCGGGTGGTGGTTGAGACCAGAGGCGGTCGCGGTCCGAAGTTGCGTCGACTACGGTGGGCAAGGTCCGAAGTTGCGTCGACTACGGTGGGCAAGGTCCGAACGCGCAACGACTGCGCAACGACCAATAGAACGCCCCGTCAGCGACAACGAGAGCTCCCCACGGCAGTAGCTGGTTGCGATGGCCAGTCGCGCGTTGAGAAGGCCCTTGTCTCCGTGCGCTGGGGGCTGTGCCCGAAGGCCGCTCGCTGGTCGCCGGCGGTGTCGCTCGCGCCCGACACCGACGGCGAGGTTGGCGGCGAGCGAGTGGACGCAGGGGGGCTCGCTTGGAGCCGGAGGTTGAGGGAGCGGTAGGCGTGGCTCATGGTGAGGCGGCCTCTTCGGCATACGCAAGATTTCCCGAACTTTTCATCGATTGGCAGACCGACATGAGGAGCTCCACCGAAGGTTCGCGATCGAGAGGACCGCTGGGCCACCAAAGAGATCAGACCTTAGCAGTTATCTAGGAATAAAGCCAATATTCCAAGAACTCTTGGGAGCCTAATCGCGCATCCGGCACACCCTCGTGCTTAGGCTTGAGCGCAGACTTCGCAGCGGAGAGACAGGCTCTATCTCAAGGGCCAGATGATTGGCTCATAGGTAAAGAACCAGGTCTGCCCATCTCCGATCTGGCCATCGACGCCTTCCCCCCAGCAGTAGACCTCGCCTGAGGCGACGGTGGCGCAGGTGTGCTCATGGGTCGCGCTCAGGGAGGTCACCTCGGAGACACCTCTAACCTCTACGGGGTGGTCGCTTTCGGTGAAGGTCCCGTCGCCGAGCTGCCCCTTGGCGTTCCCGCCCCAGCAAGAGACAGCACCGGCCTCGTGCAGGACACAGGAATAACCCCAGCCGGCCACCACCTCTTTCGCATCCATGATCTCCAAGACGGACACCGGAACGTCTGACCCCCTCCTCTCGCCGTTTCCAAGCTGTCCGGAGCTTCCGTCGCCCCAGCAAACCACGTCTCCCTCAGCGCGGACTGCGCAGGTGTGGAATTGTCCTGCGGCGATCTGTACGAAGTCCTCGACTTCGACCACCGGGACCGGAACCAGCTGTCTCGAGGACGAGCCGTTTCCAAGTTTACCGAAGGTCCCCTCCCCCCAGCAGCTCGCCGACCCGTCGTAATGAACTGCACAGGTGTGAAGCGGGCCGCTTGCGATCTGGAACGCATCGCTAAACGCCTCGACCTTCGTAGGCAAAGTGGCGTTCGATAGCCCGCCGTTCCCGAGCTGCCCCTGGATATTCGAGCCCCAGCACCACGCCTGACCCGTGTGGTCCACCGCGCAGGTGTGGGACGTGCCAGCGGAGATCTGTGCGAGGTCCGTGCTCAGCTCGACTTCGCCGGGCCGGAACCCGGTGGACGTGGAGCCTCTCCCAAGCCTCCCGGATCCCCCCGACCCCCAGCAGAGCGCCTTGGAATCGTTCGTCAGAACGCAACTATGGAAACCCCCGACCGACAACTCTACGGCATTGGTGAGCTCCCAGACGTCGACCGCCATGTTGGAGACAGACGTACCGTCTCCTAGCTGGCCAAGGGTGTTGTTACCCCAGCATGCTACGGTGCCGTCACTCTCGACCGCACAGCTATGGCCCACGCCAGCGCCGGCTTGAACCGCATCGGTGACTCCGAGCACTCTGACGGGAAGGTTACTCCCCGCGGTAGCGCCGTTACCCAGCTGCCCGATCCCGGAGCTCCCCCAGCAGACAACGCCCTCGTGCTCGGTAAGCGCGCAAGAGTAGTCGATGCCGGCCGAGACCTCAAGGGAACCTCCGAGGCCGGAGACGGCTACCGGCACGTCGTAGGAGGCCCCGTCGCCCGTGCCAAGCGCGCCATTCATGCCTGAACCCCAACAGGCGACCTCTCCGCCACGGCGGGTCGCACAGGTGTGGGTCCATGTCGATGCTACCTGTATGGCGTCGTCGAGACCGATCACTTCTGCGGGCGTGCTGCTCGTGATGACCGATCCTTGGCCGAGCATCCCATCAAACGCGGTTCCCCAGCACGAGACGGCTCCAGAGGAACGAACAGCACAGCTGTAGCTCAGGGCGGAAGACACTTGGACAGCGTCGTCCAGGACCGGCAGCTCTACAGGAACAAAGCTGTCTTCGGATGTTCCCGTTCCCAGACCGAAACCGCTGCCGAGCCCCCAACAGAAGACCTTCCCGGCTCGGGTTACGGCGCAGCTTCTCTGTGTCCCGGCCGAGACCTGTGCTGCATCTTCGAGGCCGATGGCTTCAACCGGCACGTTCGAGCTTGAGGTCACTCCGTGGCCCAGGCGCCCATGTGCGCCGTCGCCCCAGCAGTAGACGGAGCCGCTCTCGCGAACCGCGCACGTGTGAAAGTTGTTCGCTGCGACCTGCATGGCATCATCGATTCCAGAGACGCTCACGGGCACCAGACTGTCTGAGAAGCTCCCGTTACCGAGCAGTCCATCCTCTCCGCTTCCCCAGCACAGCACCTCGCCCGAGCCGAGAACAGCACAGGTGTGATGTACGCCAGGAGCGATAGAGACAACATCGGTCAGCCCTTGGACCTGAACCGGGACCGCACTGTCGGACGTAGACCCGTCACCGAGCTGACCTTCGGAGTTTGAACCCCAGCACCAAGCCGTCCCGTCCTGGACCAACCCGCAGCTGTGGAATAGGCTGGATGTGATCGCTACGAACGGGTAGCCCTCGCAAGATGGCGCGTTGGGTCCTTCGCTGAAGTGCCCGCCTCCGCAAGGCGCGCATTCTCGGTCCGATTCCGGCGTGCCTTCGGCGGCGATGTACTCGTCGTCATCACAGGTCGAGAACGAGACACATGTTCGGTCACGTTCCGAGGTCGGCGGGGGGGAGGAATACTGGCCCTCGTCGCACGATGTCCATGGTTGGCACTCCGATGCGCCGGCCGAATCCGTGAAGGTTCCTGGAGCGCACGGTTCGCACGCTCTATCGACGGTGTCCGTTCCGGGGGAGACCTTGAACGTACCTGCCAAGCAGCTTGTCCAGAGAGCGCAGGTCGATGAATCGTCGGTGTCTGAGTAGGTGCCGGTCTCACACGGTTCGCAGGTCTGATCCTCGGTCGATGAGCCTGGCCGAGCGACGAAGGTTCCCGGGGGGCAGGAAGTCCAAGGTTCACAAGCGGTCTCGCCTTCGGTCGAAGCAAATGTTCCATGATCGCAGGGCTCACACAGCCGATCCTCAGTGTCGGTCCCCGGAGCGACTTCGACCGTGCCAGCCGGACAGTCCGTCCATGGATGGCACTCAAGCTCATTCTCTGCCCTCGTGAACGAGCCGGGTTCGCATGGTGCGCAGCTCCGGTCGTGCGTGTCGCCCCCGGTAGAGCGTTCGTAGGAGCCGGGTTCGCACGTCGACCACGTGGTGCAGACGCTGGCGTTCGTGATGTCGGAGAAGGTTCCAGCCTCGCAGCTCAGGCAGAACTGGTCGGTCTCAGGGGTGCCCTCTGTGGCCACGAAGGAGCCCGGAGCGCAGGCGCTCCACGGCTCGCATGAGGTTGAATTTTCCAGGTCCGAGAAGCTCCCTGGTTCGCATGAAGCGCAGAGGCGGTCTTGTGTCTCAGAGCCTGGCTCAGCCACATAGGAGCCCGGAGCGCATGGGGTCCACGGCTCGCAGGCTGCCGCGTTCTCTTCCTCGGAGAACGTCTCGGATCCGCAAGGTTCACAGCTTCGATCCTGGGATGGGCCGCCAGGAGCGACTTGGAACGAGCCTGGCAGACAGGTACTCCATGGCTCGCAGGTCGCGGCGTTCTGGACGGCGGAGAAGGTCTCGGACTCGCAGGCATCACAGGTGCGGTCTTCGGTGGCAGAGCCGGACAACACGACGAATTCACCAGGTTCGCAGGTTGTCTGGGCGATGCACGGGGTCGCGGGATCACGGTCGTGATCCCATTGTTCGTCGCTGCAGGCTTCCGGTTCCGCTCCTCCGCCGGCGCAGTAGGTCCCGGCGTCGCAAGGCCCGCAGTCCTCACCAGCGGTTCCACGCTCGCATGGAGGTGGATCGCAGCCCAATAGGAGGATGAGTACCGCGGAGACCCGCAAGAGGCCAGCCGTTGTTCGGAGAGTGACGACGACGTTCACGGGGGTTCCATGGTGAAGGCGGTGAGAGTGTCTCGGCGGACCGGGAGGCGCTGAGACGGAGCGCCCCCTGGTTCATTCGAACGCAATAAGGAGTCGGTTCGTTGAGCGCTTGGCCGATCGGCGCCGCGCTCACTCTTCCTCAGGCGCTCTGTCGGCCAGAGGCAGCTCGGCGAGATGGGCGTCGAGCCGGTTGGCCATGGCCGAGAAGGTGACCCAGCTCAGGCCGCCCGACAAGGCGCCTCCGAGGAGCGGGACGGCCTTGGACAGCCCCTTAGCAAACCTGTCTTTCGTGATCCTGACCCCGATCCACTTTCCGACCTGCTTGATGAGGTTGTAGATAGCGTACTTGGTCAGCGCCTCGCGGGGCAGGCGGTGGGCGACCTGCTTGGCAAACTCTTGGGCGACCTTGCCGATCGCCGCATTCGCAACCTCGGAGCCCATCGCGACCCCGACGAACAGGGTGACGTACAGCCGGGTCTCGTCGTCGAGACGCTTGTCGTCGTCCATCAAGGAGGGCCAGCCGTAGAGGTACGCGAGCTTCTGGACCAAGATCAGGACCTGAGCGAAGTACTGGGCGAGGTCGGCTGGGATCGTGGCGGCAAGGACCAGACCGCCTGGAAGTCCTGCTGCGAAGGAGAGGCTAGTGACCGTGGCGCGGTGCCAGTTGATACTGGAACGAGCCGCCCGACGGACGACCTCAGGCGGGATGCCGGCCGCTGCGGGAGAGGTTGTGATCGCGGCCTGGAGGGTCTCGTCGTCGACGTGTGGAGCGAACATCGCTGTGAGATAGGCGGCTCGGTCGACGCGAACCCCCGGTATTCGGATGGCTGCGTCGAGAACATTATTCCATGCTTGTTCGGACCCCGACTGCGCGAGTTCGCCCATGACTTCCCCCATTCTGAAGACGCAGACGGTGCGACTCCGTGGGAGGATGTAGTGCACGAACCTCGTGCTGACAACGTCCCTCAGGTCAAGAGACGCGCAGGTCTCGTGCGAGGGTCGGGGGTCGCCTTCGGAGCCCCCGTCGCCGGTCTAGACAGTGCCTTTTACATCCCCAACCAGTCGGCGCACTCCGGGTCGATCTTGACACAGAGGGAGGTGAGCGCCCGGACCTTGGACGCTGGGAGCATGCCCTCGGAGAACTCTTCGCTCACGAAGTCCACGAGCTCTTCGAAGGCTCTCTGGGAGCCCTCGAGGATGCCGCCGGTCTCGGTGGGTGTGCAGCACATGATGAGCATATGGGCGTCCTCGGGCAGGCCTCGTAGGGCGTCGAGGGCGAGGTATTCTCTGCGGTTCAACGTGACCTTCATAGGGATCCTCCAAGGTGCGCTTCGACCCATGGCACATCAGCGGACTTGGGGTAACCTCTCCTCGCCGCCGACCTGCCGCCCACCCATCGAGGTAACACGACCGACCCAAAGGAGGTTACCCGCTCGTGCGGCGCGGTCGATGGGCCATCTCGGCACCCAGGCACGCCCAGCAGCCTCGCCTGCCTCTTCGATGAAGCTGGCCACACCTACCACACCTGTTGGAGTGGCGATGCGAACACGATACGGTCGAGCCCTCGGCTTGGCGACCGCCGGATTCCTCACCCTGGGCCTGGGCCTGGCGTGTGGGGGCATGGGTGTCGAGAATCGACCGCTGACGCCGGCCGAAGAAGCGGTCGTCCTCCACCCGACCGAGCTGGTGGAACGCCTCGGAGTAGACGCCGAGGTCGACGCGTCCAAGGTCTCGTGTAGCTACGACCGCGTCTTCGGCAACGTGAGCCTCGCCTGCCGAACATTCGGCCGCGACGAATGGAGCATGGAGTACAAGGTCTCCACCTTCGTCATGGCGTCCGACACCGAGCGGGCGCTCTTCACGAAAATGAGTGACAACTCGACTATCCTCACACATGAGGGCTTCGAGGTGAGCCCCATCGAGGGGGCCTGGAGCTGGGGCGACGATCGCGACTGTCGAGCCCTGCACCGGAACGGCGCCCCGGCGGGAATACTGTGCATGGGTCGAAAGGGCACCCGCACGGTCTCCTTCAAGGTCACTGGGCTGGTCGTGGAGGGCCCCGGAGTGGTCGACCGCCTGTTAGATCAAGAGCTGTCAGCGCTCGAGGCTTGGTCGACCCAGGCGCCCTGACCGTTCCGCTCCAGGCGCGGGCGGCAAGATCCAAGCATCGACTAGAGGATCCTCGATGGGGCCCAGCGGCTTCGCTCCGTCAAAGGCGAGCCCTCCCAAGATACCTCCGCGCCATGACGGGCGACCCCCCGTCCGATCTCGAAGGCGACGGCGATCTTGAGCTCGCGGTCGTGCTCGTCGGTCGGTGAGAGACGCGTGGCGTGGGATCAGATCCCCGGCTCAACGCCTCCGGCGCCCCCAGCGCCCCCAGCGCCCCCAGCACTGTCGGCGCTATCGGCGCTCTTGGCCTCGCTCGATCCGCCCTTCGGCGCATTCAGTGGCTCGGGGGTCGCGATACCAAAGAAAGCCAAGAAGGAGCGCAGCGCGTTGATGGCGGGCGCGATGACGTGGAGGGCGACGTTCACCACCCCCTTGATGGGTTCCCAGAGCGTGTCGACGGCCTCGTCGAACTCCTCCAGCAGACCCTCTCCCCACTCGAGGATGGCGACCGGGGCGTCGACGAGCGCGGCGGTGAGCAGCGGTGCGGCGAAGTCCTCGATGACGTCGCCGAAGGAGCCCTCAGCCGCACTGCCAAAGAAGGAGCTCCCCTCTTTCAGGACCTTCTTGCCGGGCTCAAGCCCTGGCGTGACCGCGTAGGGGATCGCGATCTCGGTTCCGGTGCCTTCGACCTCGATGCCCTCCTCGGCGGGTTCGAAGGCGTCGTCGAGGGTATCGACGACCTCGTAGCTCGAGTCGATGACCTCCATCCCGAAGTCGCCGATGACGCCGCCGGCGACGTTGGCGATGCCCTTGATCGGCGCCAGGATGGCCCGGCCCGCCTTGTGACCGAGGTCGATCACCGCCTCGCGGGTCTCTTTGAGCAGCTTGACGACGAGATCACGCATCAGCATGATGAGGTTCTCAGCCCGCGCCAGCGTGTCGTCGACGATGCTCTCAAGGCTGTACGTAAAGAGATCGGCGATAGGCATGACGATAAGGCTTGCGAGCTCGGCGATGATCTGCACCCCGAGGCCAATGACTTCGTTGAACATGTGGCCGGCGCGCTTGCCGGCTGCCAACATCAGCTGACTCATGGCCTCTTTGGTCTCGGCGTGCGCTTCTTCGGCGTTGACCATCTTCTCGATGATCGCCGGTCCGATCCGCGAGAGCATGGACACGCCCTCGGACACGGCCCCGGTGGCCTTCTGGCCGATCACCTCGTAGGCGGTCTCGATCGAGTCATCGGCGTCCTGCCGTTGTTCGAGGTAGGGCGCGGCGGCTTCAGCATCGAGGGTTCCGAGGAAACCGTTCAGCGATTGCCCGCTCTTGAGGTCCGCGCCGGCACCGATGCCGATGCCGACCTCGCCTTCACCGGGGCCACCCTGACCGAGGTCGGGCGCTGCGGCGCCTGCGCCGATCCTGACGCCCTTGCCCTTACTGGCCGGTCCTGCGGTTCTTTCGCCGATGGCCATGCCCATGTCCGCGCCCGCGAGGCTGGCGGGTGCTGCGGCGCCTGCCCCGATGCCCACGCTCGGGCTGGCGGGCTCGGTGTACGCGATCGCGGGCCCCCCAACTCCTGCGCCACTGCCGCCGCCCATGGCTGCTCCGGCCAAGCCAGCGGCACCCAAGACCTCGTCTTGCTCCCCGCCTTTGGCCTTTCCACCTCCTCCGCTCGAGGGGCGCACGAGCCAGCCGCAGCCGTTCATGTTGGCGGACTTGAAGTCGGTGGCGATGGCCGGCCCGTTCTTGACCACTTGGTCGAGGATGAGTCGCGGCACGAAGAGCACATCGGCCTTTGCGCTGAGCCCCAAGCCCGCGCCGACACCTACGGCTGCCGAGGCCTTGCCCTTTCCGCTGACCTCGCCGGCCTTGGCCTTGGCGTTGAAATCCACCTTGCCGCCGGCGCCCGCCTTGACCTTGCCCATGACGGAGAGCTCAGCCATGCTGAGGCCCGCCGCTCCGAGGACCATCCCGATGCTCCCCTCTGCTTCGGCTCCGGCGAAGGCATCGGCTCCGAGCCCGAGCTCTGCCCCGTCGAGTCCGATGCTCATGTTGCCATCTGCGCTCGCCTTGGCGCCAACGAAGACCTCGCCATCGCCGACGAGGTCCGCGTCGACCCCACCGAGCGTAGCGCCGACCTCAAAGTCGCCCTTGGCCCCGGCACCCTTGGACGCCGACGCGCTACCCGAAGCGGAGAGGCCCTTGTGCATGCAGGCCTCAGCCCCCCCCTTGGCGTTGGCTGCAATGCCGACGTACGCATCGCCCGATGCTTGGCCACGAACTCCGACCATGCGGGTCTTGCCGAGATCTAAGCTGGCCTGTCCGGCCGCCTTGCCGCTCACTCTCGCGCCCTGGGAGGCCCCGGCCTCTGCGTTGGCCGACACCTTGCTGTAGCTCGCCTCGGTCTGCGCGCTCACGTTTCCGTCGAACCCAGAGAAAAAGTCGGTCTCGGCTCCGACCTCGAGGTTGCCTGTGGTGCGTCGGCCGAGATCTGTCGTGTTCTTGACGCCACCCGAGGCCTGCACGGTCGTGCCGGTCCGGGTGGAGGCCTGGGTCTTGGCTCCGACGCCGTTCTCGATCTCGTAGGTCCCGGCGGATGCGGAGTACACGGTGTCGAGGGATGCGTCGATCGAGCCCCCCATCTCGGTCGTGTGCGGGCCGTGCTCGATCTTCTTTGAGCCGCCGGCCCCAGCGGACGCACCGACGCGAACCTGGGCGTCGTGCATCTCGCGCACAATGCCGTCGCTCCCCTTGGTCGCCTGGGTTCTGGTCCCAGCTCTGCCGCCTGCAAAGAGGCCGCCGGAGCGATCATCCATGAACTCGGTCGCGTCGATCTGCGACTCGTTGCGGAAGGCGCCCATAGACGCCGAATCTTTGGTGATCCCGACCTTGGCGAGCTTGTCGGACAAGGACTTCTTGTCCTTCTTCTTCTTCTTGGCTTCTTCGTATTCCTCGGCATCTCTCTCGAGCATCATCTCTTGAAAGTAGCGCTCACTCTCGCTCAGGTTTTCCTCACCCCACTCCCTGTCCTCCTTTTGCTCCCGAGCGAACTTGGCGTCTCTCTGGTCCTCTTGGAGGCGCCTGATGACCTCCTTGGGGTTGAGCTTGCCCTCGCCGGGCCCCTTGCTGCCCTTTTGGCCAACGAAATAGTCCTTGTCTTTATCCTCAACAAAGTTGACTTTGGAGCGCTTAGGGCCCAAGCCACCGCCGCTCGGCCCGATCATCCACGAGTCGTCCGCCTCCGCGGGGGGCGGGTCGGCAGGGGGCGTAGTCGCCTGCTGCGCGGCGAACGCGTCGAGCAGCTCTTTGCCGGACTCATGGCCATCCTCGACCTCGCCGAGCATCACGGACTGGTTCCAGGCGTTGTCTCCGCCGACACCAGCCGTCGCGGGGGCAGCCGAAGCGCTGGAGGGCGCGTGTTCAAGACCCTGGTGGGCCAGTCTCTTTTGCATTGTAGTCCTCTTGAGGAGTAAGGAAGCTAAGGATAGCCGACCTGAGGCGATCCCGCCATCGAAATAGTGCGAAATGCAACAGTACCATCGCTCCTCCTAGCGAAGAACCATTTTGGGAGGGCCGGTTCTGTGCCCCCGGCATAGATCGTCTCGTCTACCGCCTTCACGAGGCCCTCGAGCGATGGCGAGGCGCCAGGGCGAGAGGCGCGGTAGGGCCACTCCAGGCGCGCGCGGCGAGGTTGATGAGCCCTATCCCTAGACGTGATTTAGACCTTGACAGTACCTCATCAGAGGAGTACCGCTCTCTCACGAGCGGCGGCAGGCGTCCCCATGCACCTTCATGGCCAACACGACAGCGAGGGAACCCTCGGACTTCTGGTCGTACATGACGTCAAGAGAGCCGCCCAGCGGCGCCGCAACCAGCACGGCCTCGGTTTCCAGCGGCCAGATGACGCGACAGGTCCGACGACTTCCAAAGATCGACAAACCGTCTCTTTCGTGTGATCTCTCTGCATCTACCCAGGTGGCGATGGGCGACCTCGAACGGGTAGAGGCTCTCTACGGTCGGCTGAGCGTGAGCTCGGAACGTGGCCATCGCTGTATCCACACAGCAAACGGTGGTCGTCAGCCCAGCTCGCCCGTGTGACCTTGTCTCGTCGCCGCCCAGTTCCTAGGCGTCAGCTCACCCAGCCTGTTCGCGGGGTCGTCCTGGATCCTGTCCAGGACCTCGCGAAGGTAGAACCACGGGTCGATCCCTCGCAGGGTGCAGCTCCCGATCAACGGTTCCAGGGTCGCCGCAGCGTGGGCCCCGCC
>REDI01000095.1 GCA_007693595.1 Deltaproteobacteria bacterium | reverse complement strand
CCATGCCGCCCATGCCGCCCATGCCGCCCATGCCGCCCATGCCGCCCATGCCGCCGGGCATCCCCATCGCTGGGCCGCCCATGGGGCCCATCCCTTCGCTGGCCTTGGGGATGCGGAAAGGGCGTGGAAAGACAGGCTCTTCCGGCATTTCGCCGGGTGGCCTTGAGAAGAGGTTGTCGACCCGCGCGAGCATGCGGTGGTTGGGGTAGTTCTCTTCGATGAAGCTGCGACTCTGCTTGGCCTCGTCGACGAAGCCCCAGCGATACCACGACTCGGCCACCCAGGCGGCGGCTTGGGGTGCGAAGTTGGACTGGGGGTAGCGATCGACCACGGTCTGTGCCCGCCCTCGGGCGGCTCGCCATGATCGGCGGACGCGGTAGTACCGAGCGACGGCCATCTCCTTGCCGGCCAGTCTACGGCGGGCCTTGGGCATGGCGGCCTTGACGTCTTGGACGTGGGGAGAGTCGCTGAACCGATCTTCGTAGCCGGCCCAGACGGTCATCGCTTGCTTCGAGGCCGTCTGGTCCCGGCCGAAGGAGGCCGGCGCGGAGCGGAACCAACAGTCCCCGATCCGCCAGACGGCGTAGTCCACGCGTGCGTTTCGCGGGTGGAGTCGCACGAAGTCTTCGTATGCAAGACGAGCTTGCTCCCAGTCTTTTCGCTTGTAGTAGACGTCGGCGATCGTCAGCTCAGCGAGGATCGACACCGGGTCATCGCGATGGAAGTTGCGTACTCGGTTGCAGGTCTCGAGGGCCTTGGTGTAGTTGCGCCGCTTCACTTGCCGGAGGCACAGGTCGTACCGTTCCTGGGCGCTCATGGCGCCAGGCTCGTCGTCGGACGCGGCGCTCGGGTGCGAAGAGAAGAGCCCGAGGCACAACAACAGCGCGGCCCAGACCAGGAGGCTGGGACGCAAGGATCTGGAGCGCGCGTTCCAGACGACGCGCGGTGGGGTGGGGGAGCGATCGCGGTCGGGCTCCACCCAGCGGACTCAGTCGCGCTTGACGTAAGGAAGCAGCGCGATCTGGCGCGCCCGCTTGATGGCGTTGGCGACCTGACGCTGCTGCTTGGCGGTCAAGCCGGTAGCGCGACGGGGGAGGATCTTGCCGCGCTCGGTGAGGAAGCGCTGCAGCTTGCGGACATCTTTGTAGTCGACGCGCTCGCCAGGGGCGAGCGGGGAGCTCTTGCGACGGGCCATGGATTCGCCTCGGACTGGACAGGGTTCTGTCAGGCCCCGGGACTGCCCCGGAGCGAGCGACCCCGACGTCTAACGCGCCAGTCTAGGGGCGCCACCCTCGCTGGAGGTTGCGCCGCAGGGGGCGTGCTTTAACCCGTAATATCGATCACTTTTGGCAGGCGCGACACCAGGTGGTCGCGCGTCCACCGAGTCGATCGGTGACCAGTGGCGCGTCGCACGCCGGGCACGGCTGTCGGCCGCGGCCGTAGATGGCGAAGGGGTTTCGCTCTTTGTCGGCTGAGACGTAGACGATCTCGCCCTCGCTCATGCCGAGGAAGGTGTCGTGGAGGCTGCTGGCGATCCCCTCAGCGAGCGCTCGCCACTCGGCGGGGCTCAGGGTCGGGCAGCGGCGCGAGGGCGCGATCCGAGCGCGCCAGAGGGCCTCGGTCGCTTGGATGTTGCCGAGTCCGGCCAGGCGGCGCTGGTCGAGCAGGGCGGTCTTGATGGCCTGTCGTCCATCGAGCCGTTCCTGGAGCGCGGCACCATCGGGGGGCTCGTGGATCGGGTCGGGCCCCAGCCCTGCTCGCAGCGGGAGAGGGAGGGGGCTCGGAACCACGCAACCAAAGCGCCGCGGGTCGTCGAACCACACGGTAGGCCCGTCCTCAGCCTGGAGAGTCAGGCGGGCGTGGCGAGGGGCGGTGTCGCCGACGACGAAGCGACCGCTCATACCTAGATGGATCAGCAGGCCCTCGCGCTCGAAGGGAAGGGCTAGGCGCTTGCCCCACCGCAGCGCCTCCCCGACTCGAGATCCGACGAAGCGCTGAAGCTCCTTGGCGGCCTCTTCGACGGCATCGCTCGGTCGGCTCGAGAGCGACGTCCGGACGACAGCGGGGTCCTGCGCGGTGATCTGGACCAGCCGACGGTCCTGGAGCTGGCGGCTGAGGGTTCGGCGGGCATGTTCGGCCTCGGGAAGCTCTGGCAAGGCGCGTGTCTCCTGGGTGAAGGGGGACGTCGTGGTGCGTTAAGCGCTTGGAGCAACCCGATCACCTAGGAGTGTTCATGCACCTGCGAAGCGACTCTTTTCGCCCTTACGACCGGCTCTCTTCCTCGCTGGCCTTCGGCGAGCATGATCCTGACACCCACTTTACCTTTGCCGGCAACCGCAACCCCCACCTGGCTTGGAGCGATGTGCCTGAAGGCACGAAGTCTTTCGCGCTCATCTGTGTCGATCACGACGTGCCCTCGGTGGGCGACGACGTGAACCAGGAAGGTCGGACCGTCCCGGTCGATCTGCCAAGAGCCCCCTTCTACCACTGGGTGCTGATCGACTTGCCGGCGCATGTACGCGAGATCGCTGAGGGGAGTCACTCCGAGGGCGTCGTCGCCAAAGGCAAGGGATCCGGCGCGAGCCCCGACGGCGGGCTGGTCGGCTTGAACGACTACACGAACTGGTTTGACGGCGACCCCGATATGGGGGGGCAATACTTTGGGTATGACGGCCCGGCCCCGCCCTGGAACGACGAGCGCATGCACGGCTACCGCTTCCAGCTCTTCGCCCTCGATGTACCGAGTCTGGGTCTGAGCGGGCCCTTTACCGGCCCTGACGTGCTCGACGCCATCGAGGCCCACACCCTGGCGAAGGCCGAGATCATGGGACTGTACGCGATCAACCCGGACGTCTAGCCGCGCCCCTCAGGCGAGGGCGTGGGCGACCTTCTGCACGTCGTCGTCTTGCTCTAGGCGGTCAACGAGGGCTAGAACCTCGTCGGTCTCGGCTTCGCCGAGCTCGATGAGGGTCTGAGCGACGTACTCGGACTCCGACGAGATAGGCTCGATCTCGCGGGTCTCGAGCGCGCTCTGGAGGTTCCCAAAGTCGGTGAAGTCGCACCGTAGGATGAAGAGCGCCTCGCCCTTGTCGGACTCCCCTTCTTCGAGCTCGATGAGGCCGTGGTCGATCAAATCGAGCTCCAGCTCGTCGCGGTCGACGCCCTCGGTCTTGATCCGGAAGACCCCGTGACGGTCGAACATATAGGTGACGCTTCCTGTCGAGCCGAGGTTTCCGCCGAGCTTGCTGAAGTGGTGGCGCACGTTGGCGACGGTGCGGGTGGGGTTGTCGGTCGCGGTCTCGACGACGATCGGGACCCCATGTGGGGCGTAGCCTTCATAGATGAGCTCTTGGTAGTCCTCGGCGTCGTTCCCCTCGGCCTTTTTGATCGCGTTCTCGACCCGGTCCTTGGGCATATTGACGGCGCGAGCGTTCTGGATCGCGCGCCGGAGGGCTGGGTTGTGGTCGGGGTTGCCGCCACCGGCCTTGACGGCGATGGTGATCTCTTTGCTGACGCGCGTGAAGGCTTTGGCCATGCGATCCCACCGCGCGAACATGGTGGTCTTGCGCTTTTCGAACATGCGTCCCATAGGCTCTCACTCTGTGTCGAGGGGTAGGTATAGATAACACCGCGGGCGTCACGCGAGGTGCACTGGCGGGTTTGCTAGGGAGGTGAGCAGCCGCTACCTTTGGCCGCCCCGGAGGACAACATGCGTCTGATCTTCATCGGGCCGCCCGGTGCCGGCAAGGGTACGCAGTGCGGCCGAATCACCAAGAAACTCAATATCCCCCACATCTCAACCGGCGATATGTTCCGTGCCGCCGTCGAGCAGGGGACCCCGATGGGCGTCGAGGCCCAGCGCTACATGACGGCCGGCGAGCTCGTCCCCGACGAGGTCGTGATCGGCCTCGTCCGAGAGCGACTCAGCAAGTCCGATGTGGCCGAAGGCTTCCTCCTCGACGGCTTTCCCCGGACCGTCCCCCAGGCCGAAGCCCTGCAGGAAACCCTGAAGGAGCTCGAGCAGAGCCTCGACGCGGTCGCGCTGCTCGAGGTGCCCGATGACCTGATCGTCGAGCGCATCGTGGGGCGGCGCACCGATCCCGAGACGGGGCGGATCTATCACGTCACCTTCGATCCGCCGCCCATCCAGATCATCCCGCGATTGCGCCATCGCTCCGACGACACCGAAGAGGCGGTCCGCGCACGACTCGAGGCCTACCATGGCCAGACCGCGCCGTTGATCCCCTTCTACGAAGAGCTCGGCCTCCTCCGCCGGGTCGACGGAGTGGGCGAGGTCGACGAGATCACCGAACGGCTCATGGGCGCGCTGCGCTGAGCGTGTGGGGCGCAGCCCCTCGTCGCACGACCCTACCCGGGTCGACCTCGAACCGTTAGGGCGGCCGGCTCACGGAGCCGCGCTGCCCATGTCTGCTGTCCCTACGTCCACTCCCGACCAGGAGGGCCTGCGCGTGCAGGACCTGGCGCGGCGCTTCGGAGGGCGCTGGGCGGTCGCGCGGGTGGACTTGGCGGTCCCTCGGGGCGGGGCCTGCATGGTCACAGGCGCCAATGGCTCGGGCAAGACGACCCTGCTGCGTTGCTGCGCGACGGCCCTGAAGCCGCATCACGGCCAGATCACCTTCGGAGGTGTCGACCTCTGGCGGCGGCGGGCCCTCGTTCGTCCTACGATCGCCCTGCTCAGCCACGCCACCCGACTGTATGAAGACCTGAGCGCGCAGGAGAACCTCGCGACCTGGGCGCGGCTCGGGGGCGTGTCCGCGGACCTCTCGGACCTGCTCGCGCGGGTTGGCCTGCCGGTGGGGCGGCAAGATCCGGTCCGCACCTTCTCGGCCGGCATGCGGCGGCGTCTGGCGCTGGCGCGGGTGCTACTCAAGGAGCCGGAGCTCCTCTTGCTCGATGAGCCCTTTACGGCCCTGGACCCCGAAGGTCGGGCCTTGGTCCTTCAGGCGGTCGGCGCGCTGCGTCAGCGCGGCACGACGGTCTTGGTCGCTACGCATGTGCCCGGCGAGGCCGCCGCCTTGTGCGAGCAGCGGGTTCACATGGAGGCGGGGCGCGTCGTCCGGATCTCGGAGGGGAGCGCATGATCGCCTTCTTCCAGCAGATTTTCGGGGTTGCTCTCAAAGATCTGACCATCGAGGTCCGGGCGCCCGTGCGTGCTTTCAGCGTGCTCTTCTTCGCCCTGGTCATCCTTGTGATGGTGGCTTTCGCCGCAGGCTCCACGACCAAGATCCTCCAAGATATTGCCGGCGGTACTTTGTGGATAGCGATCTTGCTCACGTCCACCCGCGCCCTAGACCAGTCGCTCTCAACCGAGTTCGAGGACCACGCGCTCGAAGAGCTGCTGCTCTGGCCGGTCGAGCCGGCGGCGATCTTCTACGGCAAGGCCATCGCCAATGCGCTGGTGCTCTGGGTCGTGGCCGCTCTGCTTACACCGCTGCTCTTCGTGATCTACGACGCACCGCTCTTTGGCTCGTTCGTCGAGCTGGTCGCGCTGATCGCGCTGGGCTGTGCTGCGATCGCTGCTCCGGGCACTCTGTACGCAACCCTCACCGCGCAGGCGCGCGGTGGCGCGGTCCTGCTCCCGCTGTTGCTCTTTCCCTTGGTCGTGCCGGCGCTGGTCGCCGCCGCTCGAGGCACCACGGTGGTCATGGAAGGTGACCCCATGAGACAGGCGCCTGCCTGGCTGGTCGTGCTAGTGCTGTTCAACCTCATCCACTGGGCGGTCGCCGGCGTGCTGTTCCGCTACGTCATCGAGGAGCCCTGATGCCGCGAGGTAACCCATGAAGCTACCCTTTGCCTGGGAGCACCTCATCGGTGTGATCGCGCTTCTCCTGTTCTGCTACGGGCAGGTCTTTGGGCTGTTCATGGTGCCGCCCGATGCCCACATGGGAGATGTGGCGAGGATCCTCTTCGTTCACGTGCCCTCGGCCTGGAACGCCTTCTTCGTCTTCACCATCGCCTTTGTCTGCGCGCTCGGCTACCTGATCTCGGGCCGAAAGGGCTTCGATCACGCCCTCGAAGCGGCCCTCGAAGTCGGGATCCTGCTCACGATCCTGCTGCTGATGACGGGCAGCATCTTCGCCAAGCCGACCTGGGATGTCTGGTGGAAGTGGGAGCCGAGGCTTACCTCTTCGGCGATCATGCTGATGACCTATGTCGGGGTGGTCGTGCTTCGAAGCGTCGTGCAAGACAATGAGCGACGCGCCGTCTGGTCCAGCGCCGCGACGATCCTGGCGAGCGTGACCCTGCCGCTCACGTACTTCTCGGTCCAGATCTGGCGGTCTATCCACCAGATCCAGACCTCGCCCGCCGACATCGACGCGCCGCTTCGCATGGCTTGGCGGATCAACGCCCTCGCGGTATTGCTACTTGCGACCTGGTTCTTGGCGCGTCGCTGGCGGATCGCTGCCCGACGGTGGGAGCTGGGGGATGCCCCCCCGCTCCCCGAGCCCCTCCAGCCCGAGGAGGTCTGACGATGGAAGAGGAAGCCGAGACAGAGAGCATCACCCTGCAAGACAGCGCTGCAGGAGGTCGCATCGATGGGAAGTGGGGCTACATCTGGGGCGCGTATTCCGTGACATGGGTGCTGCTGGTCGGCTACACCCTATCCTTGGTCCTTCGGGGGCGGCTGCTGCGCCGCTCGAGCGGGGTAGAACGATGAAACCATGGCAACGACTCCTTCTCGCCTTCGGGGCCCTCGCGGTCGCGGGTGGCGCTCTGCTCTTCATCGTGTTTAGCGACAAGCTGGCCGGCGACATCTTTGGTGATGAGAACCTGGTCTTCTACTGGTCGCCCACCGAGCTCCTCGACGCGGGTGAGAAGGGGCGTCGCGCGACGGTGCGTCTGGGGGGTATGGTCCGGCCGGGCGATGATCCGAACTGGGATCGCAAGCTGCCCATCGAGTTCTACGTCGAAGATGCGGATCAGCGGATCATGGTTCGCTCCACCGGAGCGCCGCCACAGATGTTCCGCGAGGGCATCGGCGTGGTGGTCGAAGGGAAGCTGAACAGCGATGGCGTCTTCGAGACCGATCGCGTGATGGTCAAGCACAGTAACGAGTACCGTGTGCCCGACGACGAGGCTGAGATGGCCGACGCGGCCCGCACCCTCACGCTGGACTGAAGTCCCAGGGAGCGCCTCGGATGATCTCATACACCACGCTTGGGCATACCTTGGTGTTGGGCGGGCTGGGCATGGCCGCGGCGGGCTCGGTGGCAGGCTTCGTGGCGGGCGCCAAGCACAGCCTCGGGGGGCTCCGCTGGGCTCGCGCGCTGAGCGTAGGCTTCGCGCTGTGCATGATCGTCGCAAACGTCGTCATGATCGCGGCCTTGATCCAGCACGACTTCTCCGTGTCGTACGTGGCCGAGGTCGGCACCGTCCACACGCCCCTGCACATCACCATCGTCAGCCTGTGGGCCTCGCTGAGCGGCTCGATCCTGCTCTGGGCGGGGGTCTTGGGGATCTACGTGCTCGGACTCGTGATCGCGATGGGGGAGCGATACCGCTTGTATCAAGGCTACACCCTTGGGGTTTTGCTCGCCGTCTGCGTAATGTTTGGGCTGCTCGTCGCCGGGGTCGCCAACCCCTTCGCGCCGACCCCCCTCGCCGAGCTCGAGCAGATGGCGAGGATCTATGGCGCAGGCCCCGACGGGATGCCGGTCGATGGTCCCGGTCCGAACCCTCTCTTGCAGAATCACTGGCTGATGATCCTTCATCCTCCGACCCTATACCTGGGCTATGTGGGGATGAGCCTGACCTTCGCGATGTGTGCGGCCGCGCTGCTCGCGGGTCGTCTCGACGCCGGGTGGATGGTCCCGCTGCGGCGCGCCTTTCTGATCCCCTGGGCCTTTCTGACCCTCGGGATCGTGCTCGGAGGTTGGTGGTCCTACGCGGTGCTGGGCTGGGGGGGCTACTGGGCCTGGGATCCGGTCGAGAACGCGAGCTTCTTGCCCTGGCTGACCGGCACCGCCTTCCTGCACTCCGCCATGATGACCCACCGTCGGACCAGCCTGAAGTCGTGGACGCTGCTTCTGGGCATGGGCACCTTCCTGCTCACCTTGTTTGGGACCTTCCTGACCCGCTCGGGCGTGTTCAACTCCGTCCACGCCTTCGGGACGGGCTCCGTGGGTCCCGTCTTGCTGACCTTCATCGTGATCTGCGGTGTCTTCACCGTGGTCCTGCTCGCCCTGCGTGAGCATCGGCTGCACGAGGGGGCGCGGGAGCTCCCCGGCGGTCGCGCCAGGGTGCCTCGTCAAGATCAGAAACTCTCTCCCCAGGTTTTGACGCTATCGCACCTCGGGCTTTGGAGCCTATTGGTGGGGCCTCCAGCCGTCGCGATCACCTGGGCCCTTTGGCGCGCGCTGCCCCTCGAGATCGCGGGCGTGACGGTGCCTGTCTGGGCGAGCTTGCTCTGGCTCCCCTTGCTCGGGCTGCTCTGGAGCCGTCGCCTCCTCTCGCGCGACGTGATGATCGTGGCGCAGAACGCCGTCTTCACTCTCTTCACCTTCGTCGTCTTCCTGGGCACCACCTTCCCGATCCTCGCCGAGTCCCTCCGCGACAAGAAGGTCAGCGTCGGGGAGCCCTTCTACGACGCCTTCGCCTTTCCTCTCGGGGTCCTGATCGTCTGGCTGATGGGGGTCGGACCCATGCTACCTTGGGGTCAGCAGTCGATCGTCGGCGCCTGGAAGCGCTTCCTCGGGCCGGTCTCGTTCGGGGCGATCGCCACGCTGCTCGTCGCGCTCACCGGGGTGACCAAGCCCTACACCCTCATCGCGATCTTCGTCTGTGCCGTCGCGCTGGCGGCGAACCTCGGGGAGCTCCTCTCGCCGCTCTACAAGCGGATCGTGCGCTCCAAGGCTCAGCCGCTTCCTGCCACCTGGGATCTGCTGCGCAAGGGTCGACGCCGATGGGGTGGGCACCTGGCGCACTACGGCATCATTCTCTGCGTGGTCTGCGTGGCCTTGTCCAAGGGCTATGCGGTCGAGCAGGACCTCATGCTGGCCAAGGGGGAGCGGGTCACTTTCGAAGACTACGAGCTCGCGTTCCTCGACGCCAAGGAGCTGCGCGAGCCCCACCGCACACGCACCGTCGCTCGGTTCGAGGTCTTCCGAGAGGGCCGATCGGTTGGCATCTTCGAGCCGAGCCTCAACATGTACCGCACGCGCTCCGAGGGGCTGACCAGTCCTGCGGTTCGCAGTACGCCTACGCACGACCTCTACCTCTCGCTGATGAGCGTTCAGCCTGGCGGCACTCACGCGAGCCTGCACCTCAAACGCATGCCCTTCGTGGTCTGGATCTGGCTCAGCCCCCTTCCGATCTTGCTCGGGACTCTCCTGGCAGCCTTCCCCGAGATCCGCCTGCGGCGCCGGACCGTGGACGTGCCGGCCTCCGGCGAGGTGGCGGCGTGAGTGGGCGCGCTCTCAAGCCCAACTGGTTCATCCTTGGACTGGGGATCGGGGCGGTCTTGCTCTTTGCTGGGGTGATGGTCATCGGCTTCACCCAAGACCCCCGGGCCCTCGACACCCGGGTCATGGTCGGGGCCACCGCGCCGGACTTCGTGTTGCAGGACCTCGACGGGGCCGAGGTCGAGCTCGCGTCCCTCAAGGGTCGGCCGGTGGTGATCAACTTCTGGTCGACCTGGTGCCAGCCCTGCAAGGTCGAGCACCCGCTGCTTCAGCGCGCGCCCGCCCTCTACCCAGACGTCGCCTTCGTCGGCGTCCTGTACCAAGACAAACCTGAGGCGGCGCGGTCCTACCTCAAGCGGGCGCCCGTAGACTACGCGCAGCTCGTGGATCCCGCGGGCAAGGTGGCGATCGCCTACGGCGTAACCGGCGTACCCGAGACCTTTTTCATCGATCCTCACGGTCGGATTACCCACAAGCTCGCCCGGGCGCTGACCGCCGAGGACCTGGCCGAGAACCTGGAGCCGATGCTCCGATGATCCCCGCTCTCCCAACCACCCGCGTCGTCGTCGCGGCGCGAGCCATCGCGCTCGGCTTGCTGGTCACGTCCGCCTACGCCGAGCCAAGCCCCTATCGAGAGCCCCTCTCGGAGCTCCGACAAGAGATGGGGGCACCCGGTCCTCCGCCCTCCGAGGAGCTCTCGCGGGAGCGTACCCGGCAGATCAGCCGTGGTTTGCGCTGTCCCGTGTGTCAGGGCAGCTCCATCCAAGATAGTCCGGTCGAGTCCGCGGTGAACATGCGGCGTCGGGTGCAAGAGCTGGTTGAAGCCGGCTATGAGCAGCGCGCCATCGAGGATTACTTCGTCCGCAGGTATGGGGAATGGGTGCTCCTCAACCCCCGAGCGACCGGCGCGAACTGGATCGTCTGGCTGTTGCCAGCGCTCGGGGGCGGGGTGGCGCTCGGGGGGCTGGTCTACGTTGTCGCGCAGTGGCGCCGAGAAGAGGATCCGGTGCCCTTGCCCTCCGACACCGGCCAGGCGCCGCTCGATGAGTTTGAGCGACGTCTGCTCGAGGAGATCGAGCGATGAGCGAGGGGCTGTTCTGGGAGCTGGTTCAGGCGTGGGTAAGCGCCTTCGACCCCGAGATTTGGACGCTACCGCTCGTGGTGACGGTCCTCGGAGTCATCGTGGGTAGTCTCGCCATGTTCCTTAGCCGAAGGGGACAAGATGAGGCAGAGGCCCTGGCGGAAGGGGAGCGGCTGGATCTCGAGCGGCGCCGCGACACCGTCGTCGAGGCGGTACGGGCCTTGGATGTCGAGAGAGATAAGCTCGCTCCCGAGGACTACGAGAGAGAACGACGTGCGCTGCTCAGCCACGGGGCCGAGGCGATGCGCGCGCAGCAGGAGGCGACCTTGTCCGAGACCGAACCCATGTCAGAGCTGAAGCAGGCCTTGGAGAAGGAGCGCGAACGGCTCGGCGAGGATCGCTATGCGAGCATCCACAAGGTGCTCCGTGGAGAGTCGGTTCAGTCGCGGGCTGAGGCCCCCTGGGTCGGACCCAAGTGGCAAGGGGCCTTCTGGACCCTGGGCGCGGTGGGGGTGCTGCTGGCGCTCTACCTGATTCTCCGTGGGATCGAGACCCCCCAGACGCCGATGGCGGCCGGTCCGAGCCCCGAGGCCCGTCCCGCGCAGCCCCCTGCGGTCCTGGCGGCCGAGGAGGCGCTCCGCGCGGATCCCTCGGATCTTCAGGCCCTCAACACGATGACCGACTACTCGATACGCCGCCAGCAGTGGGGTGATGCGGCGCGCTACAGTCAGCGCGCGCTCCAGGCCTCACCCGGCGATGCGGAGGCGCGGACCTGGGCGGCCCTGCTCGCGTTTCGCGGAGGGGACGAGGCGCAGGCCCTCGCGGCCCTCGATACGGTCCTAGCTGAGGAGCCGGGTTTTTCGATGGCTCACCAGTATCGAGGCCTGATCGCCCTGCGCCTGGGGGATGTCGAGGTGGCGATCCGCTCCCTCGAAGCCGCCATCGAGACCTCTGACGACAACGAGACCCGGCTCGGGCTTCGTCAGGTGCTCGCTGAGGCTCGCGCGATGGCGGCTACGCCCTCGGAGCCCGAGATCACGGGCACCATCTCGTTGGCTGAGGGGCTGGACCCGTCGGGGTGGGGGGAGGGGGCTTCGGTCTTTGTGAGCGTGCGAGCGGCGGAGGGCCCGCCGATGCCGCTGCGTGCCAAGAAGCTACCTGTGGGACCGTTCCCGCTCGAGTTCTCGCTGGGCGCAGGGGACGCGCCGATGCGGGGAGGACCACTTCCCGAGCGGGTCATCGTCGTCGTCAAGGTGGACCTCGATGGCAACCCGATGGGGGATGACCCCGGGGCTCCCAAGGTCGTGCTCGAAGATGTCGAGCCTTCGGGCCAACCCTTGCGCGTCGTGCTCGATGCGGGCTGAGCGAAGACGAGGACCACCCGTGGCCCGATTGGAGCGATCGGGGTTATAGGGCGCGAGGTCGGAGGTGGAGATGCCCGCGCTCACGTTCAGCTTGGCAGGAGGGGCGGAGGTCCGCTATGTCCTACCCATGGGGCGGACTCTCCTCGGTCGCTCCGAGGGCTGCGACATCGCCCTGCCGGACGACGAGATCAGCCGCACCCACTGCATTGTTGAGCGTCGGGCCAATGAGACCTGGGTCATCGATCGAAGCCGTAACGGCACCTTGGTCAATGGGATGCCTGTTCGCCGAGAACGCCTCCGTCCGGGGTCTCTGATCGAGGTCGGCCGCTTCCGGCTCCGATACACCGAGTCCACCGGCACCATGGCCGCGTCGACCTCGGCTGCGGTGCGCCCTCTCCCGCACGAGGAGCTGGTGGCGGCGGACGGTCAGAGTATCGCCGCGCTTCGGGCCTGCCTTCGCTTCACCCGAGGGCCGCGGACGGACGAGGTGGTGGTCGTCAAGCGCTCGGTGCTCTCGCTCGGAGGGGCCGACGACGACATCGAGCTCGAGGGGCTCCCGCCCAGGGCGCTCAAGCTGCGGACCGCTCGTGGCCGGGTGGTGCTCGATCCCCTGCCCGCCGTGCGGGTCTTCCTCGCGGGCAGCCCGGCCCACGTGCCCACGCCCGTCTGGCCGGGCGAAGAGATCCAGGTCGGCGAGCACTCCTTCATCATCGACGTCCAGGTCGATCAAGAAGACCTCGAGCGCGAGAGCTTCGGGGCGCTGGTGGGGGCTGCGCCGAGTATGCGCAAGCTCTTCGGGGTGCTCGGTCGGATCGCAGCCCACGACCACACCGCGCTGATCACCGGCGAGTCGGGGACGGGCAAGGAGCTGGCGGCGCAGGCGATCCATCAGCATGGTCCTCGGTCCTCGGGGCCTTTCGTGCCCGTGAACTGTGCGGCGCTCCCCGAGAACCTTGTCGAATCGGAGCTCTTCGGTCATGAGCGCGGGGCCTTCACCGGGGCAGACGCGCAGAAGCCCGGCGCCTTTCAGCTCGCCGATGGCGGGACGCTCTTTCTCGATGAGGTGGGCGAGCTCCGCCTCGACACCCAGGCCAAGCTGCTCCGGGCGCTCGAATCGGGTGAGGTCCGGCGTGTTGGCGCCCGAAAGAGCGAGATCCCCGACGTGCGGGTCATCGCTGCGACCAACCGCGACCTCGCCCGCATGGTGGCCGAGGGCACGTTCCGCGAGGACCTCCGGTTCCGTCTCTCGGTGCTCACGGTCACCATGCCGCCCCTGCGCGATCGCCTTCAGGATGTGCCCCTCGTGGCTCAAGCGCTGCTCGAGCGCAACGTCCCTGATGCGACGCTGCACCCCTCGGCGCTGACCCGCCTCCAGCAGCACGTCTGGCCCGGCAACGTCCGGGAGCTGCGCAACGTGCTCGTGAGGGCTCGGGTGCTCTATGGACCGCTGATCATGGCGGATTCTCTGTCTTTCGAAGCCCCGGCCCCGCCGCTGCACGCCCCGGTCTCGGAGCAAGATCTCTTGAATCCTAGCGGTCAGGCGACCCGAGAGGCTATCGTGAGGGCGCTGGAGCGAGCCGGCGGAAATAGAACCCGAGCAGCGCAACTGCTCGGCGTCCCTCGCTCTTCTTTGCTGTACCGCATGAAGAAGCATGGCATCGTATGAACCGCCTCCCACCCATCCTGCTTGGTCTGCTCCTCGGCTGTCAGCCGGTTCCCTACGAGGATCCCGATCGGCCTGGCAGCTTGAGCGGCTCAGGAGGCTCCAGCAGTCACGGAGACGACTCGGGATCGAGCTCCGACAACCAGGGATCGGGTGGTTCTTCCGGGACGGTGGACTCTGGAGGCACCGTGGACTCGGGGCTCGAAGACGACGGCAACCCCGTGGCTGTGCTGTACCTGACCCGAGATCTCGATGGAGACACCGCGGATCAGCTCGACTCACCGGGGGACCTCTGCCCCTCGGGCACCCAGTGGATCGGGGGGCTCGGCGCCAGCACCGTCTGTCTCGGAGAGCGGGGAGGGATCGCCATGCCCTTGGAGCGTGACGCACGCGGTCAGTGGGCGCATCAGCTCGACGCGCTGGACGAGATCTGCCCCTCCGGGAGCGTCTACGTCGGGGGGCAGGGCAGCGCCGAGGTCTGCATGTGGACCCGAAGGGTCGGGTTGATCTACCTCGACCGCTCCGCCGACGGGCTCATCCGATCCGAGGTGGACCATCCCCGGGAACTTTGTCCCTCAGGCTTCGACTTCGTTGGGATGATGATCGATGACGTCGCGTGTGTCAGCGACGAGATGACGGCGGTGGTCGCCTTGCTCCGAGATCGGCACGGCCGAGACGCGGCCACGGTCTCTCCCCCCGAGAACGCCTGCCCTCCGGGCTGGTGGTTGGCGGGCTTTCAAGAGAGCTCCACGGTCTGTGCGCGTGAAGGTCGAGGTCCGACCCTCTCGATCCAAGAGACACCCGAGGGGCAGTGGTGGTCCCAGGATCACGAAGCCAGCCTGTGTCCCTCAGGGTGGACCCATCTCGGGGGCGGACTCTTTCAGGCGCGCTGTGGGAGCACCGCGCCTCATGACGTGGTGGTCCTCTCGCGCGACACCGCGGGGCGGCAGACCACGCACCTTCCACGCAAGGGCGATGTCTGCCCCGTCGGCTTTGAGTGGTCGGGGAGCGTCGGCTTCAATGTCCGATGCACCCGAGAGCGCTGAGCGGCTCAAGAGCCCTGCTCGCGCATCCAGGACTCCAAGATGATCACGGCTGCGGCCTGATCGATCACCTGCTTTCGCCGCGCGCGCTTCAGACCTCGTTCTAGGAGGAGCCTCTCGGCTTGGACCGAGGAGAAGCGCTCATCGTGGTAGGTGACGGTGAGATCGAGGGTCTCGACGATCGCCTCGCCGATCTGGCGTGCCAGGCGGGCGGAGCGCTCCTCGGAGCCGTCGAGCTCGTAGGGGAGGCCGACGACGATCAGATCGGGCTGAAGCTCCTGGAACAGGGGACGGAGCGCCTCGACGTCCTTGCGCACCCCCGCGCGACGGAGGGTCTGGACCGGCGAGGCGAGGATGCGCAGGGGATCGGTGGCCGCGATCCCGATGGTCTTTGTGCCTACATCCAAGGCTACGATCCTACCCATCGCCATGCTCCAGCGGAAGATGTGCGCCGGTCTGCCAGAAACTGACCGCCTGCCATGGACGGAGGCTGGCCTGTCGGGTTACCTGCACAAGTGTTCAGGGTGAGGCTCAAGCAGCCTCGTCCTACAGGTTCTAGTCAGGAGCGCTGTTCATGCCTACCGCCGAGATCCTGAGCCAGGGCGACGAGGTCATTACCGGCCAGATCACCGACACGAACGCCGCCTGGTTGGCCGAGCGGCTCACCGAGCTCGGGTTTGGCATCGGGCAGCACACGACCGTGGGCGATGTCCTGCCGCACATCGAACGGGCGATCCGCGAAGCGATCGATCGGGCAGAGCTCGTGATCTGCACAGGAGGTCTCGGCCCGACCGACGATGATCTCACCGCCCGGGCGGTCGCCCAGGTCCTCGCAGCCCCCCTCGCCCTCGACGCGCAGGCCCTTGCGCATATCCAGGCGCTCTACGAGCGGTATGGTCGAGCCATGCCCAAGATCAACGAAAAGCAGGCCTGGCTTCCTAAGGGCTGCATCCGGCTCGACAATGATTGGGGCACCGCGCCGGGCTTCGCGCTGCGCACTCCCCGAGGCCTGGCGGCCTTCCTGCCAGGCGTCCCCCGCGAGATGAAGGCGATGTTCGAGGCTCGGGTCCTCCCGCTGCTCGTGGGTGAGCTTCAGGCGGCGTCGTCGCGTCTGCTCACCCTGCGCACCACGGGCATCGGCGAGTCCGATCTGCAAGAGCGCATCGGCCGTTTTGAACAGCCCAACGTCGTCCTCTCCACCCGCACCCGCCTCCCCGAAAATCATCTCAAGCTCCGCTTCTCGCCCCAGGTCTCGGCGGAGCGCGCCGCCCAGATCGCTCGCGGTCTCGCCGCGAAGGTCGGCAGCCCGGTCTTCTGTATCGAGGGGCTGGATCCCATCGCGGGCGATCTGGAGCACGTTGTCGTGCACCACCTGATCGAGCGGGGGCAGACGATCGCGACGGCCGAGTCTTGTACGGGTGGCCAGCTCGCGGCCGCCTTCACTCGGGTCCCAGGTTCGAGCGCGGTCTTCTTCGAAGGTCTGGTTTGCTATAGCAATGCGGCCAAGGAGCGGCTGGCGGGGGTGCCCGCTGCGCTGATCCGTGAGCATGGGGCCGTGAGCGCGCCCGTCGCGCGCGCCCTGGCTCACGGCGCGCGGGAGCGCGCCAAGAGCACCTTTGCCCTCTCCACCACCGGGGTCGCAGGACCGGGTGGCGGCACGCCGGACAAGCCGGTAGGTACAGTCTTTATCGCTCTTTCCACCCCCGCCGGCGAGCACGTTCGTCGCCTCCGCCTCGGGGGAGATCGTCACCGCATTCAGGCGCTCAGCACGGGCGCCGCGCTCGACCTCCTTCGTCGCCACCTGCAAGGTGTGCTCACTCCCCCCTGACGCACGCATCATGCGTCCGTCCATCCCCGGCACTGACATGTTGAACCAGGAGCAGCCCATGGCTCGCCGCCAGACCCCCACGAACAATCCCCCCGTCCACGCCGATGATCGAGATCGTGCCATCGACGCCGCTGTCGCGTCGATCGAGCGCATGTTCGGCAAGGGCTCGATCATGAAGTTCGGCGACGCCGACGTCCCGAAGGTCGAGGTGATTCCATCGGGATCCATCAACCTTGATCTCGCGCTGGGGGTCGGAGGCGTCCCGCGGGGCCGGGTCATCGAGATCTTCGGCAAGGAGTCCTCGGGCAAGACCACCCTGTCTCTCCACATCCTCGCCGAGGCCCAGAAACTGGGCGGCGCCTGTGCTTTCATCGACGCGGAGCACGCGCTCGATCCCAACTACGCGCGGGCGCTCGGGGTCGACGTCAACAACCTCCTGATCTCCCAGCCTGACTTCGGGGAGCAGGCGCTCGAGATCGCCGAGACGCTGGTGCGCTCTGGGGCGGTCTCGGTGGTCGTCATTGACTCTGTCGCGGCGCTCGTGCCCAAGGCGGAGCTCGAGGGCGAGATGGGTGATAGCCTTCCGGGTCTGCAAGCCCGACTGATGAGCCAAGCGCTCCGCAAGCTCACCGGAGCCATCCACAAGTCGGAGACCATCGTGATCTTCATCAACCAGATCCGCGAGAAGATCGGGGTCATGTTCGGCTCGCCCAAGACCACCACCGGCGGTAACGCGCTCAAGTTCTACTCCTCGATCCGCATGGAGGTCACGAACATCGGTCAGATCAAGAAGGGCGATCAGGTGCAGGGCAACCGCACCCGAGTCAAAGTCGTCAAGAATAAGGTAGCTCCACCCTTTCAGCGGTGTGAGTTCGACATCTACTACGGCAAGGGCATCAGCAAGGCGGCGGAGCTCGTCGACCTCGGGCTCGAGATCGGGGCGGTGCGAAAGTCGGGTTCTTGGTATAGCGTCTACGACGAGCGCATCGGTCAGGGCCGCGACAACGCACGGGACTGGCTGGCGGAACATCCCGAGATCATGACCAAGATCGAACAGGAGGTCCTCGCGTCCAACAACATCACCGTGGCGTCCTCTGACGACAGCTCCGACGACTGAGCGACGACGGGGCCGGGCTCTTGCGCCGCCGACTCCCAACGGCCTGCCGTAGTCTGTAGCGCGACAGGAGTATGCGCTACAGACGGCTACTTTTCGCCTTGAGTTCCATCGGGGCGCGAGGGGCGGTCGGTGCCGCAGGACCAGCACGAGGCGAAGTTTGGTGCGTTCTCCTCTCCGCAGCGGGGGCACTGCCACGCGGGGTGGACCAAGGTCGGGCCGAAGAAGGCCTCGATGAGTTGCAGGGCTCGCTCCTGGTGCTCCTTGGGTGCCCAGACCGTGGGCCAGGCATCCCAGATCGGGATGTCTCCGCGAAGACTCATCAGGTTCTCGCCGCGGACCTGGGCGGGCACCTCGTTGCGGTGGAGCCAGTCCCGGATCAGGTACGCATCGGTGGGGCCTGTCCCTCGATAGACCTTGACCCAGGCGTCGCTGGGGGGGGGAGCATTCTTACGGCTACGAAACGCCATGAGCCATCCGGGTGATGTGCGTCTTATAGCAGGCTGCGCCGTAACCTCCTCTGCTTTCCCGGTGACGGCTTGCCGATTGGGCTCCGAACGCGTAACCCCGTGCTCTCCCCTGTGTGCAGTGAGGCTCCTTTGAACGTCCACGAGATCCGTCGTCGATTTCTAAACTTCTTCCGAGATCATGGCCATGAGGTGGTCGCTTCGGCGTCTTTGGTGCCTCACGATGACCCGACCTTGTTCTTTGTGAATGCGGGCATGGTCCCCTTCAAGGATGCCTTCACAGGGGCAGCGCGTCGCGAGGTCTCTCGGGCGACCTCCGTGCAGCGCTGCATGAGGGTCTCCGGCAAGCACAACGATCTCGAGAACGTCGGCCGCACCCCGCGGCACCATACCTTCTTCGAGATGCTCGGGAACTTCAGCTTCGGGGACTACTTCAAGCGCGAGGCGATCGCCTACTCTTGGGCCTTTCTCACCCAGGAGCTCGGGATCTCTCCAGATCGGCTCTGGGTGACCGTCTTCGAGGAAGACGATGAGGCCTACGACCTCTGGCTCGAGATCGGCTTCCCCAAGGCGCGGCTCCAGCGGATGGGAGCTGACGAGAACTTCTGGTCGATGGGCGATACCGGCCCCTGCGGTCCCTGCTCCGAGATCCACTACGATCATGGCCCTGGCGTCTCTAACGACACCCGCGGGCCGGCTGGCGGCGACGACCGCTATGTCGAGATCTGGAACCTGGTTTTCATGCAGTTCGAGCAGCGCGCCGACGGTAGCCGGGTGCCGCTCCCCTCTCCGAGCATCGACACCGGCGCTGGGCTCGAGCGGCTCGCGGCCGTGATGCAAGGCGTCTTCTCGAACTACGACGCCGATGTCTTCCAGGGCCTCATCGGTAAGGGCGCCGAGCTCTCGGGCAAGCCCTATGGCGACGAGCCCGAGGTCGATGTCGCGCTCCGGGTGATCGCCGACCATGCGCGAGCGACAACCTTTCTCGTCTCCGATGGGGTCATGCCGAGCAACGAAGGGCGCGGCTACGTCCTGCGCCGGGTCATGCGGCGCGCCATCCGGTTCGGCGTCAAGATCGGGCTCGACAGACCCTTCCTCCATCAGATGTGTGCCCGGGTGGTCGCAGATTTTGGCAGCGCTTACCCCGAGCTGCGCGAGCGGGTCGCCTTCATCGAAGAGGTTGTCCGTGCCGAAGAGGAGCGCTTCCGCACCACGCTGGACCGCGGGCTGCGCCTGCTCGAGGCCGAGGTGGACAAGCTCCAGCCCGGTGAGGCGCTCTCGGGTCAGGTCGCCTTCACCCTCTCCGACACCTTCGGCTTCCCGCTGGACCTCACGCGGCTGATCGCTGAGGAACAGGGAATCTCGGTCGATGAAGGGGGCTTCGAGCAGGCCCTCGAAGCGCAGCGCGCTCGCGGTCGGGCCGCCTGGAAGGGCTCGGGCGAAGAAGCGGTCGAAGGCTACTGGCGTCAGGTCGCCGATGACGTGGGAGCGACCGTCTTCGATGGCTACCCGACCTCGAGCCGCAGCGGGGTCGAGGGTCAGGGGCGCGTCCTGGCGCTGGCGCGCCGTCGTGACCATGAGCTCGAGGAGGTGCAGGCGCTCTCGTCAGGAGAGAGCGGGGTGATCGTGATGGATCGCACGCCGTTCTACGCAGAGTCTGGCGGTCAGGTCGGCGACGTGGGCCGGCTTGTGGTCGACGGCGCAGTCTTTCATGTCGACGACACCACCAAGGCCAGCGGTCTTCACCTGCATCACGGGCGCCTGATCCAGGGTGACGTCACCGTCGGTCACGCGCTGCGGGCCATGGTCGAGGGCCCCCGCCGCGACGCGACCCGCCGCAACCACACCGGCACCCACTTGCTCCATGCCGCGCTGCGCGAAGTGCTCGGCGATCACGTCACGCAGAAGGGCTCGCTCGTCGGCCCGGATCGCCTGCGCTTCGACTTCTCGCACCACAAGCCGATGACGGAGCAGGAGCTCGTCGCCGTCGAGGATCGGGTCAACGCACAGATCCTGCGCAACGTCGCCCTCACCGACGAGGTCATGCCCCTCGAGCGCGCCAAGGCCGAGGGGGCGATGGCCTTATTCGGCGAGAAGTACGACGACGAGGTCCGCGTGGTGCGGGTGCCCGGCTTCTCGACCGAGCTGTGTGGTGGAACTCACGTGCTGCGCACCGGCGACATCGGCAGCTTCGTGATCCTCTCCGAGGCCGGGGTCGCGGCTGGCGTGCGCCGACTCGAGGCCCAGACAGGTCAAGGCGCGCTCCAGGTCAGTCGCGATCGTGCGGCTGCGCTGCGCGAGGCCGCGGAAGCGCTCAAGGCGGGAGCCGATCGGGTCGTCGAGTCGATCCGAAAGCTGCAAGATGAGCGGCGCCGCCTCGAGAGAGAGCTTGAACAAGCCCGTGCTGAGCTCGCGCGGTCTGCGGCGTCCGATCTCTTGTCTCACGCTCGGGAGATCGGGGGTGTTCAGGTCTTGGTCGGTCGCTACGATGGCGACCTCAAGGAACAGGCGGACAGGCTACGGGATAAGCTCGGAACGAGCCTAGTTGTCTTGGCCTCGACGAAGGGGTCCAAGGCGATCCTCCTGGTCGCCACCACCTCGGATCTGGCGGGCAAGCGCGTCCACGCGGGCCACCTCGTGCGGGATCTCGCCAAGCACATCGGGGGCGGTGGCGGTGGACGTCCGGACCTCGCCCAGGCGGGGGGGAGCCAACCCGAAGGCCTCGACTCCGCACTCCAGGCGGCTTGGGCCTGGGCCGAGGCCCACCTCACCGGGGCGTAGTCCTTCCGCCGAGCCTGCGCCTTGGGGGGCTGCCGGTCGGTCCCTGAGCGTTACGGGGCCGGACCTACTCGATCATCAGGGAGACCTCCATGAAGCTTCAAGACCTCAAAGTGCTCGTCACGGGCGGGGCGTCCGGTATGGGCCGCTCCTTCGTCCTCAACTTCGCTCAGCTCGGCGCCGACGTCGCCTTCTGCGACATCGATCCAGAGCGCATCGCCGCGGTCGAGACCGAAGCTGCAGACCTCGCAGGCAAGGTATCGGGCTTCGTGGCCGACGTCAGCGACGAGGCTCAGGTCGAGAAGCTCATGTCGGATGCGCGGGCCGCCCTGGGTGGACTCAACGGGCTCGTCAACAACGCGGGGATCTTCCGCGATGGTCTCTTGGTCAAGAAGGACCGCGAGACGGGCGCCCTCAAGAAGATGTCGCTCAGCGCCTGGAATAAGGTGATCAACATCGACCTGACTGGCCCCTTCCTCTGCACACGCGAGTTCGCCGCCAGCGTGATCGACAACGGCGACGGCCCTGCGGTCGTGGTGAACATCAGCTCGATCGCGCGCCACGGTAATGTTGGGCAGAGCAACTACTCCGCCGCCAAGGCCGGCCTGGTCGCCGACACCAAGCTCTGGGCCTCGGAGCTCGCGCGCTACAAGATCCGAACCGGGGCTGTGGCGCCTGGCTTTGTCCAGACCCCGATCCTTGAGGGGATGCGCCCGGAGGTCCTCGAAGGAATGCTCAAGGCCGTGCCGCTCCGTCGCGTCGCCCAACCCGAAGAGATCTTCCTCGCGGTCAAGTTCATCGTCGAGTGTGACTACTTCACAGGGCGTTGCATCGACGTCGACGGCGGTATGGTCCTCTGACCAGCCCAACTCGGGTCGAAGACGGCGCCGCTGCAGGGTGTCGCGGGTTGACGTCGACACCTTGACGGGGCGTCGACTAGCCTACGGCGTCGAGCTTGCCGCGTAGATCGTCGACCAGGGTCGAGAGGAGGTTCGCCTCTTCTTCGTCGAGATTTCCCTGCGTCTTGTCTTGGAGCATGGCGAGAACCTCGATGGTGTTGCGCGCGAGCGGAAGGTTTTTCTCGGCCTTGCCGCTCTCGGGATGGGGGGTCTCGCCAAGGTACAGCATGGCCGAGGAGGCGAGCGAGACGACGAAGCTGTTGAAGTCGATGGGGATGTCGCGGTTGGACACAGGATCTCCGGGGAAGAGGCGGCGGCGGAGCGCGTGGCTCAGGGAGCGTAAGCGCGTCTGTGAGATCGACAAGGGCGGCCGCCTGGGTGAAGCGCCCACCCCCCCGCGCTCAAGACAAGGAGCCCGACACCGGGGAGGTATCGGGCTCTCGCTGGTAGGAAGTGGGGGCGCACGGTCGCGCCGCCGCGCGGACCTCGGCAGAGAGCTACCGAGGAAGCGGGCTCAGGAGCAGCCGCTCGTCGCCCCACAGCTCATGCACTTCATGCAGGCGCCGTTGCGCACCAAGGTGAGCGCCCCACACTCCCCACAGGCCTCGCCCTCGTAGCCTTGCGCCTTGGCGTCGAGAATCGCCTGGATGCGAGCGCTCGGACGAGCCTTGGGCGAGGTGGGCTGCGCGGGGGTGGCCTCGGCCACCGGCGCCTCATCGACGTCGATCGCCGCCCCGAAGACGTGGGTGGTCTGCGCGATCTCTTCCTCTTCGACCCACTGGGGCTCCTCGTTGGGCAGCACCGCGTCATGTCGGAGGTCCTCTTCGGAGACGTGCGCGAGGTCGTCGCGGCCCAGGTAGGTGATCGCCAGCTCGCGGAAGAGGTAGTCGATGATCGAGGTCGCCATCATGATGCGGTCGTTGCCCTGGACCATGCCGTTGGGCTCGAACCGGCTGAACACGAACTGATCGACGAAGCGCTCGAGCGGCACGCCGTGCTGCAGGCCGATGCTGATCGCGATGGCGAAGGAGTTCATCAGTGAGCGGAAGGCGGCTCCTTCCTTGTGCATGTCGACGAAGATCTCGCCGAGCTCCCCGTCCTCGTACTCGCCCGTCCGCAGGAAGACCTTGTGGCCCCCGACCATGGCCTTCTGGGTGTAGCCCTTTCGGCGGTCGGGCAGGCGGCGGCGCTTGGAGAGGTAGCGCACGACGACCCGCTCGGTCACCTCGCGCACCTTGCCGCTCGCGGCGACAGGGGCGGCCTGCTGTGGCTCGTCGACATCGTCGAGAGCGGCGAAGATGTCGGTGGCCGCGACCGAAGAGAGCGGCTGGCTGAGCTTGGAGCCGTCGCGGTACAGGGCGTTGGCCTTCAGGCCGAGGCGCCACGAGAGCATGTAGGCTTCCTTGACGTCTTCGATGGTCGCCTCGTTCGGCATGTTGATGGTCTTGCTGATCGCGCCCGAGATGAAGGGTTGGCAAGCGGCCATCATGCGGATGTGAGCCTCGTAGGCAATGAAGCGCTCTCCAGTGCGGCCGCAGCGGTTGGCGCAGTCGAAGATCGGCAGGTGCTCATCGCGCAGGGCGGGCGCTCCCTCGAGAGTCATGGTGCCTGTCGCATAGGCGTTGGCGGCCTCGATCTCGGCACGGGTGAAGCCGAGCTCAGCGAGTAGGTCGAGGGTAGGATCCGTGAGCTGCTCGGGGGTCAGGCCGAGGACCTTGGTGCAGAAGTCTTCGCCGAGGGTCCACTTGTTGAACACGAACTTGATGTCGAAGGCGCTCTTGAGCTGGGCCTCGACCTTGTCGAGGATCTGCTCGGTAAAGCCTAGCCCCGCGAGCCGCTCGTGATTGACGCTGGGCGCGCCGCGCAGGGTGCCTTTGCCGGTGGCGTAGTGGATCATGTCTTCGATCTGAGCATCGGTGTAGCCGAGCTTGTGCAGGGCGGGCGGGACCGACTGGTTGATGATCTTGAAGTAACCGCCGCCGGCGAGCTTCTTGAACTTCACCAGGGCGAAGTCGGGCTCGACTCCGGTGGTGTCACAGTCCATGACCAGGCCGATGGTGCCGGTGGGTGCGATGACCGTGACCTGCGCGTTGCGGTAGCCGTGCTTCTCGCCGAGCTCCAGCGCCTCGTCCCAGGCTTTGCGGGCGGCGGTGAGCAGCTCGGGGGGACAGTGGGTCTCGTCGAGGGCGACGGGGCGGACCGAGAGGCCCTCATAGGCGCTGTTCGGGGCGGACCAGGCCGCGCGACGGTGGTTGCGGATCACCCGCAGCATCGAATCGCGCGAGGGCGCGAAACGCGGGAAGGGACCGTTGATGGCAGCCAGTCGTGCGGACTGGGCGTAGGCCTCGCCGCACAGCACCGCCGTGAGGGCGCCGGCGATGGCGCGACCTTGGTGGCTGTCGTAGGGCACGCCCATGACCATGAGCATGGCGCCGAGGTTCGCGAAGCCGAGGCCGAGAGTCCGGTAGTCGTAGGAGAGCCGGGCGATCGCCTCGCTCGGGAACTGGGCCATGGCGACGCTGATCTCGAGCACCGTCGTCCAGAGGCGGGTCGCGTAGACGTAGTCATCGAGCTGGAAGGTGGCGTTGTCGGTGTCGTAGAACCGCATGAGGTTCAGCGAGGCGAGGTTGCAGGCCGTGTCATCGAGGAACATGTACTCTGAGCACGGGTTTGAGGCGTTGATCCGCCCGCCCTCGGGGCAGGTGTGCCAGTCGTTGATGGTGGTGTCGAACTGCACACCGGGGTCGGCGCACGCCCAAGCTGCATAGCTGACCTGCTCCCACAGCTCGCGGGCGGGCATCGAGCGGCTCACTCCGCCGTCGGTGCGCTGGATGAGATCCCAGGACTCGTCACGGAGCACAGCCTCCATGAAGGTGTCCGGGATGCGGACCGAGTTGTTGCTGTTCTGCCCCGAGACGGTGCTGTAGGCCTCGCTGTCCCAGTCGGTGTTGTAGGTGTCGAAGGCGACCTCGGTCACCCCCTGCCGCGCGAGCTGAATCGAGCGAAAGAGGACGTTGTCGGGGACCCGATTGCGGCGGGCTTCGCGGAGGACTTCGGCTAGATCCGCGTTGTGGCGAGGATCGAAGCGGTGCTCACCCTCGCCTTGCTGGCAGGCCTTGAGGATGCCGTTGACCGCCCGCTCGTTGAGCATCGAGCCGGTGACCAGCGCGGCGACCTTCTGTTCCTCGCGGACCTTCCAGTTGACGAACTCCTCGATGTCTGGATGGTCGAGATCGAGGCAGACCATCTTCGCAGCGCGCCGGGTGGTGCCCCCGGACTTGATGGCGCCCGCTGCGCGGTCGCCGATCTTGAGGAAGCTCATGAGTCCCGAGCTACGTCCGCCGCCTGAGAGCGGCTCCCCTCCGCTGCGGATCTGACTGAAGTTCGTGCCGGTACCCGATCCGTACTTGAACAGGCGCGCCTCGCGCTGCCAGAGATCCATGATGCCGCCTTCGTTGACCAGGTCGTCGGCGACGGATTGGATGAAGCAGGCGTGCGGCTGCGGGCGCTCGTAGGCGCTCGAGCTGTCGACGACCTTGTCCTTGGCGGGGTCGACATACTTGTGGCCCTGGGCGGGGCCGTCGATCCCATAGGCCCAGTGCAGTCCGGTGTTGAACCACTGCGGGCTGTTGGGCGCGGCCATCTGCCGCGCCATCATGAAGCGCAGCTCGTCGAAGAAGGCGCGCGCGTCGTCTTCGGTGTCGAAGAGACCCTCTTTGTAGCCCCAGTACGTCCAGCACCCGCACAGGCGGTCGAAGACTTGGCGGCAGTCGGTCTCGCCCCCGAAGCGCTCCCCCTCGGGCAGGGCAGCCAGGGCCTTCTCGTCGGCGATGCGACCCTGGAGCCAGGCGGGGATGCCCTTCTCGGGGACGGTCTTGGTCGCGGCGGGGACGCCGGCCTTGCGAAAGTACTTCTGCGCGATGATGTCGGTGGCGACTTGGCTCCAGCCGGTCGGGACCACGGCGGGGGACTCGAAGACCAGGGAGCCATCGGGGTTGCGGATCTGCGAGGTGCGCTCTTCGAACACAAGGCCGTCGTAAGGGCTGTCGAGTTGAGCGGTGAAGCGGCGCTGGACCTTCATGGGGACCTCTGATGGGGGCGGGTGGGAGTTAGGAGTCGGTCAGGAGAGCGCACGAGCCCGTCTCGCTCGCCGAGATGGGCGAGACGCGGTGGGAGCCGGTCGGTAGGATGGGGCCGGCGACGGGGCTTTGAGGGGGGTGCCCCGTGGCGCCCTTGGACCCTATCGAGGATCGGGGGGCGAGGGCAATGTCTCACCAGAGCGTACCAGCCAGGAGCCTCTGAGGATACTTCCGCAGGGCCTGTGGTGTGTTCGGCCTCGAAAAACTAGGATGCAGCACAGGGAGTCGGTAGGAGATATGTACCAATGAGAGTTTTTTTGAAGAACGGTCAAGATTTCCATGACTGCTCCGCAGGTGACCCCGGGTCGTCCACCAGATCTCCACAGGACGGCTCCGCTTGTAGGGTCAGATGTCCACTGACTATCCACAGCTCGATATACCACATTCATTCAAAAGTGATTGTTCTTCTACTGCTTTAGCATCTTGTGTCAAAGTAGTTGTCCATAGCCTAGAAATGTCAAGACAATGTAAACACCCTGCGATGGATCCATTTCGACCCCATCATGTGGGGGGTCGGCGACGCGTGGACCCCAAGATGTAGTGGCTCGGGGGGCCTGGAGCCCTGTCAGCGGTCTGCCAACTCGCGCAGCGCGCGCACGAGGCGCTCCAAGCTCCGCTGGAGGTCCTGGCGCTCGTCCACAGAGGTGGGGGGCTGCTCCAGTCGAAAGACCAGCAGGTCGATCTCGGTGGCGATGTCATCGATCTGGCGGCGGATCTCGTCGTTGAGCATCAGGGCTCCTCCGGGGCGGGGTGCCGGGTGTTGAAATCTTCGCGCAGGGCGGCCAGCTCAGGATCCCCAGCGAAGCGCCGCTCGGCCTCGTCGAGCACCTCCTCGGCGGCGGCCCACAGCTCTCGCTCCATCAGCAAGTGGACCCGGATGTTGACCTCCTCCATGTCGCGCACCTTGGGGGGCGGCGGGCCGTCGGCGCGTCGAAGTCTAGCCGCCTCTAGGGGTAGTCTACCCGAGGACTCCAGCGCTTCGATCGCTCTTCGACGGACCAGCGGAAGCCCGGCCCGACCCGCGTGCTCCGCCAGGTCGACGAGTCGACGAGCGTGATGGCCGGCGCGGCGGAAGGCGCCCTCGATCTCGCGCTCCCGCTCCGCCTCGCTGTGGGCTCGGGCCGCGCGCCGCAGGTGTCCCTTGATCTGGCGGACGGCCACGCTCCGCCACCACGCGGGCGCGGCGACCAGGAGCGCGAGACCCAGTAGAGGCAGCAGGACCTCTGGGGGGAGGAGCTGCTGGAGAGGTTCGATGAGATCGGAGAGGCCACGCACCACGGTCCTGCGCTAGCCACCTGCCGCCCGCCGACAAGACGGGGTGGCCCCGTTGCCGGGAACGGGGCAAAGATCCATCTGGCTCATGGAGGCTAACATGGATCTCTCGATCACCAATGTACACCTCGATCTGGGAGCGGGTCGACGCGGCACCGACATGGGTCCCTCGGCCATGCATGTCGCGGGCCTCGTGCCGCGCCTTCGCGAGATCGGTCACCAGATCGGAGCGGTCCATAACGTGGATACTCGGTCCTTCGAGCAAGAGCCGGTGGGCGACGCGCACGCGCGCTTTCTCTCGATTATCCACGATGTCTGCGGTCGCCTCACCGATCATGTGCACGAGCAGGTCGGCCGTGGGCGCTTCCCCTTGGTGCTCGGGGGCGACCACAGCCAGGCGATCGGCACCATCGCCGGGCTTGCCAGACATCACCGCCCCCGCGGGGAGCGGATCGGGGTGCTCTGGGTCGATGCGCACACCGACATGAACACCCCCGAGACCTCCCCCTCGGGCAACATCCATGGCATGCCTCTGGCGACCCTGCTCGGTCGGGGCGCGCCGGAGCTCGTCGCGCTGGCCGGGAATCAGCCCGCGCTGTACCCCGAGGACGTGGTCGTCTTTGGCGCGCGCGACGTCGATCCCACCGAGGCCCCGTTGGTGCGGGAGCTCGGGGTGCGCGTCTACACCATGAGCGAGATCGATCGTCGCGGCACGGCAGCCTGTGCGGTCGAGGCCTTGGAGCACATCGGCCGTCACACCGTCGGCATCCACCTCTCCTTCGATCTCGACGGGGTCGATCCGACCGATGCGCCTGGGGTCGGCACCCCCGTTTCAGGGGGGCTCTCGCTGCGTGAGTCGCACATGCTCTGCGAGCTCGTCTCTCAGACGGGCAAGCTCCTCGGCATGGAGATGGTCGAGCTCAACCCGATCCTCGACGAGCGTAACCGAACGGGTCAGCTCGCGGTCTGGCTGATCCTCAGCGCGCTCGGCAAGACGATCTTGTAGGTAGGCTCAGCGCCTTGTGGGACGCTCGGGCGGCGCGGGGCGCACGGCCTTGGGACAGGGCCCGACGATGGTTCCATGCCATCCGCACCGGCTCGCCTCGGCCGTACGGGCGTCTCGCTGGTCGGGGTCGGCGGAGATCAACAACTCCTTGGGGGGATCGTCGAGGAGGGCATGGAGGAGAGCCTCGGCGGTGTCCCAGCGGCGCTCGTCGGGCGGCGCGAGCCAGGCGCGCTGGAGCGCTACGGCCAGACCCGCGATGGCATCGATGCGTCCGCGCTCCAGGGCCCAGGCCAGAAACCCCGTCGAGAGCCTCACGCCGTCGGCGTCCACGTGGGTGGAGTCCGCCCCGATGGCGACGACGAGCCGCCGCGTGCTCGGTCCGATCAGGCTGTCGGCGCGGGCGATGATCTCGCGCAGCTCCTTCTGGAAGGTCTCGAGGTGCGGGGCGAAGGTCGGGTCGGCGATCCAGGTGGTGTAATGCGGCTCGCTCTTGCAGTTCCACGACGTGTAGAGGTCTTGGCCGCCGACCATGGCCCAGGCCCCGCCGGTCGCGCCGCGCAGCCCGCCGTCGAGGGCGAGCAAGATGGGCTGGTTGGGTTCGATGGAGACCCCTTGGGTGGGGTCGTCGATGAGCCAGGTATCGCCGGCGATAACCCGGACCTTCGGAGGCGCGGAGGCCCGTGTGGCGCGGACCCGGACCTCGACGCGGGCGCCTCGTGGGCTCGCGCTCATGCCGGAGCACACGGCGCTCCCATCGGGGGGGAGCGGGACGGCGCCCGGCGGCGCGGGAGGCGAGCCATCCCACCAGCCATCGCCGCTCGAGTCCCACCTGTTGGGATCCGTGCCCGACAAGATCTCGGCTAGCCACGGCTGCGCGTCGCGGTCGTGATCGGTCAAGGCCTGGGCCTGCCGCCCCGCCCCGCCGGCGAGCATGTCAAGGATGATCGCGCCGCGGGGGCCCGCGCGCTCCAGGAGACGATCGAGCTCTCGCCAGCGCAGGAGCCCATCTTGGGGGTAGAGTTCTGGAAGTGGCACGAGGGTGACGATCACGCGCATCAGTCGCGAGGCGCCCAGGTAGGCATCGGCGCGCTCCTGGTCGTCGGTCCGGGCGGTGTGTCCAGCGCGCGGGTTCGACCAGCGCCGAAGATCGGGCAGGGCGTCGAGATCGCGGCCCGGATCGGGGTCGAACAGGTCGATGCGCCGCAGGTGGGTCGCCATGCAGTCGGCCAGCAGATCGGCACGTCCCTCGGTGAGCGTGGCGGGACCTCTGGACGCCCAGGCGTGGGCCAGCTCGTGCAGCAGCGTTCGGCCGGGATTCGACTCGCTGATCTCGATCCGGTAGATCCCCTCACCGTCGAGGTAGGCGCGGCCATCGTAGCCATCGAGGGCGTCGCGCCGCTGGAGCTTGACCGAGGGGTGATGGGGAGGCTCCCAGCCGGTACAGAGCACCCCTGCCCGGTAGGCCTTCTTGGCCAGCCGGAGGTCATCGGGCTGCACCCCTTCGAAGGTGGGGGCCGCTACGGCGGAACCGAAGAGGGAGATGAGGATGGCAGAGCCGACGACCATATCTTCTTTTCACACGTCGTCGGCCGCTCGTCGACCAGCAGCCAGCCTGGAGCGGCGCCTTAGCCTCTCTGGCCGAAGTTTGTGGTTGGTACGGGCTCGGCTCGGTCGTCGAAGAACACGACCCGCTCGGGCCAGCGCAGAGCCCCCAGCCCATGGCGGTACGGTGCACCTCCAGCCGGATGCTCGACCCGCTCGTGATACCGCCTCCCTACGCTGTAGTCGATGCAGAACGCCTTCCCCCGTGGGCCGAGCCAAGCGAAGGGGGGAGCGTCGAAGAAGTCTGGTTTACCCGTCTGTCCACCGTCGCGGCTGCGCCAGTAGTGCCCCATGACGACCGCCGGCTCATCGCGATAGTCCTCCCACCACCTCACGCGCTCGACCAGGCGCCACCGTCCTCCCACGAAGAACCGATCTTCGAAGGGGATCCGGCGCTCAAGACCGCTGGTGAGCACCTTGATAGGGTGGCGACTCTGCCGCGCCTCTTCGAGGAGGGCGTGGTTTGGCAGGTCGCGATCGGGCTCGACGTCTCGCCGACGGAGCTGAGCGAAGGCGGCGCGCTCTTCGCGGGCTCGTGCGAGGAGGCCGCTCTCTCTCCACTCCGCGTGGAGCTTCGCGTCGTGGGCCTTGCTCGCGGCCGCGAGATCGGTGACCTCTCGTACCGCCTCGAGGCTCGGTGTGTGCCAGGCAGCGTGCACGATGCGCAGGTCCGCTCGCTCCAGAACGAGGGGGAGCCTACGCAAGAACCGGAGGACCTCCCCTTGGCGTGCCGCGGGCAAGAGCGCGCTGTCAAAGGGGATATCGGACGTCGTCCCGTCGTCGTGACGGCGCTGCCAGCTATCGGAGGCATCTCCGAAGAACCATCCGTTGCCTTCCTTGCGATCGCCCAGGAGCAAGTTGAGCTCGTGATTCCCTGCGACGACCCAGGCGATACCCGAGTCGACGAGGCGGCGAACGAGGTCGAGGACCGCCGGGCTGTCGGGGCCCCGGTCGACCAGATCGCCTACGAAGACCAGCGGCCTCGTAGCGCGGCCGCGCTCGGGATCGCAGCCGAGCCGCTCAAGTAGGCGGCGGAGGGCGTCGATCTCTCCGTGCACATCGCCCAGGATGTCGAGAGGACCATCAGGGAGGGTCTGGATCAGCGAGGGCATCGGTGGCTCCGTTGCTGCGGCCCGCTGTGGGGCTCAGGTCAGCGAGACCCAGGGCTCCTCCCAGATGGAGACCAAGGCGTCGTGGGTGGCGAAGGTATCAAGGGCTGCGGCGAAGCGGGAATCGGCTCCGAGGGTCGCGGTGTCACCCACACAGGCGAGCAGTCGACGCGCCCGGGTCAGGGCGACGGTCACCCGACGTGTATCTTGGACGAAGCCGAGCTCCCCGCCGTCGTTGCTGCGCACCCACGAGACGATCACCGCTTCGCACTCCCGGCCTTGAAAGGCGTTGACCGAGTCGACCCGAACCCCGGCCAGATCGGGCTCTTCTCGGAGGAGTCGAACCTGGGCGGCGTAGGGGGCGATGACGGCGATCTGCGCTTGGCTCAGGCCTGCGGCGCGTAGATCCCGGACGAGGTGAGCGACGACGCGGACTTCGCCAGGGTTGAACCAGGACCGGGTGGAGGGGTCTTGTTCCTCGGAGAAGCCTGCCCCGGCGGTGTCGACCCAGAGCAGGGGAGTGGAGGTGAGCTGCGTGGTGTCGGCCTCGGGCAGGTCGCGCAGCAGGTGGGCTCGGACGGAGGGGTGAGGGCGGTAGCTGTCGCCGTAGATGGGGCGCGCGATCTCTTGGATGTGTTCGTGCATTCGATGCTGAACGTCGAGCATGGGCAGCGGGAGCGAGCCTCGGGTCTGGTCGAGGAGACGCTCCAGCAGGGAGCGCTCCAGCGGGCTCGCCGGCCTGCGCACGACCGGGCCTAGCTGATGGGGGTCCCCGATCAAGATCAGCCGTGAGACGCGCGGCACGGCCGTCCAGATGGCGGGCTCGATCGCCTGGGTCGCCTCGTCGATCACCGCGGTCTGGGCGTCGGGGAGCTCTGGGGCCATCCAGGCGAGCGTTCCGAGCGTGCTCGCGATCACCTCGGCGCTCTCGAGCGCCTGCTGTTGGGCCGTGGCGCGCAGCGCGCGCAGCTCGGTGAAGAGCTGGCGCCCCTCGCGGCGGTTCCCCGGATCGCTCCGGCTACCCAAGCGGGCCAGATCCCGCTCCAGCGCAGTGATCGCGGCGCCATAAGGCCCCTCAGCGATGCGATGGCGCAGCGAGAGGGTGCGCCCTCCGGCGCTCATTCGGCCGTAGGAGCCGACCCGCACCACGTCGAGCCCCCGTGCCGCCGCGCGATCTGCCAGATGGTCGACCGCCGCGTTGCTGTCGGCTAGGGCCCAGGGGCGGTCGCCGTCGGCTACCAGTCGCTTGAGCAGGGCCGCGAGAAGGGTGGTCTTTCCGGTCCCAGGTGGACCGTGGATGAGGGCGAGCTCCCCCGCGTCGAGGGCGTGCCGTGCCGCCCGGCGCTGGGCCTCGTTGAGGAGGGGGTCGCTCAGCTCGGCGCCGTGCCGCATCGGGGGGCTCGGGGGGCGCTCGCCGAGCAGGACGTCTCGCAGGGCAGATCGGTGCCCGTCGCCGCGTGCGAGCGCATCGGCGAGGCGCCGCCACGGCACCGGGTCGAAGAGGCGGGTGACCTGTACAGAGCCCTCCGGCTCGATGTCTCCGCGGATCCGAACCTCGGCCCAGCGCGACCCGGCCTCTCGGACCACACCGACCCAGTGGGCCTCTCCGCGACGGAGCTCCACCCGATCGCCCGGGGTGATCCCCTCGTGCAGCTCCGCGTGTCGATCGGCCCGTAGCAGGACCAGCACATGGTCGCGTCCGGCCCACGAGACCTCCTCGATCCGGGTGGTCGGCCACGAGATCCCAGCGGCGATCCGGTCAGGGAGGGGGAGGGCGCCCAGCCGCTCCAGCTCATCGCGCTCCCACGCGCCGGCTTGGGCGAGGGCGACGTGCAGGGCTCGCAGGTGTGGGTGTTCAGGCATCGCGCAGGTTCTGCATCGTTTCGACAGGTGGATTGGAGGGGAATATCACTGGCCGGAGGAGAGCGCGCGTGCCCTTTGAAGCTGATGTCGCTGCCGAGGCCCTTGCCGCCGAGGTCCCCGGCTGCCCACAGGTCCCTCCCCAGGGCTGGCCAATCGGGGCGCCGCCTCGCGATCTCATGCGTTCGCCGGTCGCCGCTCGGATCGGTGCCCTCGCTGCCGCCGAGGGGTTGCGACTCTTTCATTATGAGCATCGCCACCACCTGGCGCTCTCTCAAGACTTCGTCCCCGAACACGCCGCGGGGCTCGCGGAGCCACCCCGCTTTGAGGGGGGCGTCCTGCCGGAGCGAAAGTACCAGTCTTTTCGGCACGACCAGGCTATCGGTGGTTTTCATCCTGGCATGAGGTCCAAATGGACAGCCCACGAGCTGTGCCACGCCCTCGTCGGGTTCGCCTGGCATCCGGACCCTTCTCCGCTCTTTCTCGCCACGGCGGGGCGACTCGCGGAGCTTCTGCCTGTGGCCCTCTGGTACTTCTTGGACGAAGCACACCTGCGGCGGTGTCCTCTCCACCGCGCCAGCGGGCCGCTCTACCGTGGGCTCTGTCTGGACTGCGAGGCTGTGTCCGAGGCGCGGGTCGATGACTTGCACGCTGCCGCCGTTCTCGACGATGGCCGACTCTTCCTCGAGCGCGAGCTTCAAGCGATCCGCCGCACCCGTGCCCTCGGTCTACCCGTCCCTTCGATCCATGGCAGCCTCGACCTCTGCTCCGATGGCCTAGCCTACGCTGCAGCCCATGGCCCTCGCCTTCGCTCCCCGATCTTCGCACGCTTCGCGGAGGGCTTTTTGGTCGAAGGCGGGGGCTGGGTGCGTGATCTCGACGCCCTCGAGGCGCGGGTCTTGGCCGTGCTCGACGCCCTGGTCGGCGAGGCGGAGCTCCCCAGGTTGGCGCCGACCGCCGCTCACGGCGAGTGCAGGTGGGTCCTTCAAGACCTTGCCTGGCGCCTCCTGTCGATCCGCCAGGACTGCGAAGGCGAGGCTGCCGACGCGCTCGATGGAACCGTCGACATGCTGAGCGCTGTGTGCGCGCTCACCGCCCAGGCTTCGGTCTCGCCTCTCACCGTCCAGGAGCGCTCCAAGCGAGTCGTCCATGGCGCGCTCCACCTCTACCGGGACTTGTACGAGTCCTTCGTGCTGCCTGAGCCCGATCACGTCTTCGCCCTCGGTCACGACCTGCTTGGGGTCCACCCAGGACGCTCGATCGATCAGGTGCGCGAAGGGATCGTCTCGGCGCTCCCGATCACCGCCAGGGTGCTCGGCGAGCGGCTGCCGGAGCTCGTCGAGCTCTTTGTCGCGCAGGATCCGCCTGTCCGCGCGCTCATCGGCCGTCGCTTCGCCACTTGGTTGCTCGGTCATGCTGAGGGACCTCTGGTGGATCTCGCTCGCTTCGAGGCCGAGGTCACCCACCTCGGCGCTCGCGATGAGGTCATGACGGCGCTGGGGGACTTCGAGCCGCACGTCCCGGTCCGGCTCACCCCTGGGGTCGTGATCCTCCGCGCCGAGGTCGATGTCATGGAGCTGACCGCTGCCGCGGACTTTGGCGACATCGAGGTCCAGCCTGACCTCTCTCTGCGCGACGTCGACGGCGAGCCTATCCCGAGGGAGCCGACCTCCGTTGGGATGATCCGAGGGCTCGACGGCTCGGTCGAGGTCACACCGCTCGAGCCGGAGGTCGCAGGCGCGCTGCTGAGGCTGAGCGAGGGCGCCGTGCTCGATCTGCCCGCCCAGGATCGCCAGCTACTCGCCTCTCGGGGGCTGATCCGTCCGGTTCGCTACCCGATCTGAGGCGGCCTCAGCTCCCGTATTTGACGGTGCAGCCCCAGGCTTGGGTGCGGCTGGCACGGACCTCTTCGCCCGCGAGGGTGGCGGTGAGGGCGTCGCGGGTGAAGGTGAGATGCCCGTCGCTGGGGATCTTGTTTCGCGGGGCGTTGTCGAGTGCGCCCGCGTAGGTGAGGACGCCCTCAGGGTTGATGACGTACATGTGAGGGGTGACCTTGGCGTCGTAGGCGCGGCCGACGGTTCCGTCCTCGTCGAGGAGGATGGGCTGGGGCATGGACCAGTCTTCGGACGCTTGCTTGTTGCGCTCGACGCCGTGCCCCTGCTTGCCGGGTGCGCCGGAGTTGATGGTGAGCCAGACGACGCCTTGCTCCCTAGACTCCTGGATCAGTTCGCTCATCGGCCCGCCATCGTAGGCGGCGACGACGTAGGGGCAGTCGGGGTTGAACCACTCGAGCACTACGGTCTTGCCCTTGTGATCCGAGAGGCTGTGGCTCTTGCCTTCGAGGTCCTTGAGCGTGAAGTCGGGAGCGGCCTGGCCGACGGTCGCGACCGGGGTCGCTTCGGCCTTCTCCGTCGGACTGGGGGCAGGCTCCTTCGTCGCTTGGGCGACCGGCTCGGCCTCGGAGGGTGAGGGGGTGCACGCCAGGGTGGCGACGAGGAAGGCAAGGGTCAGGGCTCTCATGTTCTCTCCGTGCAGGGGGATGGGATAACGGCTTCTTCTCGGATCGTATCTCACGCATTGTCACGCGCCCGCCGTAAGAGGTCTTCTTGATCGCGCTTCTGGCCCTCGCCATCGCCGCTCCCTCCGATCTCTTCGAGGTCGACGCGACGGTGGAGCACCTGCCCAACGGCATGAAGGTGATCGTCGAGCAGCGCACCCGCACCGACGAGGTCGCCCTGAGGATGCACCTCGCGGTGGGCTCGGCCGACGAGGACGACGGAGAGCGGGGGCTGGCCCACCTCCTGGAGCACCTGATGTTCGAGGGCAGCGAGAACGTCCCGGGTAACGCCTTCGATGCCTGGCTCTCCGAGGCGGGCGGAGAGAACAACGCCTCGACCGCCGAAGACGCGACGGTCTTCTACGCCGCCTTCCCCTCGGGCGCGCTGGACCTGGCGCTCTTTCTGGAGTCGGACCGATGGGCCACCGCGGGGTCATCACTGAGCGCCTCCAGTCTGCGCAACCAGATCGGCGTGGTCCTGCGGGAGCGCTCCCAGTCCTACAGCTCGCCGCACGGCCGGGACTTCGACGCCCTCTCGCGGCTGCTCTATCCCCAAGGCCACCCCTACCATGTGCCGGTGATCGGCACCCGGCAGGATGTGCGAGGAGCGACCCTGGATGGAGCGCAGGCCTTCTTCTCGAGATGGTACCGGCCGGCCCACGCCACCCTCGCGCTGGTGGGGAACGTCGAGCCGACCCAGGCCCTTCAGAAGGTGCGCTGGTGGTTCTCTGATGTGCCGGACCAGGAGCCTATGGAGAGGTCCTGGCCAGAGCCCCCGCCGCGTCACGCCCAACGCCAGGACGGCTTTTTGATGGCGGAGGTCGACGACTCGACCTTGCACCTCGCGTGGGTGGGCCCCGCTGCCTCTGACCCCGACGTGCTCGCCGTTCGGCTCGCCGCGACGGTGCTCGGGGATGGTCGCGGATCCAGGATCGGGGAGCTTCCCTTTCGACGTAGGTTTATCCGGTCGGCGCGGGTGCAGGCCTGGAACGGGGAACGCGATGGGCTCTTCCTGATCTCGGGCAGTGTGACGCGGGGCGCGCGGCTCGGTCGGCTGGAGCGTCTCCTGCGTCGCGAGCTGTTGGGTCTGGTGCGTAGCCCCCCGACCCAGGCCGAGCTCGATCGCGCGCGAATGCGCCTTCGACGGCGCTTGCTGGATCCCTTGGAGCGCCCCCAGAGCCGTGCCCGTGTGCTGGTGGAGTGCCTACGTCTTTACGGCGATCCAGACTGTTCCAGGACCCAGTGGCGAGAGCTCCAGGCCCTCGGTCCTGAGGATGTGGTTCGAGCGGTTCAGCGAGTGATCGACGAGCCCGGTGCGCGGCTCTTCGTCGTACCCCGGTGGGAGGTCGACCGTCTCCCTGGCTCCGCCGCGCTCGTGGAGCTTCCATGATCTTTCACGCGCTTCTGCTCTCCGTATCCCTGGCGCGTTCGCCGCTCCCTGACGACTCCAAGGAGGCCTCGCCTCCCGCCTCGTCGGGGCCCGATCGACGCGCGCCCCCTGCGGTGCGGCCTGTGGAGCCGATCTCTCTGCCGCCCATCACGACCCACACCCTGAGGCCAGGCGTGGTGGTGCACCATGTTCGCGTCGAGGGGCTGCGACGTGCACGGGTGCGGATCCTGTTCGGGCAGGGAGCCCTCGCCCTCACGGGTCGGGACAGCGCGGCCTTCACCGCGATGGCATGGATCCAGGATCAGGCGACCCGAGGCCGCTCGGCTCAGGCGCTCGCGGACTACAAAGATCGTTACGATCTCGACCTCTGGACGGACGGGACGCTGCGGCACCACAGCGTGCATCTGGCCTGTCCGCTCGAGGACCTCGATCGGGGCCTCCGGCTGATGCGCGAGGTTCTTGTCGAGCCGCGCTTTCCCCGTTCGGATGTGCGCACGCTCCGACGCAGCATGACCCGGGCCTTGCTCATCGACGGTCCGAGACGGGCTGGCTCGGTCATCGATGCGGCGTTGCGCTATGGCTGGTACGCGCCGGAGCATCCCCTGGGGGGCCGGCCCGACATTCGGGGTTGGTACAAGGTTCGGCGTCGGCACCTTCGAGGGCTCCACCGCCAGCTCCTCGAAACCGCCCCTCTCGAGGTCTTGGTGGTGGCCGACGCCGATCTCGACGCGCTCCTCCCCGATCTGACCGCCCTGACCGAGGGGCTGGGGCATGCCTCGGAGCCCACACCGCCGCTCCCGGAGGGCGGGCCCGCGAGCTCCAAGGTGATTGGAATCGACTTCGGCTCGACCACCACGGCCTCGGTCGCGCTCCGCCGCCCGGCGCCTTCCTACGCCGATCCCGAGCTGCCCGCCTTCGCTGCGCTAGATCATGCCCTTGGGGGACCCTTCTTGTCGAGGCTGAACCGTGAGCTGCGCGAGGAGTGGGGTCTGACCTACGGCATCGACGCAAGCTTGACCACGCGAGAGCTGGAGGGGCACTGGACGATCCGTACCGAAGTGCATGTGGATCGGCTTGGTCAGACCCTCGATCTGATCGAGGCCGAGGTCGAGCGTGCCAGCGAGGAAGGGCTGCGCGAGGAGGAGCTCCGGGCCTATCAGACCAAGATCGTGCACGCTTGGAACCGCAACCTCTCGACCTCCAGCACGGCCGCCCGAGCCTACGGTCGCTGGACGAGTCGCGGGGAGGGCGTAGACCAGGCTCGGTCTCGGGTCGAGGCGGTACGGGAGCTGACCTTGGGCGCGCCCCAAGAGGCTGGGCGGCTCTGGCTGGATGCCGACCGACCCGCGTTGCTGGTGGTGGTCGGAGATCAGGAACGCATCGATCCGCAGCTCCAAGAGCGGGGGCTCGAGGTGCACTGGATCCCCGCCGGTCTGATGCTCCTGGGGGGCCCCTGATGGGCCCCGTTCTGGCAGCGAGGGCCTCCGTCCCAGAACTCCACGGGGCGCCCTGGCCGACAGAAGAGTCGATAAGTTAGTTTATAGTCCTGTCATGTGGTTCGCACCCCCTCGGCTTCCAGATCTGCGGTAGTCTCCCCCTGCGGTGCGAAGGAGGGGCGGTGCCCAAGGACTACGACAACTTCGATGATCCCGAGAAGGCCTCGGCCGGCCGTGGGGCGCTCGGCCTGCTGGTGCCCGTGGTGACGGTGCTCGCCTCCTTATTGATCGGAGGTCTGGTCGGGGCGCTCGTGGTGCTCGCCTGGTGGCGCATGACGCCTCCGGTGGTCGAGGTCGAGACGCGAGTCGAGATCCGCGACATGACCGACGAAGAGATCGAGCGCCTTTGCGATCCCTTCGTCTCCGAGACCGTGGCTGTCCTCACCGAAGCGCAGGCCAAGGTCGTCGATCTCGAGGGTAAGGTGCTGGCGAAGGAGGCCGAGATCGAAGAGATGGAGCGGGTGATGACCCAGCGGGCTGCCGCGGGCCGTCGCATGTCGGCCGAGCTCGAAGCGGCCAAGGCCGAGCTCGTCTCACTGCGCGAGCAGCTCGAGGTCGCCGTCGCCGAAAAAGAGACCGCTCTCAAAGAGCTGGAGCGTACCACCAAGGTGCTCAAAGAGACCGAGGAGGAGCTCGTCCAGACCCAGGGCAAGCTGACGCAGGCTGAGCGCGACGTGCTGAACAACCGCTGGAAGGCCTTCCGCCAGGACGCTCAGCTCGAGATCTGCGAGCGTGGTGGCCGGCGAAAGATGGGGCGGTGCCGAGAGGCGGTCGAGGGCGCTCTGGATCGCGAGGTCGAAGCCAAGTTCCGTCACTGCCTCAAGTCCGGCCAGGCCGTCCCTGGGTTACGCGAGGCGGACCGCAACCTCGAGTCGCTGCCCTCGCACAGCCAGTGGCTCAACCAAGACGAGCGTCTGGTCCGCGGCTGGTTCGTGGTGCTCTGCGATCCCACCTTGCCCGAGGCCGAAGACTTCACCCAGGCCCTCGAAGACGTGCAGCGTCAGGAGCAGGGCGAAGAGGGGCCCCGCGGCGACCTGCCGCTCTTCGACCTCGAGGATCTCGACGACTGAGGGAGTTCAGCCGAGCCGGCGCTCGAAGATGAAGGTACCAAAGGGGAGAAGCGACGCCACGAACCCCAGGAGGTATCGCAGCGCTCCCCAGCGCTCTACCCGACCCGTGTGCCATAGGGCGATCAGGTAGACCATGAACAAGGCCCCGTGCGCCATGCCGATGGGCTGGACGAGCTCGGGGATCCCCGCCCCATATTTCAGCGGCATGGCCAGCCCGAAGAGGAGTAGGAGCGACACGCCCTCGGCGCGGGCGACCCAGAGGAACCAACGAAGATCAGGGCTCATCGGGGGCCTCGGGGGTGGGGTGCTGCTCGTGCACGGTGCCCGGCTTTTCGATCATGAGCAGGAGGTTCGCGAGGAGGAGCAGGCCGGCGAAGAGACCGTAGAAGCCCCTCATGGCGGGTTGGCGTACCGCAGCGAGAGCCAGGTGGAGCATGGCGAGGGTCAGCAGCATGGCGCCCGTCACCCAGGTGCTCATCATCGAGATCCCAGACAGCGTGAGCAGGCCGTAGCCCCCGAGCCAGACGAGCACGAGCCCGGGCGCGGCCAACCACTGCGCGGCTTGGCGTTGCTGGGTCGGGTCGCGCAAGAGGAAGGAGCCGGCGAGACCCGAGACGAAGACGAGCACGCCGATCCACTTCAGCAGATCCAGTCCGAGATGTAGGAGCATGGGGTCCGCTAACTGATGCAGCCGCTCAAGGGCAGCGCGGCTTGCTCAGCCGGGGAACCATCCTACGCCAACCTCGAGGACGAGGCTTTCGAGCTTAAGCGCCTCCTCGGTCGAAGACTCGAACACGATATCCGTGAGGGTGATCTTGGCGTCGGCGGGTTTGTGCCAGGGCTCGGGCGTGGCGCTGGTCGGAGTGAGCTCGATCACGACCGCGCCTGCGATCCCGCTCCAGTCCCGGTCGACGACGACCTCCTCGGAGACTGCGTCGTTGCAGGTGTAGTGCGTGAGGTGTGAGCCCTCTTCGTAGCGGACCGTCACCTCGGTATCGGTAGAGAGGTCGAAGCTGAAGGTCGAGGTGCCCTCGCTGTCGTAGGCCTCCTCGACCAGACCGTCGACCGAGACATGGAGCGCCATGGTGTCGGCGTCGTCGCGCGCGTAGGCGGTCAGGTCGGAGCACCCGCCTCGGACGGGCAGGTCGGCCGTGAAGGGGTCGATGGGGTCTGTGTCTGTGTCGCTGTCAGTGTCTGTGTCAGTGTCGCTGTCAGTGTCAGTGTCGGTGTCGGTGAGGCTGTCGGTGTCGCTCGAG
>REDI01000044.1 GCA_007693595.1 Deltaproteobacteria bacterium | reverse complement strand
CCGAGCGACCCGAGCGCCCGCGAGCGCACCAAGGCTGCCCCCGCCGTCCGCCGCGAGGCCCGCGAGCGCGGCATCGACCTGCGCGACGTGCCGGGCACCGGCCCCGGCGGGCGTGTCGTGCGCGACGATCTCGACGCCTTCCAAGCCACCCCTGTCGCGCCGCCGGCCCTGCCCCAGGCTCCGCTGGCCACGCACGACCAGACCGTCAAGATCATCGGCCTGCGCCGAAAGATCGCCCAGCAGATGCTCGCCGCCAAGCAGACGGCTCCCCACTTCACCTACGTCGAAGAGATCGACGCCACCGAGCTCGTCACCCTGCGCCGGCGCCTCAAGGCCGGCGCGGCGGAGCGCGGCATCAAGCTCACGTACCTGCCCTTCATCCTCAAGGCCCTCTCGGTGGCGTTCCGGGACTTCCCCAACGTCAACGCCACCCTGAACAACGAGACCTACGAGCTGACGGTGCGCGCTCACCACAACATCGGCATCGCCACCGATACGCCGCAGGGCCTCTTCGTGCCCGTACTCAAGGACGTGCAGAGCAAGTCGATCCTCCAGATCGCCGCAGAGCTCGCCGACCTCACCGAGCGCACCCGCCAGGGCAAGGCCGGCCTCGACGACCTCACCGGCGGCACGTTCACCGTCACCAGCGTGGGCAACATCGGCGGGGTGCTCGCGACCCCGATCCTCAACGTGCCCGAGGTCGCGATCCTGGGGGTCAACGCCATCCGGGAGCGCGCCGTGGTGCGCGATGGCCAGGTCGTGGTGCGATCCATGCTCTACCTCTCGCCCTCCTTCGATCATCGGATCCTCGACGGCGCCGTCGCCGCGCGCTTCGTCCGGCGCCTCAAGGCCCTCCTCGAAGATCCCGCCGCCCTCCTGGTGGAGCTGTCTTGACCCCGAGCGAAGCCACCCAGGCCCTCCTCGGCGCCGACGACGAGCTGCACGCCCTGGGGCCCACGCCCTTCCCGCTGCCGCTAGGCGCCCTCGCGCCCGTGGTAGCCGGGGCGCTCACCGCCCTGGAGCGCGGCGAGTGGTGGGTGCCCGGCCTGCGCGAGCGCGTTGGCGGCGTCCTGCGCGACGTGCCCCTGGAGCGCCTGGTCGAGGGCACCCGCGGCGCACGCCCCTACAAGATCGCGCCGCCGAGCCCTAGCCCAGCGCTCCGCGCGCTCTACACGGTGGGGCTCGCTCTGGCGACCGGCCGCCCCGCCCTGTGCCACCTCGGGGTCGGCGCCCTGGCCGACGGCGCCCTCACCGAGGCCCTGAACCTCGGCGCGCTCCATCCGTGTCGGGCGATCTTCGTCCTCGCGATCCACCCCCTCGGCGACGGCGCCCCCCTCGGCCCCCAGACCGCCGCCGATCCCGACGCCCTCGTGCGCGCCTACGGTTGGGCCGCGATCCCCTCCGACGCCCCGACCGCCCAGGCGGTCCACGACGCGGTCCAGACCGCCCGAGCGCACGACGGCCCCGCCGCGGTGATCGTCTCGCTGCCTTCCCCTTCCTAGATCTCTACCCATCGCGGCCCCGTCCGCAGGAGCACACCTCATGAGCACCACCCACTACCAGGCCATCGTCATCGGCGCCGGCCCCGGCGGCTACCCCTGCGCCATCCGTCTCGGCCAGCTCGGCATCAAGACCCTCGTCATCGAGAAGCAATACTGGGGAGGGGTCTGCCTGAACGTCGGCTGTATCCCCTCCAAGGCGCTGATCACCGCTGGCAAGCGCCTGCACGAGATCCAGAGCGCCGAGGCCATGGGGCTCCACGTCGGGGGCGAAGTCACCGTCGACATGAAGGCCATGCAAGCCTGGAAGACCTCGATCACCGACAAGCTCTCCGGCGGCGTCCAGACCTTGCTCAAGGGCAACAAGGTCGACATGGTCGGGGGCACCGCCGAGCTCACGGGCAAGGGTCAGGTCACCGTCACCGATCCCGACGGCGGCACCCAGATCTACACCGCCGACCACATCGTGCTCGCCACCGGCTCGAGCCCCATCGAGATCCCCGGCTTCCGCTTCGCCGATGGCCCGATCCTCGACTCCACCAAGGCCCTCGATCTCAGCGAGGTGCCCGAGCACCTGATCGTCATCGGCGGGGGCTACATCGGCCTCGAGATGGGCAGCATGTACCGCAAGCTCGGCGCCGAGGTCACCGTGATCGAGATGCAGGACCAGGTGCTACCCGGCTTCGACCCCGACGTGGTCAAGGTCGTAGCCCGCAAGCTCAAGAAGTCGGGCGTCACCGTGCACCTCAAGGCCAAGGCCCTCGGCTGGGAAGCGACCGACCAGGGCGTCGCCCTCGACATCGAGACCGCCAAGGGCAAGGACCGGATCGAAGGCGATAAGATCCTGGTCACCGTCGGCCGGCGGCCCAACAGCAAGGGGCTCGGGCTCGAAGCGCTCGACGTCGCGTTCGACGGGCCTTTCGTGAAGGTCGACAAGCAGTTCAAGACCAACGTCCCCGGCCTGTATGCCATCGGTGACCTGATCGGCAATCCCATGCTCGCCCACAAGGCCACCCACGAGGGCGAGGTCTTGGCCGAGGTGATCGCCGGTCACAACGTCCAATACGACGCGCGGACCGTGCCTGCGGTCGTGTTCACCGATCCCGAGATCGCCTCTGCGGGGCTCGACGAGCCCACGGCCAAGGCACAGGGCGAGATCAAGGTCGGCAAGGTGCCCTATGCGGCGGTCGGGCGCGCGCTCACCACCGGCGAGACGGACGGCTTCTACAAGGTGATCCTCGACGCCAAGACCCACCGCGTGCTCGGCATCACCATCGTCGGCAGCCACGCCAGCGATCTGATCAGCGAGGCCGCCCTCGCCATCGAGCTCGACGCCGAGGCGCTCGACATCGGCCTCACCATTCACCCTCACCCCACCCTGGGCGAAGGGCTCATGGAAGCCGCAAAGGCGGCGCTTGGCGAAGCGATCCACGTGTTGAACCGCTGAGCGGGGTCGCGAGGGCCTTCGCGCTGAACCGGCCCCGCCGTTTCGCTCGGCGACGAGGGATGCTAGAGTAAGCTCATCTTCCGGGCGGGACGTCCGGGAGCCGCTCGCTCGCCTTCCTCCGACGGAGCGTAGATTGCTCGCGATCCTCGCCCTCGCCGCGTTCTCTCATGCCTCAGAGCCCGAGCCCCTCTGCGACGTGATCGTGAGCGGCTCGGTCGATGCCCTCCAAGAAGAGATCGCCGCCGCTCCCCCCGGCACCACCCTGTGCCTGGAGCCCGGTGTCTACGTCGGTGGGGGAACGCCCGCCTCCTTTCACCTGACATCCGACCTCCACCTGATAGGCCTGGGGGAAGAGCCCACCGACGTGGTCTTGGCGCGCACCGGCGAAACCGAGCGACCCGTCGTGCGCGTCCAAGGTGCGACCGCCACGCTGCGCAATCTGACCCTCGACGGGAGCGATACCCATCGCAACCTCCATGTCAGCCATGAGAGCACCGTCGAGCTGGTCGACTGCGTCGTGCGAGACGGACGCCATGAAGAAGGCGCCGGCGCTCGGGTGGTCGACAACAACCACCTCAGAGTCCGGGGCTGCCGCTTCCTGAACAACACCACGGTCGGGTGGGACGCTCGCGGCGCAGGGATTTTGCAGACCGGCGCCGGCGGAAGCCTGCACGTCGAAGACAGTCACTTCATCGGCGGGCGCGCGACGCGGGGTGGCGGCATTCACGTCAACGACGCGCCCACCACCATCTACCGATCGACGTTTGCAGACAACCAACTCCACGACAACAACCCGACCGTAACCAACCCGATCGGTGGGGCGGCGATCCTCATCAACCGCAGCACGGTTGAGATCGTCGACAGCACCTTTCGCGACAACCAGAGCCACAGCTCCGGCGGGGCGATCCTGGTCCGGCTGGACGCGGCGAACGTCACCGTCCGTCGCTCCGATTTCGAGCACAACCACGCCGATCAGATCGGCGGACACATCGCCGCGGTCGGGGGTGCCAACCTCTTCGTCGAGCAGAGCCGCTTTCGGGATGGCGTGGGCTACGGCGGCGGCGCGATCGCCTGCTGGGAGGCGAGCTGCGAGATCGAGGACAGCGGCTTTTGGGACAACCTGGCTATCCGAAGCTTCGTCGAAGAAAACCAGCGCGGTGGAGGAGGGGTCCTGGTGGTTGGCGAAGATTCTGACGCGTTCCTGCACGCGGAGCGCAACCTCTTCTGCCACAACGAAGTCGACTCGGTCAACGCCAACCGGATCCAGAGCGGAGGGGGCGCCATCCGAACCCGGTTCCTGGCTACCGGCACCCTGCGCAACAACGTCTATGCCTACAATCACACCGACGCGGCGGGCGGGGCGCTCTACCACTCGTGGCGCCTCGACGGCCCGGGCCTCGACAGCCGCCACGAGACCTTCATTGGCAACCGCGCCTACCAGGGCTGCTCCGTCTTCGGTACGCCGATCACCACGCTCACGGCCAACCTCTTCACCCTCTCTAGCTGCCTTGCGTCCAACGAGTACGTGATCAAGGCCGACCGGAACAACGACATCGTCTTGGGAAGCTCCGGCTTCTACCAAAACCCTGGCGCCACGAGCTGGAACGGCCACGTCAACAACCTGGGGGGGAACGTCTGGACCGATCCCGGACTGACCTTCACCCCAGGCTGGCCCCTGCCTGAGAACTATGAGTGCCGCGACGAGTACGACCTCTTCGAGCCTTACGAGGGCACGGCCCACGAAGGGGCGCTCGGTCACCGAAGCGGTGCGCACGCCGATCGCATCGACGAAGATGGCGACGGCTGGAGCTGGATGTTCGACTGCGACGATCAAGACCCCGAGATGCCCGGGCGCGGGCCCCTCTACCCCGATGACGATGGCGATGGCTTCGGCAACCGGGACAGCCTGCCGGTCGACTACGGCTGCCCTTCGCCGGGCCTGGTCTTCGACAACACCGACTGCGACGACACCGACGACGAGATCTACCCAGGCGCCCCCGAGTTCTGCGACGAACTCGACCGAAACTGCGACGGCTCCTTCTACGACGCCGCCGAAGACAAGCTCGCCTGGTTCCCCGACCGCGACGGCGACGGCTTCGGCGATCAAGCGCGGGCCGACAGTCCTCTGATGGACTGTTTTGAACCCGGGAACAGCGAGGACTGGCGCTACGTGATCAGCGCGACGGACTGCGACGACACCGACCCCACCGTCTACCCCGGCGCCACCGAGCGCTGCGATGGACAGTTCAACAACTGCCTCGCCCTGAACTACGATCCCACCGGGGCCCCGGACGAGGAGTCCGATCTCGACAGCGACGGCTTTGTCGCCTGCGACTATGAGGGCGGTCTGTGGCAGGGCACCGTCCCCGAGATCGGCCAGGACTGCGACGACACCGACCCCACCGTCTACCCCGGCGCCACCGAGCGCTGCGATGGACAGTTCAACAACTGCCTCGCCCTGAACTACGATCCCACCGGGGCCCCGGACGAGGAGTCCGATCTCGACAGCGACGGCTTTGTCGCCTGCGACTACGACGGAGGACCCTGGCGCGGACCGGCTCCGGGGATCGGCGCGGACTGCGACGACGCCGACCCGGCCGTCTATCCTGGCGCGACCGAGATCTGGTACGACGGCATCGATCAGAACTGCGACGGCTGGTCGGACTTCGATCCCGACCGGGATGGTCAGATCTGGCTGGACTACGCGGAACGTCAGGCGGACTTCGTCGCCCGCTGGGGCGTCGAGGACACCACCACCGGCGAGGACGACTGCTACGATCTGCTCGACAGCCCGCTCACCGACGCCTGGGGCGACGCGGTGGACCCCGGCGACGTCCCCCGCCCCGAGATCCCCTACAGCGGCGTCGACGATGACTGCTCCGCCCTGACCGCCGCCCTGCACTTCAACCAGACCGGCGAGCTCGAGCTCGCCAACCCCTTCGACCGCGACGGGGACGGCTACCTCGTCGAAGGCAGTCGCGAGGCCTTCCTGGCCTACGTCGCACAGTTCGTCGCCTTCGAGCGCGCCGCCCACCCCGGACTCGACACCCCCGAGGCCGGTGCGCACCCCTATCGGGCCGCCTTTCTCGAAGCATACGGCGACGGCCCCTCCCACTGGCAGGACTTCTACGAGCGCTGGCGGGGCGACTGTGACGACGAAGATCCCGCAGTCAACCCTGGAGCACAGGATCTCGCGGACCGCTGCCTCCAAGACGAGGTGAACTCACGCTCCCTTCCAGAGCACACCCCAGGGCCCCTCGGTGGCGGCTGCGCCTGCGACGGGTCCGGCAGAGCCCAAGGCGGGCTGCTGGCGCTGGGGCTGATCGGACTGCTCCTGGCGCGTCGGCGGCGCTCCTTCCCAGGCGGCCCCGCGCGCGCCAAGCCCAGTTCCGGCTTATGCGACGCAGCGGATCGTCCCTGACACCACGTCGACCGAGCGCCTCCCCGAGCACCTGACCTCATCCCCCCCCTGTAAGGCGGCGAGAGGGTGGGAGGCCTTGCGGCTGCGCGGACGAGGCTAGTAGAATCCTGGGTCCATCGTGGCTGAGACACGGAGCCGACCTTGAGCCTTCTGCTTGCCCTCTCGCTGCTGTCCTCGTGGGCCGAAGAGGCACCCGATCCCCCTCCCCGGCCCGTCGGCTGCGACGTCGTGGTCGGACTGGGTCCCCCGCTCGTGAATGGCGACGCGCTCCAAACCGCGCTCGACAACGCATCACCTGGGACCATCATCTGTCTGGAACCTGCCTTCTACTTCCGATCCAACGCCTTCCGGGCCAATGTGCCCAGCGTCCACCTCGTCGGACTGGGGAGCGCCCCCGAAGACGTCGTGCTCCACGCCGGCACCACCGCGCATCCGCTCCTCTGGCTGACTGCGGAGCACGACCTCGGCCCCACGTCGCTGCACAACCTGACCCTCGACGCGCAAGGACATGCCGAAGCCCTCTCCCTGTCCGACGGCTCCCTCGATCTGGTCCAGACGATCGTGCGGAACGGCCGACATCCAGCCGGCGGCGCCGGCCTGACCGCCCAGAGTCAGACCCACGTCCGCATCTTCCAGAGCACCTTTGAGGGGAACCACGCGACCGAGGACTCCCCGCAGCTTCGGGGTGGACATATCCACCATCCAGGGGGCGAGCTCGGTAGCCTCACCGTCGTCGACAGCCTCTTCGTCGACGGTATCGGGCAAGCCGGTGGCGCCATCCGCGCAGGGGGCAACCTCAACCAACCCATCGGAGACCTGCGGATCTTCCACTCCGAGTTTCGCGACAACCGTGCCCTGCTGGGTGCCCAGACCGGAGGGCACCTCAGCATCGACGGGATCGAGACCCAGGCGCTCATCGTCGGAAGCACCTTCGAAGGGGGCTTCGCAGACACCGGCGGCGCCATCCACCAACGCGAAGGAACCCTGCGCGTGGTCGACAGCACCTTCCTCGACAACCACTGCGAACCCGCGGACACCGGCGAGACCTCCGGGCAGAGCCGCGGCGGGGGCGCAGTCGCGCTCTGGGGAGGAGCGGTCCAGATCGAGCGAGCGAGCTTCGAGGGCAACTCCTCCACGAACCACGGCGGGGCCATCCTAGCCGCCGGCAACAGCGTCGAGCTCGAAGTCTACGAGAGCGAGTTTCGTGACAACGAAGCCTCGAGGCTGGGGGGGCACATCAGCGTCACGAACGGCTCCGAACTCTTTGCTAGCCAGAACCGCTTCTTCCGTGGGCGGTCCTCGGCGGGCGGCGGGATCAGCTGCCTCGGCGGGACGTGTGCGGTCGAGCACAGCGGGTTCTGGTGGAACACCGCCGATAGAGATGGGCTGACCACCAACCGGAACAACGGGGCAGCCTTCCAGGCCGCCCAGGCCTTCGGACCCATCACGCTCACCCGAAACCTCTTCTGCGGGAACGAGTACACCGCCGAGACCGGGGGGGAGTCCTTCGGCGGCGGGGCCGTGTATCTTGAGTCCACGTTCGCCAACCTGCGCAACAACGTCTACGCCGGCAACCTGAGCCGCCAACATGGCGGCGCGCTCTTCTTTCGCGGTCCAGAGGACGCGAGCAGCGAATACGAGACCTTCGTCGGCAACCGCGCAGCGCAGGGCTGCTCCGTCTACGCACGCAACGGCACGCTCGACCTTCGACGAAACGTCTACACCCAGTCCACCTGCGACCTGGGTTCCCCCCCCTTCGAAGAGGTCGGATTTCTTCTGCACGCCAGGACCGCCGGGAATCTCGTCGCCAGGAACTCCCTCTACTTCGACCTCGCCACCCTGGACCTCGCCAACAGCGCCGCCGACCTGACCAACTTCGTGTCCTTCGATGCCGGCCTCCCAGCGCTCGACCTCCCCTACGAGCCTTCCCAGACCTGCCGCGAGATCTACGACTTCGCCCACGACGAAGACCACCCCCTCGCGACCCTCAACTACGGCGCGACCCAGGGCCCCGACGCCCCCTTCATCGATGATGACAGCGATGGCATTAGCTGGCTCTTCGACTGCGACGACACCAACCCCGACGCCGGAGCGCTCCAGATGCTCTACCCCGACGAAGACGGGGACGGCTACGGGGCGGCCACCCACCCCGGCACCTTCGGCTGCGCGACCGGCGAGCTCGCGTCCTGGGTGCCCAACAACCTCGACTGCAACGACAGCGACCCCCTCATCAACCCCGACGCCGATGAGCTCTGCGACGACATCGACCGCAACTGCGACGGGAGCACCACCGACGGCGCCGTCGACGCCGCCGACTGGTTCCCGGATCTCGACGAAGACGGGTTCGGCTACCCACACCCAGGCACCCCGGTCTCCTCCTGTGAGATGCCGGTAGGCGTCGAGGTCGAGGGCGCGCCCGTCGAGCACTGGGCGCTGAACGCCGACGACTGCAACGACTTCGACGCCACCGTCTACCCCGGCGCCGTCGAGCGCTGCGACGGACAGTTCAACGACTGCTTCGCCTTCGACTATCACCCCGAGGGCGCGCCAGCCGCCGAGTCCGATCTCGACGAAGACGGCTTCGTCGTCTGTGACTTCACCGGCGGTACCTGGGTCGAAAACGTCACGCCCCTACCCAACGGCGGCCTCGACTGCAACGACGAGGACCCCACCGTCTACCCCGGCGCCATCGAGCTCTGCGACGGACAGTTCAACGACTGCTTCGCCCCCGACTATCACCCCGAGGGCGCGCCAGACGTCGAGTCCGATCTCGACGACGATGGCTACGTCGAGTGCGCCCCCGATGTCCCTGTCGACGCGTGGCGAGGCACCCCGCCCATCTCGGGGGGCGGCGACTGCGATGACTGGAACCCCACGGTCTATCCAGGCGCCGACGAGATCCCCTACGACCGCATCGACCAGAGCTGTGACGGCTTCGACCTCGTCGACATCGACCACGACCTCTACCCCGGCATCCTCCGCAGCGACTGGGAGCTCATGGACGGTGGCAACAGCCCTGTCGCCTGGCCTGAGGGCGTCTTCAACGAGCCGCTGGACTGCGACGACGAAGACCCCGCCGTCAACCCCGGCGCCACCGAGATCCCTGGCGATGGCGTCGACCAGAGCTGCTCCGGCACCGAGCTGTGCTACGTCGACGCCGACGAAGACGGCTTCCGAACCCAAGACACCCTCGAGTCCACCCCCGGCGACCTCGCTTGCGAGGGCGAGGGCCTCGCCTTGGCCGCGGTGCCCGCAGGGGACTGCGACGACCACGACGCCACCGTCTTCCCCGACGCCCCCGAGCTGTGCGACGGGCAGTTCAACGACTGCCTCGCCGACGGCTACGACCCCAGCGGCGCCCCCGCCCAGGAGTCCGACGGCGACAGCGACGGCTTTGTCGCCTGCGCCTACGGCGGCGGCACCTGGGTCGACCACGTGATCGCCGCGCCCAGCGTGGGCCAGGACTGCGACGACAACGACGCCACCGTCTTCCCCGACGCCCCCGAGATCTGCGACGGACAGTACAACGACTGCCTCGCGGAAGGCTACGACCCCAGCGGCGCCCCCGACGAAGAGTCCGACCTCGACGGCGATGAGTTCGTGGCCTGTGACTACGGCGGCGGCTTCTGGCGCGGGAGCGCACCCATGATCGGCCAGGACTGCGACGACAACGACGCGAACATCTTCCCCGGAGCCCCCGAGATCTGCGACGGCCGGTTCAACGACTGCGACGCGCCCGGCTGGGACCCCGACGGCGCCCCCGACGAAGAGTCCGACCTCGACGGCGATGGCTACGTCCTCTGCGAGATCGAGGTCCCGCTAGACGCGTGGGCGGGCTCTGTCGAGGTCGAGGGCGGCGGAGACTGCGACGACAACGACGACACGATCTATCCCGGCGCCGACGAGATCCCCTACGACCGCATCGACCAGAGCTGCGATGGCTTCGATCTCGTCGACGTCGATCTCGACACCTACCCTGGGCTGCTCCGCTCGGCCTGGCAGGGCCTCGAGGTCGGCGAGAGCCCGGCCGGGGCGTGGCCCGAAGCCGTGCTCGACGAGCCGGTCGACTGCGACGACACCGACCCCACCGTCTACCCCGGCGCCCCGGAGATCCTCGACGGCATCGACAATAACTGTGACGGCGAGGTCGACACCGACACCGACGGCGACGGCGTGCTCGACTACTACGAGGACCGCTTCGGCACCGACCCGACCCGACGCGACTCCGACGGCGACGGCATCCCCGACGGCGTGGAGTGGGGCGACCTCTCGACCCACGAAGCGCAGCTCGCGCCCTTCGACACCGACGGCGATGGGGTGATCGACGCGCTCGATCTCGACAGCGACAGCGACGGCCTGCGCGACGCCTTCGAGGCGGGCACCAACCCCAACGAGCCCCGCGACACCGACGGCGACGGCGTCCCCGACTTCCGCGACCCCGACGACGACGGCGACACCCTCCCCACCGCCCTGGAGTGCCCCGACGGCCAGCTCATCGACACCGACGGCGACGGCGTGCCGAACTGCCTCGACCTCGACAGCGACGGCGACGGCGCCCTGGACCGCGCCGAGGGCACCGAAGACTTCACCGGCAACGGCATCCCCAACTACCTCGACCCCGGCTCGAGCCACGACGATCGCCGCGCCCCGCTCGGGCCCGACGACCGAGGCTTCGGGCTGGGCTGTAGTACCGTGGGTGGGCCTAGCCCGGGGTGGATAATCGTCCTGCTCGGGTCGGTGGCGCTACTCCGACGACGGAGGGGGCTCGGGATCTCGTAGCGTCAAGACCTTGGTTTCAGCCCGTTTACCGGCGCCGACGCGGCCCTGAGATGGACCGAGAGGGCTCGCCGGTGGTACAGTGCTGCTCCGACGCCGCGAACCAAGGAAGTTGTCGTGAGCCTGACCCTCGCCTTGTCGTTGTTGATCTCTTGGGCTGACGACTTGGAGC
>REDI01000018.1 GCA_007693595.1 Deltaproteobacteria bacterium | reverse complement strand
CCCAGTCCATCCCCGGGTCGACCCAAAAAGTTCTATAATCATCAAGCCAGCCCGACCATCCTCGTTTTCGGGATCGGGCGATTGTGCGATTAGATCGAAGGGCTTTCGCCAGGTCACCGAGAGCTCTCCCTCGGTGATTGTGAAGTTCGAGAAGAGCGTTTTCAGCAGATCCCGCTGTTCCAGGGGTGATCTGCGGGAAAGCAGGTCCAAGGCCGAGCTCGCGAGTTCGAACACGCGGATGCCTGTCTCCAGGTTCTTGGCGCTCACCCGGGTCAGGCGCTCGACCTCGCGGGCGGCCTCGGCGCGCTGCTGCTCCCACTCCCGCCGGCGCTCGTCGAAGAAGTCGTCGTCGATGCGGCCGTCGAGCTTGTCCTCGTAAGCCTTGTCGAGCATCCGGCCGATCCGGTGGATGCGCTCGTTGGCCAGCTCGGCCGCGAAGTCGCTCGGAAGGAGCGCGTATCTTGGCTCCTCGAGCCCGCGATCGACCAGGTGCTTCATGAACGCCACCGGATCGGCGCCGTTGAGCTTGCACGAGCCGATCACGGTGTAGAAGGCCGAGGCGATCCGCGTGCCCCCCTCCGATCGCGACCCTTGGTGCGCCTTGCGACCCTGCACGGGCGCACGGATCAGCCGCTCGGCGTGGTTGTTCGTGAGCGGGACCCGGGGATCCTCCAAGAATCGCTGGAGAGGACCGCGCTGGTTGACCAGATAGATGATCGCCTTGTCCAACGCGGTGCCCGACAGCCGGCTTGTCTCGTCACATCGCTGATAGAGCCGCTCGACGATCTCTCTGCTTCGCTCGTTCTTGAGCTTTGTGCGGAGGTCGAGCAGCGCAGCTCCGCACCCGTCGGCCTGTTCTTTGGCCTGGCGCTCGATGGCGAAGAGCTCGTCGATGTCCGCGAGGAAGAGATGCGCCTCGTCGGCTTGGGAGATGGCCTTCTTGAACCCGCGACGGCCATGGGACCAGCACCCGGCGAGGTCGAAGTTGGGCAGCTCCACGCCCTCGAGCCCGAGGTCACCGCCGCGATCCGCCAAGCGCTCCAGGGCTGCATAGGCGCTGGTTCCATCGCAAACGAGAACCCCATCGAAGTTGCGCAAGAGGCGCTGTGCGGCCTTCTTCGACCGCGACGGCTGGAGGATGAAGGACACCAACTGCTCACTCGCGAGCGCCCAGCCCCACCACTTGAGCGTCCCTCCCTTCTGAACCATCAGACGCCAGCTCGTCTCGTCGGCATGAAGGACGGGCTCGGCGAGCAGGGTCTTGTGGATCCGCTCAACGGTCGGCAAGATGAAGGGAAGAAGGGGGACGAGCAGCCCGTACAGCGTGTGTCGTCGCACGATGGCCCCATGTCGCTCAAGCTCGACCTCCTGCCGGGCGAGCGGGATGTTGAGGGCGTATTTGTCATGCGCGACTTGGATCGCGAAGTCTGCGCTGTAGGCGCTGCCTGGGACCCAGGACTTGGGGTACGGCGCGACGTCTTCGGCGCCACAGCCCCCACATCCCGCGACCTGTGCCCGGTGCTCTTTCAGGACGTAGGTCCGCGTTTCGACTGTCCTTTGCGTGTAACCAGCGGTCTTCTTTTTATCACCATGCGGTGACCGCACGTGGGACAGGTGAGATCGGCCTCGTCGAAGAGGTGCTCTTGGATGATGCGCTTGAGACCGGACTGGTCGTTCCGGCCGGATTTCCGTCGAGGACGACGTTTCGTTTGTTCGGACTTCTCTTTGGGCTCGGGCTTGTGGCTTCGCTCGGAGCGCGAGCCGTAGAGGTCGCGGTTCGGGTTCTTCAGACGCTCATTGAGGACAGCGAGCTCGAGCTGAAGTTGCGCTTGAGTATCTTGGTTGTTGTCCTCGGCCAGCTTCTTGGTGAGCTCCTCGATGCGTCGGAGAAGCATGGCGTTCTCGCGCCGCAGAGCTTCTCTGGCGCGCTGGGCGCTCGCTAGCTCGGAAATGCTCAAGGAAAGCGAGGGAGAGTCACCATCTCGCCACAGACTCGCGAAGCTGCCTCTGGCGAGCCTCTTGGCGTAGGTACAGTGCCCTGCCCCGTCATAAGCGTACACCTTGATGTTCCGGGTGCTGCCGATCATCCGAGCCGCACGAGCAGCTCCGCCACATCCTCGAGACCCAGCCCGCCCACGACATAGCCCTTGGGGGTTCGGATCTCGAAGGTGCTCTCGTCGAGCTCTCTGCTCCATCAATACAGCGAGGTGGTAGAGATCCCGATCGCCGCGGCGACGGCCTGCAGCGTGTGGCCCTTGTCGAGCACCGGGCGCGCCCCCTCGACGATCTCCCTGCGTAGCCAGTCGGGGAAAGGTTGATTCAGGGTCGTCGGGCGATGGGTCCGGACGGTCTCGGCGAGCTGCTTGAGCATCGGCTCCTCCTTGCGGGGGGAGGGTCATACCCAGTGGCGTTCAGCTCGCCCGGGAGGTCTGGGACCATGTACGCGGCAGAGACACAAGGCGCTCCGGCTTCGCGCATCGGGCGGCCCGACGGCTAGCGCTCACGCCTCCCGTGCGCTGACGAGCTCGGTGAGGATGCGGATCGAACAGTCCGACATCACGAGCTGAATGTGACCCAGGTGGGGCGAGACGATCTCCTGGCACCCCTCGATGGAGCAGACGGAGATAGGGGCGGAGATCTCATCCCACCAGCTTCGCACGATGATGACGTTCTCGCGCGCGCCCAGCCGCGCTCGATGGAGGCGACGAAAGGCTGAGCCCGGAGCCATCATGCGCGCGGCCTTCAGGATCCAGAGGGTGTAGGCCATGGGGGTGCCGCCGAAGCCTGTCCCCACCGTAATGATCTGCCGTGCGCGCGCGTGGTACGCATCGCCCAGTGCCGCGACGATGAAGCCTCCCATCGAGTGCCCGATCAGGTGAAAGTCGTCTAGCTCGAAGGCGTCGAGGAAGGCCTCGAGCTGGCGCGCCTTTCGTTCGATGTTGCCCATCTGCCAGCCAAAGTCCGGGGTGTAGACCGGGTGGCCCTGGCGCTGCAGGTGTCGGCGCAGCCGGTAGAACGAGGGGCTCCGGCCGAGCAGCCCACAGATCAAGACCACCGGACGCCGATCGCCGGTCGGCGTGTGCGGCGCGCTGCGCATCAGGCCCAGCACGAAGCAGCAGCCGTAGACCATCAGCCAGTACGCCTCCTCGAGGGCCTGGTACAGCGCGCCGTGGGTACAACCCGCTGAGGGGTCAACCTTCGCCATTGTCTTGCAGCAGGTCGTGAAACTCGTGGGAGAAGCGATAGGCGTCGCCCGGCCACCTCGCCGAGAGGTAGTTTCCGTCGCGAACGGTAAACCCTCGCTCCAGCGTCTCCGGCGTGTCTCGGAGCAGGCTCTGGGGCCCGAGGACGAACGCCCCCTCCGGCCCGACCGCCCGGGTCACCTCCGCCTGCACCGTCTCGTCGTAGGTGAGGTAGTACCGCCCGAGCCAGAGGCGGGTCATGTGGTAGGCGGTCCGCTCCATCGACTCCGGCAAGGCCGTGGTCCGCCGGCCTCGGAGCACGGGTACGCCGTCGCGGGTCGCGCGGGCGACGACGACGACGCCGTGGCAGATCGCCCCCAGAGGCCTGTTCGCGTGCATGTGATCCGCCACCAGCGCGAGGAGCGGTTCGGACTCGAGGTAGGACTTCATGCCGGGGGCGTGGCCACCCGTGAGCACGATGGCGTCGAAGTCTTCGGCGGTCACCTCTTCGAGCACGCGCGGGGCTTGAAACTCGGGGGACGTCTCCATCGTCGCGTACAAGGCCCGCGCGTCGGCGCGCGCGCGCAGGATCGGCGCCCAGGGGCCCAGTCCGCGGCCGGTTAGCATGCGATCGTCGGCCCGGCCCGGCGCGCCATCTGGCGTGGCGAAGTGGATCGTGTGGCCCAGCGAGGTCAGCACCTTCCACGGTATGGCGCTCTCTGTGGGGTCAAAGCCCTGCTCGGGCAGCGGCATCAAGATGATCATGGGGGCGCTCCCCCTCTCGCGGTCGCGGGTGTGCGCCCGTGAACTAAGGCTTTCTGTAGGGGTGATCGAGATCTGCTCGCGAACTCATCCCCCCGCGCTCGGAGCCTCTGTGGCCAGAAGGGTGTGGGACATGGCCTCCTGCCGCCTCCATGTTGCCGCCAGCGCCGGGGGCGAACACCCGATCGCACGCCTCGGTTCCGGTGCTCCATCGTGGCCGCGAAGCCATGACTGCTTGATCGAGGGCAGACCGGCGGCGCGGCGCTCGACCTCGCGGAGCGCCTCCTCCAAGACCTTCAACTCGCAGCCCCCCTCGCTCATGACAGCTTGCGGGCGAGGGTGTTGCGGCCGATCTCCAGGGTGCGCGCTGCGGCGCTCCGGTTGCCGCCGTGGTGCTCCACGACGAAGGCGACATAGGCGGCCTCGACCTCGCGAAGGGGTAGGATCGGGGTGGTGAACAGGTCGCTGGCGGGCGCGGGGGCGGGGCTGAGGGGCAGATCCTCGACCTCGAGGGAGGGGCCGGGGCTGAGCACCACGGCGCTCTCGATCAGGTGCTCGAGCTCACGCACGTTGCCGGGCCAGTCGTGACGGTGCAGGTGGGCGCGGGCGGCTTCGGTCAGGGGCAGGACGTCGCGGTGGTGTCGCTGGCGGAACAGGAAGTGAAAGTGGTCGATGAGGCGGTCCAGGTCGGCGGGGCCGCGGGCGCGCAGCGGGGGGAGGTGCACCTCGACCACCCTCAGCCGGTAGTAAAGATCTTGGCGAAACGTGCGGTCGGCGACGGCTTGCTCGAGGTCTCGGTGGGTCGCGGCGACGAAGCGCACGTCGGCGCGCTGCGGCTCGGCGCTGCCGAGGGGGAGGTAGGTGCGGTCTTGCAGCAGGCGGAGCAGCTTGACCTGGGCGGGGAGGGGAAGCTCGGCCACCTCGTCGAGAAAGAGCGTGCCACCTTCAGCGGCGGCGATCTGGCCTGGAGCGTCGCGGTCGGCGCCGGTGAAGGCGCCGCGCTTGTGCCCGAAGAGCTCGTTCTCGATGAGCCCCTGGGGTAGCGCGCCGCAGTCGACCTTGACGAAGGGGCCGGCGCCGCGCGGGGAGTTGACGTGCACGGCGCGGGCCATCAGCTCCTTGCCGGTGCCGGTCTCGCCGCGCAGAAGCACGGTGGCCTCGGTGGCGGCGGCGCGGCGCAGGCGGGTGTAGACCTCCCGCATCGGGGGACTGTCCCCGACCACGTCGTTGAACTGAAACGCGAGGGGGTGGCGCTGACCGGGTGCGAGCATGGGCGCGAGGCTCGTGTGCTCGATGAGGGCGCCGAGCTGATCGGCCATGCGCTGGAGGCCGCGCTCGTCGGCGGAGGTGAAGCCCTGCGGCTTGTTCAGGGCTTGAAGCACCCCGAGCACGCGCTGGTCCGCGCCTCGGATGGGCACGGCGATCACCGTCGTGGTCTGATAGCCGGTGAGGTCGTCGATGCGGACGGCGATCCCGTTGGCGGTGAGGTCTCCGGGCACCCGCAGGGGCACGCCCTCGGCGGCGACCCTTCCGGCGATCCCTTCACCGAGCTTGAGGCGGATCTCGCTGATCTCTGGGAGGTGGGCCACGCGGGAGACCAGCTCGCGGCGCGCGTCGTCGAGGAGATACAAGGTGGCGCGGTCGGCGCGAGCAGCGCGCTTGACCCGGTCGAGGGCTTCGCGGAGGAGGGCGTCGAGGTCGACCTGCCCTTGCGCCACGCGATCTTGCAAGTCCTCCAGCACCGCCCCGTCCATGCCGCCTCCGCCGAGCCATCGGGCCATGAGCATAGACGGTCTGGAGGCGCCATGCCTCTCAGAGGTCAAGGGGCTCCCCTTCGCGGGCAGCGAAGGTACGCGCCCAGCGCTGCCTGGCCAGGTCCTCCATTCCCTCGACCTGGGCGTCGGTGCGGCCCGGATCGTGGTGGAAGAGGGCGAGCCGATCGACGCCTGCGCGGCGCGCGACCTCGGTCGCCTGCTCGACGGTGGCGTGACCCCACCCGCGACGGCTGGGCCCGGTGCGTCCAAAGTATTCGTCGTCGAAGTACTGGGTGTCGTGGATCAGCAGGTCGGCGCCCTCGGCGAGGCGCACGAGGCGGTCGTCGATGCCCTCGCCGTGCTCGACGTCGGTGGCGTAGATGACGGCTCGACCTCCCGCCTCGATGCGTAGGGCGCGCACGCCGTCGGGATGATCCAGATCGATCGAGGTGATCCGAAATGGACCATGTTCGTGCGGGCGGTGGGCGTCGAGGTTGGCGAAGCGCGGGCGGGCGGTCAGGGCGTCCAGACCGATGGGGAAGCGGGGCGGGCGCATCTGAGCGCTCAGCGCGTCGCGGAGGTCGCCGCTGTCGCGTTCGGCGCCGATGAGGGTGATGTCGCTGCTGGGGTGGTAGAGCGGGCCGAAGAAGGGCACCCCCTGAATGTGATCCCAATGCACGTGGCTGAACACGATCGCGGCGCGGAGGGGTGCGCCCCGGGCGGCGCCGAGGGCGCGAAGGCCGGTGCCTCCATCGAGGATCAGCGTCTCGTCTCCGCAGCGAAGCTCGACGCAGGGGGTGTTGCCGCCGGTGCGGACGGTGCGAGGGTCGCTGACGGCGATGCTGCCGCGAACTCCCCAGAACTGGATGTGCATGTCGACCTCCTGTGGTGCGATGCACCGAGAGAGGTTGCAACCCGGGGGCCAACGAAAAACCCGCGTTCTATCGTGCGCAGGTCGGAGGCGTGATCCAATGTGGATCACACGCTGATCCACTTCGGATCAGCTCCCGAGCGGGATCACGTAGAAGAGCGCCGCGAGGAAGTAGGCGGCGGCGAACACGAAGAGGTTGGGAGACTTCCACGGTACACGGGTCGGACCCGCACCGCCCGCCTACCTGCGCCGCCTCCGAACCTCACGGTGCCCACCGTTCGCGGTAGCTGTGCCGGCCAACGCGTGCTAAGGGGCGGCCGGCGCGGTGGATGGGCCAACTCGGCACCTTGGCCCCCCAACGGCCTCGCCGAAAGGGCAGGACATCGAGCCGGTCGCTGCCCCTCTTTGGGTTCTACCAGTCGGGATCCATGATCATCGCGTCGGTGACGCCATCGCCTTCGGGTAGCGCGGGCCAAAGACGCGGAGCGAAGGGCCCTCGACATCGACAGAGCGGTTCGTTAGACGGGCGACGAAGAAGGGGTTGGCGTGAGAATGATCGTCCCGGCCGCGTTGCTCTTGGGGCTCGTAGCCTGCCCCGACAGCGATCCCTCGGGCCCCGAGGCTGGCTCGGACCCGGGCGCACAGCTCACCCCTCAGCACTGCGGGAACGTGGGCCTCGACCACCTCTGGCGCATGGTGCAGGGCCTCCCGCCGTTGCTCGATCAGTGGCCCGAGCCTGAGCGCGACTGGTCCTTCTACGGCGACGCGGAGTGGCCGCACCTCACCTTCATGTTTCCCTCTGGCTGGGTCGCCCATCGGGAGCGCGACAGTCACTCCCTCGGCGTGAACGTGGTGCGGAACGATGGTGGCGCGATGTTCCGCAGACTGTACGTCGTCTATCCGAACCCTGAGTTGACCTCTCAGCAGGTGGTGAACCTCGAGCGTGAGATGTGGATCCCGGCCGGGACACCGATCGAGGTCCTGTGCCAGGACACGATCAACGCAAACATTGGTGGGATCGGCCAGGATGCGACGATCATGGGGGTTCGGGCTGGCGGCGACCTGATCTGGTTCGCGGTCAACATCCTCTACGACCCCGGCACCATGGGGTATGGCGTGGGCGCTGCCATGAACATCTCGATCGATGTCTATGGGGGTCCAGAGCCGGAGTTTCGCCGGCTCGCCGAGGATGTGTTCATCCCGATCATCGCCCAGATGTGGATCACGCCAGACGATCGCATGGACCAGCGCTGATCCATCTGGCTGGCGGAGCAGATCCTGTCGCCCAACTCGCACCTTTGGACCAACCCACGCGACGGCTTGAGCGCTGTGACCCATCGAGACATCAGCGCGTCGAGTGTCGAGAGCTACGGGAGCGTCTGTCCGTTCGAAGTCGCGATACCTTGCTTCTAGAGGAAACGATGATCCACCTTGTCTTTTTGTTCACGCTGTATCTTGGCGGGACCGCCCACGCCTCGGATCGCGCCGAGGTGGAGGCCCTCCTCGCCCGCGCGCAGGACGCGCTGGCCTCAGCCGACGCCAACGCCGACTATCGAGCTGCGGCTGGATCGCTCAATCAGGCGATCACAGCGCTGGAGGGCTCCTCCGTCCCCACCCGCGATCCTCGGTTGTCCAAGTCAGAGGTCTTTGCCCAAGCTCAGCACCAACGTTGTGTCGACATGGGGATTCAGTCCTATGTCGGCCACCAGGCCACCCGGCGCCGGGAGTTGGCGATGGCTGCATGTCCAATGAGTATCGACGCGGACATTCTCGAGCTGGCATTGGAGGTCTACCGCCCTGGCAGAGCGCCGAATGTGGCGTTCACGCATGCGGTGAAGGTCGCATCCGACGAGGAGCTGCTCGGCAAGCGAGGCCTCCTCAGCTTCATCTATGAGCAATATCTCCCGGGGAGGAACCGCGTAACGGCCTTAGAACGAGCGATAAGGGACGCTCAAGCCACGCCGGCCGTCTTGGAGTCTTGCGTGCGGCGAGCGTTCGCAGACTACCTTCCGGGCAGGAATCGTGTTTCGGCCCTGAGCAATGCGCTGAGGCTCTGCAACCCTTCGGGCGACTGACGAACAAGCTCCTGGTGGGGTGCCCCAGAGTCTCTCCAAGCTCATGCTGAGGCAGACGGTAGTCGGGCGGAAGAACTGGCTGTTCGCGCGCTCCGAGGGCGGGGCCCACGCTGCGGCGACCCTGTATACGTTGTTCGGGAGCTGCTACCTGCAAGGGATCGACCCGTGGTTCTACCTTCGCGATGTCCTGGACAGGATCCAGGACTACCCCGCGAATAGGCTGGGTGAGCTGACGCCGAGGAACTGGGCGGCGACGAGACAAGGTCACACGGGCGAGCTGGGCTGACTACCACCGTTTGCTGTGTGGATACAGCGCGACCCACCACTGGCCGAAGGGCGACATGAGGGGCGGTAACGTGGTCAGCTCAGGGCGGGGTGGGACCATCGTGAACGCCACCTAGAGAGCCCGCGCTGCCTCACCAGTCAGCTAGACATCCTCGCTTCGCACCCTTGGCTCCCAAGCGGATTGGAGACGGTATGGCGTACGATACACCGCAACCGTCCTCCGACCAGAGGTTCCCTATTCTCGAGCGTCGCGCGCAGGTCGAGCTGTCCCTTGAAGGTCCCGTTCTACTCTAGGCAGTAGACCAGATCGCAGCTCATATCGTCTGGACAACGTGGATCTTCGCACTGCGACACCTCGGCCGTGACCTCCAGGCATCCCTCTAGCGCACCGGAGGTCGTGTCGTACATCTTGAACTTCCAGGTGTGCGAACCCAGCATCATCGCACCGTGATCCTGCAATACCTCGAAGGTGTTGAAGTTGAAGGCGCCCCGACTGATCGGACAGGAGCAGGTTCCGTACAGGATCCCCTTGGCGCAGGCGCGCTCGAAGACATCGCACACATCGTCGTAGGTGCAGCTGCCCAAGAAGTCGTCGAGGCACGGGATCGTGCGACCGTTGACGGTGTGCTCTACGACGATGCGGGCAGGAGCGGAACGGCTGACAACCCTGATGAGGCTGACGTTGATCATGGTATGGAAGGACTCACCGTAGATGCCGGGGTGGGTCAACCAGCCCATGGACGTCACATGGTTGGAATGACTGAGATCATCGCAGTTCGACCAACCATAAGCGTGGGCAGGGCTGGGGGATCCGATCATCAGCGTCAAGGCCGTGAGCACAACGGAAAGACGGGCGGTCATGGAGATCTCCGATACGTGTTCGCGCAACAACGCCCTGAGCACCCGTAGGGTCATGGAAGAACCTCTACGGCGCCGATGTCGCAGGCCGCGCCCTGGGGCCGGGCGAGCCCGGTCTGGTCTGAGGATGGGCAGTGGGGGTCTGAGCCCGCATCGACGGCCGGTCCGTCGGCGGCTGGCGCCATGGTCCAGGTCAGCCCCCCGTTGTCCTGCAGGGAGCCAAGCACGGGATCGCTGTCGAGGAGGGTCCCCTCGTCACACATCGCCTGTGCGGGGCAGCCACCCTCCAGAATGCTGTAGCTGAGGTAGGGGGTCGCGGTTTCGTTTGCGATCTCGGGACCCGTGACACCGGCGCTGTCGGCCCAGAGGATCACATTCACCAGGTTCGGTGTGCTCTCCCCGTCGCTCTCCCCGGTGCTATAGACGGCCCCGCCAGCGTCGTCGGCGTGGTTCCCGCTGAAGGTGACGTTGGTGATCTGGGGGCTGCTTACGCCGTGGCTGCGCCCCTGGTTGAACACCGCGCCTCCGTCGCGCCCCGCGTTGCCGGTGAAGGTGACGTTTGTCAGGGCTGGGCTGCTGTCCCCGGTCACCCCGACGTTGGCCAGCGCGCCACCGTCCTCGCCGGCGAAGTTATCGCTGAAGGTGACCCGGATCAGTGTGGGGCTGCTCTCGCCGCGGAACGTGAAGGCATGGACCGCGCCACCGCTCAGACCCGCCTGGTTCTCGGAGAAGGTGACGTCGACCAGGGTCGGGCTGCTCACGCCATCCCAGCCGTCGTTGTACATCGCGCCGCCGGACTGGCCCGCGGCATTTCCGCCAAACAGCGCGTCGGTGAAGGAGGGACTGCTCTCCCCCTCGACCCCGCGGTTGTATACCGCGCCACCGGAGTAGACCGCGGTGTTGCCAACGAACACCACGCGGCTCAGCGCGGGGTTGCAGGTTCCGCCCTTGCCGTCGCAGTACATGCCGCCACCGAAGCCCTCGGTGCGCCAAGGGGTGCCGTCGTCGGCCCTGCCGCCGGTGATGGTCAAGCCGTCGAGGAGGGTGGTCTCGAACAACCCGCCCCTCGCGCCGTCGAGCCACAGGACGTGAAAGCTGTTGCGGCCGACCTGGTCGGCGCTGTTCACGGTGACGCCCTGGTCGACGACGTCGTTGTCGTCGATGTCGCCCGAGAGGATCGTCGGATGGAGGACTGGATCACGCGCGTCCCGGAGGGTCTCCGAGCCGTCGAAGCCTCCGTAGATCGCGACCGCCCGGTCGACGACGAAGCGCGCCTCACGCTCGCTACGGGTGACCGCCGTCACGTCGGCCACCGCGATGGGCTTGTAGACGCCCGCCTTCAGCCACAGCTCGGTGCAGGCGGTCTCGGACAGCGCGCTGTGGAGGTCCATCGCCTCGCCGGCCCAGTTGCTCCCGTCGCCGGTAGAGGTTCCATCCACGACGACCCGGCAGACGACGGTGCCCGTGTCTGTGTCGGTGCCGGTGCCTGTGTCGGTGCCGGTGACTGTGTCGGTGTCGGTGTCTGTGTCGGTGTCTGGGTCGGTGTCGGCGTCGGAG
>REDI01000075.1 GCA_007693595.1 Deltaproteobacteria bacterium | reverse complement strand
CCACGGTTCCCGCCCACAGCGGCCGCCCCGGACACACCCCTCCGGTCCCGTCGCGGTTGCCCTTGTTGTCGACGACGGTGCGGCCCGTGCCGATCCACCGCGGATCGGCCTCGGTGAGCTGCAGCACCTCGTCGACGAACACGAGCTCGCCGTGCTCATCCCGCTCGGGCGCGAGGCCGGGCTTGGCCTGCACCTTGGTCATCACGACCTCGCCGCCGCCGTCGCTGTAGGCATACTGGACCTGGAAGCCCGAGGCCTTGTGGACTTGGCGAAGCTCTAGCTTCACCCTGTTCGGCAGCGCGCTGTCGGCCCAACGATCCACCTCGTAGGTAAAGGCGACGGTCGGCTCCTCGAGGGTGTCGCCCTCGGGGGTCGGCGTCGCGGCCCCGATCACCGCCAGCTTGACGACCCGGCCGAGCGCGTCGAACGCCACCTGCTGCTTTACGCCGTTCGGATCCGACTTCTCCCAGGGGGCGAGCACCCGATAGTCATGCGCCGACGCGACGACGTTGCCGACGGCGTCGGTGATCTCCTCGACGAGGAGATCGTGGTCGTCGTAGGCGATCGTCGTCGTGTTGCCGAAGGGATCGGTGTGGGCGATGGGCTGGTAGAAGGCGGCGGAGTCGAGGGTGAGCTTTCCCGACGGCCGCCACCAGTCGGGGTTGCCGGAGAAGGGCTGCACGTAGCCGGCGAGCTCGAGATCGTTGCCGGCGCCCGAGGTCGTCGGTCGATCGTAGCCGGTGCCTAGCTCGGCATTGATGTCGCCCCACGGCCCCGAGGCGCCGACGAGGCTGGCGGTGTAGACCTGTTCGTAGCTCTGATACGGCAGGGCGCGGGCCCCAAGCTCCCCGAAGGCGAGCGCGCCGGTCAGGGCGTCATTCCAGTAGGTCGTGCGAAGCCGCGACAGTCGCCGCTTTTCGACGGTGGTGCCACCGGTCGGCGCCGCCTCGAAGGCGATCTCATCGGCCGCCTCGAAGGCTGCGAGCAGCCCCGCCACGGTGAAGGGTGCGGTGTCGTCGGCGTCGATCCCCGTGAGCTCAAACGTCTCGGTCTCGATGGGCACGGAGAGGTGGTAGGTCGCGTCGTCCTCGTCGTCGTGGAGGAAGGCGCCAGTCGTGATCACGACGTGCGTGCGGCCCTGCTCGACATCGACCGGCGACGGTGGATCGGCGGCGGTGATCTGCGCGGCCCGCCGCTTATAGCCGACGCTCGCAGCCGTGAGCACTTGACCGTAGGCGTCCGTCTCTAGCACGAGCTCATGCGACACCCGAGGGTCCTCGGCATTGCGCTCGTAGTGCGCCGATCGCGTCTGCGTCGGGATCACCTGATAGACCCCGTGGCGCTGCTTCCCCCGCGCCTGGACCTGGCGGATCTGGTAGCTTGAGGTCGTCACGGTGTAGGGCTTGTCGGCGTCCGCGCTGCCATCCTCGGCGTAGACCTCGACCCGGAGCGGCACCCCCTTCAGCGCCCGCGTCGCCTCGCGCCGGTCCTGCGGGGACAGCCCGGATGGGATCGATGGAGCCCGCACCTCAGCCGCGAGCGGGTCCCCAGCCCAGGCCTCGTCGGCGTAGGCATCCGTCAGACGCTTGCCCCCCCGCCAAGCCCCGGTGTGGAACCAGGTCTTGGTCATGACCGGCGGCACGTGTTGCGCGACCTCGCCGTTGCTCGCGCCCTCGAAGTCGCTCACCGACTCGGTGTCGCGCTGGACGACCAGGCCGAACCCCCGGAACTCCCGCTCCGGTCCATCGAAGTAGCCGTGGTGGTAGCTGTACGTCTGCGCGAACCGCCAGCCCGTGATCCCGTCGCGCACCTCGACCTTGCTGAGGCACTGCACCGGAAACGGCAGCTTGGTCGCCCAGGGTTTACCCGCGCGGCGATCGGAGGTGTAGAAGGCCGTCGACGGGGTGTAGGTCAGCGTCGTCGTGCGCCCCAAGCCGTTGTCGATCGTCTTCAGCAGATGCGGCTTCCCGTTCGCCATCAACCGCACATACCGCAGCGGCGCCCCCGAGCCGCGCAGCAGCGGGCTCGACCAGACCAGGCAGCCTGTCCCGTCGCCGAGCAGGTCGACCACGCTGACCTGCGCGACGTTGTCGATGGGCGGAAAGCCGCTGAGCCGCTGGCGAGGCGCGAGCGCGTTGCCCGCCTGGTTCACGTAGACGTCGACTCCCTCTCCCCCGAGGTAGATCAGATCCGTCGGCCCGGAGCCATCGACGTCGGCGAGCCGGATCCGGCGCGGATCGTAGAGGCCGTGACGCTCGAAGCAGGGCGATCCGGCCATGACCACACGGGCTCCGAAGCGGCCGTAGCCCCGCCGCTCCCGGCCCGACTGGCGGCCGAAGCGAGCGGGCGAGGGGTCGTCGCGAGGGCGACGGGCGACCGAGGTCATGAGGGAGGCGTAGCAGCGCTACGTCGACCGAATGGCCGACCGAGGCCGTCGTCCGCAGATAGACCCCGCGCTCGCGTAGCCGGCTGACTCGTCGGGTCGGGAGCGAGGCCAGTACTCGACGGAGGTGCGCCGGATCCGCACGAGATCTCTGAGCCCGTCGCCGGTCAGGTCAAAGGCGGTCGCCGGGAAGCAGGTGGAGGTAATCAAAGCTCATCAACCAAAGCCAAGACACGCTCCTCCACGCCAGCATTGATCGCCGCTTCTCGTAGGACACGGCGTTCATGATCTGTGACCAAGATCTCGAACTCGTATAGGTTCTCGATGAGCATGGTGAGGCCGAGCGTCGCTTCACCTTCATGCACCATGGCCAACAAAACAAGGCCTCGACCATGAGGTACTCGGGCCGCCAGTTTGGTCAGCTCGTTCATGGGTTCCTCGGAACATTCGTGGGGAAGCCTGTGATGATCTCACCAGACGAGTCGTAGATGACCGTGATGTCGACTCCGTCCCGCGTTCCCTCCGCCGAGTACCGGACGGGATCTCCGGCTCTCGTGGTCGTTGCACCGGGTCGGCCAGTGAGTTGGGTGTGGGTCGCGTTCGGGTCGGTCACCACGTCGGAGATGTGCTCCATTACGTCATCGTCTGACCACCTCGACGGAAACTCCGACTTAGGGGCCCCATCCGGCGGAGAGCCGCGGCCTCCCCGTAGGATGATGCTGCTCGCGCTGCCAAGATCCGCCGACTCGCCGAAAGACCGCGTCCCAGGTAACCGCCACCACTCCGAGCCCTTCGACCTCGAAGACCGACACCAGCGGCTCGGTCGCGGGCGGTAGCTCCTCGGTCCAGCGTGTGCCATCCCAGCGCCACAGCTGGCCATAGATGTACATGCCGGGCGAGAGGGTGTCGGAGAAGTCGGTATAGACGGGCAGGGGCGCAGGAAAGGCGAGGGCACTTTTCGGGGCGAGCTGGGCGGACTGTCCCCACGTGCACCCCAGGAGCATGGCTGCCAACACGTAACCCCTCATCACGCCTCCTCGCGTTCCGCGTACCGTAGCACAGTCCTTGGAGGTCTCGCGTACGCGCGATCCTTGAAAGCCCCAGGTTATCCTACTCAGTATCGCGCCTCGAACGCACCGATCCTCAACCGTGCAGAGCCCACCCAACGCGCAGGACAACGTCCCCCTCCTCGCCGCCGCTGCGCGCGTGCACGGGAGCGGCGCGTTCACGGTCCTCTCTCCCCCCCGACGGGCCGCGCGCAGGCCATGTCGCGCGTCACGTCGACGAAGCTGAACATGACTTCTCGGCTGGGGCTGTTAGACGGACCGCACGACGTCCTCCCCCCTCCGACAGGCCCCCCAGGAACCACCATGCGCCTCCACCTCTTTCTCCTCCCCTTTCTTGGCTGCTCCACCTTCGAGGAGGCCAGCGAACCCGACGCGTCGAGCGAGGAGCTCGCAACCGACTCCTACCCGGACTCCGATCCACACGATGGTGCGAACGCCGACTGGACCGTGCTCTCTGCGGGTCGGCAGCACTCGTGCGGCATTCGGTACGACGGGACGCTGTGGTGCTGGGGAGAAGGAGAATACGGAAGACTCGGGAACAACAGCACCACAAGCAGCCCGGTGCCGGTACAGGTCCTCGCTGCCGACGGTGGCGCCGGGTGGAGCGACTGGACCACCGTGAGCGCCGGGGGCTTCCACACCTGCGGCCGCCGAACCAACGGGACGCTGTGGTGCTGGGGACACTGGAGAGTTGTCGGTGACGGGAGCGCCGACGGGGAGCGCGCCACCCCAAGCCAAGTGCTCCAATCTGGAGCTTCCATCGGCGGCGCCACATGGAGCGACTGGACCCTCGTCAGCGCCGGCAGCGATCACACCTGCGGCCTCCGAGCCAACGGAACGCTGTGGTGCTGGGGATACGGGTCCGACGGCCGACGCGGCGATGGGAGCACGGTCGAAGATCGCGCCACCCCAGCCCAAGTGCTCCAGACTGGAGCCTCCGTAGGCGGTGCTGCGTGGAGCGACTGGACCGCCGTTAGCGCCGGCGCCTGGCACACCTGCGGCCTCCGGGCCGACGGAACCCTCTGGTGCTGGGGAGACGGGGACAACGGCCAACGCGGCGATGGAACCCGGTCCGACAGACGCACCACCCCAGCTCAGGTGCTCGCGTCGGACGCCCCAGAAGGTGGCGCCGCGTGGAGCGACTGGACCACCGTGAGCGCTGGCGGCTTTCACACCTGCGGCCGCCGAGCCGACGGGACGCTGTGGTGCTGGGGATACGGCCATCACGGCCAGCGTGGCGATGGCAGCACGTCCAACAATCGCGACACCCCATCGAGCGTGCTCCAAGCCTCAGAAGGTGGCGCCACATGGAGCGACTGGACCACCGTGAGCGCCGGCCACGACTTCACGTGCGGCCATCGAACCGACGGGACCCTGTGGTGCTGGGGATACGGCGCGTACGGCCGACGCGGCGATGGGGGCACCTCCTGGGAACACCCCATTCCAGCGCAAGTGCTCGAGTCTGAAGCCTCAGAAGGTGGCGCCGCGTGGAGCGACTGGACCACCGTGAGCGCCGGCCGCGACCACGCCTGCGGCCGCCGAAGCGACGAGAGCTTCTGGTGCTGGGGATACGGCCGCTTCGGCCAACGCGGCGATGGGAGTACGTCTTGGACACGCACCACCCCCATCGAGGTCCTCGGTCTCTGAAACCTGAGGGATAGGAAGTATCAAGCACCCCCAGAGCCTACCCCAAGCCCCAGCCGACCGCAACGACGGGCTGCCCGACGACGCGCAGGCCCCGCTACGCGCCCGCGGCACCCCGCGCCACCTCCCGAAAACCACGGTTCCCGCCCACAGCGGCCGCCCCGGACACACCCCTCCGGTCCCGTCGCGCGCCCTGGCCGCGCTTCAGGCCGTCACTGCGCCTCCCGACTCCGAGGGCGGCCCGCGCGCCGACCTCTCCAGCGACGCGAGCACGCTCAGCGTCGCCGGCGGCCGGACCTCTGCGCGCAGGCCCATGACCTTGCCGCATGTCGGGCAGGCCAGGCCGTTGACGCCGAACACCCGCCACAACAGCACACTCCACGGCGTCCACCTCGAGCTTCCGGTGCCGGCCTTCGTCAACCGCATCCCGACCCCTTCCGGCGCGACCCTGCGCTTCGGCAGCATCGGCCGCACCGCCCGGTGCCACCGGTGCCGCGACGCCAGCACGCCGCCGTAGAGCACCTGGTTCGCTCGCGGCGGCGGCACGAGGGCGACGAGCCGCTCGGCGAGCTCCTCGGCCGTCAGCTCGAGCGCCGTCGTCCCGTCGGACTAGGGCCGCTTCAACGGGATGCGAACCCGGTCGCCAGGGAGCGCCTCGACCCGGTCCAGGGCCAGCGGTGGGACTTCGATCCCAGCGAGCACCCCGTCGCGCTGCAGCTCGGCGGCGACGACCCCGTCTTGCTCGCCTCGGCGGCGCGCCGTGGGGCGGCGCGGGGCTACGACGAGATCAACCTCAACGTGGGCTGTCCCAGCTCGCGCGTGCAGAGCGGAAGTTTTGGCGCCTGCCTCATGCTGCGCCCCGATCACGTGGCGGCGCTGGTACGGGCGATGCGGGCCGAGGTCGACCTCCCCATCACCGTAAAGTGTCGGATCGGGGTCGACGAACAGGACGCCTACGACGATCTGCACCGCTTCGCCCAGTCGGTGCTCGCGGCCGGCGCTGCACGGCTCAGTGTCCACGCGCGCAAGGCGTGGCTGCACGGCCTCTCCCCCAAGGAGAACCGGAACGTGCCCCCCCTGCGCTACCCCGAGGTCTATCGGCTCAAGCTGGACTTCCCCGAAGCCTTCATCGAGATCAACGGCGGCATCACCACCCTGGATCAGGCCGCAGAGCACCTCAACCACGTAGACGCGGTGATGATCGGGCGCGGCGTGTGGAACGATCCCTGGCTCCTCGCCCAGGTCGATCGCCGCTTCTACGGCGAGCCCGGCCCTCTGCCCGATCGGTTCGAGGTCGCCCTCGCCTTTGCCGACTACGCCGCGCGCGTCGCGAGCCCGACCGTGCGTCCCCAGCACATCCTGCGCAACCTCGGGCCTCTGTTCAACGGGCAGCCAGGCTCCGGCGCGTTCAAGCGCGCGCTGGCCCAGGCCCACCGAGACGGGACCGACGCGGTGCGGCGCGGCCTCGACGCGGTGCGGGCAGTGCAGGAGCGGGCCCAGAGCATCTCCTGAGCCCGGCCGGCTCAGAACCCCAGGCGATAGCCGATCATAGGATTGATCGCTGCGAGATGCTTGTCGCCCGTGATCTGAGCGCGTAGCGGCGCGGTCGTGAACTCCACGCGCCCGAGCAGCTCGCCTGGGCCCAGCGTGTACGCGAGCCCCGTCGAGACGAGCAGGCCGGGCGCGATCCAGACCTCCTCGCTCATGCCGAAGGACTCGCCGTCAGACTCGCCATCGACCCGGCTACGCAAGGCGTAGATCTGGGGGCCCACCATGAACTCAGGACGTAGGCCATCGACGATATCGTCGAGACGAAGCACGAGGCCCGCCGAGCCCATGATCTTTCGCTGATGAAGCTGCCACGTATAGGATCCTCCAGCGAGACCAGGTTCCTCGCTCTCGCCTTCCTGTCGGAGAGCTGCGGCGGATCCGGTGAGGTAGAAGCCGAGCTTGATGCTACCCACCGAGAACGCCACCGAGGTCTCGAGGCGCGGAAGCACCCCGGGCTTTAGGGCCGCGAGCGGCACCGTAGGACCGACAAGCACGCCGAGATGGATCTCGGTCGCCTTCTCGTTCTTGCTGGATGGAAACGAGGCCGGAGGCGGCGGAGGCTCCTCAGCCGTCGGCTCGGTTGCCGGCGCCTCTGGGGCGGCCTCCGCGGGCGGCACCTCGGGGGCGGCCTCTGCGGGCGGCGCCTCGGGGGCGGCCTCCGCGGGCGGCGCCTCTGCGGAGGGCTCTCCCCAAGGTGAGGCGTCTTGGGCATAGGCAGTGGGTACCAGGAGGCACCATGTCAGGATCGTCGTAAGCATGGTCTCCTCCTTAGAAGTTGGTGGTGTCGACAGAGGTGGTGGGGGTGCCGCCGCCGACGTCGCCGCCGACCACGAACACGACCGAGGACTCTTGTGCAGAGCCCATGAGGTAGCGGGACTCGTTCATGGTAGTCCCGATGTTCGCCCACAGCTCGAGGCCCGGGGGTCCGGAGATCGGCGAGCGGTTGCCGTTCGCGTTGGCCGAGCCCCCTTGGCCGCCGAACACGTAGAGGTGGTTACCCGAGGAGAGCAGCCCCATACCCGCGCGGGTCGGGGTCATGGCACTGACGGAGGTCCACTCCTCAAGGTCGCCTCCGGCTGCGATGCGGCCGGTCTGAACGGTGCCGGACGTCGTCGTGCTACCGGTCCTGCCTCCACCGAAGTAGATCCAGGTCTCCTCAAGGTCGACGACGGTGTGGAAGCGGGAGTCGACGGTCCAGCCCCCGCACTCCGAGCGCGCCGAGGACAGGCTCACCCCAAGAGTCGACCACGAACCAGCGACCTGCTCGCCGTCGGACACTACGTCGACATTCAAGCGACGGACCGAAGAGAGGCGGGTCGCGCCCGTGTCCCCCCCGGCGAGGTAGATGTGGTAGCGCTCCCGCTCCACAGGATCGCGGCCGGTCGCGACGCAGGGAGAGCTCGCAGGCTCCGCGAGGCTCGCCTGGGGAGCCCAGCGACCGAGTGCGCCCAGCGGGAGCGGCGTCAGTCGGTCGGGCGCCGAGCCCCCCAGGGTGCCGTCGTCGAGCACCGAGGTACCGTCGACATCGGTCAGCCAGATCTCGGTGCCACTACCCGTTCCCGCATCGGGGGTCCGATAGACCCGATACCCCGCCGCCCCCTCCACGGGCGTCCAGGCGATGTTGAGGTGGAAGTCCCCCTCAATGTCGGGAAGCCGAACCACGATGGGATCACTGGCGAGCGACTCGCCACTTGGGTTGAGGGGGTCGTCGTCGTCGAACAGGGCCGCGATCCGATAGGACCAGATCCCGTCGCTCAACCCACTGTCTTCGCCGTAGCTGAGCGAGAGGGTGTCGAACTCCGGCGAGGCGAGCGGGTCGAGCACCTGCGCACGCCACACACTGTCGACCGGCCCTCCCCCGTCATCGCCTCCGATGAGGTACAAGAATCTTCCGACCTGTGTGATCGCGGCGCGAGTCCGCGGGGCGGGCAAGGGCTCGGGGTGCAGGACCCAGGGCCCCAGATCGCCGAACTTTCCGACCTCGGAGAACTCGATCGAGGCCATGGCCGTGGCATCGGAGCCGCTATCGCCACCGATGGTGTAGGCGAAACGCGCCGTCGCCGTAGCCCGCGCCGCCGCCGCTGCGGGAGCCCGCCGGGCGACGTTGAGGGGGGGACCGGAGCGCCAGTCGAACAGGTTCTGGGCCGGATTGGTGACCGTCACACCCGCAAATTCGAACCACGTCCCGTCGTCATTGGTCACGGTCACCGTACAGACCAGGGGCTCTCCCGGAGGATCGAAGGCCGCCACGATCGAGACCTCGTCCGAGGCGTCGGGATCGACGGCGGCCGTGATCGGCGCCCCGATGACCCCCGAGTCGACGTTGCGACAGGTCAGGTCGACGGTAGGCTCCCTAAAGTTCGCTCCCGTGATGAGTAGGTCCGAGACCTCGCTCCACGGCATCGTCGCCGGAGCGACACTGTCGATGGCAGGGGGAGGCAGCTCGGTCACTCTCAATCCGGCCTCGAGGACCCCGATCGCCCCATTGGGGTTGACCACGATCACGTCGTAGTCGCCGGGTGTGAGGCCTTCGGGGACGACCGCGTTGAGCAGGTCGGCACGCCGCCACGACACGCTCCGCAGCGCCCGCGCCGTGCCTCCCTCGACCGGATTGAGATAGACCCGAGGGACGTCTTCGAACAGCTCAGACCCATCGGGAGCGGGGTTCGTCGCTAGGATACGCACCGGAGTGTTGGCGCCGGTCCACGCGAAGGAGGAGTCGATCTCGTCGATCGGGATCGTGAGGTCAGACGCAACGGTGATAGCCCCAGGGAGACCGAAGGGACAGGAGGCGTCCTGATCGGCGAACACGTCGTAGTCACCATCCTCAAGGCCAGCGGGGATCACCGCGCGAATGATGCCCTCGCCGTCGTACTCATACGTCAGGTCGAAGGTGTCGCCCGTCGTGGGCTCGACCAACCAGACGCGCGTGATCTCACCTACAACACCGGCGACGTACAGCGAAGCCTGAATGTCAGCGCCCGACCACACCACCGTCGGGTCGGTGAAGAAGAGGATCGGCGCTTGGATCACCTCGACTGCGGCATCGACCGAGTCCAAGCACTCGTCGGGGTTGATCACCTGAACGGACTGAAGACCCGAGGGCAACGGCCCCGAGACCGTGGCAATCAAGGTGCTGGAGTCGACCCAAAGCACAGAGTCGGCCTCGATCGAGCCGACGAGGACCTGCGCGCCTTCGCTAAAGTACTCGCCCGTAATCGTGAAGATGGCGCCCGTGTCACAGATCTTGCCCGGAGTGATCGTCTCGATCTCGGGGGGGGGCACCACATCGAAGGTACCCGGAACGTCGCTCTCGCAGGCAGCCGGCTCGGGGTTGACGACGTAGACATCGAAGCTGCCGAGCCCCAAGACCTCTGGATCGAGAGTAACGTACAGCTCCTTGCACACCTCACCGGGCACCGAGCCGAGCAGAGGGGCACAGTCGCCACGATCATCAGGAGCGTAGGGAGCTTCGTCGACAAAGACCGTTGGAGAATCGGCGTCGAGGAACAGGAATCCCGAGCCAAAGACACCCGTAAACACTGGCTCAGCATCGACACAGACCTGAGGGGGGACCACGTCTTCCACGAAGGGGGCGGGGAGGACCTCGACCAGCACCTCCTCGGTGCTAGCGCAGTCGTCGGGCGCGGGGTTGGCGACAGCGACGGCGTGAAGCCCAGGAGAGAGCGTGTCAGGCGGTACGGTGACCCGCAACATCTGGCACATGCGGCCCTGGATCGGACCCACCAGATCCGTGCAGCTATCCGCAGTACCCTCCATGCTGAACGCGCCGATGCTTACCGTAGGCGCGGTGCCTTCGACCTCCAAGAAGTTCTGGCCTCGGATCTCGACCTGGACTGGCTCTTGCTCGCCACAGAAGAGCATAGGCACAACTTCTTCAATGACCGGAGCTGAGACCGCGAGCAGGGCCGAAGGCAAGCCGGCGACCTCCTCGCTCGGGTTCTGGACCGACAGGGAGTAGACCCCGTCCTCAAAGCCGCTGTCCTCACCGATCTCGAAGGTCATCTGAGAGGAGCTGTGCCAGGCCACGGCGTCCTCAGCGCCGAGCAGCCTAGGCGTACCATTGACCGACTCCCCGATCGGTCCCGACTCGTGGGTGAGCGAGAGCTGCGGAAGGGCGAGGCGGGTCGGACCCGCCACCGTGTCGAGGGGGGCCGGCGTGAGCCCTGCCCCGGAGACGGTGACCAAGGTGACGCCGCGATCTCGGCAGATGAGCTCGGGACTCACAGACTGAAGCGAAGGCTCAGGTTGTTCCAGGATAGGCTCACAGGCGATCGCCAGGAGCACCACGGGTGATAGTGTCCATCTCATCTTGAACTCCTCCGCAGCGTGCCGACTCAACACAACCGCTTGCATCTAACTGACACCCTACGCCTCATGACATCGGCTTGACATCTCCGCAAGATCGCCCATTCATGATAGCCGCCTTGGTCAGTGTTATATACTCGGGAGAACTCTCTGAAACCCCGTATTGTGTCAGCTCCATCCAGTGGCGCGCCCCCCTGGCCCCACCTCGATCTGCACCTCTGGAGGGATCGGACCGTGCAGCGATGGGGCGGCGAGACCTGCGTGGTCGCCGTACTCAGGGATCCTCCGGTAGTGCACGCGATCGGCCGAGCGCCCTTCGATGAGGTGGCGCAGCTCCTGGCCGAGCACCTGTCCGACCTCCCACCACGCTTCGAGCTCCGGGTCGGCCCTGCCGCCGCAGGGATCGTGGCCCGAACCCACCGGATCACCATGATCGGGCCGATGCACCGAAAGGGATAGGAAGTATCAAGCACCCCCAGAGCCTACCCCAAGCCCCAGCCGACCG
>REDI01000080.1 GCA_007693595.1 Deltaproteobacteria bacterium | reverse complement strand
CCACCTCCCCCACGGCCATCCTGCAGGAGCTCACCCAGCTCGTCGCCGAGAAGACCGGCTACGACCCCTCCGAGATCGAGCCTGACTTCGAGCTTGAGGCCGACCTGGGCATCGACACCGTCAAGCAGGCCGAGATCTTCAGCGAGATCAGGGACCGGCACGGCCTGCAGCGAGACGACTCCTTCTCCCTCGCCGATCACCCTACCGTAGAGGCCCTCGCGTCCTGGCTCGCGGGCGCTCTAGGAGCCTCGGCGGAACCCTCGGGAACCGCAGCACCACAGGCCGCGCCATCCCCGATCGCTCCGGCCACCCCGCCAGCTCACCCCTCCTCCACCACCTCCCCCACGGCCATCCTGCAGGAGCTCACCCAGCTCGTCGCCGAGAAGACCGGCTACGACCCCTCCGAGATCGAGCCTGACTTCGAGCTTGAGGCCGACCTGGGCATCGACACCGTCAAGCAGGCCGAGATCTTCAGCGAGATCAGGGACCGGCACGGCCTGCAGCGCGACGACTCCTTCTCCCTCGCCGATCACCCCACCGTAGAGGCCCTCGCGTCCTGGCTCGCGGGCGCCCTACAGGCATCGACCGAGACCTCGGGATCCGCAGGCCCCGCCTCCCCCGCTCAGGCTACGCCCAAAGCCGAGGAGCTGGTGATCGAAGACGAGCTCCTGGTCGAGAACGACATCGAGGTCGAGGTCGAGACCATCACCAAAGCGGCCTCGGTCGAGCGAAACCCCGACCTCATCCCCACCCCGATCGCGGCGCCCGCGCGGTTGCCCGTGTCCCCCAAGGGCGAAACGGCTGTCCCATCGGGGTACACCCCGCCTTCATCGCCCCCAGAGCGGCCCCTCCGGCTCGAGCCTCCCCAGGACCTCTCACGGCGCGCTCCCTACACCGCGCCCTTGCCCGAAGCCTTCCGGATCCGAAGACCAACCTTGATCCTCGCCCCCGCGTCGCCCAGCGGCGCGCTGGCCCGAGAGGTCGTGCACGTCATCGGCCCCGAGGAGTTGGTGAACGCGGTCAATCGCCAGGTTCTCCTGCGGGGGGCCCGCTTGGGCGAAGACGCCACCGTCGTCGTCGATTTGAGCGAGCGAGCTCACGACAGCTTCGGCATCGCCAAGGCCTACGACGAGCGTCCTCCCAAGCGCTGGCTGGCCGTAACCTTTCTTGGAGGCCTTCAGATCAAGGACGTGCCGGTCCAGGAAGCGAGCCGGCACGGCGCTCGCGCGGGCTTCGCCAAGGCCCTGGGTCGAGAGTGGAGCGATACCCTGGCCCAAGTGCTCGACGTGCCTCCCGGTCTCGAGCCCGAGGCCACAGCGCGCCTCATCGCCGACGAGCTCGACACGCCGAGTCGGACCATCGAGATCTTCCGCTCCACCCGAGTCCGGCGGACGGTAGGCTACAGCTCCTTCGCGATCCCTCAGACCGGCAGCCTCCGTGCTGGATCGGTCGTCCTCCTCACCGGCGGCGGACGCGGGATCACCGCGCGCGTCGCCCTAGAGCTCGCCCGCCGAGCCCCCGTGGTGCTGATCGTCGTAGGTCGCGGCCCCGCTGCCCACGAGCCCATCGATCTCAACGCCGAGAAGGAGTCGATCCGAGAGGCCTTGCGCGCCACGGGGTCGCGGGTCACCCCGGCGGAGATCGAGCGCCGGCTCGCTCCCCTCCGCCGCACCGAAGAGCTTCGCTCCAACCTCGAGGCGATGCGCCAAGCCGGCGCTCTGGTGGAGTACCAGCGCCTCGATCTGGCCGACGCCCAAGGCATCCGTGCCCTGGTTCAAGCGGTCCTCGCGCGGCACGGCCGCCTCGACATCTGCGTTCACGGGGCGGGGGTCGAAGAGAGCAAGCTGCTGCGCGACAAAGATGCGGCCAGCTTCTCACGGGTCTTCGACGGAAAGGCCCTGGGTGGACTCGCGCTCCTCGAGGCGCTCCCCGCGACCACGGTCTTCGTCAGCATGGGCTCGGTCGCCGGGCGCTTCGGCAACGCGGGGCAGGTCGACTACAGCGCGGCGAACGACTCCCTGGCGCGCGTGGTCGCAGCGCGCGGAGGAGCCCTGCACATCGACTGGACCGCGTGGGATGATGTCGGCATGGCCGTTCGCGGTGGCATGAAGCGTCTCCTGACCGACCGAGGCGTCGATCTGCTGCCGGCGGACGCGGGCGCGGGCCTGCTGGTGGACCTGCTCGCAGCGGGTGCCACCGGCGAGCTGATCGTCTCGGGCCGACTGGGCGACTTCCTCCCCGAGCCCGAGCACCCCCTGCTGCGCACCATCGATCTCGACGGCGAGGACGCCTCGGCGCGCGCCACCCTGACGCTGCCCGAGCACCCCTGGCTCGACCACCACGCGATCGGGGGTACGCCCGTCCTACCTGGGGTCATCGGGGTCGAGCTGATGGCGGCGGTAGCCGCCTTCACCCAGCCCGGCCAGGTCTATGCCGGCGCCCGCAAGGTCGTCTTTCGCCAAGCGGCCAAGCTGCACCGTGGGGCCCCTCTCGCGCTGAAGATCCATGCCTCGCCGAGCCAGAAAGGCCGGGTCCGGTGCACCCTGAGCAGCACCCGCACCCTGAGGACCGGGCGAGAACAGAGCGTCAAGCACTTCGAGGGCGAGATCCAGCTCGGCTTCACCGCCGAGGTCGAGGGCCTGCCTTCTGCCTTCTTCCCCGACGAGACCTACGATCAAGAAGCCATCTACCAGCGCTTCTTCCATGGTCCGGTCTTCCAGGTGCTCCGTGCGGTACAAGGGGTCGCTAGAGACGGCCTGGTCGCCGAGGCCAGGATCGATCCAGAGCTCCTGCCCACCGGCCTGAGCACGGAGCCCCTCCTGCTCGAAGCTGCCTTCCAGGCCGCGGGCTTTCACCAGATGATCGTGCACAACGAGCTCGCGCTCCCGAGCACCATCGACGAGGTCCAGCTCCTCGGCACCAGCCGTCCAGGCCAGCGCGTCTCGCTGATGGTGCGACGGCGTGGGAACCTCTACGACGTCGACGCGACCGGGTCTTACGGCCCCTTGCTCCGACTCAGAGGGTTCCGCATGGCGGTCCTTGGACCTCTCGATCCCGACAAGGCCTTCGCTCCACCGGACTGGGAGCGGCCCGCGGTCTTCGAGTCGAGCCCCAACCGGGGACCTGCCCTCGGCCCGCTCAGCCGGGCGCATAGGGGCGAGCCCCCCGAACGGTGGCTCTCCAGGCAGGAGCTCACCGAACTCTCCGCTCGTGGCCTCCCCCGGCGGATCGCGGACCGGCTCATCGGACGAATCGCAGCCAAGCGCGCCTTGTCGGATCTCACCGGCGTCGATCCTGCCCAGATCCGCGTCGCTTCCGCCCCCTCCGGCGAGCCCCTCGCGCAGGTCCCCGGCTGGCCCGAGGTGCGGGTGAGCATCAGCCACCGCGACGGAGAGGCCGTCGCCATCGCTGCCCAAGGAGGGCGGATCGGGATCGATCTCGAGCGCATCGAGCCTCGATCCACGAGCTTCCTTCAGGACTGGTTCCACGAGCGCGAGCTCACCGTGCTCGGGTCCGACCCGATCCACGCGACCCTGGGCTGGTCCATCAAGGAGGCCGTCCTCAAGGCCCTTGGGCAAGGCCTGGCGATCTCTCCGCGCGAGGTCCAGGTGATCGACGTCTCCCCCGGCCACGCCAGGGTGGCCCTCTCCGGTCGCGCCGCGGCCCTCCACCGCGAACTAGGCGGGGGCGAGATCCGAATCACTTGGTCGAAAGACAGGGCTGAACGCCTTATCGTGCAAGCTCTCTTCGCAGCCTGACGACGTGTAGAAGTTGTCAAGGGCTCACTCAAGTGGTTGAATCTTGGCATGAGCCCCACGCCTCTACCTGCGAACCCGCCCGAGCTCCCCGTCCTCGCCCATGGGGACGTTCGGCTCTTTCACGTCGCGACCCCCGAGGCCTGCCACCGCTGGCGCGCCGGCTTCATCGGCGCCTTCCAGGCTGTCTGCGCAGGCCCACCGTTCAACGAGCGCTACTCCCCCGACGAGGCCGACGCCGTCTGGCGGCGCCTGACCCGCTCGCCCGAGCATGTCACGGTCCTTGCGGTTGGCCCTTCCGAAAACGTCATCGGCTACGCCCTAGGCGTACCGCTGAGCAGCCAGCGCGACCTCGCCAGCCAGCTCGACGGGCTCGTGAGCGTCCCGCGCACCTTCTTCTTTGCGGAACTCGGGGTTCTGCCCCGGCATCGTGGTCGAGGCATCGGCACCGCCCTCGTACACACCCGCCTGCACACGCTCGACGCCCGACGGTTCCAAGCCATCGTGCTACGCGCCCCGGTGCCCGCTGGCGGCAACTACCCGATCTTCACCAAGCTCGGCTTCGAAGAGATGGGCGTGAGCAGCGACGTGCGCACCTTGCGGACCGACGGGCGGGTCAGCGCCGACCGAAGGGCCTTTCTGTATTGCGTGCTCTCACAGATCCGGCTGGACGACACCCGCACCATCGATTAACCCCGCCGCGGTCTCCTCCCGCGCACCCACCTGTTGTCCACAGGTTTGCCCACAGCCCTTCCGCAGGCGGGTTGATGTGCATCTTACCTGTTTTCTTCTCGACATCTCACAGGGCCTTAGGCAGGGTTACCCATAGGCCGAGCGGCCTCGGTCACCACGAGATCGAAGGGTGAGCTGAACCCATGTCTTTGTCCTTCCTCGCCTTCACGGGAATCTTGCTGAGCGTCGGCGCGCTGCGCATCGCGGAGCTCATCGTGTCTAAGCGCCGGATGGTGGAGTCCGACCAATCCGTCGTCGCCGAGCCGTGGCTCTTCCCGCTGATGGCGACGCTGCACACGGGACTCATCGCCTTACCCCTGCTCGAGGTCTACGTCGCGGGGCGGCCCCTGCTCTTCTCCGTGGCCCTCCCGGCCCTCGCCGTGCTCGCCGCAGCGACCGCGCTTCGGATCTGGACCCTGAGCAGCTTGGGGCGAGCGTGGAACGTCCGAGTCGTGCCGCCGCGCCCCGACCAGATCGTCACCACCGGCCCCTACGCCTTCATCCGTCACCCCAACTATCTGGTCGTCATCCTCGAGATCGCCGCCTTGCCGCTCCTGCACAGCGCCTACCTCAGCGCCTTGGGGCTCACAGCCCTCAACGCCTTCGTGCTCTTTCACCGGATCCGGACCGAAGAGGCCACCCTATCGGGCGTGCCGGGCTGGAACGAAGCGATGCGCGATCGAAAGCGGCTCATCCCAGGGATCTTCTGAGGGGACAGCCCACAGCTTGGCGACGTCAGGCCATGGCGGCAGCTCGCTCGCGCTTCTTGAGCTGTTGAAGGTACCGGCTCCGGCGAAATCGACTGACCCGATCGAGCAGGACCGTGCCGAGGAGGTGGTCGATCTCGTGCTGGACGATGACCGCTTCAAAGTTCTCGAAGACCTGCTCCTTGGGCTCGCCGAGCGGGCTTCGCCAGGTGAGGCGAACGCGCTTGTGACGGCTGACCTTGACCTCGAGATCGGGCACCGAGAGGCACGTCTCGGCCCAGGTGATGGTCTCTTTGGAGCGCTCGACGATCTCGGGGTTGCACAGGTGCAGCAGCCCGCTCCCAGGCGTCTCGCCCGAGTCGATGACGATCACCCGACGCCCATCGCCGATCTGGGGCGCGGCTAAGCCTACGCCTGGCGCATCGTACATGGTCTCGGCCATGTCCTCGCAGAGCGTCTGGAGCTCCGCTCCGAACTCGGAGTCTTCGACCTTGCGTGCCTGAGCGGATAGGACGGGGTGCGGTGCGGTGAGGATCGGAAGGATCGCCATGGGGGCCTCCGTCGGCGTCGAGAGCCCTCTTCACCCGCTCCCGACGATCTCGCAAGGAGACGGCCCCGGTGAGGTCAACGATCGGTCCGAGGTCCCAGTGCGGGCATGATCGTGATGGTCAGGGTGTGCCGAACAGCCGGAAGCCAGGCTTTATCATCGCTCAGACCCGCGAGCGGAAGCTCCGCCACGTAGTGCAGCCCACCCCGCGTGCCCGTGGACCGTCCATCGGTGGAGGAGTCGCTGATCATACCGGCGCCGAGGGTGAGCCAGTGCTGGTTGAGCGGCCCGACGAAGCGGTAGCCGCAGCCGAGGACCTTCGAGTCGTCGCCCCACTCGGCCCCCGCGCGAGCGATGAGCGGTAGCTGCCCCCCATCGCGGGCCGTCAGCGGGACCTCGACGTCGAGGGAGAGCGCCCGGTTTTCGGTCCAGGCGTAGCGGTTGCCCAGCACCACCGAGGCGCCCGGATCCGTGGCAAAGAAGATGGGGAGAAGGTTTCGACCCGCCAGCCCGACCGCCCAGCGCTCCGCCGGTCGCCCCGCCACGCCCGCCGTGAGGTTGCCCGTGACCGCCCGCCCGAGGATGGGGTGACCGATGAGCACCAGCCCGCCCCCGAGGCCGACGGAGAGACGCTCCTCGATCAGTGGCACGGCGAAGCCAAGATTGAAGGTATCGAAGCGTCGCGCGCTGGGGGGATCTTGACCGACCTCTCCCCAGCCTGGCAGCTCCTCGACCACCAGCGGCATCGAGAGGTACGAGCGCTGGTAGCCAAGACCCATGGCGATGCCCTTCGTGGTGACCCCATCGATGGCGGTGCCCCCGAAGCGCACGTCGGTCCCATCGAAGAAGCCTCCCACCAACGAGATGCCGTAGCGAGGCTTGAGCGCGATGGCTGCGGGGTTGACCGTGAGCGCCGTGTTGTCATCGGCGTGTGCGGCCGCGGCGGAGCCGGTCGCCATGGCCGCCCCCGACGCGATCTCGGTCGGCGTGCCGGCGAGGGCGGAGCCGAGCAGGGCGGGAGCTCCGATGAGCGACGCTGAGTGCAGGAACCTCATGGAGCGCGCCCTATCCCGCAAGCGCGCCAAGGGCCCGTCCATGCATCAGGAGCCGGAGACAACGTGACGACTTTCGCGCCACGCGCGCCCTGGGGCCACGCCCGCAGAGGACAGGGCCCGCGACCGTCTCCAGGCTATGACTGAGGCCTAGAGGAGGGCACCTGTACGTCAACGTCGCGATCACCCGGCCGGTGCCCTCCTTGTTCACCTATGCCGTCCCCGCTCACCTCGGCGACGTGCAGCCAGGCCACGTCGTGCTCGTGCCCTTTGGGCGCCGCGGTGCGCTGACCGCGTACGTGATCGAGTGCCTCGAGACGCCGACCCTCGCTCCGGACAAGATCAAGCCTCTGGTCCGGCTGCTCGACCCCACCCCCGCCTTCGACATGGAGCAGCTCGGCTTCTTTCGGTGGGTGGCGGACTACTACCTCACCCCGCTGGGCATGGTCATCCAGACCGCCCTACCGAGCACGCTCAAGGCCAAGACCCTCACCGTCCTCGAGCCCACCGAGGCAGGGATCGAGGCCCTGACCCTACACCGCGCCGTGGATCACGAGGCTCAGGTGCTCCGCGAGATCGTCTCGCGCCCTGGGCTGACTCGCAAGTCCGTCCAGCGGCGCCTCGACGGCGAGGTCGAGGACACCGCCGTCGAGCGCGCGGTCACGAGCCTGCTGGAGCGAGGGTGGATCGCCTGGGGAGAGCGCGAGCTGTCGGAAGGCAAGGGACGGATCCAGACGGTCGAGCTCGCCTCCGAGAGCATGGCGGACGCCCTTCGGGAGCTCCCTCGTGCCGGAAAGCGCATGCGCGCCGTGCTCGATGCGCTCGATCAGGCGGGTGGACCCATCGATCTTCGCGCCCTGGTCGCGGCCCAGGGCAGCGGAGCCCGCGGCGCCATCACGCGCCTCGAAGAGGCCGGCGTCGTACGATCCGGCGAGCGGGAGGATCACGATCTGCTCTCTGCCGCTCCTGCCCTGGGGGCGTCCACCCCGCCCCCGCTCAACCCCGCACAGCGCCGCGCCCTCACCTCCTTGACCGCCCCCGAGGCCCAGGGCGCCTTCCTCCTCTGGGGCGTGACGGGATCGGGCAAGACCGAGGTCTTCCTTGGTGCCGCACAGCACGCCTTGAACCTCGGGCGACAGGTCTTGGTTCTCGTGCCCGAGATCGGCCTCACCCCGCAGCTCGTAGGGCGCTTCCGCGCACGCTTCGGGGACGCCGTGGCGGTGCTGCACTCCGGCCTGACCGGGGCGGAACGACTGGCCCAGTGGCGGCGGATCCGGGCGGGGCGCGCCTCGGTCGCTGTCGGCGCGCGATCAGCCCTCTTCGCTCCGTTTCAAGACTTGGGCCTGGTCGTGGTCGACGAGGAGCACGACGACTCGTACAAACAAGACGAAGGGGTCTGCTACAACGCCCGCGATCTGGCGGTGGTGCTCGGGCGCAGGCACCGCTGTCCCGTGGTGCTCGCCAGCGCGACCCCTTCTCTTGAGAGCTGGCAGAACGCTGCCTCCGGCCGCTACATGCGGCTGGACCTGCCCGAGCGCGCCACGCCCCGCCCCGTCCCCCAGGTGGAGCTGGTCGACCTGCGCGAGCTCGAGCTGCTCGATGGCCAGCGTCCGCTCCTCGCCCCCGAGGTCGCACACGCCCTGACCGAGACCTTCCGCGCCGGCGGTAAGGCCATCGTGCTCTACAACCGTCGAGGCTACGCGACGATGGTGCAGTGCACCTCGTGTGGCGCCACCTACGACTGCCCCTCCTGCGGCGTCACCATGACACTCCATCGTCGAAAGCGAACGGTTGACTGTCACTACTGCGGCTACTCCGTCAGCTACTCCGAAACCTGTAGCGCCTGCCAGAGCGACGCGCTGGAGGAGCTCGGGCTGGGCACGGAGCAGGTCGAGGAGCGACTCGCCGCCTACTTTCCCCAGATCCCCATCGGGCGCATGGACGCCGACACCACCACCGTCCGCGGTGCCCATCAGCGTATCCTCGATGCCTTCCGCGAAGGGCGCACCCGCCTGCTGGTCGGCACGCAGATCGTCGCGAAGGGGCATGACTTTCCCGATGTTCACACCGCGGTGGTCCTCAACGCCGATCATGGCTTTCGACTCCCCGACTTCCGGGCCGCGGAGCGGACCTACGCCCTGCTGCTGCAGCTCGCTGGGCGCGCTGGCCGGGGAGACATCCCAGGTCGGGTCTTCGTTCAGACCTTCCGCCCCGACCACTATGTGCTGACCCACCTCGATGATCTGGGCGCCTTCTACGCCCGAGAGCTGGAGCTACGACGGCTGCTCCGCTACCCTCCCTGGACCCGCCTGACGCTGATCCGGGTCGACGGCACCGATCGGCGCGCGGTCGTCGACGCCAGCCGTAGCCTCGCCCGAACCCTGCGTCAGCTCGTCCGCCGAGGGGATGGCAACGAGATCCTGGGCCCGGCCCCCGCCGCTCTGGCTCGATTGGTCGGAAGGTGGAGGTTTCAGCTCATCCTGCGTGGGCGCGACCTCTCGGCCTACCGGCGCTGGTTGGGGGCCTGCATGCCGCACCTGAGCGCACGCCGCCCCGGAGGCGTGCGGGTCCACTGGGACGTCGACGCGCGCTCCTTGATGTAGCGGGCGCGATCCCGCCCATGAGGCCCGTCACTCAGCCCGGCTCGACCACGGTCGAGGGCGCGGCGTCGACGTCGACCGGATCGCCCCCGGCAAAGACCCGCCGCGCGAAGCGACCCGCTGGCACCTCGACCCCCGCCCACACCACGCAGTCGAAGAGCTCTGCGCCACGAGGGACCTTGGCTCCTGGACCGATGACGGATCGATGAATCGTTCCCGCGACCTGAGCATCAGCGCCGATCCAGCAGGGACCGTGGGCCATGCCCCCACCCGGAGGCGGGGCTCCAGCCCTCACCACGGCCCGCTTGAAGGGATCGAGCGGGAGCGAGACCCGACCTTCGAGCACTGCGAGGTTCGCGTCGAGGTAAGCGGCGGGATCCCCGACATCGAGCCAGGTACCGCGATGGCGCACCGCACGCACCCGTCGCTCGGGCACCAGGGAGAGGTAGCCCTGCCGCACAATGCAGGAGGCGCCCTCGGGCAGCGCCTTCAGTACCCGCCGATCCAGCGCGTGGATGCCAGTGAAGTGGCTGTCGGTGGAGAGCGGACCGACGGGCTCAGCGACCGCCATCCCCTTGAGATCGACCACCACGCCCTCGTCGTCGGTCGCGACCACGCCGTAGCGGGTCCGGGCATCGTCGAGATGGGGTCGAAGTGCGAGGGCGCAGCCACCCTCGGGCACTGCACCACGCAAGGCCTGAAGATCGACATCGCAGAGCGTGTCGCCGTTCACCACGACCACACGCTCGCGGAGCCGATCCCCCACCTGGCGAAGCCCCCCGCCGGTGCCCAGGATCCGCGGAGACTCCACGCTGACCTCAACCCCGGGACGCTCGGCGGCCCAAGCCTGGATCTGGGACGCGAGGTGGTGCGCGTTGACCACCAGGTCGAAGAGCCCATGCCGGTGGCACAGCGCCACCGCATAGTCGAGCATGGGCACCCCACAGACCGGCACGAGCGGCTTGGGACGCTGAAGAGTGAGGGGGCGGAGCCGGGTGCCATGGCCGGCTGCGAGCAGGAAGGCATCGAACATGACGTTGTATTATCTCTCGGAGACCACGCGGCACCCCGAGGAGAACCCTTGCGCCCGAACACCCTCCTGCTATCGATCCTCGGCTCGGCGGCCATCGCCGGTTTCTTCTATGGACTCTGGACGGACTGGGTCGAGCTTCGGATCGCGATCAAGCACATCCCGGTCCTCTGCATGCTGGCCTGGGTCTGGCTCGCCCGCCCCACCCGCTACGGCGTGTGGATCGCGGTCGGCTTGGGCTTGTCGTCCCTCGGTGACCTCCTGCTCGAGCTGCCCATCGATCTCTTCGTCTATGGACTGATCGCCTTCCTCCTCGCGCACCTCGCCTACATCGCCGCCGCCCTCGATGAGTGGCCTCCGCTCCGCCCGCTGCACGCCCTGCCCTTTGTCGCCTGGTGTGTAGGCCTCTACCTCTGGCTGCTCCCATCCATGGACGATCTCGCGGTCCCGGTCGCGGTCTACGTGGTGGTGATCTGCACCATGCTCTGGCGCATGGCGGCCCGAGCCGACGCCAGCGCGCTGACCACCCTCGCCTTGGTGGGCGCGATCAGCTTCGCGGCCTCGGACAGCCTGATCGCAGTCCGCAAGTTCTCCTCGGACTTCGCCGGTGCCCGAGAGGCGATCATGATCCTCTACTGGCTCGGGCAGCTCCTCCTCGCCACCTCCGCGGTCTTGGCGGGGCGGGGATCAGCCCCGGCCTCCACGCCCGATCCCACGGGGTGATAAGCTCATCCATCCTCCCTGCTCGCTCCCGGTATGACCCCAATGAATCGCATGCGCCTCCCCCCTCTCGCTCCGTCCCTCATCCTCGGGGCGGCGATCCTAGCCCTCGCCTGCTCCAACCGCTCGAGCGCTCCGGCCACCGCGCCGACCGAGCCAGCGGGCGAGACTCCCGAACAAGAACAACCTCCGGAAGACACCATGACCCACGAAGGATTCTCGCAGGGGCCCGCCCTGACACCTCACAACCTACTCTTCGAGTGGCTCAACACCCAGGCCGGCTCCAAGACCTTGCGGCTGCCCGTGGTGATCAAGGCTTCTCCCCTCGGGATCACGAGCGCTCACCTCGCGGAGAACGCGAGTCCCCATAGCCAGAAGCACCCGCTCAAGCTCGACCAGGGCGCACTGGGCGTCCCCCTACACGAGAGGCTCCCAAAGATCTGCGACGAGGGCCCATGTGCAGTGTGGCTCGAAGGCACCTGGGGGAGCAACGTCTCGGGTGGCCCCTCCCTCCCCGGTCCTGGTGGGCCGTCGATGCCAGGACCGAGCGGACCGACGCTGCCCGGCCCCGACACCCCTTCGCCGGAGTCCGAGGGCGCCCCCGTCACTCAGATCCCCAAGCCCTTTACCGTGCGCAAGCTGATCGGCCCGGTCGAGGGCAGCGCGACCCACATCTACGTCAAGGACTGAGCCCGGCGGGCGGTCCATCCCCAGGGGCCATCACTCCTCGGCGCTCAAGGGTTCAGGCCAGTCCTCTGGCGCCGGACCCACGCCGGCGGGACCTTCTTGCAAGGCGCGCTCTCCCGCGTCTGCTTCGTCGCGAGACCACCGCACTGGGGGTATGACCGCCGCCTCCTGACCGCGGAAGAGTCGCCGAAGGTTCGAGGTGTGGGTGACGGCGACCGCCACCGCCAGGATCGCCGCCAGCAGGAGGACCTGTGGGGCGAGCCACCACGAGATGACGATGGCCGCTGCGCTCGCACCGAGGGCGGCCACGCTGGATCGACCCGTGATGGCGAGCAGGACGGCCCAAAGCGCCGCCGCGCCCAGGGTGGGGATCGGCGCGAGGGCCAGCAGTCCGCCCGCCGCCGTCGCGACCCCCTTTCCTCCTCGAAACTCTAGATAGATCGGAAAGACATGGGCCAAAAAAGCGATGACGGCGATCAGGATCCCCCACCATGGATCCCAGGCGGGCCAGAGCAGGCGAGCGAGGAGCACGGGCAAGAAGGCCTTGCAGACATCGAGGACCATGACGGCGCCTCCCAGGCGCCAGCCGTACAACCTCGCGACGTTCGTCGCGCCAGGGTTGCCGCTGCCCCCCTCACGCACGTCCGCGTCCGAGTCACCCCACAGGCTCGGCACCACCACCGCGAAGGGGATGGCGGCCAGCGCATAGGTCAATACGAGGAAGGCGAAGAGGACGATCACGCGGCGGGCTAACCCGACGACACGGGCGGGGCCGCCCCGAGGTCTGAGCCCAGGGGGTCGAGGAGCGCTCGAGGCGAAACCCGCCGGTCCCCATCTACCGGATCAGAGCGGTCGCCACGTTGCTGTCGGCGACGCCGGTGACGGGAAGCCCCGCGCTGCGCTGGAAACGCTCGAGGGCCGCGCGGGTCGCGGGACCAAAGACACCATCGGGCTGGAGCGCTGCGCCCTGCTCGTTGAGTCGCACTTGGAGGTCGCGGACGCCGTCGCCGCGAGATCCGACCTGCAGCGTCTGCTCACCCTCGCGGACCGCGCGCCACTCGGGGCTCACCACCGAGGAGGTAGGCGGCGCGGGATCGACCTCGCCGACCGACATCGCCAACGCCACCACCCCCAAGCGCCCATCTTGACGCTGGGGATCGTAGACGCCATCGGCGACGAAGAGCCCGCCCTGATAATGATCTGTACCCGCGTAGACATAGGGGCTCGGGCGATCGCGGAAGTGGTAGCCGAGCCCATTGTACGCCTCGGCGTAGGTGGCGATCGCCGTCAGATCGCGGGTGTCTTCGTCGAGGCCGACCGAGCTGGCGAGGCCCCGCTTCGAGTCGAGGGCGTGGATGGCCGCCTCTTCCCACTCGTAGAAGATCGGGATGTCGGAGGGGTGGTTGACCGCTGGCCGCCCCAAAGGATCGCCTTGATGGAGGTAGGTGTCGAAGTCCATCGAGGACTCACGGTAATGGATGCCGGCGATGAGGATGGCCGGAACGCCCGTGATCGCGGCGACCTCTTCGTAGCGAGTGCGGTTCGCCTCCCACTGTCGCTTGAAGTGCGCGAGCTCCGCCTCTTGAGTCGCGCTCAGCTCCACCGACAAAGAGGGTAGGGCGCGGGCATGGGCGTCGTGCACCTCGCCGAGTCGGCCCTGGGGCCGCGGGGACCGGGGCCAGGAGACTTCGCCCGTCAATACATACTCTTCCGCCCACTCTGGGCGGGTCTCGTCTCGGTCTTCGCCCAGGATCTCGCTCGCCCGATCGAGGACGGCAGTGGCTTGCTCCTCGTCGATCTGCAGCCCCGTCACCGCCTCGAAGGTGTCCGCATGGGGAGAGGCCATCGAGAGGCTGCTGAGCCAGTCCGGGTTCGAGGAGGCCTGCTCCTCTGCGCGCTCCGGCGTCGAGCTGCCGGATGAAGAGGGTGGGCGGCGAGCGTACGAAGGTGACATGAGCGATCCCGATCGAATCGTGACACGGAAGGGGCGAAGAGAACCTCTCCGAGCAGCTTACCTGAGCCCTAAAGCCCTCGCCAGTGCGTCGTGTCCTGCGCAAGAGCTCGCGAAGAATACGCTTCGGCGACCCCGTGATCTCCGGCCGACCCGAGCCGCCCCTCACGCCGAGAGCCCGTCCCGAGACGGCGGGCCGCTACCTCGCCGAGCGAAGGAGGGCGGCGGTCGGCGCCAAGCCCGCCTGGGCGTACAGCGTCGCGACCTCGGCTCGACCCGCAGCCCAGTCCCCCCCTTCGACGGCGATGGCATCGAGGAGGTGAGCGGCCCGGTCCGCGAGGGGCTTGGAGGGGGCTGCCGCGAGGCGGCGGAAGGGCTCCGCGCTGATCCTGGACCACCCCGCCAGGGTCGCGATCCGCGCAAAGGGGTGGCCCAGGGTCCACACCGGATCAGCCAACGCAGCCGCCGCGCTGTCGCGCGCTTGCTCGGCTTCACCGAGCTCATCGAGCAAGATCGCGCGCGCCGCCATGGCTCGAGCCCAGCCCGGCGCGATCTGCGCCGCGCGATCCGCCGTAACCATCGCCGCCGTGACGGCGCCCCGGTCGAGGTGCCGCCGCACGAGCGCCTCGTGAAAAGCGTGGGTCTCGCCGATCTTCACCAGGCGGTACGCCGCCTCGCTCAAGCCGGACGCGCGCGCCTGCCCCCGCAAGTACAAGGCGCCTTCGGCGTTGATCCGATCGAGGAGGGCGCTCGGCAGCTCCTCACCTGCAAGCTCGCGCAGCGCGACCAGCCGGTGCACGAGCTGATCGGTCGAGCACGCGATGAGCTCCAAGCTCCACCGCTGCTCGGCGCTGGCGAAGGGGTGACGCACGATGGGCAGCGGCATGGTGAGCGGAGCGGTCGGCCAGCAAAGCAACCCGACCGCGGCCCCTTCGGGCTCGAGGGCCAGGGGCACGATCAGGGGGTGGTGCGCAGCCCGGGGTGTAGGAGGCAGGATCTCGAAGCCCTGGCCTGCGATCAGGGTCAGCAGGACCGAGAGTCGCGCCGGAGGGGGACGCCCCACCACCTCGGACAGAAATCGCGCGTGGTTCAAGACACGGCTCCGTAGGGCTGCGAGAAGCTACTTCTTGACCTCGACATCGCCTTCGGCCTCCTCGGCCTCGGTACGCTGAAACCAGCGGATCATCAGGTCGTCGCCTTCGTCTTCGGCGAGGGGGGCGGTGGGTGGAGGCATGGGTTTGAGCACCACCTGAACGTAGTTCATGCGACCGCGGACGCGATAGCGGATCGACCGTGCGTGAAACTCCGGCGCTGCAATGTGGAACTCAACGAACTCGTTCTTCTGGAAGACGAACTCGTCGCCCTCGTGGGTGTAGAGCATGGACTCGGTCCACTCGCCGTTGCGGTTGACTAGGCGCTTGCCTTCGGTGCCCGGAACGCGGACGGTGGCGTTGGGCAGGGCCTGCCCTTCCTGATCGACCACGCGGATCGTAACCGGCCGCCCCTTCTTCTTGTCGGCCGCGATCGCGCCGAGGCCAAGGCTGACCGCGAGACCCACGACCACCAGTTCTCGCCCGAGTCTCATCATGGAAGATCTCCTAGAACCATTCGCAGAAGGCGAGAAACCACGCATAGGTTACGAGGTCTCGTGCTCTTGAACCCCAAGAGGGTCAGCCAACATCCCTCGCGGTGCCCGCTGCCGGATTATAGTCCGCTGCCCGTCGGGGGTCGACCCCATGACCCACCTTGCCCGGAGTCTCGACCATGCGCGGTATCGCCCTGATCAGCCTCAGCCTCTCGCTCGCTCTGCCGGTCACCGCTCACGCCGACTGCGAAGCAGACTTCAGCGTCAACGACTTCATCGGTGCCATGAACAAGGCCGACAACGCCCTCGAAGAGTTCGATCTCGACCTCTATCGAAACGTGCTCGATCTGACCTACGGCAAGCTGCCCTGTACCCCCGATCGGCTTCACCCCAACCACTTGATCCGCTTCGCGCGCATGAACGCCCTGGCCGCCTTCTTCGATCAAGACGAGTTCACCGTCGAGCGCTGGTCCTCGATCGCCGGCGCCACCACCGACTTTCCCTGGCCCGAGTCCTTCGACGAAGACCACCCCCTGCGCGCCACCCTGGCCGACTACCCTCCCGGTGAGCCGACCGGCCCCGACGACGCCCACCTCTACCCTCCGCGCAACGGCGGTGTCCTGGTCAACGGCTGGCTCGCGCTCAAGCCCAAGGCCCCCCCCGACACCCCGAACTTCGTCCAGGTCATCGACAGCGATGGCCTCGTGGTCGACTCTTTCTGGATGGAGGGTCCCAACTTCCCCGAGAAGCTCCTGCGCGGAGACGACGGCAACCTGAAGGAGCCCAGCTGGTGGTCGGCCCCCGACATGAGCCTGAATCCCGCCGTCGACGTCAAGATCGACCCCGCCGAGATCGCCCGTCGCGAGAAGGCCGCGAAGGAGCGTCAGGCTGAAAAAGAGCGAGAAGAAGCCCGACTTCGCGCCCTCCAAGAGTCCGCAGCGAAGGCCGCCGAGAAACAACGCAAGCGCCAGGAGCGGATCGCCAAGCGCGAAGCCCGCAAAGCGGAGCGGCGCCGGCGCCGCGCCGAGCGGCGTGGCGAGATCGAGATCACCGAGGGCGCTCCCCTGCCCCCGCCCGAGACCTGGGTGAGCATCGACGTCGACAAGACCGAGGCCTTCACCGGCCTGCTCGCGCTCGAGACCGAAGAGCTGGACATCGAGTGCAACGACCTGCTCAGCCTGGAGCCCAAAGCGCTCCTCGGACGCCTCACCGAGGTCGAGGTCGCCTGCCTCGAGCGATCCCTCCGGCACGCGCGGCGGCAGGTCGAACGCGACAAAATCAGCCGGGTCCTAGTCGCCGACGCCTGGGCGAAGGGCAAGATGCACCGCTGGGAAGCCGCCATGCGCCGGCACCTCAACGACATCGACCGCTCGGACGCAGACCTCTGCTACATCTTCGCGAGATTCCTGGCGGAGCAGGGCCCCGATCGGGCGAGCGAGACCATCCGATGGTCCGAGATCGCTCTCGCGAACAAGGAGCGTTGGGCGGGCGATCTTCGGACCGAGCGGGTCTACGCCCTGCTGCGCCTACGCGCCATCGCCGCCCAGAAGCGGTGGTACCAAGCCGAGCGCCACTTCCTCGACGACCCGACCAAGAGTCGGCAGGCCCTCGCTGGCCGCTGGCGGAGCCGCACCAAGACCTTGGCCCGCGAGTGGCTCGACTACGCCAACCACTCCGAAGTCAACATGGACGGCTCCCTCGCCTTCCAGATCTGCTTCAGCGCGGCGGGCACCCAGGACTTCTGCGACTACCGGCGACCCGATGTGGCGGCCCTCAACGAAGACGACGAGTGAGAACACGACGAGGGCTCAGGCATGGGCCGCGGACGAGCCTATAGGTCGGCGGTGACCTCGGCGTCGCAGCGGTCACGGATGCTCGCGTTCGCACAGAGCTTGAGCGGGGTCTCGGTGTCCATGCCCGTCTCGAGGGCATAGCGATACCACTCCACGGCGAGCCTGCGGGTCTCGTCGCGATGATGGAGGACCGCCTTGCGGTTCGCGTCGGAGGCGTCCTTGCTCCAGCCCTTCTCGGCCTGCTGCCACAAGGCCTGCGAGATCGCCGCCCGGACCTTGTAGAGACGCGTGACACGCTCGTGGTAGGTCGCCCCGGTCCAAGCGGCCCGCTGACCGATGGCGATGTTCGCCCAGTGCAGGGCCTCGGGGTAGTGGTCGAGGCCCTTCTGATACATGTGAAGCGAGTATCGGTAGGCGAGACCAGGGTTCTCTTCGTCGATAGCCTCGAGGTGGCGCGCGACGAGCCACTCCCAGTTGTCGGTCTCTTCGCGAGCCTGGGCGTTGGCGATCAAGACCAGAGACAGGCGCGCCTGGTCGGCGCTATATTCGGCTTGCGCCAGAGACTTTTGAACACACCCAACCTGGTCCTTGCTCATCTTGCCCTTCTGGGCAAGGGGCATCATGTCGCGGGGATAGCAGCTCGGATCGGTGCCGGGACCCGGCTCGTTCATGACCGACAACACCCGCTCTTCACGGATGGACTTCCAGTCTTCGCCGCTGAAGCGACGGACCGCGACCTCGGGCTCCGGTAGATCCGCGAAGGCTGACCCGTCGTACTCCGTCTCGGGCTCGGGCTCGGGCTCCGCGGCAGCGACCCTGGCCGTGGCGGCTTCGTCTTGTGGGGTCGAGGTCGGTTCGGGCTCAGGCGCTAGGCCTGGGGACGCGACTGGATCGGACGACTCGGGCGGATCGGCAGGGGTGCTCGTTCGCGCCTCACGGCTGGTCGCCGCGACCGAATCGCGCTCCTTGGACCGAGGGGTGCGAGAGGAAGCATCAGCGGCAGCGCGGGTCGTGGTGCGCGAGCCCTCGGGGCGCTCGGACGCCGCCGCCTGCGAAGGACGCTCCCTCGCCTCGCTCCGCGTCGACGTGCGCGAGCCCTCGGGGCGCTCGGACGCCGCCGCCTGCGAAGGACGCTCCCTCGCCTCGCTCCGCGTCGACGTGCGCGAGCCCTCGGGGCGCTCGGACGCCGCCGCCTGCGAAGGACGCTCCCTCGCCTCGCTCCGCGTCGACGTGCGCGAGCCCTCGGGGCGTTCGCTGGCTCGTTCGGTGCCGGAAGGGGGTGCTGGGCTCGGCTCCACGTCACCGGCGCTGTCGTCGTCGGCGCTGTCATCGTCGGCGCTGTCATCGTCGTCGATCGTCGCGTCGTCGGCCTCCGCCACGGGTTCGGCAGGCTCCTCCGCAGCGACGTCGGCAGGCTCAGCCGGGGGCTCGGCGGCTTGCTCCGACTCAGGGGCCGGAGGGGGCAAGGGCTCTTCGGACCAACATCCGGCGGCACCGAGCGCGAGACAAACCAGGAAGGCACGCGACCAGAGAGGGCTCCGGGACGCGGCGCGCTCCTTGCGCTTGGTCGTGTGGCTGGGGGTAGGGATTTCGATAGGTTTCATGGCCACCTCGATCGCGTGGGGGATTACCCGGATCGGCAGAATCGTTATGCGTTCGTAACGTATCCGCGCAGTGGACGCCCGGTGATACGCCGCCCGAGCCGCGAGGGCTCACGCACTACGGGAACAGTGCGGACCCCCGCGAGCTTACACCCCCCAGACCACACCGCAGGCTACAATGATCGCTCTCGGAGACCGCTATGCGCGCCGCCCTCTCCCCCGACCTCCACATCCACGCGCTGCGAGGGGGTCTTCTCCTTCGCGCCTCGGGCCGTTGGGTCTTGATCGATGCGGGGCAAGGTCTGTCGATCTCGCTTCGGGACGAGATCGCGCAGAAGCTACACGCCGTGCTGATCTCGAGCGGATCGATGTCGTCCATCGGTGGCCTCTTCCCCCTGCTCCACCGCCGCGCGATGGCGCCAGAGCCGACCCTGATCGCGAGTCCTCTGACCACCGAGCGGCCCGCCTACCTCCTCGAGGCCTGGCAGCGGGGCTGGCCCGAAGCTCCTCCCCTGATCCTCGACGCCATTCATCCGGGGGGCCGACTCGAGATCGGCGAGGTCACCTTCGAAGCGGTGGGTCTCGAGGCAGGCGAGATCGAGCCAGGGTCCCCACCCCAGCTCACGAGCGCCCCCTGCCTGGGCTGGTCGATCCGCGGTGCACACCATCGCGTGGCTGTCGCGCGGCGAGGGGCACCCAGCCGCAGCCTCGACCGCCTTCTCGCCGGTGCGGACCTCGCGATCATCGGCATCGACCGCACCCCATGGCCCCCGAGCGCTCGCCCTCTCCGACTCAGCCCCGAGCACGCCGCCCGCTACGAAACCTCCGCCAAAGAGCTCTGGATTCTCGAGGAGTCGGGAGAGCCCTACGGGGGACCAGCCCACTGAGTCCAGGCTATTGATAACCTGTGAGCCAACGAATCTTGGTTGTGGAAAACCGCCGGAAAGGCTGAGGACCGTCGCGCCCCAGCCTGTGGAACACGGTGCTCTCTACCCCGCAGCACCTCGACCTTCGGCCTCTAACGCGGACGAAGTCGGAACCCGATCGAGATGTTCGCGATAAAGACGGATCGTCCGTTCCATACCGAGCCGTCTACCCGCTCCATGGTGGGCCCAGCCCCTACCCTGAGCCCTCCCCGGACCTCGACCAGTAGATCGTCGAGGATCGCGTCGCCCGCGATGGGCATCATACCTTGGATCCCTCCCATCCAGTGATGGGGGGTCAAGTAGCCATAGGTCACTTGAAGCAGGGGGTGGCCGAGCAAGAGGTGGGGCAGGAAGCGAAAGCGATAGGTGGACGGTCCCGAGCGGGCGATCTGGGCCGGCCCGACCGGAAGAAAGACCTCGACCCCCAAGCCGTACCGAATGAAAGACCTGTCCCAGGCGAGGCCGAGCCCCACCGAGGGCGGCACGGCCAGCGCACGGCCGCCCTCGCCCGCGGGTGAGGGCTGCTCGAAGTCTCTACTGAACATGAGGCCGAGCCCGGCCCACGCCTCGAGCGAGACGTCGCCGAAGCGTCCTGGTCCAGGCCGGGCGGGCGTGCCGACGACAGGCGCAGCGACCGAGGCGATCTCGTCGGGGCCAATCCGGGTGAGGCGCAGATCGGAGCCCTGACCTTGGGCTATCCAGATCTCGCCGCCCAACGCGTCGAAGAAGGGCAGAAAGGTCCTGGGAGTCAGCCCTTCGTTCAGCCGCGCAGCCTTCAGGACCGCCTGCCAGTCCGACTCCGGGAGCGGCAAGGTGAGCTCGAAACGCTGCCCCGGCTGCAGGCGGATCGCCTCGCGACCGATGATCCGTCCATCGAGCTCGACGTGAAGGAAGTGCTGCCCAGGGAGGAGCTCGATCACGGTGGTCTCGTCGACCTCTACCGGCTCCCCGTCCACCATGAGGACCGAGCCGGGAGGCAGGTCCGGCGCGAGCACCCGCGCACGCAGGGTGCGCGCGAGCACCCGCCGCAGCGACTCGTAGGCCTCGCGGGAAGGCGCCTCCCCGATGTCTTCGTGGGAGACCTTGCGCAGCGGCTCGAGCCCGAAGGCGTCGACCCAGGGTCGCTCCACCACCTGATCGTCGATGGTGATCCGATAGGGCGCGGCATCGGCAGCGGTCCCGAGGGTGTCGCCCCAGAAGCGGTCCACCGCGAAACCCTGATACAGAAGGGCACCGATCACCACGTCCCGCTCCGCAGGATCACGGATCGATCGGACCCGCGCGAGCGCTCGCTCCAAGCCCTCCATGATCAGCAGCTCCCCGTCGAGGACCGTCTCGTGCACCTGAACCTCGGCGCGGACCCGCGCGACCTCTTCGATGGCCTCGCGATCTAAGGGCGTGGCGTCGGTGAGCAGGGAACGAAACTCCGCCGGGGTCAACGGTCCGCGCCGCGCCCCCGCGAGCGCCGCCACCCGCGAGATGTCTTCGGCGGGGGCCTCGTTCAGCCACACGACCTCCGCCGCCACCGCGGGCGAGACGAAGAGCAGCAGACCGACGATGAACCCCCAGCGCGCCAGGTCTGTCACGCGAACCCCGAGGCCATCAGTCGCACACCAGCGCACCTGCGTCCGGACCACAGGTGACGGTGCGCGGCGCGACGATGAGGGCATGGCCCTGGAGCTCCACCCCTTGAACGAGGGCGGACACGGTGCAGGATCCTGCGGGGAAGCTCATGATGCGGACAGAGGCCGTCCCGACGGCACGAACGCCGCCGCACTTGACCGCCACGCTAGAGGCTTCGCGTACGACGATCTGCGCGCGAGAGAGGATCTTGGGAGGGGTCGGCGCCACGGGGGCCGCGATGGGGGCGGGAGCCGGAGCCGGCGCGACCCTGGGGGCCGGCTCGACGGGGGTGAGCTCGACCCTGGGAGCAGGCTCAGAGGGCTCGACCGGATGCACGATCGGGCCCTCGCCCGAGTCTAGCTCGAGTGATTCCGAAGGGTCGACAGGCTCCATGTGCGACTGCATGACCCACCACGCACCCACCCCGCCCAGGAGCCCCATGGTGAGGATGGCACCTCCGACCAAGAGGACGACGGTTGCGATCATCAACACCGGGAGCACCATGGAGGGTCGCCGGAACTCAGAGGTGTCGGGCTCGGCGCGCGAGCTGCGCAGAGTGTCGGGGGGACCCTCGACGGGACGCGGCGCGGTCGAGCCCTCGGTGAGGACCCGGTTGACCTTGTCGGGTTTGGTGCCAAGTAGCTGCGTGACCTGGGGAATGAAGCGGCGGCCGAAGGCGCGCAGGTCTTCGCCGGGCTGACCGCGCGAGAGGTAGTCGGCCCGCTGTGCGAGATCCGCGGCCCGAGGCCGGTCGAGCGGCTCGGCCGCCAGGCAGGTGTAGAGCAAGCCCTCGATACGCCGCCGTGCGTCGAGGGGAGCGTCGAGGACCTGATCGAGCTCCTTGAGGCGCTTGCGGACCCACTTCTCGTGGCGATCGAACAAGACCGGGGAGCGCCCAAGCGGCTCGCCCATCAGCAGCTCGAAGGCGGTGGCGCCGAGGCTGTAGACGTCGCCCTCGGGGCCTTCATCGTGGCCCGCGATGCGCTCGGGCGCCATGTAGCGCTGGGTGCCAATCACGTACGCGCCGGTGTGGGCCTCGCGCGAAGCGAGCCGGGCCCGCGCGATCCCGAAGTCGAGCACCTTGACGTCGCCGTTCGAGGTCAGCCGCAGGTTCGCCGGCTTGATGTCGCGGTGGACGACCCGAAGGGGGCGCCCCCCGTTAGCCTCGGCGTTATAGGCGGCGTCAAGGGCGTCCGCCACGTGGCTCACCAGCTCGAGCACGGCTGTGGCAGGAAAGGTTCTCCCTGCCTTGCGCAAGGCGAGCAGCACGTGCTCCAGATCCGCCCCCTCGACGTGCTCCATGACCACGGCCCACTGGTCGTCGAGGCGCACCAGGTCCATGACCCCGACGATATGAGGGTGAGAGAGCTTTCCGAGCAAGCGCGCTTCGTCGCGGATGCGGCGCGTGGCATCGTCGTCGTCGAAGCGATCCTCATGCAGGAGCTTGACCGCGACCGTGCGCGAGAAGCCGGCTCCTGAGACCATGTCAGCAAGGTAAACGTCTCCGAAGGCGCCCGAGCCGATGCGCTCGAGCAACTCGAATCGCCGCCGGGAGCCGAGGGCGTTGTGGGTAGTCTCAGTAGAAGACATGACCTCCAGTATAGCCACCGCGAGCCGGGCCTGCGCGGCCCGCGACCCTTGCGATCCGCTTACTGCGGGGCTACCCGGCTCATCCGACGGCTCGTCGTCCGCCCGGTCCGCGGAAGGGCAGCGGGCTCCCGCGGGTCGATTGTCCGGAGACCTCATGCGGTTGCCGCTTCTCGTGCTCATCGTCCTTCTCGGTTCCGGCTGCGCCGCACGACGCGCCTACGATCTGGGTCTGAGGCACGCCGAGGCCCAGCGGTGGGACGACGCCCTCGCCGCCTTCGAAGAGGCCCAGCGCCGACGCCCCAACCTGCCTGGGGTGAGCGAGTCCCTCGCTCATGCGCGCGCAGAGCTGGTCGAAGCACACCACGCCGCCGCCGACGCGGCCCACGCCCAGGGAGAGTGGCGCGCCTGCTTCGACGCGCTGGACCGGGCCGAGGCCGTCCAGCCCAACCACGAAGCGACCCGAACACGCCAGCCGGTCTGCGCCGAACCGCTCCTCACCGAGATCCGCGCCCACCTCGACAAGGGGGCCGAGGTGCGCGCCTACCCGCTGGTCCACGCCCTCGGCGAGCGGCTGCCCGAACACCCCGAGATCCCCGCCCTGCGGACCGCCTCTCGCGAGCTTGCGAGGTCCCGCGCCGCGAATATGGCGGAGCTTGGAGCCTGGGTCGAGGCGATCGAGGCCCTGAGCGTCATCGACGAGTACCAGCCCGACCAGGCGAACGCCACCGAAGTCCTTCGACGGGATCTCAAGACTCGCTGGGCCAGCGAGCTCCGCGAGCAGGTCGGGCTCGACCAGGCTCGGGGCGAGCTCGGAGCCGCCTTCATCCGACAAGCCAAGGCGGCCTGGCTCTCGGAGCTGTCCACGGACCGCACGCGCCGAGAGCAGCTCCGGCGCGAGCTGCTCGACCGCTATGGCCTGCGGGTGGATCTCACCATCCAAGGCACCATGCCGGCGGCGCTCCACGAGGCCGTTCAGCGCGGCTTCGGAGAGCGGGTCCCCCTGAGCGAGGGCCTCTCGAGCCCCAGCCTCTCGCTCACGCTCCGCGTCGAGCCCGGCACCTGCACCGAGCGACGCCACACCGAGATCGGCGAAGCCGAGGTCGAGCGCGGACGCGAACCTTACGACAACCCGGACTGGCTCGCCGCGCACAACGCGCTGACGCGCCTACAGGACCGGCTCTCGATCGAAGAGGGCAGCCTTCGCGAGGCCCACGGGGTCCTCGAGGAACACCAGCGCCGCCTCAACGAGCGGACCGAGGCCATGACCCGCGCCATGCAAGAGATCGACCGAGCCCGCGCGGCCCGCGACGAGCGACACAACCTCCTGCAACAAGCCTCCGCCGAGTGGTCCGGGGCGGCCGAGGCCTTCGCCTCGGGTCAGGATCGGTCCGGCGCCGCGCTCGAGCCAGCCAGGCTCGCGTGGGTCGACGCGGAGCGCGCCTTCCGCAAGTCCGAGGACGCGCTGAGTAAGGCCCGAAAGTCTCACTTGCAAGCCACCGAGGCCTTCCAGAGGAGCTTCGATGCGTTGCGGCAGGCCGTCGAGGACAGCGACCGGCAGCAGGCGCGCGTCCAAGGGCTCCGGGAACAGGTGGTGGAGCGCAGCGGGCACCTCGAGTCCATCCCCATGGTGGCCTACCGCCCCCTCATCGAGACGCTGCGCTACCCCATCCATACCGTCACCACCCGGTGCGAACACAGCCTCACCTTCCTGGAGCGCGGGACGGCCCCGGTCCGCCTCGAGGAGGTCGCGGAAGTGAGCGCCAACACCCACGGCGCCATCGTCGAGGCCGGGCTCGCGGAGCTGCCCTACCAGGCTCCAGCGACCGAGCAGGAGCTCCTCGATGCCTCCCTCGAGGCCCTCGCCGAGAAGGTCGAAGGCACCGCCAGGGCCCGGGCGCAGCGATGGCGCAAGACCCAGCTTCGCCTCGCAGCCCAAGGCCGGCGCAGCACCGACGACGCCTCCCTGGCGAGGCGGATCGCGGTCTACCTCCACGATCCAAGCTCTCCGCCCGACGATCTGCTCCCGCTGCTGCAAGATGTGTTCGGGATCGAGAAGCTCACCCTCTTGCTCCAAGACGACCAGCGCCCCATGCAGCAGTGAGCGATCCGAGACGAAGCGCGCACGCACGAACTCAGCGGCCCGGCAAGAGCGCTGATCGCGCCTCCGCGTCGAGCTGATCGACAAAGGGGAGCAGGGCTTCGCGGGTCTTGTCGTCACCGTGGAGCAGGGGAGCGAGCGAGGCCGCCTCGGCGACGCTCAGGGGCTCTTCGATCAGCGAGGGCATGATCTCACGGACGAGCTCCGGGGTGCCCAGTCGGCCCAGCACCTCGATCTCGAGGGTACGCAGTCCTACCTCGCGTAGCCTGCGAAGCAGAGCCACGACCCGCTCCGGGTCGCCACCCGGCTCCACCCGCGCCCAGCACGCGAGCAGCTCATCCTCGACCGAGGCGTCATGGCCCGGCTTGGCTCGTCGCAGAAGGACTCCAAGGTCCAGGCCATCGAGGGCCGCGTGGAGGAGGGGGGAGAGATCACCGATCTTCAGCCGGCGCGCCAACCTCGCCGCCTCGACGGCTTGAGCCGGCACCCCGCGTGAGATCAAGGCCGCCGCGAGGCCCCGAGCCAGCTCGATCGACAGCTCGCCCGACTCCACCGCAGCCGCCAGCCACTCCGCCGGTCGCTGCCCCTTCACCACCGTACCGCCTCCGCGATCGAGATCGCGAGCCACGCCGGCGAGCAGCTCGGCCGGGGAGGCGAAGGTCGCGCCAGCGATGGTGATCGGTGCGGTCATGACCGACAGTGTAGCAGGAGGCGAGGTAACAAACCGCCCCTACCCGCCTCAGCGCTGAAGCGCGCGCAAGGCCTGGATGCGCTTGCTGAGGGGGGGGTGGGTCGAGAAGAGGCGCGCAACGGAACCTTCCCCCCGGATCCCGAAGGCGGCGAGCTGTTTCGGCATGTCGGAGGGGAGCTCCTGCATGCGCTGGAGGGCCTGTAGAGCCCGGATCATCGACTGAGGATCCTCGAGCTCCGCAGCGCCCCGGTCCGCGCGGTACTCCCTCCAGCGGCTGAAGGCGCGCACCACCAGACCTGCCAGCAACCCAAAGACGATCTCGAGCGCGATGACCGTGACCCAATACCCGATGCCATAGCCACGCTCCGACCTGAAGACCGCGCGGTCGATCAGGGTGCCGAGAAGGCGAGACAAGAAGATCACGAAGGTGTTCATGACTCCCTGAAGCAAGGCGAGGGTGACCATATCGCCGTTCGCAATGTGAGCGACCTCGTGGGCCAAGACCGCCTCGACCTCGCGCCGCCCCATGGCTCGGAGCAGCCCCTCGCTGACGGCCACGAGTGCGTTGTTGCGACTCATGCCGGTCGCGAAAGCGTTGGGGGCATCGCTCGGGAAGATCGCGACCTCGGGCGTGCCGATGCCCGCCTTGTTCGCCTGCCGCTCGACGGTGCTCAGGAGCCAACGCTCGACCTCGTCGCGGGGAACGTCGAGCACCCGCGCTCGGGTCGCGCGCTTGGCGATCCACTTCGAGAGGGCGAGGGAGATGAAGGAGCCACCGAAGCCGAACAGGCTGGCAAAGATCAGGAGCCCACCTGTGCCGATGCCGTACTGCTCGACGCCAAGGACCCGAAGCACGATGCCCAGCAGCAGCAGGACGAGCATGTTGGTGAGGATGAACAGACCAATCCGTCGAAGTCCAACGCCGATCATGAAGTACCCTCCGAGCGTCGCGGGCGAGCGCGCCCGACCACGCCGAACCTTCTACGCACCACGGCGGGCATCGCCCAGCCCCAAGGCCTGCGCCTCGAGCCCACGGATGCGATCGCGCAGCTCGGCGGCGCGCTCGAACTCGAGCTTGGCCGCCGCCTGCTTCATCTGCTTGCGCAGCGCGGTGAGCAGGGAGGGGAGCTCTTCGGGCGAGACGACCTCGACGGTGCCCGCGCCATCGCTCCGATCGGCAGAGACCTCGACGTAGTCACCCGAGATCAAGGCCGCCAGCGGGTTGTCGGTGGATCGGACGATCGTGGTCGGCGTGATGCCATGGGTCTCATTGTAGGCGATCTGCCTCTCTCGGCGGTCGCGAGTGATCTCGATGGCACGCTGCATGCTCCGGGTGACGCGATCGGCGTAGAGGATCACGTGCCCCCGCTCGTTGCGCGCCGCTCGCCCGATCGTCTGGATCAAGCTGCGCTCGTTGCGCAAAAAACCCTCTTTGTCGGCGTCCATGATGCACACCAGGCTCACCTCGGGGATGTCGAGCCCCTCCCGGAGCAGGTTGATACCGATGAGCACGTCGAACTCTCCGATCCGCAGCTCGCGCAAGATCTCGTGCCGCTCCAAGGTGTCGATGTCGCTGTGAAGATACCGGGCCCGGACCCCCAACTCCCGATAGTAGTCCGTAAGCTCCTGGGCCATGCGCTTGGTCAGCACGGTGACGAGCACGCGATCTCCCGCCTCGACCCGCCCGCGGATCTGATGCAGAGCGTCATCGACCTGAGCACTCGCGGGGCGCACCTCGATGCTGGGATCGAGCAGGCCCGTGGGCCGGATGATCTGCTCGATGATCGCCCCCTCGGACCGCTCGACCTCGTAGTCACCGGGCGTCGCCGAGACGTAGACCGTCTTGTCGACCATCGACTCGAACTCGTCGAAGCGCAGGGGGCGGTTGTCGAGAGCACTCGGCAGACGAAAACCGAAGTCTACCAGCGTCTCTTTGCGCGCCCGGTCTCCGCGGTACATGCCACCAAGCTGGGGGATCGCGACATGGCTCTCATCGACGATCAGCAGCCACTCCTTAGGAAAGTACTCGATCAACGTGGGCGGCGGCTCGCCGGGATCCCGCCCCGAGAGGTGCCGGCTGTAGTTCTCGATGCCCTTGCACCGACCGAGCTCCTCGAGCATCTCGAGATCGAAGAGCGTCCGCTGCTCCAAGCGCTGCGACTCGAGCAGCCGTCCCTTATCCCGCAGCTCGTCGAGTCGCTGAATCAGCTCGGCTCGAACGCCCTCTATCGCGCGCTCCAGCTTCTCTTTGGGGGTGACGTAGTGGCTCGCCGGATAGATCGCGACCTTGTCGAGCGAGCCCTTCCCCACGCCGCGCAGGGGGTCGAAGAGCTCAAGACGATCGATCTCGTCGCCGAACAACTCGACGCGGATCGCCAGATCGTCGCTCGAGGCCGGAAAGATGTCGACCACATCCCCGCGAACCCGGAAGGTTCCCCGGTGAAAGTCCGCCTCGTTACGCTCATAGTGTAACTCCACAAGCCTGCGGAGGACGTCGCGACGCGCGATCTGCAGCCCCGGCTGGAGATGCAGCAACATGCCCGCGTAGGCCTCGGCGCTACCCAGGCCGTAGATGCACGAGACGCTCGCGACGATGATCAGGTCGTTCCGCTCGAGCAAGGACTTGGTCGCGCTGTGCCGGAGCCGATCGATCTGCTCGTTGATGAGGCTGTCTTTCTCGATGTAGGTGTCGGAGGAGGGGACGTAGGCTTCGGGCTGGTAGTAGTCGTAATAACTGACGAAGTACTCGACCGCGTTGTCGGGGAAGAGCCGCTTGAACTCCCCGAAGAGCTGGGCGGCGAGGGTCTTGTTGGGCGCGAGCACGAGCGTAGGTCGCCGCCAGCGAGCGATCACGTTGGCCATCGTAAAGGTCTTTCCCGAACCCGTGATGCCAAGGAGGGTCTGGTGACGCCGGCCGCGCTGGAGCCCTTCGAGCAGGGCGTCGATGGCCTGCGGCTGGTCCCCGGTGGGTGTGTGCTCCGCCACCAGATTGAAACCTTGGGGGAGCTGTGGAGTACCTTCGGAAATCAGCGTGGGTTCAAAGGGCAAGGTCAGGTCTCACGGGCGAAGGAGATGATTTTTTTTCAGCGGTTGGGCACGGCATCCGTTAGACTAGCGGCCGTTCTGGTAACGAGTGTTCTGCGAGGTCTACATGCTGCGTCTCCTCCCTGTATTCCTGTTGATCGGCTGTAGCGACTACGGGTTTACCCCTGAGCAACCCGTAGAGCGACCGCCCGCCGACATCGAGTCGGTCCACGAGGAGCCGATCCCCGGAGAGCCCGTGGCCGATGCCGGGCCCGACGTGTTCACCAAGCCCTTGTCCTGGGTCGACCTCGACGGGACCAACTCCTACGACCCCGACGAGCTCTATCCCCTCTCCTACTCTTGGCGACTGGTGAGCAAGCCGTCCGAGTCGCAGTCCGAGCTGGTCGACCGCACCAGCCCCACCCCCCGCTTCTTCCCCGACGTCGCCGGCGAGTTCGTCTTCGAGCTCGAGGTCGCGAACGCCGATGGTGTGTGGAGCAGCCAGCCCGACACCGTCTCGATCTACGCCGAGCCGACCGACGGCTTCTACGTCCAGCTCACCTGGGACAACCACTTCGACCTCGACCTTCACCTCATGCGCAGCGGCGGCGTGCTTTACCGACGTCCCGGGGACTGCAACTACTGCAACATGAACCCCAACTGGGGCACCGCCAGCCCGCTCGACGACCCCTCCCTCGACACCGACGAGATCTACGGCTACGGCCCCGAGACCATCACCATCGAAGAGCCCTACGGCGACGAATACACCATCGCCGTCAAGTTCTACGGCGAGAGCGGATCGAGCTCCTGCATCTGGAACTGCGAACCCACCCGCGCGACCGTGCGGCTCTTCATGGACGGCGTCGAGACCCACTCCTGGACCCGCACCCTGAACGAGGCTGGCGAGGTCTGGGAGGTTGCGCGCGTCAACTGGCCGAGCACCGCGGTCAACGACCTCGATACCGTCACCACCACCTCGCTCAGCTACTGCTTCTGATCCGCCGCGCACGCGCGCGAACCGCCCACGTTCAGGGCGATTTCAGGGCGATCGGGCGCAGGGAGCTGCTGACGACGGGCGCGGGAGCGGCTAGGTTGACGGCGCACGCCTTGATCGGAGCGCCCCATGCGGCTGTGTCCTCATCTGACCCTACTCACGCTCTCCGCAGCCCTCACCCTGAGCTGCGACCCGGATCCGACCCCGCAGCCCTCAGGGCACACGGGCCTCGAGACCGACACCGGGTCCGACTCGGACACCGCCACGGTCGACGAGCGCTGTGAGCCCGACGAAGACGGCGATGGTTGGTGCCCCCCCGAAGACTGCGACGACACCACCATCTGGGTGAACCCTTCCTGGGCCGAAAACCCCGACGACGGGATCGACAACAACTGTGACGGCCGCATCGACGAGGTCTTCCAGCGCGTCTTCGTACTGGAATGGGACCAAGCCACCAACGATACGGGGCTCGTACAGGTCGATTCTCTGGGCGATCTGCGCGGCACCTTCTCGACCGGGCAGTTCTTCACGCCCACCACCGCTACCCTCGATCACGACCTGCGGCACTTCATCACCTTCGACCCCTCGAACCTCGCGCTCGTGCGCTACGATCAGTCCGGCTCCCTCGAGACGGTGGCGAGCATCGACCCCGAGTTCGACTGGCCCGACGATCAGGGTGAGCCCCCCGTCATCTTCGGCGACCTCGTCGCGCACCCCGATGGCTACTACCTCATGGCCGCCGCCGACCGGCTGCTCCGCTTCGAGACCGACGGTAGCTGGACGGTCGAGGCCCGCTGGACCTGCACTGGCGACGATCACGAGTTCTGCGCCACAGCCCTCGGCGCCGACCCGATCTACGGCACCGTCATGATCTTCGGCTTCTTCGGGGGCTCCGCCGTCTGGACCCCCGACGACGGGCTCGAGATCCTTCAGATCTCCGACCCCGAAGCGCCAGGCCCTCAGTTCATGCAGACTCACTACAAGCCCTTCGACACCTGGTTCTCCCTCGGGATCTACTACGACGAAGAGATGGAGCGCGAGAACTACGGCATCTTTCGCTTCAACCGCACCACCCGCGAGAACGTGCTCCTGGGGGCGTGGAGCGATCCGAACTTTCAGCCCAACTCCTTCAGCATCGAGGAAGCCTCGGGCGACTTCTACTTCGCCGTCAACTCCCCTCGCGGTGCGGCGGGCGCCTGGCACAATCAGGTCTGGCGCATGAGCGCACAGGGTGGCACCACCGCGCAGCTCTTCGCCACCCGCGCAGAGAGTGACCAGAACTACTTCGTCGCCGCCGGCGTCCACTACACCCACAAGTAGTTTCCTCCCCGCGGCGCGAGGCTGGAGGGGGCGTGGCCTTCCGCCGGTACATCCCAAGGGCAGCGCCGCTGATCCTTGCGCTCGTTCTGGGGCAGCCTGCGCTCGCTGGAGGCCCGGAGCTCGAAGCCGAACGGATCCGGGTGGAACAGGATGGATGGACCGCCTCCAATGTCACGCTCCGCCTCGCCGAGGGGGAGGTGACCGCACAGCGCGCTACCCGTCGCGGCGACGGACCGATCGAGCTCGAGCACGGCGAGTGGATCGGCGCCGAGGCCCGAGCGTCCTTCGTGCGGGCGACCCTCGACCTACAGGCGCAGACCCTCCGGCTGGACGAGGCCCGGCTGCGGCCCTGCGCCTGCGACGGCCCGGAGCCGTGGGGTGTGCGCGCAGCGGCTATCGAAATCGACGAGCGGGTCGCCCGCCCCCGCGGCGCCAAGCTCGAGGTCCTCGGTCGCCCCATTCTTCCGCTGCCGGCGCTCCCGGTGCCCCTGGCCCGACGCTCTGGGCTGCTGCCCCCCGAGCTGCTCACCAGCCAGGATGGGCTGATCGTGCGCGCCCCAGCCTACCTGACCCTGGGAGAGGCGGCCGACCTGACCCTCACGCCCGAGCTTCGAACCCTTCGAGGACCCCGGCTCTCGACCGAGGCCCGATACGCCCTGATCGGTGGTGGCGGGGAGGTCCGGCTGGAAGGAGCCCACGACCGGCTCCGCCAGAAGGCTCGGGGCGCGGTCCGCTGGGAACATCGCGCCGAGCATGCTCCGGTTCGAACCGCCACCTCCCTCGCGATGATCTCCGACCCGCTGTATTGGAGGGACTACGAAGATCGGAGGCTCGATCGGCTCCTCCCCTTCACCACCTCCCGGGCCTTGGTGGGTGGCCGTCACTGGGAGGCCCACGCCTTCGGGGCGGCCGCGAGCCCCCGCGAAGCCTTCGGCTTGGTCCAGGCCGCCGGACTGCTCCCGTGGACGCGCTTGCGAGGCGGGTTTCTGATCGGAGGGTCCTCGACCCTGAGCGCGCTGGGGCGCACCCGCGCCGGCGCGCCGAGCCTGAACCTCGCCGGCACGGGACGACTGGCCGTCGAGCGACCGACCTGGCTCGGCCCCCTGCGCTGGACACCCTCCATGGAGACCGGGCTCTGGGCGGCCCCGAGCACCGCCCAGCCCTTAGGCCTCTACGGCGGCGCAGGATCGGAGCTCGCGCTGCCCCTGTGGTCCAGCCTCGAGAGCGGCTTCGTACACATCGAACCTCTCGTCGGTGCCCACGCACGGCTGGGGCGACCGGGCCTTCAGTATGCCCTCTCCACGATCCTCCCGACCAGCGTGTCGGCCGGACTTCGCGCGCGGCGCACCTTTGGGGGCGATGGGGTGGTCGAGGCGATGGGGCAGGCGCTCTGGACCGACGAGGGCCTGAACCCACACACCGAGCTGCGCATCCAGCGAGGGCCGGTGGTCGTGCAGGGGGTCTGGCGTCCAGGCGGGCCCGACCCTCTGGCCTGGGTGGACTTGGGCATCGACCCCGGACCCGTCGCCATGCACGCCCGCGCCATCCATCAGCCCGATCCAGAGCGCCCCCTCCAGCTTGCGGGAGGAGATCTCATCGCCCGACCCGGCCCCTTCGAGATCGCGATCGGCACCGACGTCAACCTCGGCCCCCACGCCTGGCTCAGCCGGCGCGCCTGGGCCGCCTGGACGCACCCGTCGGGCTGCCTGCGGCTGGGACTGACGGCCTTTCTCGACGAAGACCGAGACGCACCCGATCTCGGGCTGCTAATCGACGTCTTTCCCAGGCGCTGACGGCTCACGGTCGATCTGGAGTCTCATGGCACCTGGGACCGACGACGAGACAAGCCGGGTGAGCTCCGAGCGAAGCGACGGGGTGGTTCCCGAGAGCCCGCTACGGCGCGGGCTCATCGGCTGGAGACTCTGCTGGCTCGGAGGCGGTCGCAGAGGCTTGCTCCGGCGCGGGGGCCCGCTCGAGGACGTCCTTGGGCGCGGCCGCCGCCTCCGAAGGCGCAGGATCCGAGGACTCAGGCCCCACCGCACCGGCCGCGTCGTCCCCCGCGCCCGACTCGCGACGGCGGCGGCGAACCGTAGTGCGCGGCCCGGTGAGGGCCTCGGGGGGCGTGATCTCGCCCTCGTCGATCGCGCGAGCCGGCTCGGGCAGGCCCGCCGCCATGTTGGCCATCTGAGACTCGATGGCCGCCTGAAGACGGGCGAGCTCCGACGCCACCCACTTGCCCTCGAGGGTGTTCTGCGAGACGCGCTCGGCGGCACGAAGGAGCTCGGCGTGGGCAGGGATGAGCTGCCCACGGGCCTCGAGTACCTGCGACAAGGCGACGAAGATTCGATGATTGCGCTGGTCCTTGGCCGCGAGGGCTCGGACCTCCTGCTCAGCCTTGTCGAGCTCGTTGCGCCGGATCGCGACGAAGACCCCCTCGATGCGGATGCGCGTGTTTCGCTCGTGCCGGCGGTCGGTCCGCTTGCGCGCCTGACCGAGCAGCCAGTCCGCCCGGTCGAGGTTGCCGACCTCGGTCTCGAGGCGTGCGAGCATCAAGTACCCCTCGGGGCTCTTGCGCTCGTCCCGCGCCATCTCGGAGAGCAGCTCCCGCGCTTCGCCTCGGAGCTGCTCGGCCTGGGTCGGCTCCGCCACGCGGGCCTTCGCGAGGAGGACGTGGACCAGCCGAGGCACCTGAACCGGATCGTTCGGCGCGAGCCGGACCGCTTCGCGGAGCAGGGCCTCGGCGTCTTCGATGGCTTGCTCGCCTTCGTCGTAGCGGGCCATGCCGAGCAAGCCGTAGGCATCGGGGAGCATGGGGGCTTCTTCCATGGCCTGCTTGAGACGATCGAGGGCTTCGGGTCGCCGCCCCTCGCGCAGCAAGAGCGCGGCCAGCCGAGTCTTGAGCCGAACTTCGGAGGGCATGACCGACAGCCCTCGCTCCAGCACAGCGATGGCCTGCTGCCGCCCCTTCCGACCGAGCAAGGTGGTGGCGTAGTCGTGAAAGACCTCGGGGATGGGGGCGAGGGTCATGGCCTGCTCGGCCGCTTGATCGACCGCCTCGCGGGGTGCGTTGAGTCGACTCATGAGCTCGAGCTTGAGCAGGTGAGCCTCGCTACAGGCCGGCCAGGCCTCGAGCATGATCGAGAGACGCTCCCGCGCGAGCTCATAGTTCGGCTTCTTGCTTCGGATCATGCCGGTAATGGCGTCGAGCTCTGGATCGCGGTCCGGGAAACGGAAGCGGATGGTGTCGCGGTACCGTCGCGCCGCGTGAAAGCAGCGATTCGCCTCTTGGGCGAAGGCGATACGATCGACCCCCTCGGCGGCGGAGCCCCTGGACTTGTACATCTCGCCGAGACGGCCGAGCACGTCGAAGTCGGCGACCTCGCGGTAGCGAAGGCAGCCAGCGACCAGCGGGTGAACCCGGTAGCGCCGCTTGGGAGCGCCGCCCACATCGAAGAGCAGCCCCGCAGAGATCAAGGCCAGACGCTCCTTGCGCGAGAGCCCCAGATCGGTGAGCTCCGCCCCGGTCGCAGGCCAGCGCAGGTGGGCCGCCACTCCGAGCGCGCCGCGAAGTCGTTGGGGCAGCTTCTCGACGCGCTTGCGGATCCGACGCCGGATCGCGCTGGTGTCGTGGATGTCATCGACCTTGAAGAGCTTGGGCTGATCGAGCAGATCGAGCCCTTCATCGCGGTCACGCACGTCGAGGGCGAGCAGGCGGACCGCCAGCGGGTGACCATGGATGCGCTCCGAGACCGGCCCAAACTTGTCGCGGGGGACGTCGGAGAGGTGGGTGGCCTCGAAGATCTCGTGGTAGAATCGACCCTTGATTCCACCCACTTCGAGGCGCCGGACAGCCTGGCTGGCGTCGTGATCGAAGGCGGCGGGCTGGGACTGCGCGACGAAGATCAGCCGCAGGGGGTAGCGCGCCGCGAGGAGCTGCTGGACGAAGTAGGCCAGCGCATCCTTACGGAAGAAATCGAGCTCGCGGCCGGCAGCGACCTCGAGGGGCTGCACTACGAGGGCGACGTCGGAGAGGCCCTCGGCCGCCTTCAGGGCCTCGAGCGCGGCGGCTGCGAGGGCGAGGGGGGAGGCCTTGGGATCGGTCAGCGCTGCGGCGAGCTGGGAGGCCCCGGCCCCGTCGGTGAGCTCGGCGAGGCGCCCCGCGAGGGTGTCGAAGCCCGCGCCACGCCCCAGCATGACATCGAGGGGGCGGCGGAGGCCCGACCCGGCCACGGCCGCGTCGATCAGGGCGTTACGACCCACTCCTTCGGGCCCGGACACGACGATGGGTCCCCCTTCGCCGAGCAAGGCCCCCAGCGCCTCGACCTCTTCGTCGCGACCGACGAAGACCCGAAGGGGAACCTCGGCGGGCGGGGCTCCACGGGGCTTGGTCGCGGCCGGGGCTTCGACCTGAGGCAGGGCCGACGGATCGGGGGTGGGCAGCTTCTTGATGAAGGACGCGCCCCGGCCCTTCTCGGTGGTGCTGGAGAGGCCACGGAAGAGCATGGAGAAGCGGAGGGGCTGAGGAGGTCGGCCGATCACAACCACGCTCGGCTTGTGGGGGGAGGCCTTGAGCAGCTCCGCGATAGCCTCGAGGCCGGACCAGTCCGCGTCTTCGGGCTCGACCAGGGCGACCACGCCCCCTGGCTGCCCCGTGGCACGCGCCAGGGCCTCGGCGCCGATGGCAGAGACCGGCGCGACGACCGGACCCGAGAGCGCCACGGAAGGAACGGCCCCTTCGCGATCGCGCAAGTTGAGCAGGACCGCAGGATCGCGCAAGAGGTGAGCCCCGACCGCGATGACACAGCGGCCGGCCTTGACAGCGGAGTGTACCGATTCCATGATTCTTCCTTGGATTCACCGCACGCCTCGGGTCGGTGGTCGACCCTCGGGAGCGGCCCCGGACGGTAACGCTCCACCGTCCGCCCTTCAACTCCACAGGCCGACCATCAGCCGGTGAGGAGGGGGTTGGGACCAGCCCCGGCATCCCCCTCGGGCTAGAACCTCGCATGAAGACCCACCTCGAGACAAAGATCGCCACGACCCCAACGTCCTCGGGGGTCTACCTCTGGAAGGACGCCCGGCGGCGCGTGATCTACGTCGGCAAGGCACGAAACCTGCGCGCCCGGCTTCGGCAGTATCTCCGGGGCGACGACGGCCGCTTCTTCGTTCCCTTCCTCGTCCAAGACGCGCGGGACGTCGACGTCGTGCTTACCTCCACCGAAAAAGAGGCCCTCCTCCTAGAAAACGAGCTCATCAAGCAGTATCGACCTCGCTACAACGTCAAGCTGGTCGACGACAAGAACTTTCTGCACCTGCGCATCGACCGCTCCGAGACCTGGCCCCGCTTCACCCTCGTCCGGCAGATCGGCGAGGACGGAGCCGACTACTTCGGACCTTACCACTCCGCTTCGAAGGCCCGCGACACGCTCGCGACCCTCCAGCGCACCTTCCCCCTCAGGACGTGCACCGATCACGTGCTCAAGAGCCGCTCCCGCCCCTGCTTGATGCACCAGATGGGGCGTTGCGTGGCGCCCTGTGTTCCCGGTGTCGATCCCGACGACTACAAAGATCTGGTCCAGGAGGCCGTCCTCATGCTCAACGGGCAGCACCGCCCCCTCCTCCGTCGGCTCGAGGAGCGCATGGCCCGGCACGCCGACGCGCTCGAGTTCGAACGAGCCGCCCAGGTTCGAGACCTCATTCGAAGCGTCTCGTCCACGCTCGAGCGACAGACCGTGGTCGACACGCGGCTGGGGGAGCGGGACCTCTGGGGCGTCTACCGGGTCGAGGAGCGCGCGGCCGTGGCGATCCTTCCGGTGCGCGAGGGCATCATGGGTGAGCCGAGGATCACCGTCGTGTCGCGCTTGGGCGGCGAGTTGACCGAGGCCTTGTCCACCCTGATCAACGTCGCCTACCCCAAGCGCGGATACATCCCTCCCGAGATCTGCCTCCCCGAGCTTCCACCCGACGCCGAGGCCCTAGCCGAGGTGCTCTCGGAGCGTCGGGGCAAGCGGGTGCGGCTGACGGCTCCGCAGCGCGGCGACAAGGCGAGGCTGCTGGCCCTCGCGACCGAGAACGCGCGGCTCAAGCTGGAGCGGTCCACCGCCGACCAGGAGCGGAACCACCAGGCGCTCCTCCGTCTGGCCGAGATCCTGAAGCTCCCTGACGTCCCTCGGCGGATCGAGTGTTTCGACAACTCCAACCTGCAAGGGGAGCACCCGGTGGCCGCGATGTCGGTCTTCATCGACGGGGAGCCAGCCCGCGCGGAGTACCGGCGCTACCGCATCAAGACGGTGGTGGGAGCTGACGACTACGCGAGCATGCGTGAGATCCTGCACCGTCGGCTCACCCGGGCCCTCCGCGAAGACACGCTCCCCGATCTGGTCGTGGTCGACGGAGGGCGGGGCCAGCTCGCGGTCGCCGTCGCCGCCCTCGCAGATCTCGGACTGAGCGAGCTACCTGTGGTCGGGATCTCCAAGCCGCGCACCGAACATCGGCGCGGGCAGCGCTGGGCCACCGACAAGATCGTGCTACCCCGGTACAAAGAGCCGCTTCGGCTGCCCCGGGAGGACCCTGCTCTGCGGTTGCTCCAGCACCTCCGCGACGAGGTCCACGACGCCGCCATCCGCTATCACCGCAAGGTGAGGAGACGATCCTCCTTAACGAGCGTCCTCGAGGCCATCCCCGGCGTCGGCCCCGCTCGACGCAAGGCGCTGCTCAAGCACCTGGGAAGCGCCGAAGCCGTGCTACGAGCGAGCGTGACAGAGCTCCGGGGCGTCCCCGGTCTCGGCCCGGCGGTGGCACAACAGATCTTCGACGCCCTCCACCGCGACAACCCCGAGGAAGACCCGATATGACCGCTGTCCTCGTCGAACTGCCCTACTCCCCCTGGTCTCGCCGGGCGCGGCAAGCGCTGATCCTCGAGGGGGTTCCACATCGTCGTGAGTCCTACACGATCGCGCTGAGCGAGCCGATGCTGCGGATCCGGACCCGCAGGCTGCGTGGACCGATCACGATCCCCTGCTTGATCCCTCCCGACGGCCCCCCCCTCTTCGACTCCACCCAGATCGCGTCCTGGGCCTCGGCGCGGGGCAAAGCCAAGCTCCTCCCCGAGGAGCTTGGCCCCGAGATCCTCGAGATCGTGCGCCTCGCGGACCGCTGCCTTGAGGCCGGACGCCTTCGGAGCACCGCGATCCTCTTGAAAGACCCCGCGCTGCTCGCCGAGCAAGTCCCGCCCGCGCTCAAGCCCCTCGGCCCTTTGGGGCCGCGGATCGCCCGGCGCGTCGGCCAGCAGATCCTTCGCCGGTACGACCACCTCGTCGACGGCGATCCCGCCCAGGCCCTCAAGACGGCCCTCGCCGAGCTGGGGGCGCGCGTCGGCGAAGGAGGCCCCCTGGTCGGCGGTCGCCTCACCTACGCCGACCTGGCCGCGGCGAGTGGCCTGGGCTTCGTAGCCCCTCCCGACGACGGCACCCTCGGCCCCGGCACCCGGCGAGCCTTCTCATGGCCCGAGCTCGCCGAGGAACACGAGCACCTCGTACGCTGGCGCGACCGCCTGCACATCCGCCTGCTAGAGCAGCGCCCAGAGCACCATCACCAAGAGCAGAGCGCTGGCGAAGAGCCCCGCCGAGAGCAGCAGGAGCACCCCGAGGGCGACCCAGCCGAGCGGTAGGCGACGCCGCGCCGCGTCCCGGCGGACGAGAAGGGTGGCGGTGTCTTCGCGAGAGGCAGCCTCGAGCGCCGGGGGGAGCACGATCGCTTCCCCGACCAGCTCGGGGCAGAGCCCCTGCACCGCGGGGTCGAGCAAGCTCGCCCGGGCCGCCAAGAGCGCCTTGGTCAGGGCAGAGCCGTCCTGGAGACGCTCCGCGGGATCAGCACGAGTCGCGAGATCGACCGCCCACAACAAGGCAGGCGTGGACTTGCCCGGTGGCATGCGCTCGGACAGCGGAGGGATCGCCCCCTGGCTCTGAGCAGCGAGCACGTCGACCGAGCGCAGACCCGCCAAGGGATGTTCGCCGCAGAGCATCTCGTAGAGCACGATCCCCAGACCGTAGACATCACCGGCGGGATCGCCCTTGGCTCCCTCCAAACGCTCGGGCGCGATGTAGCCTGGTGTGCCCATCGGCGCGCGGCCAGCGGTGGTGTCGAAGTCCGACCGCTCGATCCGCGCGAGTCCAAAGTCCACGAGACTGGCGCGGACCTTGAGGTCTCCATCGACCGGGAGCACGATCCTCGCGGGCTGAACGTCGCGATGGACCACGCCCCGTGCATGGGCGTGCTCGAGTCCCCGGGCCAGATCGAGCACGACCGCCACCGCGTCGACGGGATCCCAAGGCTCCCCCATGCGGTCGGAGAGCACCGTCCCTTCGACCCAAGCCACCGCGAGGTAGAGCCAGCCCTCCCAGGTGCCATGGTCAAAGACGTCGACGCACGCGGGATGGTTGAGGCGTCCCAGAGCCTCAGCCTCACGCGAGAAGCGGGCTGCGATCACCGCATCGTGGGCTTTGGGGACGAGCTTGAGCGCCACCTCCCGCTGGAGGGATCGCTGCTTGGCACGCACCACCACCGCCCCTTGACGCCTTGCCAGGACCCGACTTATCTCGTAGCGATCCGCGACGAGGAGCCCCTCGGTGGGCTGGACCAGAGAGGGACTCTTCATGGCGCCTCCCCACGCTGAAGAAAGACGATGCCTCGCGTGCCGTCGATGATGACCTCCTCCCCGTCGACCAACCGCTCGAGCGCCCCGTCGACGTTGACGACCGCCGGCAGGCGGTACTCCCGCGCGACCACCGCCCCGTGTGACAGCCGACTGCCCATCTCGAGCACCATACCGCCTGCGACCATCAACAGCGGGGTCCACGCCGGATCGACCGCGGGCGCGACCAGGATCTCGCCCGGCTGGAGTCGCCCCGCCTCGGCCAAGGTGCGGACCAGCCGAACCCGCCCCTGCGCGCGACCTGCGCTCACTCCGTGCCCGACCAGGCGCTTGCCATCGGTCGGCAACACCAGCCCCTCGTCTCCCCGGAGAAAGTTCGGGACGCGACGCCCCTGCTGCTCCTGGTAGCGTCTCCGACGCCGTGCGAGACGCTCCTGCTGACCGGGCTCCGCGCCGGGTGCCCGGCGCGCGAGGCGCTGGATCTCGGGCCAGGTGCAGAACCTGAGGTCCTCGACACGATCGAGCAGTCCACGCTCGACCAGGAGGGCCCCCACCGCATCGAGGTGCAGGCGGAGGACCCACTGGAGCTGCTCGAAGCGGTACCGCTGGTTCTCGCGTAGCAAGAGGTACTCCCGGAGCAGGTCGAGCAAGCCCGTCAGGACAGCCCGAGAGGCCGCGTCCCCTACCTGCTCCTTGAGGCGCGCGCGGGCACGGGCGTAGTCTTCAGGGGAGAGCTCCATCGCCGAACCCTCGCGGCGACGGGCGCGGAGCACCGGGACGAGCCGGGCGGGTTGATCTCTCCATCGGGGGGCGAAGAGATCCCACGAGGCATCCGCCCGGTGCCCGTGCGCCGCCAAGAAGGCCTGCATTGCCCGGTGACCCCGGCCCGAGAGACCCCGCCCCTCGACGAGGGCGTCGAGATCGTCGTCGGTGAGCTCGGTCGCGAGCTCGGACAGGGCCTGGTTGACCTCGAGGGTGCGGTTGCCTGGAGGGGTCACCACCAAGGCGCGGCGAAGCTCCGAGGCCGCCTCAGGAACACTGGCGACCAGCAGCCCCTCGAAGATCTGATCCCAGAGGTTGGCAAATAATAAGCTACAGACGTGGATCCCGATGTAGCGACGCAGGAGCTCCAGAAGCTCGTGCACGGCTGCGATGGCGGCATCCAGCTCGATCGGCGGTCGGCTCAGCCGGTCCAGGTCCCGCGTGATCTCGGCCTCGAAGGCGGCCCACCGTCGGGGGTTGGTGAAGGGGTTCCAGGCGAAGCGCTCCCACCGACGCTCCGCGAGACTCACCCGTAGGAACGCTGCGTAGACTCCGAGGTCGGGCGCGACGGCGAAGCGGGAGCGAAGCCGCTGGGCTTCGTGGGGTGGCAGAAGCTCCAGCATGAAGCTGGGGGGTGGGTGGCCCGGCAGCTTAAAGGCGAGGTGCTGAAAGACCGTGACATTGAGATAGGCCCGGCCTTCGACCAGCCGAACCGCACCTCCGCCGCCGAGGAGCTGGCGCTGGATCGCCGGGTAGGCGATGAAGTGCTCCAAGGTCGGCGAAAAAATGGACCACCACAGCGGGGTGACCGGATCGGGGAGACGCTCGCCGATGAAGCGGCGGGTCCAGAGGACCTGGGGCTCGCGACCACGCCCGGACGACGCTGTTACAGGTCGTGCCTGAAGGATCCACAGCTGGCCGTCGACGGTGCGCGCCCACTCGATGTCCTGGGGGCGACCCATACGGGCCTCGATGCGCAGGCCCAAGCGGCCGAGCCGGCGGGCATCGTGGCGGGACAGAGCCGCCCGATCGCGCAGGGAGGCCGGCATGGGCTCGACCCGTACTTGACCTCGATCGTCCAGGACCCAACGCCTGGACTGAGGGTGTACGTCGCGTTGGAGGTGATGGAGCCGCACCCTGGCCAACACGCGCTGCACCGGACGAGGCGTACGGCGCGGCCGACGAAGCAGGAACCACTGCGGGGCCACCTGGCCCGAGACGAGCCCCTCGGGCAGCCCCCAGACCGCCTCGATGCTCAGCTCTCGCCACGATCCGCTCACCGGGTTGACCGTGAAGAGCACCCCGGAGGCCTCCGCCGGCACCATGCGCTGGACCAGGACCGCCAGGGAGCCCGGCGCAGGACCACGCCCCCCCCGATAGGCTAGGGCGCGCTCGCTATAGAGCGAGGCCCAACACGCGCGCACCGCCGCGACGAGCTGCGTTGGGCCCACCCCGAGTACGCTGTCGTGCTGACCCGCATAGGAGCGCGACGCCCCGTCTTCGTCGACCCCACTCGATCGCACCGCCAAGGGACCGCCCAGAGCCCTCCCGGCCTCGACCAAGGCCTGCAGCAGAGGCGCCGGCAACTCGATGTCTGCGACGCGGCGACGCAGCTCCGCAGCCGCGCGCCCCTCACCCTGCTGATGCACGATGGACGCGAGGTTGAACAGCCCCGCACCCCGCAGCGCCTCGACAAAGGCCGAGACGGGCACCACGAATCCCGCCGGCACCGGCAGCCCGTCGGCGGCGAGGCGCCCCAAGGACGACGCCTTCCCGCCAACCTGGGCTTCGTGGGCGGGCAGGATGTCGCGGAGATGCAGCAACGGCTCAGCCACAGGCAGGGCTCCTCCACCTTAAGCTCCGACCCGTTCACCCGGCGCGGAGACTCCGTCTAGTCAGGCTGACGGGCCTTGACACCCGGCACCAGCGGAATACACTTGACACCAAGAGGGCCCGACCGCACAATGCCGTCAAGGCCCTGTCACTCCTGCGGCGGGCTCGACCGCCGCTTTTCCGCCATCGGCGATGAGCGACTTCATGCGCGCAGGCTTCGTGCCGCACGCCTGGCTCTGCTCAGCGTCACCCACGAGACGACCGACCGGACGAGCGCTCGGAGCCTCCGAGCCCAGGTCACGCATGCGCGTCCGGCCGACCAGGGAGGGCTTCCGCCCATGGTCCATCCATGCAAGTAAATCCGTCGAACCCCATTATCGTTCAGGGTGACGGCAAGGTCCTCCTCGAGACCCAACACACCGAGTTCGACCGGGCCCGCGACTTCCTCGCGCGGTTCGCGGAGCTCGAGGCCTCCCCAGACCTCCTCCATACCTACCGCATCTCCCCGCTCTCTCTCTGGAACGCCGCTTCAGCCGGCATGGAGCGCGACGAGATCGTCGAGACCCTCCGCGGACTGTCCAAGTTCGACATCCCCGCCGACGTGCTGGGCAACATCACCGACACCATCGGTCGATTCGGGCTCGTTCAGCTCCAGGCCCACCCCGAGACCCCCCGTCAATGGATCCGGGTGGTGTTCGCGACCGCCTACATCGAAAAGCTGATCAAGAACACCGACGCAGGCCGAGAGCTCCTCCAGCGAGACGGCCGTCGCGACTGGAAGCTCGCGGCGGGCATGCGCGGCATGTTCAAGCAGCGGCTCCTCCTCGAAGGCTGGCCCGTACAAGACCTCGCCGGCTTCGCCGACGGTGAGCCCCTCCCCCTGAAGCTCCGGGAGCGTACCCTCGGAGGCCAGGACTTCTCGCCGCGCGACTATCAGCGGGCCGCGGTCAAGCGCTGGTTCATGGACGGCCACCCCGCCGGCGGACACGGCGTGGTGGTCCTACCTTGCGGTGCGGGCAAGACCATCGTCGCGCTCACCGCCATGACCACGGTGCAGCAGCACACCCTCGTGCTCTGCAACAACGAGACCGCGGTGCACCAGTGGGTGCGCGAGTGCCTCGACAAGACCACCATCCACGAGTCCCAGATCGGCATCTATAGCGGAAAGAGCAAAGAGATCCGACCGATCACTGTGGCGACCTACCAGGTGCTCACCTGGAGACGCTCCCGCGATGCCGACTACGAGCACCTCCACCTCTTCCGGGATCACAACTGGGGCTTGCTCGTCTACGACGAGGTTCACCTGCTACCTGCCCCAGTCTTCGGCGCCACCGCCGAGCTCCAAGGCTGCCGACGCCTGGGCCTCACCGCGACCCTCATCCGCGAAGACGGTCGCGAAGGAGACGTCTTCTCGCTCGTCGGACCCAAGCGCTACGATCTTCCCTGGCAGCTCCTCGAGAAGCGTGGCTTCGTCGCCGAGGCTCAGTGCTACGAGATCCGGGTGCCGTTCACCGGCCGCGATCGAGACCGTTACGAGCGGTCGAACAACGGCCAGAAGTTCCGGTTCGCCTCCGAGAATAATGCAAAGATCCAGGTCGTTCGCGATCTGGTCAACCAGCACCGCGAAGACCACGTGCTGATCATCGGCACCTACCTCTCTCAGCTCGAAGAGCTGTCGCGCGAGCTCGGAGCCCCGCTGCTCACGGGCTCGACCCCGCAGTCCGAGCGCGAGCGCCTGTTCAAGGACTTCCGCACGGGCAAGCTGCGCCGGCTCATCGTATCCAAGGTCGCGAACTTCGCGATCGACCTCCCCGACGCAAACGTGGCGATCCAGGTCTCGGGCTCTTTCGGCTCCCGCCAAGAAGAAGCCCAGCGTCTGGGGCGGATCCTCCGACCCAAAGACAATCCCGCAACCTTCTACACCGTGGTGACCTCCGACTCTAAGGAGCAGGAGTTCGCCATGAAACGGCAGCTCTTCCTCACCGAGCAAGGCTACCGCTACTTCATCGAGGAACGCCCCGCGGCCAAGTAGCCGGGGCTCTGGGGCTCGCCCCTACGGAGTTCAGATGTCCGACGAACTGGAGCAGAGCGCTTCGCCCTCAGACTCGTCCGGCCGCAAGCGTCGTCGTCGTCGGCGCCGCCGGCGAGACAAGAAGTCGCGGCCCCCCGAGGACCACAACCACAGCCCGAACAGCGGTCAAGGCGAGCCTTCCAAGCGAAAGGGCCGTCGGGCGTCGGTCGACCTGGGCGGGGCCATCGCCTCGGTTCCCGCGTCGGGTCGCAACCCGCACAAGCGAAGGAACAGTCGAGCTCGGCGCTCTTCTCCCGGCAACGTCACGACTCGCCGTCGTCGCCTCTCCAAGTCCGAAGCCCGCGAGGCGCGCGCCTGGCTGGAGCGCATGCCAGACTCGCTGCTCGGGACCCTCTACAAAGGACTCGGAGGTCAGCCCGGGCGCGTGGGCAGCCAGGAGCGTCTCGTCGACCTCACGGTCAAGGCGCTGGCCCAGGGGGGCCGGCTCGTCGGCCTGATCAAGTCGCTGCACGAGCGGGATCGCAAGGCGATCTCGGCCCTGCTTCAGTGCGGCGGCATCGCCCACAACGAAGAGCTCCTGCGCGAGCTGATGCTCTCGTATGGCGGGCATGAGCGCGAGTGGACCAAGACCATGAACGTGCTGGCCGAGAAGGGAGTCGTGTTCAGCGCCGCCAACACCTCGAGCCAGTTCTTCTACGTGGTCCCTGAGCCCTTGATCGATGGGCTGGTCGCCGCGCTGGGCAATGATCTATCGCTGCCCACCTTCGAACACGAAGACATGCGGATCACGGAGTCCAGGCCCTTCTGCCCACCCCTCGAGTTCACGCTGACCTCTTTGTCGACCTACATCGATCAGGTCTCCCCTCGCCTCACCCAGCGCCAAGAGATCTATCGGGCCGACAAAGAGGAGATGGACGCCTTCTTCTCGCAGCTCTGGGAGCCCGAGAGCGAGCTCTTTTCCTTCCATCTCGACTTCCTGATGATGCACGGGATGGTCGAGCTTCGAGGCGAGTATCTCGCGCTGAACCGCGATGTGGTCGAGGAGTGGCTCCAGCTCGAGCCCGAAGACCAGCGGGACCTCATCTTCCGCGCCCTCGACCGTCGGTTCGACATGGCGGAGTGGGTGCTTTGGGCCGTGCACGCAGGCGAAGGGGAGTGGGTCCCGGAGCGTCCACTCGCGACCCTCTATCGGCGCTGGAAGCGCGGAGAAGACTGGCGGCAGCGGCTCCAACGCGGTCAGACCCAGTCCGCTCGCTCCAGCGATCGCGACAGCTATAGCTTCGCCCCGCTGGTACGGATCGGTCTGCTAGAGCTGGGCCAGTGGGGCCAGGAGAAGTTCTACCGCCTCTCACCCCGTGGCAAGCAGCTCCTCGAGCCCGCCGTAGACGATGGGTTTCGTCAGTTCTACCTCACGCCTGCCTTCGAGATCATGGCGCCCGCAGGCCTCGCGCCGGTCATGCTCTTTCGGATCGGTGAGCTCGCCGAGCTTACCGGCTGCGATCGCGCCAACACCTACCGGATCACCGAGACCACCATCGAGCGTGCGCTCTCGCGCGGCTGGCGGCGCGACGATGTGCTCCAGTTCCTACGCGACAACAGTCAGATCGGCCTGCCCGAGAACGTCGAGAAGACCCTCAAGGGCTGGATAGGTCACCGCGGCGATGTCGAGTTCCACGATCTCACCCTCCTCACCGTGCACCGCTCACAGATCCGGCGCCTCGAGAGCAATAAGCGCCTCAAGCCCTACCTCCTCCACCGCTTTGCTCCTGGCATGTACGCCATCGACCGGCGCCGGCGCGACGAGGTCGCCAAGGTCCTCGCGGACTCGGGCTTCGATCCGAGCCCCGACGTGCGCGGCTACCCCGGTGATCCCGAGCAGGTTGAGGCCCGCCAGCGCCTCTCGCGCCTGGTGACCGAGGCCCGCGAGGACGCCCTGGGGCCCTCGAGCCGCTCAGGCACCTCCCTGGTCGAGCCCGACGCCCTCAACCCGGTGCCCGGCACCCGCTCCGCAGCGCGGGCCGAGCGCACCTCCGATCAACCCCCCAAGGTAGAGCCCGCCGAGGCCCGAACCATCATCGAGGCCGCCATGGTCGCCTCCCAAGACCTCGACATGGTCTACCGAGCCCGCACTGGGCAGTCGCTGACGTGTCGTATTCAGCCTCAGCGACTCGCCTTCAAAGCCGATGCTCCCGTCCTGGTCGGCCTGGACCGCGAGACCCAAGAGCGCCGAACCTTCATGCTCGCCCGCATCGAGCGGCTCCGAGCCGTGGAGTCCTAGATGAACCCCTCCGACACCACCGACGGCTTCGAAGAGAGCCTGAACGCGCTCGAAGAGCGTGTGCGAAAGCTTGAGTCCGGCGAGACCTCCCTCGACGAGGCGCTGGCCCTCTACGAGCAGGGGGTTGCCCTCGCACGACGCTGCCACGAACACCTCGATCGTGCGGAGCAGAGGGTTGCCGCGCTCAGCCGGGGTGCCCACGGTATCGAAGAACAGCCCCTCGAGGACCCCTCCCAAGGCTGAGTGATGAGCGGCGAGTCCGAGCGACGTGATTCCCATCTCGACGATGAGCCCCGTGGCTTATTCGCGACCATCGTGGCGAGCCTGGGGCTGCTGAGCGCAGGCGCCCTCGCAGGCTTGGTGCTGCTTGGCATCTTTCTTACCGCCGCCACGATCGCACTCGCGATCCTCCTCTTCGTCGGCATTGGCGCCTACTTTGGCTGAACCCTTAACCGCAGCCTTGCCAGCGCCACTACCTCTGTGCATCGAGGCCGACTCGCCGGCTTCATCTCGCTGAAGCCCCCAAGAACGCTCGAGGCGACCCGGCTCACCCACCAACCAGGCGACGCTCCCTCGCTCCAACAGCCCTGTGGCCCGCCACCGCTCGATAGGGTTAGGGACCTCGACGCCTTTAGGGGATCCCTTGTTCGACAATGTCGGAAAATCCAATGACGAAGAAGCCGTTACCCGAAGTTTGATCGCTTTCGGCGCGGTGGGTGCCGTACTGGTCTTCGCGTGGGTCTCGGTAATCTGCTATGGAGCCATCCGGATCACCGAAGAGGTGACCGGCGTGAAGATCATCGACGAGGACCTCGTGGACCTGGTCCTTGAGGACGAGGAGGTCGACGACCTCGAAGCGCCACCTCCCCCGCCCCCGCCGCCCCCGCCGCCCCCCGCGTCCGCCCCCGATGAGCCCGAGGACGACGACGAAGAAGAGGACGAGCCCGAAGACGAGTCTGAGCCCGACCCCGACGACATGATCGAAGATGTCGAAGAGCTCGAAGAGAAGATCGAAGAGAAGCAGGTCACGGCCAAGCGGCCCAAGGGGGTCGAAGGCGGCGTCGAAGGTGGCGTCGAAGGCGGCGAGGTCGGTGGCACGGTCGGAGGGGTCGTCGGAGGCGTGAAGGGCGGGCAGCTCGGAAATCCGGTCCGGGCCGTCCACCACTCGCAGGTGAAGGTCAAGCGGCGGGTCGCCCCCAGCTACCCCGAGGCTGCGCGCACCATGAAGCTGGGCGACGTCAACTGCCGGGTCCGGATCTTCATCGACGAGTCCGGTTCTCCCTACGACGTCCAGTTCGAAGCCTGCCCCAAGGTCTTCCACGCTTCCGCGACCGAAGCCCTGCTCAAGTGGCGCTGGTATCCCGCCCGCGACGACGAGAACAAGAAAGTCCGAGCGTCCTTCATGCTCAATATCGTCTATAAGCTCAAGTGATCGCTTCCCGCGATCCAAACGACCGCCCCCACCGGGCGGAGTCAACCTGGAGAATCATCTCATGCTGTGGATGCTGCTACACGGACTGGCCTACGCCGCCGACGACGGAGCCTCAGGCTTCACGCTCGCCGAGATCTGGGACCACTCCGGCTGGATCGCCCGCTCGGTCATCGTTCTGTTGGTCGTCATGTTCCTCGCCACCTGCATTATCTTTGTCGAGCGCACGGTGGCGTTCCTCCGGGCACGGAGCCACTCCGTACAGCTGGCCCTGAGCATCGTGCGCCCCATGAAGGCCTACGATATCGACGGCGCGCTCAAGATGGCCCAGAACGACGCCTATCGGGTGGGCCATCTCACCTCCGTCCTCCGGGCCGGGTTGACGGAGCTCAAGGAGCGCCCCAACCCGACCGGCATCCACAACGCCCAGCGCGCCATCGAGAAGAAGTCTTCCGAAGAGCTGGCCAAGCTCAAGCGGTGGTTCGGCATCCTCGCGTCGGTCGGCTCAACCTCGCCCTTCGTCGGGCTGGCGGGCACGACCTTCGGCGTCATCAACGCCTTCCAGGGCATGGCCGCAGAAGGCGCCGGCCTGGCGGGCGTCTCGGCGGGTATCTCCGAGGCCCTGATCACCACCTTCGTCGGAATCGTCGTCGCGATCCTCGGTGTCTGGGCCTTCAACTTCTTCAACGGCTGGGCCCAGAAGGTCGATGACGAGCTCCACACCGCACGCGCCGACTTCCTGAACTGGGCCGAGAAGTATATCGCCGACGGCGGACATCGCCTCGACAACACCCTCGAGGCCGACACCGACGCCGGCGAAGACTCTGCCGAGTTCATCGACGGTCCAGGCACCGTGCAGAACCCCTCTCCCGCGGGCAAGTGACATGGGTGCGAAGGTCGGAGGTGGTGGCGGCCCGATGGCCGACATCAACGTCACGCCGCTCATCGACGTGGTGTTGGTGCTGCTCGTCGTATTCATGGTGATCACGCCCATGCTCGAGTCAGGCAAGAACGTGGATCTGCCGGTCTCGACACAGGCGGTGACCGTCAACGACACCGGGCAGCACATCGTGCTGTCGATCACCCCCGACGGCAGGGTGTGGGTGGAGCAGACCTCCGCCGAGCGAGAGACCCTCATCTCGCAGCTCAACGCCGAGTTCAACGCCCGACCGACCGCCACGATCCTCCTCAAGGCGGACCGGAGCCTCGAGTACCATCAGGTCCGCGAGATCATGGATCTGCTCGCCGAGAACCGTTGGACCACAATCCAGATCGCTACCGGCAAGGAGACCTGAGATGGGCGCGAAGGTCGGAGCCAGCGACGGCTTCAACGACATCAACATGACCCCCCTCATCGACATCGTGCTGGTCGTGCTGATCATCATGATGGTCAACATCCCGATTCAGGTGAACCGGATGGGGGTCAAGCTGCCGGCAGGTCCACCTCCCGAGAAGAAGGAGAACACCGAGGTCGAACAGCTCGCCGTCGCGGTCTACGAGGACGGCCGCATCGCCTTGAACCGCAAGGTCCTGATCGAGGACAGCGCGATCCTGCTCGATCCCGCGGCGACCGCCGCCGACAAGGACGAGCTGCTCTTCCCGCTGATCCAAGAGGTCTCACGCCGACTCAAGTCCGCCCAGAAGAAGAACGTCTTCATCGACGCGCACCCCAACGTCAACTACGGGATCATCGTCGACATGATGGACCTCGCGCGCGAGAGTGGCGCGGTAAACGTCGGTCTGGCCAAGCTCAAGGAGGCCGGGCCGCTCGAGCCGACCGCCATTGGAGCCGGTGTGATGCCCCGCGGCGTGATCGTAGGCTCTCCATCGGTCGTCGGCTACATCACCGAGAAGCAGGCCGACGACGCCTTCAAGCCCTACCTGGCAGGGGTCAGAGCTTGCTACGAAGAGGCCCTCACCCGCAACCCGCGGCTCACCGGAAGGATCCTCGCCCGCGTCGACGTCCAGTACGAGGGTCAGCTCATGGACAGTAAGATCGAGAGCTCCTCCCTCAAGGACGAAGAGATCGACGAGTGCGTGTCCGAGGCGCTGCAAGAGGTCCGCTTCCCGCCCCTTCGAGCCAGCGACGACAAGCCGGAGCACGAGCGTACGGCCCGGGTGCTCTATCCCTTGCTCTTCTCGCCGGGCTGAGCGCCGTGAGCCCATCGAAACCATCGCTACAGCCCTGGCTTGCGATGTGTCGGGAGCGCCTCGACGCCTGGATGGCTCCCCAGTTCCTCGATGCGTGGCCGCCCTCGTTCGCGGAGCCGGTCCGCTACCCCCTGTTCGGAGGGGGCAAGCGCATACGTCCAGCGCTGACCCTCGGGGCATATCAGTCGATCTACGGCTACGACACCGATCCCTCCCCCGCCCTTCCCGCCGCCGCCGCCGTCGAGATGATCCATACCTACTCGCTCGTCCACGATGACCTGCCCGCCCTCGACAACGACGACGAGCGACGCGGTCGGCCCACGGTCCACATCGCCTTCGGCGAGCCTTGCGCGATCCTGGTGGGCGACACCCTGCTTACCCAGGCCTTCTCCGTGCTCGCCCAGGCTCCTCTGAGCGCCGAGGTCCGCATCGAGCTGGTCGCTGCGCTCTCCGATGCCGCTGGATATCGGGGCATGATCGGCGGACAGGTCGCCGATGTTGGCCTGGGTGGCCCCGTCGAAACGCTCGACACCCTCACGCGCTTGCACACCCTCAAGACCGGCGCCTTGATCGAGGCGAGCACCCTCATGGGGGCCCTGGTGGCCCAGGCCCAGCCCGATCAGCGGCGCGCCCTTCGCGCCTACGGGGCGTCGGTAGGGCTCGCCTTTCAGCTTGCAGACGACCTCCTCGACGCCGACGAGGACGCGGGCGAGGCCGGCCCCCCTTCTTTCGTCAAGCTGCTCGGACCGGCCGCGACACGCTCCGAGGCCCACCGCTACGCCGACCAAGCCATCGCCGCCGCGTCCGAGCTCCCTCACCCCGCCCTGCTCCAAGCCTTGGCACGCTACACCGTCGACCGAACGGTCTAGGCCCCCGTTGGCACGTCCCGCGCCGGTTCGACTCGACGCCCTGCTGGTCAAGCGGGGCCTCGCCCAGAGCCGGCAGCGCGCCCGAGAGCTGATCGAAGCGGGGCATGTGCTCATCGACGGCCTGCCTGCCACCAAGAGCTCCACCCGGGTGCGCCCCGACCGTCCGATCACCCTGGCGCAGGAGGACTCCCCCTGGGTGGGCCGAGGGGCGCTCAAGCTGCTGTCCGTCATCGACCGCTTCGGCGTGCAGGCCGAAGGGCTGCGCTGCGCGGATCTAGGCGCCTCCACCGGAGGCTTCACCCAGGTCCTCCTCGAGCGGGGGGCGGTGCGGGTGTACGCCATCGACGTCGGCCGAGGTCAGCTCGCCCGCCCTCTGGTCACGGACCCGCGGGTGGTGGTGATGGACGGGGTCAACGCGCGGACCCTCGAGTCCTTGCCCGAGCCCATCGACCTCGTGGTGGGCGATCTCTCCTTCATCTCCCTCGCCCTCATCCTCCCCACCGTCGCCCGGTTGCTGCGCCCGGGGGGCGAGGCCGTCCTGCTCGTCAAGCCTCAGTTCGAGGCCGGCCCAGGCAAGGTGTCGAAGGGAGGCCGCGTCCGGGATCCGCAGGCGCGTGCGGCAGCGATCGATCAGGTGCGCGATCAGGCTGTTCTTCAAGGATTTCACGTCCTCGATGGCGCGGACTGCGGGCTACCCGGGGCGCGCGCCAAGAACGTGGAGCACTTCTTGCACCTTCGACTCCCCCGCACGACCTGAGCAGATCTCCCGATTCAGCCCCTCCGAGGTCAAGAGCACCTCGACCCTCCCCACGCGCTCGTCCCCGCCGAACGTGGGGGGCTGCGGGCCGCCTCATCCTTTGCTAGACTGCTTGCGATTGGAGGAAGCCCCATGCGTCAGCCCCTGAACATCGCGCTCGCGGCGGCCCTTGCGCTCAGCGGTTGCTACCCCTTCGTCTCGGGATCGCGCTTCGAAGACCGCCTGTGCGAGCTCGACGAAGACGGTGACGGCAACGAGAAGTGCGACCATATCGGCCCCGATGGTGAGCTCGTGTCCGGGGACTGCGACGACAGCGATCCGCTACGGTCCTTCCTCAACGAAGAGATCCCCTACGACGGCATCGACAACAACTGCAGCGGCTCTGACATCGTCGACTACGACGAAGACGGGTTTCCCGGTATCGATCGCGAAGAGTACGAAGCCCTCGACGGCCTGCCCTGGCCCACCGGCATGAGCGAGCTCGTCGACTGCGACGACGAGGATCCCACCATCTACCCCGGCGCCACCGAGATCTGGTACGACGGTATCGACCAGAACTGCGATGGGCTCTGCGACTTCGACGCCGACCAGGACGGCTTCGCCGACCGACGCCAGGGGCAAGACAACGACTGCGAGATTCCCGCCACCGACTGTCTCGACACCGATCCCAACATCTATCCGGGTGCTCCGGGCGAAGTCTACTACGACGGCGAAGACCAGAACTGCGACGGTGTCAACGACTTCGACCCGGATCAAGACGGCTATGCCTGGGCCGGCTACGAGGCCGCCAACCAGACCTTCCTCGAGCGCTACGGCTACGACGACACCATCGTCGCCTTCACCGAGTGCTATGACGTCGACGACTCCCCCCTCAGGGTCGGGGGCGAGATCGTCGACCCGGCCGACGTCTTCCCTGGACAGGACGAGGTCTGGTACAACGGTATCGACGACGACTGCAGCGACCTCCACGGCGAGATCACCAACGACTTCGACCAAGACGGCGACGGTTTCATGCCCACGGCCATGCGCGAAGATTTCATCGCCTACGTCCGCCAGTACGTCGAGTATCAGCGCCACGACGACAGCCAGCCCCTCCGCGCCAAGTTCATCGACCGCTTCGGACCCGACGAAGAAGCGTGGGCGTCGTACTTCGACCGTCACGACAACGACTGCGACGACGAAGATCCCACCATCTTCCCCGGCGCCCTCGAGCGACTCGGAGACGGCGTCGATCGCAACTGCAACGGAAACCCCGACACTGCCGAGGTCGTCCGCGGCCCCTTCGACATGGCGGGCTTCGCCGATCTGCGCCTCAACGCCAACCCCGATCACTTCATCATGGTGGCGAGCTTCCTCGAGACCACCCGCTTCGGCAGCGGGAGCCCCACCGGACCCCGCGTCGTGGGGCTCTCTTGGGATCAAGACCTCGGACCCGACGACGAAGCCGTGGTCGACTCCCGCCCCTTCGATGCCAACGACGCCGACCGCACCCTGTTGCCCGCGGTCAGCCTGCTCCCCCGCGAAGATGGCTACTTTACCGGCGTACCCACCTTCAACGCCACCCAGAACAGCGCATGGCTGCTCAAGTCCGAGCCCAACAGCGCCATCAACATTAACTATCGGATGACGCTGCAGAACCCTGGCATTATCTCGTGGACGGAGACGATCGAATCCGAGCACATCGAGACCGTCTACCGGCGCGACGAGACCGGCGCGTGGTCGGTCGTGTGTGGCAACCACATGTTCGCGAGAGTCAGCTACGACATCCTCGTCACAAGCTCCAACAGCTTCGCCATCGAGGCCTCGGACGTGCTCGACTGCTTCATCACGGTCTCCGACGAAGACGTGCCAACCTTCTACGGCGTCTTCGAGGACGGGATCGACGCTTGGCGTCTCGACAGCAACGGCGATCTCATCGCACACGAAGAACACGCATTCGATGGAGTGACCGCCACCTTTGCGAGGAACCACAACCATCACCTGCTCCTCGGGCAGGAAGAGGGGCTGCTCATCCAGCTCGACACCGGCGATGACCCCTTCACGGTCCTCGAAGAGCACACCGTCACCTTCGCAGACGCCACCTACTACGAGGGCTTGGTTTACGTCGCCGCCGTCGTCGAAGGCACGGAGGGACCCGAGACCGTGTTGACCTACGGAGAACCCGGAGATACCCTCAGCGTCCATAGCTTCCCGTTCGAGCACGACGGCGAGCTGATCGAGCCCACCGCTGTCGGCATCGAAGCTGCTGGAGACCGGGTCCTGCTCCTGATCCACGGCGTCGACGCAGCCGGCGATGAACACCTCGGGTGGGTTCCCCTAGAGATCTAGTTCTCGGAGGCCTTATGCGCCCACTGACTTTGGCCATCCTTCCAGCGCTGGCCCTGAGCGCCTGCACCTTCGTTGGCCAGACCCACTACCAGAACGCGCTCTGCCGCCTCGACGAGGACGGCGATGGAGATCCGCGCTGTGGGATCTCCAACTCGACCGCTGACGGCGACTGCGACGACAGCAACCCGCTGGTCTTCAATGGCAACGTCGAGATCCCCTACGACGGGCTCGACAACGACTGCCGCGACGGCGACCTGCTCGACGTCGACGGCGATGGGTATCCTGGGATCTCCCGCGAGGACTACGAGGCCCTGCCCGTGCATGAGCCATGGCCTCAGGGCCTCCCCGAAGAGCTCGACTGCGAGGACCTTCCGATCCCCGGCTTCCCGCGGGGCTACGAGGCCAACGTCTACCCGGGCGCCCCCGAGATCTGGTACGACGGCATCGATGGCGACTGTTCGGGCAACGATGACTTCGACCAAGACTTCGATGGCTTCGCGGCCGCGGAGTACGCTCACGTCTACGAAGGCGACCTCCCCCCCACCGACTGCCTCGACACCGACGCCGACGTCTTCCCGGGCTCCGAGGTCCCCAACGAGCCCTACACCGGGATCGACCAGGACTGCAGCGGGCAGAACGACTTCGATCCCGACGGCGATGGGCGCCTCACCCCAGGCTACAACGCCGATGCCGCCACCTATGCGGCGCGGTACGGCTACGACCTGACCTGGATCCCCGACGCTGACTGTATGGACATCGGCGACCTCTTCCCCGAGGGCGAGGCGGATCCAGACCTCGCCGCCCGCACCTACCGGCGCGTGATCGGCGCCGACTGCGCCAGCGACGCCGTCTCGTGCGAAGAGACCTGGTACGACGGCTACGACGACGCCTGCGATGACATCGCTGCGGGCCGCGTCATCCGCACGGACTTCGATCAGGACGGCGACGGCTACCTTCGGCGCACGAGCGATCCCGAAGCCGACCGCGCGGCCTTCCTCGCCTACGTCAACCGCTATCTCGCCTTCACCAACTCACGGGGCGAGCAGCCGTACCGCGCGGCCTTCGAGCAGACCTTCGGCACCACCGAAGAAGAGATGCTCGCCTGGTACGAAGCGCGCTCCAACGACTGCGACGACACCGATCCGACCATCAACCCCTCTGCGATCGAGCGGCTGGGCGATGGTGTGGATCGCGACTGCGACGGCGATCCCGACAACACCTCGTTCTCCTTCGGAGACATCGAGTGGGACGGGCCCGGGCCGGTCCGCGCGACCGAGACGTCCGAGCATGTGGTGCTCATCGCGAGCGCAATCGGTGGGGTCGACTTCCAAGACGGGCTCGGGCAACGCTCGGTGCGCTCAGTCAGCCTGTCGTGGGGAGCCGAGTCCACCAGCGCCGAAGACTACGCCGTCAACGAGGCCCCGTTCACCGTCGCCCTGCCCACCGCCACCCTCGATCCGTTCGTGAGCCCCTACGCGATCGGCGATGGCTACCTCGTGGGCCACTCCTGGTTCGTCGACCGGCACCGCTTGGTGCTGAGCCGCTCGGTGCGCGACCGGATCGGCTCCTCGAGCTACCGCGTCCGCTCCCAGGCTGACTCCGGCACTCGATCGGGGGATCCAGAGTCCTACCTGGGGATCGACGTGCGTTGTGACCCCGTCTCGGGCGAGGGCCTCGACGAGTGCTGGATCGTGGCCTGCGACGAGACCAGCCTGCAGTGGATGACCGTGCAGACCACGGCCACGGGCACCACCAATCAGGGCACGAGCTTCGACCGCTTCGACGATCTCGCAGAGCCCGAGTTCTTCCCCACCTCTTGTAGCGTCCTTCCCTCGAGCCTCGCCCCTGAGGGCTTCGCGATGGGCATACTCGGCGATGATGGCTCCTTTTTCGTGCTGGAAGACGACGGCGATGGGGAGCTCCGGGTCGCCACCGAGCACCCCTTCCCCTCGGGCTCCGACACCACCTTCGTCCGGAGCCATCAAGACTGGCTCCTGCTGGGCCGCGATCAGGCGGGACTCACCCTGTGGGGAGCGAGCGGGGGAAGCCTCGACCTGCTGACCGATCTGGACCTCATCGACGCCGACGCCGTCGTGATCGAGTCCGGCAGTGAGCTGCGCGTCTACGTCGTGGGTCTGACTCGCGCGGGGGAGCTCATCTTCGCCTACGGCGATCCCTCCGATCTCGAGCGACAGAGCTTCACCATCGACGCCGAGCACGGCCCTCTCGACATCGACAGCGTCGCCGTGGCCCGATCCGAGCAGCACCTCTTGATCGCGGCCCGCGGGTTCGATGGACCCACGCACCGGATCGGCTGGGCCTTCTTCGAGGCCCCCTGAGCGGCCGAGCGAGCGGACCCTCGCTTAGTCGCTGTCGGCGTCGACGGAGATCGGCAGCTCCCCCCGGACCACCAGGCTTCGGTTGGTGCGCAGGCCGTGCTCGTCGTAGGCGACGACCGTGACGCGGTTCTGCCCCGCCTTGAGCGGGATCCTGGGCACGAGCTCGGTCTGGCCTCCCCCCCCAGGAGCCCAGGCGATCTTCTGGTCGTTCAGATAGACGACGACGTGATCGAGTCGCGTCTCGTCCGCGACGGTGAGTGGTAGCGCCCAGAGGCCCACCGGGCCCGAGCGCTCCTCGGTCTGGAAGGTGATCCGAGGCGCCCTGAGGTAGACCTCGGAGCCATCCCGTGGCAGATCGACCGGCCACTCCACGAGAGGCGCGCGCCTTCCTCCTTGGCTCACCACCAGCCCGAGCGGCAGACGCTCGGGAGCAGAGGCGCCAGGCTGGAGGCGGAGGCCGACCTGGGCGGCCGCCGACGGGGCGAGCTCGGGGATGAGGGCCGCGTGGTCGAGCAGCTCGACGTCGACCTCGCCCGGATGGCCGAAGGCGACCTCGATGCCCGAGAGGGAACCTGAGCCAAGGTTGTGTACGGTGACCTCAGCCCGACCCTGCTCTCCTGCATCGACGTAGCGGGCGGACACCGCGATCTCGGGGGACGGGGGCCCCTGAAGGGACAGCGCGACGCTCTCGCTCAACAGCTCCGCCCGACCTGCGGCACGCACCCTGGGAGTGACCACGTCTTCGCGGAGCTCCAGCCCGATGGAGGGGCGCAGGAAGTGCACCCCGCGGGCGGTCGCTCCGGGGGCGAGTCGGCCGATGGGGTAGGCGATCCCGCGCCAGGCCGAGAAGGTCTGACAGTCGAGCTCCACCCAGACCTGCTCGAGCTCCTGGGATCCAAGGTTCTCGATCTCGAGTTCGACGCGGACCAGATCCCCGTCGGCCGGCTCGGTTCGGAGCTGGATCGCGACCTGTGGAGGGGCGTCGAGCGAGGTGGAGGAGCGCTCCGTCAGGCTCCAGTCGATCTCGCGCGCCAACAGCGCCTCGGCCAGGCGCTCCGCGTGTTCGCCGCGCATCTCCTCGCCCGCCTGACGCAGACTGAGCAGGATGTCTTCGCGGTCTGGTCCCCGCGCACCGAGCACCGCACGCCGTGCGAGCTCGAGCCGCTCGTCGATCGAGGGCCGCTTCTTCTCGCGCCATCCGAAGCGTTCGACGACCACCTGAACCGCCTCGGCGCCGTCCTCACGATCCTCTTCCTCGTCCTGATCGACGCGCCGGACCCGCACCCCGCCGCGATCGAGCACGATGTCTTCGACCGCTACATCAGGAGCCAGCCCATCACTCGAGATCTGCCGATCTCCCGCGAGCAGATAGCGGGCGACGGTGAGCTTGAGCCTGGCCTCAGGATCAATGGGATAGACCTTCTGCACCGTGCCCTTGCCAAAGGAGCGGTGCCCCACCAAGGCCGCCCTCCCCAGCTCGACCAGCGCCCCCGCCATGATCTCCGAGCCCGAGGCCGTGCGCCCGTTCATGAGCACGATGACCGGGACGTCGGGCTCGTTGCCCACCGAGCGAGCATCCATGCGCGCCTGGAGGTTGCGGACCGGCCGCCCCCCTCGGCCCGACGTGCGGAGCAGGGTGCCTTCGTGCACGAGCTCATCGGCGGATCGTGCCGAGTCCTTCATCGAGCCCCCCGTATTCCCCCGGAGGTCGATGACGAGCCCCCCACTCAGCCCCCCGCGCTCCTGCAGCTCGTTGAGGGCCAGGCGAAGGTTCTCGTCGGTGCGCTGGCTGAAGTGCGTGATGCGGATGTAGCCGACGTTCCCCTCGAGCACTCGATGCTCGACGTTGGGCACCACGATCTCCTCACGAGTAAGGAAGATCTCGCGCGTTCGGCCCTCGCGCAGCACCGTGAGCCCCACCAGCGTGCCAGCCTCGCCCCGGATGCGACGGGTCGCCTCGCGCAGCGGCAGGTTCATGACCGAGAGACCATCGATTCGAACCACGCGATCCCCGACCTCCAGCCCCGCCTTGGAGGCCGGAGAGTCGGCGAGCACATCGGTGATCACCATGGCCTCCCCCGCCGACCGCATCGACAGCCCAACCCCCACCATCGTTCCCTTGAGGCGGACATCGAAGCGCTCCAGCCGGTCTCCCGCGAGCACGGTAGAGTAGCGGTCGAGCGCCCCCGTGAGGCCCTGGAGCAGGCCGAGGCGTACGTCGACGCCGTCCAGATCGAAGCCGGAGGAGATCACGAGGTCTTCGAGGGCGAGCAGCGCCTCGGGCAAAGTCTCGATCGACGCGACAGAGAGGCTTCCGAGGTGGGTCCCATCCCCGTGGTTGAGGTAGATCGACCGCCCCTCCCCCTCTACGAGCAACCAGTCCACCCGCTCGGAGAGGCCCCGAGCGGAAGCATGGAGCAAGACGCCCGCATCGACCTCGTCGGGGTAGAGGTAGAGCGAGTCGATGAGACGGATCGCCTCGGCGTAGGCCCCGCCACGAACACCCGCATGGGATGCCCCCCCCAGGAGTAGCCCGAGGAGCAACAGACCGCCGGTTCGAGACCCGAGCATCCCACCTCCGACCTCTAGTCTAGCCAACGAAGAGGCCCCGCGCTCAGGCGACGACCGATCAGGACGCGCTCAATCCAGAGCCCCGACACCAGGAGCCGCTCCGTTTTATGGAGAGAACGGTAGCTCTAGCCCATCGGAGTCGAAGGTCGGCATCGGAGGGAGGCGCCCGGGGAGAGGATCTTGAAAGGCCTCAGGGAGGAGGCCCGCATCGTGCGAGAGGAGCACAATCGCGGCGGTCAGCGCAAAGCCGAGCCCCGCCATGAGGATCGGCCCGTCCTTGAGCAGCGTCTCGTCGGGCGCGCCGCCCTCTCCACGCTGATCGACCAGCCAGATATAGCGAAAGATCCCATAGAGAACGAAGGGGATGGTGAGGGTCATCCACGGGGTCGGGCTGCCCTGCGCAGCGTACAGCGCGTAGCAGAGCACCACGGCCCCCGTCGTGATCGCCTGGAACTGATCGAGCATCGGAAGGCTGTAGAAGTCGAGGGTTCGACGAGAGTCGCCATCCCCCATCCGAACAAGCTCCGCCCTTCGCTTGTGGAACCCAAGGAATAGAGCCAAAAACACCGTACACAACAGCAGCCACTCGCTCACGCGGACCTCGATGGCGACCGCGCCCGCCACGACACGAAGCAGGTAGAACACCGAGAGGATCATCACATCGAGGATCACTCGATGCTTGAGCCAAAAGCTGTAGCTCACGGTGAGTACGAGGTAGGCGAGCCCGATCACCAGGAAGGCCGGGGAGACGAAGAAGCCCAGCGTGAGCCCGGCAGCGAGCAACCCGACCATCTCGACGATGGCCAAGCCCACCGGAAGCGCGCCGGATGCGATGGGGCGGTGACGCTTCTTGGGGTGGCGGGCGTCCGCCTTGCGATCCAGGATGTCGTTGAGCAGGTAGCCCGACGAAGCGAGAAGCGAGAACGACGCGGCGGCGAGCAGGGCCGAGAGCAGGCTCGAGGAGTCAAGAAAAGCGAGCGAGAAGACGAGCGGAGCGAAGATTAGGACGTTCTTCGCCCACTGCTTCGGCCGGGCCGCCCGCACCACGGCGTTGAGCAGGTCTCGGAACCCTCGCGCTCCGGCCATCACTCGGAGGGATCCTGATCGGCAGGCTGAGCAGGGTCAGAGGGCTCAGCCGAGGGAAGCTCGACCGGCTGGATGGTGAGCACCCGCACCTCGCCCGGGCCCGCCGAGACCGTGAGGCTGGATCCCTCGGCACCGGGCGGCATGACCTCGACCTTGTATTGCCGGCCGGGCTCGAGCTGGACAACCCCTTGCACATGCACCCCGTCCACCTTGACCTCAACGCCCGGCGGGGCGTGAACCTGGAGTTTGGGAGGAGCCGTTCGGATGTTGAACATGTAGTTCGCCCCAAGCATGCCGAGCGCGCCCCCCAAAAAGAGCCCGATCAGAAAGGTGAGCACCCCCGCGATGACCGCGACCCCGATCACCCAGGGAGAGACCGGCCCCTGATCCATGGGCTCCGCCAAGGATCGCTCCTCGAGAGCACGCAGATCCGGCAAGGAGCGGTCCCGCGTGCTCGGGGGAGCGTCGGGGCGGCGGCGCACCACCGTCTCTTGCGGATCATCCTGGAAGGCCTTGCGAGGTGGCCCCCGATGGTCGATCCCTCCGAGATCGGCGGTATGGCGGACCAAGGTCTCTTGTTCGTCGTCCCACTCCGCCTCCGAGAGCTTCTTTCGAACGAGGGTCTCGGTGTCGTCTTTGCGGAGGCCGAAGAGCGCAGGGGCGTTGGCTTCGGCCTCGGCACGGAGCACCTCGCGGCGGTCGATCACGCGGGTCGGACCCTCTCCGGCGTCGAGCTCCTCGTCGTCTTCGATCTCGGTGGGTGGATCGAAATCGTCGGGCTCTTCGGCCTGAGGGCGGGCGCTTCCTGGCTTGAAGTCAGGGAAGAGCCCCCCGATATACTGAGATAGGCTGTGGTGGGTAAAGAGGAACCCCGCGTCGTGAAAGAACTTGTCGAGCGCGTCTTTGAAAGAGGTCGCCGAAGGATAGCGCTCGTTGCGATCGACCCGCAGCGCACGATCGACGATGGTCTCGAGGGTGAAGGGCACGCCGGGGTTGACCTCGCTGGCGGGTCGGTAGGTGCCCGTGCGGATCCGCTCGGCGGTGACAAGCTCGTTGTCAGCGCGAAAGGGGTGGACGCCGGTCAACATCTCGTAGAGCACGACCCCGACGCTGAAGAGATCGCTCCGCTGGTCGAGATCGCGCACCCCCGCCGCCTGTTCGGGGCTCATGTAGTCGTATCGTCCCTTGATGACGCCCGAGACGGTCTCGAGGGCCGTATGCCCCGCCCGCGCGATCCCGAAGTCGGTCAGCTTGACTTCGCCCTGCATCGACAGCAAGACGTTAGGCGGTGAAATGTCGCGGTGGATGATATTCAAGGGCACCTGTTTGCCGTTGCGCATCACCTGCTTGTTGTGAGCATACTCGAGCCCCTTGAGCAGCTCGATCGCGACGAAGAGGGTGTGAGGGAGCGGAAGCTCGATGCCCTTCTCGCGGCAGCGACGCAGCACCGAGCCCAGATCAGGCCCGTGGACGTACTCCATCGCGATGTACCACGTCTGATCGACCTGCCCGAGATCGAGGATCTGCACGATGTTGGCGTGCGAGAGCAAGCCCGCGACCCGAGCCTCCTCGATGAGCATGGTGACGTACTCGGCGCTCTGAGAGAGGTGCGGAAGGATCGTTTTAATGGCAAAGGTACGCTGAAAGCCTCCGATACCTTCGAGGCGCGCCTTATAGATCTCGGCCATTCCCCCGGTCGCAATACGCTCGAGGATCTGGTACTTTCCGAATGTCTTGATGGCGGCCTTCGCCACGAGCGGTCCCTTCGAAGGAGGAATCTGCGGAGCGCCAGGAGCGCTGCGGCGCAGACGCGCACAGCCGTACCCGCAGGCCCGGCCTCTCCAGCCTCTCACGGACGACGGCCGGTGGCAACCACAGTCCCGTTCCGCCAGTCCTCCCGCCCGATGCCCGTGACCCGGACACCGGCGCGTCCAGGCGCGGTCGCGCTTCGCGCTCCGAGCGCGGCCCGCTCGGCTATACTCCCGAGCCCAGCGCGAGCTGCCACACACCCAGGACCCTTGGATGATCGATCTCGCCACCTACAGCCCGACCCCGCTTGAGGGCCTCGTCGCGCTGGCGCTGATCCTGGCGATCTACAACGATCTATCCTCCCGGAAGATCCCAAATAGACTCACCTTCCCCCTCTGGGGCATCGGCGTGGTCTGGCACCTGCTAGCCGGCCTGCTGGGCACCGGAGAGTGGTGGTTCGGCCTGCTCGGTCTGGCGGTGACCCTCCCCCTGCACTTCGGCTTGTTCGCGATCGGGCTCGACCGCGGCGGGGACGCGAAGCTCATGGCGGGCGTCGGCGCCTGCCTTGGGTGGTGGATCGGTGTGGAAGCTACGCTCTGGGGGATCCTTCTCATGCTGCCCGTCTCGCTCCTCTACGCCACCTTCGCGGGCAAGCTTCCGAACGTCGGTCGTACGCTGCTGTGGTTCCTCAAGCAGCCTTACTACCGATTCATGCGCTTGGAGCCGGGCGAGCCACCTCCGCAGACCTACATCCCCAAGGCCCCCATCATCGCGATCGCGGTCCTCACCGCACGATTCACCACCTTCGCCGAAGCGTGGTTCTTCGACACGCCCCCATGAACCCCGCGCGCGGGGCAGGAGCGAGAGCTTGATCCAACGTCGGACCGCCATCGGCGGGGTGACCGCCCCCCGACCAGGTCTCCTGGGCTGCGCAAGCGGGCGCTGGAGTCTCTTGGGCCTCCTCGGCGCGGCGGGGAGTCTCCCTCTGGCCTACGCCGCCGATCCGTCGAGCCCGGAGCCCGAGCCCCTCGAGGACCAGGCCCCCCTCCCGGTCGAGGGAGGGGACGAGACCGAAGTCGAGGGACCCCAGAGGCCCTTCACGTGGGGAGGCATGCTCATTCCTCTCGTCGGCGCCAACCCGGTCGACGGGCTGGGCTTCGGCTTCGGGGGCGAGATCTACCGGCGACCGAGCGACTGGGAGAAGGGCTACGACTTCAAGCTGACGCCGTCGATCTACTTAAATACTCGACTGGACTACACGAACAACTTCGTGCGGATCGAGTGGGAGGGGGAGCGGCGCTGGCTGATGATGGTCGGCTACCAGCAGTGGGCTAACCTTTCTTATGCGGGCGCCGGAGGGGCTTCCGTGCTCGTCGATCACGGCGAGGCCGAGATCGGCAACCGGATCTGGACACCCTACGCCTTCCTCACGGTCAACCAGCCCGTCGGCTACCAGGGGTGGTCGGTGTTCGGGCAAGGCTACGCCCGGTGGGCGGCGGTGCGCACCCGCGAGGACAGCCTGCTCGATCAGACCCGCCCCTTCGGCGTCGATGGCGGCCTCTACACTGACATCTCCCTGGGCGTCGAGAACCGGGAGCACGACCGCTGGCCGATGCCTATCGCTGGCCATGTCTTCGAGGCCAGCGTACGGATCGGCTCGACCTTTACCCCCGACCAGATACGCCCCCTTGCCGGCCTATTCATCGAGGGTGCAGGATGGCGACCCCTCTTCGGGGAGCACCTGGTGCTGGGTGGACGCGTGGTCTTCGACAAGAGCACAGGTCGGCAACCCTTCTTCGAACAAGACAAGGCCGCGGGACGCTGGCGCGATGAGCTGGGGAGCGAGCAAGCGCTGGCGGGGTACGGTCGCACCCGCACCCGAGGTGATGGGCTATTCGCGGCGTTGGTGGAGCTTCGTCCCGCCCTTTTCCGAATCCAGCGCGACTGGTTCGACCTGCAGACCCACCTCTCGCTCACCGCCGAGATCGGCGTGCTGTACGACGGCTGGTCTGCGGGCCCTCCACTCCCCACGCTCGGCGTCGGACTTCCCTTGCTCTGGCAGCAGGCGGTGCAAGTTCGACCCTTCGTCGCCTGGGGCTGGAGGGCCCAGACCCTCGGAGGACCGCGAAGGCCAGGCCTCCAGTTCGGCGTAAGCGTTCTAGATGCTCTGTAGTCGGACGCCCCTGGCGCCTCGCCGTGCGCAAGACTTCACGAGCGCCATCCTCTTGCGCTATGCTGCCCGCGGAGGTCCGATGTCCCGTCCACTCACCCTCGCGCTCTGCTTGGCCTTGACGGCCTGTGGCTACATGAGCCGAAATCAGTTCGACGCCCTCTTCGACGCAGATGGGGACGGTTGGGGCGTCGACGAGGACTGCAACGACAACAACCCCGACATCCACCCCTTCGCTCCCGACGTGCGGGGGGACGGCTGCGACGCCGACTGTGGGACCACGATCGACTCCGACGGCGACGACTGGCCCGACGCCGCCGACTGCGACCCCACAGACCCCACGATCTACCCATGCAGCCCCCACGAGGTCGAGGGCGACGGCATCGACCACGACTGCGATGGCCTCGATGGGGTGCGCACCATCCCGTGCAATACCGCCGATGACTTCGACGACAGCCTGGGGCTGGACCCCGACTTCGTCCCCTCCTTGACCGCGGTCGATCCCCGCACCCAGACCGTCCTCGGGCCGGATTGCCTGGACCCGTAAGCTTGGCGCGCCCTGAAACGCATCCCTCCTCCGCGTCGCCTCGCCTCCGCCGCCTCGTCGTCGACGACCGAGCCGAGATCGTGCACTACGCGACCGCCGAGGAGCGCGTCTCGACTCGAGGGCGCAGGATCACGTGGCGCCGTAGGGATGGCACCCACCACTTCGACGCGCCGAGCACGCCCATCGAAAGGGTGGCGGGGCGCAGCAGGCTCGCGCGCCGCGCCGCCCGACTAGACAAGTGCAACGTCGTCCCCTACTCGAACGAAGACCGGCTCGTCGTTATCCGGCGCGGAGTGGTCTACGATCTGGAGCTCGCGACCGGGCGGTGGCGACCCACGCTGCGCCTCTCCCAGTGCCGAAACTTGCTCCATGGCTCCATCGCCCGCCATCGCTCCACCCTGATCTTCGGGGAGTACGGCTCGAACCCCCAGAGGCGACCCGTACCGATCCACGCCTCGCACGACGGTGGACGCACCTGGCATACGCCCATGCGGCTGGATCCCGGTCAGGCTCGCCACATCCACCACGCAGCGTTCGACCCCTTCACCTGCACCTATTGGCTGACGACCGGGGATCTCGACGGCGAGTGCTGGCTCATCCAGCTCTCGGAGTCCCTGGAACTGGTTGCGATCCACGGAGATGGAAGCCAGCTCTACCGGACATGCCACCTCTGGTTCACCGAGGACGCCGTCTTCTGGATCATGGACTCCCCCCTCCAGCTCAGCTACGTGGTCCGGCTCGATCGCGCGCGCTCTCAGCTCGCGCGGCTGCAGCCTATGCCCGGCCCGGTCTGGTACGGCACGACCCTCTCCGACGGGGTCGCCCTCGCGGCCACGGCCTACGAGCCGGGCCCTTCGGTCTCGGATCGGTACGCCCACCTCTTCGCAAGTCGTGACCTTGAACGATGGACCGAGGTCGCCCGGTTCTCTCACGATGGCCTGCCGCGTCGGATCTTCAAGTTCGGCGTGATCAGCTTCGCCGAGGGCTCCTGTAGCTCCGAGGGCTTCTGGGTCTCGGGCGAGGCGCTGTGCGGCCTGGATGGGGTCTCGTGGCGCTGCCGCCTAGACGATGTGCAGGGTCTGAGTTCGGATCCGTGGCAGCGCCTGCGGGCGGACCTGAGCGCGACCCTGGGGCTCGAGGATCCCGAGACCCTGAAGGACCAGCGCCCTTCCTTTCGACACTGCTCTCCGTCAGCGCTCCTCGCCCTCGACCGGGGGAGCTCGGCGTGGGCCGAAGCTATCACTCGCTTTATCGGCGTAAGGCGTGCCGAGATCCGACAGCGGGTGAACCATCGCTGGCCGGACATCGAGCGGAGGGAGGCCTCGGTGCTCGCCGTCAGCGCCTTCCTCCTTCGGTGCGCGCAGACCCGCGGGGATGCGCGCTATGTCAACGCCGCAGCGACGCTCCTCAGCGAAGCCGGGGTACGCCGCGCCAGCGTTTTCAACCCCCTCTCAGATCCTCAACGCTCACCGAGCGCCCGGGCACAGAGCCTCGTGTTCTCGCTCTTGCACGCCAGCCTCGACCGCCTCGGGCGAGAGGGGCGGCCATGACGCCACGGGCCGCCTTGTTAAGCCCTTCTATCAAGAGCTATTACTCCATCGCGACCGTCGAGAAGCTCACGGCCCTCGGCGTCGAGGTGCCGCTGGTCGTCGTGCGCAGGATGGTCACGCCTTCGCGTATTCGGGACGAGCTGCGGCGCGACGGAACCCGTCTCCTGAAGAAGGCTTTCTCGAAGCTCGTCCTGCGGGAGCCCGCGACGCCTGGCGTGCCGAGCATCCGCGAGGAGCTCACCGAGGCAGCCCTCAAGGAAGACCACCTTCTACGCACCTGCCGCCGGCTGGGGATCGCGATCCGCTTGGTCAGCGATCTCAACGATCCCGAGGCCGTCGACGCCGTCGCCAGGTCTGGCGCTCAGGGTGTCGTCTTCACCGGCGGCGGCCTCATCCGTCAGCCCCTCCTCCGCGCGACGCCAAGGGGCGTGCTGAACTGCCACATGGGGATCTTGCCGCGCTATCGGGGCATGGACGTGGTGGAATGGGCCATCCTCGAGGACCGCTGGGACCACGTGGGACTCACCGTCCACCTCATGGACGACGGCATCGACACGGGCCCCATCCTGCGCAAGGTCCGCGTAGACCCCACAGGGCTGAAGAACTTCACCGACCTGCGCAAGAAGCTGCACGCCGCCATGCCCTCGACCGTAGCGACTGCCGCCACGGAATACCTGAGTGGTCAGCTCAGAGCTCAACCCCAGCAAGTCAAGGATGGTAAGCAGTACTTCATCATGCACCCGTCTCTCCAGCGCGTCTCGCGCGCCAAGCTCGAAGCCAGCGGTCCGCGCTCCCCTCCCTGACCGATGAGGACGCCCCGGCCCATGCCGTGAGGTTACCAGGGGACCGATCACAACGTCTGAAGCTGGAGCGCCCTTCGGCACACTGCACGATAGGGTTCGGCCGCCCTGTGCGCTCCAGGCGCCTACCGCGGGCCAAGTGCCCCGATCCGACGAGCCCAAGAGGTCCCCGCCTATGTCGCTGAACCCCGCACCAACCCTCGCTGAGCGCTTCAGCCTCATGGATTTGCTGCCGATGCTCCGCAAGCACTGGTGGCTGGTGGGGGTCGCGTTGGTCTTCAGCTTCCTGATCGCTGGCGCCGTGCTCGTCGTCTCTCCACGGATCTACCGCGCCACCGCCTCGGTGCTCATCTACCCAAGTCAGCAGCAAGAGGTGCCGGGCCGGGGCATCCAGCCTCCCGAGGCCCACGGCTTTCAAGAGATCGAGCGCTTCTACCGAACCCAGGTACAGCTCTTCCAGAGCCGGAGCTTCGCGGGGCGAGTCGCCGTAGAGTACAATCAGGTCACCGGCGACGAGCTGAGCCCGCGCGATATCCTCGACCGCATGACCGTCGTCCCGGTCGAGCGTAGCCACCTGATGCGCATCTCGATGACCGACCAAGAACCGGAGAGGGCGCAGCTCCTCGCCGACTTGGTGGCGCGCGCCTTCGTAGACGAGAACCTGGAGCGGCGTCGAGCCCTCGCGCGCGAGGCCAACCGATGGATCGAGGAGCGCCTCGCCGATGCCGCGCGCAGACGCGAGGTAGCCTTCGCCGAGCTGATCGCCTTCAAAGACGAGCACAACCTCATCCAGGGGCACCGCGACGGCCGCGACGACCGCGACGGCGGCACCCTGTCTTCGATGCTCGAAGAGCTCGAGCAGGAGTACGGCCGCCTCACCGCCCAGCGGGTCCTGCTCGAGGCTCGGGTCGACACCCTCACCGAGCTGCTCGGCCGCAAGGACATCGACGCGCTACTCCGTATGCCGGGACTCCCCATCAGCCGAGAGATCACCCGCGCCTACGAGGCTGCTCGAGCCGCCGCCAGTACCGCGCGCGCCTCCTACGGGGAGCGACACCCCGACTATATCCAGGCGAACGCTGCCCTTCGTGAGATCGAGGAGCAGGTCGCGAGCGAGACAGCCCTCGCCGTCCGCGCCGAACAGAAGAACCTGGCTTTGATGCGTCAACAGGAGCGACAGCTCGTCTCAGAGCGCGAGAAGGCCAAGGCGGAAGTCCTGCAGGCCGAGCGGCTGGCGGCCCAGTACCGCGAGCTCGAGCGAGAGCTACGGCAGATCGAGCGCAATCACCAACAGCTCGTCGACCGGAGAGACGAGCTCCAGCGGGTCTCCGAGACTCGCCTAAACAATGCCTACAACGTAGATAAAGCGACAGCGCCCGAGCAACCCATTCGTCCTCGGGTGCTGCTTACCCTGTTAGCCGCGGGGCTTCTCGGGGGCTTTCTCGGCCTGCTCGCCGTCGTCGCCCGCGGCCTCACCGATGAGTCCATCTCCGGTCCGGCCGACATCGAGCCCTACATTCGCGTCCCCATCCTGGCCGTCTTGCCAAACATCAGCGGCAGTCGCGAGAAGATCGAGCTGACTCCTCAGTTCGAGCCGACCTCCATGCTCTCCGAGGCGATCCGTGGCCTGTGCACCATGGCCGGCCGAACCCGCGATGGCCTGAACGCGCGACACATCCTGGTGACCTCGAGCCTCTCCTCCGAGGGCAAGACCAGCATCGCGGTACAGATCGGCGTCACCTTCGCCCAATCGGGCAAGTCCGTGCTTCTGGTCGAGGGGGACCACCGTAGGCCCCGCTTGCATCAGGTCTTCGACGTGGCCCGCAACCGTCCCGGCCTCAACAACATCCTCCTCGACAACGCGCCGATGGACAGCGTGGTCACCGAGACCATGGTCCCCCGGCTGCGCTTGCTCACCCGGGGAAGCCACACCGGGCGGACCTGGGAGGTCCTGGCGAGCCCCGCGATGCAGGAGTTCATCTCGATGGCCGAAGAGAGCTACGATCTGATCGTGATCGACACACCTCCCGCGGGGGGGCTCGCCGATCCCGTGCACCTGGGACGACACGTCGACAACATCATCCTGGTGGTCAAGGCGGGGTCCTCGTCGCGCTCTCTCGTTCGATTTACCCTCAACAAGTTCGAGAAGGCCGGGTGTGATGTCACGGGCTTGGTGCTCAATGCCTCGCGATCCCGCGACAGCGGAGATCCCTACTATTACTACGGATATGGCAAGTACGCCTACGGCTCGGACGACAAGGAGGCAGAGCCCCCGGCGAGGATGTCGTCGTGATCCTGAGAGAGAGGCTGCCCTTCCTGCTTCCCGCGGCGCCTCTCGTCGCGCTCCTCGCTTTCGCGCCGCTCCTCTACCTCGAGCCGCTCTGGGTCGTGCTCGCGGTCCCGGTGCTCGCGACGCTGGTGCTCATGGCCTGGAACCCCACCCTGTCGGCCCCCGTCTTGCTGGCCGCGGTCATGATCTCGGATGGGCTGGAGTTCGGCATCAACGTGGGCGTGATCCTCTCGGTTGGAAAGCTCACCGTGCTCGGCGTGCTCGGCGCGACTCTCGCCCATGGGCTCCTCTTCCGCCAGCATCCGCTCCGTCCCAACCTGCACTGGATCCCTCACCTGGCGATGACCCTCCTGTTCGTTGTAGGCTTCTCCCGTTCTCAATACTTCTCGTCCCGCGACGTGCAGGTCGTGTTTGGCTTCCTGCTCCTGGGCGTGCTGACCCAGCTCGCCCTCAACCTCCCTCGCGAGACGTGGATCGCGAGAGTCGGTCCCTTGCTCGGGCTGGCCTACCTCGTCGTCGCGGCCACAGGGATGCTCTTTGGCGAGATCGACGAGGGCTATGGCGTCACCCGAAGCGCAGGATTCGGAGGCATCGCGACGGAGTGGTCCTTCTCGCTCCTGCTGGGGCTGGGGCCCTGCGCGGCGATGCTTCAAGCGTCCTCGAGCCGGGTCCTCCGCGCCTTCGCGCCGATGGTCGTCTTGGTGGGTAGCGTGGCGATCGCCGCGAGCGTGACCCGCGCCGCCATCCTGCTCCTCGTCGCGATCTCACCGATCCTGTTGTGGATCGTTCGGAAGCAGATCGTCGCCGTACTCGCCGGCGGGGCCGGGGTGCTGATCGCGGCCCCGGCCTTCGTCGACGTGCAGGGGCTCCTGTTCCGACTCAACCCCCTGGTGGAGGGGCACTACTTCGAGACCGACGGCAGTCTGCGGGACCGACAGATCGTCGCCGAGCACGGCTGGCGGATCTTCACCGAAAACCCCGTCTTCGGGACGGGAACCGCCTCGTTCGCCACCGAGGTTCACTTCTCGAGCGGTGGCCAGGTCTCGCTGGTTCCCCACAACGCCTACCTCGGGATCCTCGCGGAGCAAGGCGTGGTGGGGTTTCTGATCACCTTGCTCTACCTGGGCTACATCGGCTGGCATGTGCTCGCGCTCCTCCGCGCCGACCACTCGCCCCGCTTCCGCACCGTCGCCGTGGGCCTGGCCTGTGCCTTCCTCGTGTTCGTTCTGTACGCGCTCGTCTTCGACGCACTCACCTACGCCCCCGCCTACTTCTGGTTCGGCATCATCTTCCTGTGGTACGCTGAGAGCAGGAAGAGTACGGAACGCCTTAGAGAGCTGGGGATGGCGTAGATGCGACAGGTGGGGACCCGGGTAGCGGCTGGCGTGCTTCTTGGCTTGGCGGTCGCCCTCGGGATCGCCCTCAACGGGGCTGTTGCGCCCTGGGCGCAGGCGGTGGTCCTGACGCTGCTGCTCGCGGCCCTCGGGCTCGCGCTCCTCACTCGACGCATGCTCGCAGCCTCTCCGACCCCCTCCGCAACCGTTCCCGAGCCCTCGACCCGAGGCTGGTTGGTCCCCACCGCCCTGCTGGCGCTCCTCGCCCTCTTCTGCCTTCTAAGCCCGCTCACCCCGACCGGACTCGATCGACTCACCTTCGGCAGCGGCGGACTCCTCCTCGCGATCCCCGCCACCATGACCCTCGCCCTGATCTCGCCTCGCAAGTCGGTTCGGATCGAGCGGATCGCGGCCTGGTCTCTCCTGGCGCTCGGCGCGCTCGTCCTCGCCCACAAGCTGCTCGCGCCACCCACCCTCTACGGCCTCATCCCGCTGCGCACGCAGGCCTACGATGGCTGGGCGCCCCTGGTCAACCCGAACTTCAACGCCACCCTCGCGGTCGTGCTGCTCCCGCTCGCGCTCAAGCCTCTACTGCATCCCAAGGGGCACCCCTCCCACCGACTAGGGCTCGCCGCGCTCGCCGGGCTCGCCGGGCTCGCCGGGCTCGCGCTCATCGTAGGGACGGGTTCCCTCGGGGCGATCCTGGCGGTGCTGTGCGTCCTGCTCCTGGGGCTGAGTCGGCTGCTCCCGACGCGGCTCTCGTGGGCTGGACTCCCCGCGGTCGTCGCCTTGACCGCCCTCGTCTTCGCCGCGGGAGGCTGGCTCGACACCAACCCCGACGGGCCCTCCTCGGCGGCGCAACGACTAGATCAGTGGGGTCGTTCCTTGAGGATGCTGTGGGACTACCCGATCGCGGGGGTCGGACTCGGGGGGTACGGCGAGATCTTCACCACCTACCAAGACCCCTATCGAAACATGCGGTTCGACCACGCCCACAGCGACCCGATCCAGTGGCTCACCGAGGGCGGAAGCGTCGGCGCGGTGGCCCTCGGCCTCGCCGCGTTCGTGGTGTGGCCAAGATCGGTCTACAAGGTGAACTCACGCGCCACCTTGATCGAGCTGGGGCTCGCGGGTGGCCTCATCCACAGCTTCGTCGACTTTCCGCTCCAGCTCCCCGGGCTCGCGCTCCTGTTCTCGGTCCTGCTCGCCTGGCGCCATACCGTTTACGAGCCTGCCCCGCGGTGGTCGCTACCCACGCTCGGCCTCGTCGCCCTCGTGGCTACCCTCCTTGGGATCTCGGTCACCACCCACCGCGCCTGGGTCGAGGCGACCGTGAGCACCCTGTCCCCGCGCCTGGAACGGGATCCGACCGCCGCCGAGTCCCTGCTCGCGCTCGCACCTCTCCGGCCCGAGCCCCGCTGGATGCTCGCGACCCGGCTCGCGGACCCCACCGAAGATCCCGAGCGCGCACGCTCGCTCTGCGCGAAGCTGCTCGCATCCCCCCACCGCGATCACGAGAGCCTGTTCCGCTGTGGACTGGTGTCGCTGACCCTGGGGGACCTCGAGTCGGGGCGGAGCGCCCTGGAGCGCGCGAGCCAGCGGGGGGCCGCCGATCATCGCCCCCGGGCCGTCCTGAGCCGGATCGCCGAGGCCGACGGGGATCGCGAGGCCGCCCTGCGCTGGTGGACCGAGGCCGTCCAGCGGTGGCCACACGAACGGGTCTTCACCCAAGGGGTCTTCGAGCGAGCCCTCAGGCTGATGCCCGTCGGCCTCTACTGGGTCGAGGCCCTTCGGGATGGTCCGAGCCCTCCCCTCTCGCTCTACCTGGGGATCCACCTCCTCAAGCAGAACGATCCGGAGTCCGCCCTCTTGGCCTTCGAACAGGCTGCCTTCCTGCGGCCCTCCTATGCTGAGGGGGCCCACCACGGGCGCGCGCTCCTCGAGGTGGGTCGAACCGACGAGGGGCTCGCTCACCTGAGCCGGGTGGGCGTGAACCACGATAGCCCGGATGCCTGGCGCTTTCGCGCCGAAGCCCTCGCCGAGCTCGGCCGCCACGACGAGGCGATCGTCGACGCCCGCCGCGCCCTGCGACTCAACCCCGACGACCCCCGGTCGGCGACCCTGCTCCTCGACACCCTTCAGACCACGGGGGGGCCCACGGCAGTGCTGAGCGAAGCCAAGAGCCTCCCGCCAGGCCAAGCCCGCCGGCACCCTCACGTCGCCCTGCGCATCGCGCGCGCCGCCGAAGAGCGTATGCTGTGGAGCGTCTGCGTAGACTGGCTTCGTCAGTCCCAAGAAACGACAGCACCCCAGCTCTACGAACGCTGCGTCAGCGCGTGTAGCTTCTGCGACTGACCGTCCCCACCGAGGTCGATGATGCGCATCCTGCAAGTCTCCCGTTCGCTGACCCGTGCCGGCGCCGAGACGATGGCCGTCGAGCTCGCTGCCGGCCTCAAGGACCGCGGGCATCAGGTCCAGCTCGTCCTGCTCGAGCGCCCGATCGCTACGGCGGCCACCCTGCGGGAGCGGGTCGAGCGCTGCGGGCTGCAGACCCATGAGCTCCGCAAGCGCGCCGGCGCCGATCCGACGGCCGTGGTCCGTCTCGCCCGGCTCGTGCGAACCTTCCGACCCCACCTCGTGCACACGCACGGGATGGGGCTCCCCTACGCCCTGCCCGGCACCTTCGCCTCCCGGCGCCGGCCTCGGCGCGTCCACACCGTCCACTGTCTCGCTCAGCACGAGCTGCCGTCGAGCATGCAAGGCGTCATCGGTGGCCTCATGCGGACCGGGCACGTCCTCCCCGTCGCCATCTCGGAGGCGGTCGCCACCTCCATCGCGAACGTCTACGGCGTAGCGAGCCCCGCGATCGTGCGCAACGGGATCGATCTCCACGCCCTGGCGCCCTCGGCGGGTCCTGCGGCCGCGTGGCGCGAGGCCCAGGGCGTTCCCTCCAACGCCTCGCTGATCCTCAGCGTCGGTCGGCTACGTCGCGAGAAGGGGCACAGGGTCCTGATCGAAGCGCTGCGACAGCTCGACACGGACCTGCGCCCCGTCCAGGCCTTCCTCATCGGGGATGGCCCCGAGCATCGGGGCCTGACCGACCTGATCCATCGCTACGGACTGAGCGATCGGGTGCGTCTACTGGGGGCGCGCACCGACATCCCACAGGCTCTGCACGCCGCCGATCTCTTGGTCCACCCCTCCCTGCACGAAGGGCTCGGGCTGGCGATCATGGAGGCTCAGGCCGTCGGGGTACCGATCATCGCCTCGAGGACCGGCGGGATCGTCGAGCTGATCGAGCACGGGCAGACGGGGGTGCTCGTCGAGCCCGGCGATCCCCGGATCCTCGCCGAAGCGCTCCAGACGGCCCTGAGGGCGCCGGCCGCGATGGCGACTCAGGCTCGTAGGGCCCAGGAAAAGGCGAGAAAATCCTACGGTACCACGGCCATGGTGTCGGCCTACGATGCGCTCTACCGGGCGAACCCTCCTCCGTGGTCGGACGGATCCTGCCCGCGGGGGGCCGACCCAGGGCCATAGCGCCAGGCGTCGTCTTGGTCTGGACGGGGTCCGCAGGCCTGATCGGGCCAGGCCGGCGCCTCGGAGAGCGTGTCGACACGACCTCGGCGCAGGAGGCGCTGACGTCTCGACGACCTCGCGAGGGCCTCGGCGACCTCGCCGACCTCGTGGATCATCCGATCGAGGGATCGCTCCTGGCTCAGGCCCTCGAGGGCATCAGACCTTGGATCCCTGCCGACCAGGCCCCGACCCGCGACCTGAAGCAGGGCGCAGCCTCGCTCGCGGAGGGCGGTGATCCGACGCCCCCGCGCCGCACGCACCTCGTGGAGCAAGGCCGAGAGGGTGAGGAGCACCCGCTGATCCTGCAGGCCCCGGTGGGCCATCTGCAGGCGACGGGTCGGGTACATCGCATGGCCATCGGGGGTGGGCATGGCGAGGTGGAAGTGGACCCTGGGACGAACATCGGCGTACGGATCGGCCTCGAAGTCCCCCATGTGCCAGAACGAGACCATGCGGACCCCCTGAAGCCATGAGAGTCGGCCGCTGGTCTCGCGGGCGTAGTGCCAGCCATAGCTGCGGGGCTCGGCCCGCCGCCCAGCGAAGAAGTCGACATGCACCGGATCGAGGGGGTAGTGCAGGTAGACCTGGTCGGCGTGATCTGCCAGCAGATCCCAGAAGGCCGGGACGGGCTCAGCCACTCCGAGAGGGGGCTCGCCCTCGTCGCGCAGGGTGTCTGCGAGCTCGAACATGCGCCGGTAGCGCTCCGAGAGCTCCAACCCCTTCTGCGCACCGAACTCATCAAAGAGGTAGATCCCCGCCCCGACCTCGGCGGCGGACCGCATCATCTCCATGACCGCCTCGCGCGCAGGAGGGTCGAGGACCGGCAGGTAGTGGTCTTCGCGAAGGGCGGGCTGGAGAAGGAACATGGGATCGACCCACATGAGCTCCTCGCCGCCCGCGCGCTTCCACGCCTGGGCCGCCCAGCGGAGACGCTCGGGGGGAGGCAACGCGCCGGGGCGGGGCCAAGGCCCTGGAAAGTACAGGCCGCGGAGGTTGATCGAGGTGAACTCGTAGCGGCGGAGGAGCGCAACATCCCGATCCCAGCTCGCCTTGGCCTCGTCGGAGTCCGGACCGTAGAGGCTCGCCTGGTGCGATCGCAGATCGACCCACACCCCGAGCGGGGCCCGAGGCGCCTCGAGCTGCAGCGCGCGAACGCGGAGCGAGACCGGCAGCACCAGCACGTCTTCGCCACGGCGGATCCGAACCTGCCCCCGCACCGAACCGGGTCGCGCCTCCGCCGGCACCCGCACCGAGAGCGCGAGGAGGGGGACGAGCCCCTGCGAGGCCTTCAGCTCCCCGTCGAGCGGTCGCACGACGTGGGGCCGCGGCGCGAGCAGTCGCTTGTCTTGTACGTCGAGCCAGTCCACTTCGTGGAGCTCGGGATGGAGGCCTTCAAGACCGTGGAGCTCCACCTGAGCTGGCTCATCCGATCCGTGCACCGCGAAGAGCCAGCTATGACTCTCTCCGGGGCTCAGGGCCGCCTCGACCTTCGCCGGGCGAGGCTCGCTCGGTAGGCCCGACCAGGGGAGGAGCTCCAGCCCTGCGAGCCCCTCGCCCGCCATGGGCTTGTCGGGCCGCTGCTCGGGGTGATGGTCGAGGTACCAGCGCTTGCGCGCATCGTCGATCAGGAAGAGCTCGACCTCGGTGGTCGCGCGATCGGCGGGGGTCAAGACCAGCGCAGCCATCGGGGCCCCGAAGGCCGTGAGCTGCAAGCCCCCCTCCTGCGCTCGAACCGCCTCGACCCGCCACGGCGTCGCCGGGCCGATCTGCCGATCCCAGACCGTGGGCTCGGCCCGGAAGTCCGGGCGGGGGTTCCGAGCGAAGAAGCGAGAGCCGAAGAAGGTCTCGATCGTATAGCCATCGACGAGGCGCTCGCCCAGACCTTCGATCCGGACGCCGCTCTTCCAAGCAGGCTTGGGAGAGCGCCCCAGCTCCTCCGAGAAGAGCACCGCGAGGGTGTAGTCGCCCTCGGGTACGTCGAGGTGCAGCGTGCCCCCCGTGACGTGATCCGCCAGCAGCGCGTCGGGCCACGTCCCCTCCCGCGCCCGCGGCGGGTCTCCGACCCAACCCGCCCGACCGTCCTCGCTGCTCCAAGGGGTCACTTTGGCAAAGCCGGGCAGAACCGGCGAGCCCTCCCCCCCAAAGTCGAGCTGGACCGGCGCCGCCAGGGCGGCGAGGCTCGAGAGGAGCAGGATCATGGGGCCTCCTGACGCTTGACGGGGACCGACCCTTCCGGGAAGAGCCCTTCGAGCTCGACCTCAAGGTGGTCGGGCCAGGACTCGGGGATCGCCACCAGCACGGACCCCTTGCCCGAGCTGAGCTCGACCGCGCGCTCCAGCAGCAGAGCGCCGTCCGGGCCGCGGAACCTGAGGGTCCGCTCTCGCACGCCTTGCTGGGTATACCGAAGCTCGACCCGCCCCGCATGAACCGGGGTCGCCACCGTAGCGCGCTCCGTCAAGCCCCAGGGCAGATGCCACGCCCCCCGCACCAAGGGAGCGCCCCCGCTCTGCGCGACCAAGATGCCGGTGCCCGTGTGCGGCTGGTTCGGGGTCTCGAGGGTCGCGAGGGCGGCGCCGCTCGGGTTGGGCTCGAGGGTCAGCCGCCCCGCATGGATCCACTGGCCGTTGTAGTGCACCTGCCAGTCCCAGTCCTCGGGCCCCTTCAGCCCCGCGGCCCGCACGGTCCAGGTCGCCACCCCCCGGGCGCGATCCCAGCTCACGCCCACGCTCTCGGATCGGCCTCGCTGGCCCTCGATCTGGACCGAGCGCCCCGCCCCCGCGAAGGTCCGTGCGGCTCGGCCGACGTCGTAGGTCGCGCTCGCCTCGGGGGTCTTGGTGTACCACTGGATCTGCAGATCGTCGGTGGAAGGGTCGAGCGCGCTCCAAGGCACGAGCAGCTCCCAGCCGTCTGGCCCGTGGCTGGCCTGAGCTGGCACCGCCGCGCCACAGGGCCGCACGTAGACCCGAGCGGGCGCGGCAAAGGGAGGCACGGCGTCGAGATCGCGCGCACGACAGCGCCGGATCGTTGGAGGATCGGCCGAGAGGTCGAGCTCGGCCCACCCGATCCGGCTCGCGTTGGGATCGACGCTCACCCGGGTCTCGGACCGCAGCGGCACGCCCCGCAACGCGATGGCCAGCCCCCCTGGCGTCGCGACAGCGGTGAGCCCCCACCGTGGATCGGGCGGAGGCAGGTTGACCAGAGACTCTGGCGGGGGCCCCGGCTCCGCGTCGAGCCAGAGCGGCTCGTCGAGGCGACCATCGAGGGTCGGGGGCTGGTCCGAGATCCCGAGGGGGATCTTGGGCTTGGGGGAACCGAGGGGCTTTCCTGGGATCCGGGGAGGGTCCGGCTGGACCACCACCTCGACCGATGTCTCGGTCTGCTCGGCGAGGGCGGGGGATGGCGCCCCCAACACCCCGACGAGGAGAACGATGAGGTCAGACTTCATGGAAGCTCCTATACCACTCGACAAAGGAGCCCACGCCTTCCCGCAGGGTGGTGGCAGGTCGGAGGGTGGGTTCGAGCCATGGCGCGTCGAGCTGCGCGTGGGTGACCTGCACCTCGGCCGAAGACATGGGCGCGTGGTGGCAGACGGCCTGGACCCCAAGCGCCTGCTCGAGCACCTCGACCAGCTCCCGCACCGAGACCGGACGGCCCGCTCCCACATTGAGCACGCGAGAAGGCGGCCCGGTCGGTGGAGGCTCGGGACACCGTTCGATGAGATGCATGATAATCCGTGTGACATCGTCAATGTAGGTGAAGTCACGGCGCATGTCGCCGCCGTTGAAGAGCCTCAGGGGCTCCCCCGCGAGGATCTTGCGCGTAAAGGCAAAGACCGCCATGTCCGGCCGACCCCAGGGACCATACACCGTAAAGAAGCGCAGCCCGGTGCAAGCCAGCCCGTGCTGGTGCGCGTAGCTGTAGGCGATCGCCTCGTTGGCGATCTTGGTGGCCGCGTACAGGCTGAGCGGGCGCGCCGCGCACTCATGCACCGAGGAGGGTCGATGCGGGTTCGCCCCGTAGACCGAGCTCGACGAGGCGAAGATCAGGTGGTCGATGCGGGCGTGCCGGGCAGCCTCACAGACCGAGACGAAAGCCACGAGGTTGTTGTCGGCGTATTCCCTAGGGTGCTCCACCGCCCTTCGCACCCCTGCCGAGGCGGCGAGGTGCACGACCCGACTCGGAGCGACCGTGCCAAAGAGCGAGCGGGTGGCCGACATCTCGGTCAGATCGTGACGGTAGAAGGTAAAGCCTCTACGTGGGCTCAGGGTGGAGAGGCGCTCCGCCGCCAGGGCCCCCCCGAGATGATCGACCCCCACCACCTCTCGTCCCGCGTCGAGCAAGGCGTGGGCCGTCTGCGATCCGATGAAGCCCGCCACTCCGGTGACCAAGACCGGCTTCATGGGGCCGCCTCGATCAGCTCAGACCACAGGGCCTCGAGCCGCGCGTAGATCGCCTGCTGCCCATAGCGAGCCACCGCCAGCTCGCGCGCCGCCCGCCCGTGCGCCGCTGCGAGGTCGGGCTCGCGCGCGTAGCTCGCCAGCGCCTCACGCAGGGCGGCCACGTCGCCGGGATCGATCACCCGCCCCGTGCGGCCCTCGATCACCGCCTCGGGCATGCCTCCCACCCGCGTCACGATCGCTGGCAGCCCGGCCATCATCGCCTCGAGCAGCGCCATGGGCAGCCCCTCGGAATACGACGGAAGCGCGAAGACCTGCGCTCGGGCCAGCTCTTGGTGCACCTGCTCCCGCGAGACCTCCCCCCGTAGGTGGACCCGCCCGCGCAGCTCGGCCGATGCCGCAAGTGCCGTGACCTGCGGCTCGCAGACCACCCCCTCCTCGGACACATATCGACCCATCATGGTCAGCTCGACCTCGGGTAGATCCCGACAGGCGCAGAGCAAGTCGAGCACCCCCTTCGCGGGCTTCATCCAGCCGACGTAGACGACCCGCAGCCGCTTCCCCTCCGTGGGCAGCGCACGAGGCAAGCCCACAGCAGGGACAGCGTTGGGGATCCGCACCACCGGGCCGAGACCCAAGCGCTCAAGGTGCTCTTGAGAGGACTGATCCAGGACGATCCACGCCCTGACGGCGCGGAGCAGGCGACGCACGGGAGACCGAAGGACCCACGGGGCGAGGCGGGTCGCGGACCCGTGGATGTGCACGACCACCGGGACACCTGCCCGATGAGCCGCGATCAGCAGGGGAAGATCGCGAACCACGCCTTGGGGGCGCCCCGTCTGGCAGAGGTGCAGCACGTCTGCTTCACCCCGCTGCAGCGCGCCCAAGGCCTCGAGGGTGCTGGAGGAGGCGATCCGCAGCCGATGCCAACGGTTCTGCCAGCGCGATCCATCGAGCTTGCCCGCCGTTCGACGGATGGCGCGCAGCTCCACACCGGAGAAGCCCCCCCACGACAGGAGATCCGAGGCCCAGGTCGCCACCCCTCCCGCAGGAGGGGGCAGCGCCGTCAGGAGCAGGACGCGCCCCCGCCTCATCCAGCCTCCGGGTAAGGCCAGGTCGCTTGCGCGGGTACGCCGTCGCGGAGCGTATCGACCAACAGGAGGGTGGCGTGCTGCACATGCAGGGTCTCGTCGAGGTCCACCGCCGGAGGCTCACCTCGTAAGGTTCGAAAGAAGGCCGTGAGCTGCTCGTCGGTGCCCTTGAGCTGCCCTCGGCCGACGCGGAGGGGGCGCCGGCCAGCGGTCGTGTAGACCCGCCCGGAGCTCCAGTTGAGCACCTCGGCCGCGCAGCCCAGACCCACGACCTCGATCCGCTCTTTCTCGAGGCTTGTGGGACCGTCGGCCGCGTAGGTGATGGTCGCGAGGGATCCATCGACGAAGCTGAGCTGTGCGGCCCAAGTGTCGCCCGCCAGCGAGGTAGCCCCCCCCGGGCTCGGCGTCGCGACGACCGATCGCACCGGACGGCCGACCAGCGCCGCACACAGATCGACCCAGTGCACCCCCTCTCCGAGCAAGCGGCCCCCGCCGACTTGAGGGTCGCGGAGCCAGTGCCCCGCGGGCAGACGGCCCGCGTTGACCCGCACAGAGATCACGAGCGGGTCGGCGCGGGGGGAGAACTGCTCCCGCAGCGCCGAGGCATAGGGACTGTGTCGCCGGTTCGTGCCTACCTGAAGGAAGCGTCCGGATCGCTCCAGCGCCGCGGCGATCGCCTGGAGCTCGACATGGCTCAAGCAGAGCGGCTTCTCGACGAAGACGTGCTTCCCCGCATCAAGGCAGGCGATCACCTGCTCGGCGTGCAGGTGGTGAGGGGTGCCGATCACGACCGCGTGGATGGAGGGATCGGAGAGCACACGATCTACCTCGGTGCCGGACCACCGAAAGCCGCCCGCCTCGCGCGACTGCTCCGCGCTTGGCCCTGAGCGGTTCACCACGCCGATCCGCTCGACGTCCTGCTTCGCCAAGGCGGGTAGCAGCACGCCCCGCACATAGCTGCCCGCCCCGAGGAGCCCGATCCCGATCGGACCCCGCAACGCCTCGATCGGCGCCCTGGCCGGGGTCGCGGCGGGCATCGCCGGTCGAGGCACAGCGGGGACACCGAGCTCGGGGTCATCGGTCGCAGCGTAGCGGAGGAGGATCCCTAGATGGGGCTCGCGACCCGACTGGATCAACCCGTAGGCGTCCAGCGCCTCGTCGATGGGGAAGCGGTGCGTGAGGAGCGGATCGAGGACGAGGCGGCCGTCGGCGACGGCGTCGAGGTAGGCCACGAGGTTTCGCTGCTCGGTGTAGCGCACAAAGGCGAAGGGGTAGTCTTCGCCGCGCTCCTCGTAGGCAGAGTCGTACCGACCGGGCCCATACGACATCGAGACGTGGACGTCGAGCTCCTTGCGGTACGCCTCGTTTCGCGGGATGTTCATGCCGACGACCCCGAGGATCACCACCTTTCCCCGCTGCCGAACGAGCTCGACCGCGAGCTGGGTGGGGCGGCTGTCCTCGGGGGCACCCGCCGCGAGGATGACAGCATCCGCGCCGTGACCCTGGGTGAACGCCATCACCGCCTCGACTGCACGATCCATCTCGGACGTACCCCCGACACAGCCGGTCCGACGCCCCAGCTCCACCTTGCTCGGGTCGAGGTCGATCCCAAAGACCCTCGCCCCGCTCGCTCGAGCGAGCTGGGCCGCGAGGTTGCCGATCAAGCCGAGCCCGATCACCACGATCCGATCCCCAAGACGCGGGGCCGCGTGCCGTACCCCTTGCAGGGCGATCGCCCCGACGGTAGCCGTCGCGCCATGTTCGAACGAGACGGTGTCGGGCAAGGGTGCGATCAGGTTTCGGGGCACCCAGTTCATCTCGCTGTGGTTCGCGTAGCCCGCCCCGGCGCAGACCACCCTCATGCCAGGGCGCAGGTGATCAGCCTGCAGGGCGTCGACGACCACTCCGGCGCAGGAGTAGCCGAGCGGCACGGGCTCGTTGAGCTTGCTCTGGACCTGCTCGACGGTCTTACGCACCCCATCCTGACGCATCTTCTTGATCACCCGACGAACCAGATCAGGTCGGCTCCGGGCCTTGCCGATGAGGCTCTTTTGCGCGAGCGCGATCATCGACCGCTCCGTGCCTGCCGAGATGAGCGAGGCTACGGTGCGCACCCTCGCGCCCCGCTCCTTGAGCTGCGGCGGAGAGAGGTCGGCGAGCCAGAGCTCCCCGGTACGGTAGGACTGAAGGACTTGCTTCACATCATGCTCCAGCGTGAGGGCGCACCGGATCCCAGGGGATGGCCCTGGGACCGTCTTGAGCCCATAAGCGAGCCCGGCCTCGTCGAGGGGGTTGAGGATGGACGGCGGCCTCGCATCACCCCTCCACCTCGGTCACACCGTCTTCCCGAAGCGAGGTGAACATCGGGTGGCGGGCCCGAAGCTCTTCGAAGGTGCCATCGTCGGCGACGCGCCCTCGGTCGATGACGAAGATCCGATCGAAGTCGCGGGTGGTGGTGAGGCGGTGGGCGATCGAGAGTACCGTGCAGTCTCGGAGCTCCGCGCGCAGCGCCACAAAGAAGGCTTCTTCGGTCGCACCATCGAGCGCGCTCGTCGCCTCGTCGAGGACCAGGAGCGCCGGTCGACGGTAGAGCGCACGCGCGATCCCCAAACGCTGCCGCTGCCCGCCGCTCAGCCGGAGCCCCCGCTCGCCGACCACCGTCCGGTAGCCCTTGGGAAGGTCCTCTTCGATGAAGGTGTGGATCTGGGCGATCTGTGCCGCCCGACGGAGCCACGCGCGATCGATCCGCTCCGGCTCGACCCCGAAGGCGATGTTGGCCTCGATCGTGTCATCGGCGAGGAACATCTGCTGCGGGACGTAGCCGCAGTTGCGCTGCCAGGCCGTGATCTCGGCGTGGGCAAGCGGGCGACCATCGACACATAGCGCGCCTTCGTGCGGGCTCAACAAGCCGAGCAGCAAGGAGACCAGCGTGCTCTTGCCCGAGCCCGTGGGCCCGACGAAGGCGACCCACTGGCCGCGCTCGACGCAAAGATCGAGCCCCTTGAACACCGGGATCTCTTGGCGAGCGTAGAGGTAGCTCACCCCGCGCAACGCCACGCTCTGCGAGAAGGGCAGGGGCGCAGGTGGCGGCGCCTGTGCATCGAGCCGATCCTCGGCGGGGAGATCTTCGAGCACGACATCGAGGGAGGCGAGGTTGTTCTTGACCGCCGACAGGCCCGAGAAGATGATCTGCAAGCCGGGGAGCATACGCACCGAGGCGAAGGCGTAGAGGCCCAGGAAGGGTAGGACGTCCACCAGCTCCCGCTCTTGCCAGAGTAGGTAGAGCACCACCAGGAGCAGCCCGCCGAAGGCGACCGTCTCGAGGGCGTACCGGGGGATCTGACTGATCACCTGCGCATTGGCGAAGGAGGCCGCATAGTGGGATGACGGCTCGGCGTAGCGGGCGAGGAAGGCCCGCTCCAGACCCGCCAGCTTGACCTCCTTGATGCCGGTCAGGAGCTCCGAGGCCAGCTTGAAGCGCATACGGTTCGCCTCGACCCGCTCTTCACCCAGGCGATGCAGGCGGTTGCGCACGGCGAGAAAGAGCAGCCCATAGGGTAGCCCCAGCGCGAGCGCGACCCCCAGCGAGAGCGCCGGATCGATGATCAGCAAGGCGATCAGGATAAAGGCCACCACCACCGTTCGCGCGACGAGCAGCATGGACTGCACGATGATCCGGGCGACCACCTCTTGCACCTCCGAGAGGATGCGCTGGGTCAGCCCGGAGGTGTTGTGCTCAAGAAAGAAGGAATAAGGCTTGTTCGCGTACGCTTCGAGCAGCCGGGACGAGAGGCTGTGGTTGCGCATCCACGAGAAGCGAAGGAGCCCCCAGGTCGTCAGGGCGCTGAAGGCGTTGCCGAGGGTCAGCACCACCAAGACCCCGATCCCCACCGCAAAAAAGAAGGCCTCGGTCGACGGGGAGCCCGCCAAGACGTACATCTGGGCCAGGTAGGGGTCCTCGGTGATCGAGGCAGGGTTCGAGAGCAGGGCGAGAAAAGGCACGATCGCCGCGATCGTGAGCGTCTCCACCAGGCCCATGAGCGCGACCGCCGGCGCCAACACGAGAAGCTGTCGCCGCTCCCGCGGGGTGAGTAGCCGCATCATCTTGCGCAGGGCGGTCTGAGGGGCGGGCGCGGCCGAGGCGGGGACTGACACGATCGGACATCCGTGGGGCGAGAGAGAGACGGTCTAGAGGCGACGGCGGCGCTGCTGGTCGATAACGAACAAGCGGCCGGCCTGGTTGAAGGTGTGGGTCGCGAGCAAGCTCTCGTCCCATAGCGGCTCGAATCGGTCGATCTCATGCTCGCGGTAAGCCTGGCTTCCCAAGCCCTCGACCGCCATGAATCGCACACAGCGACCGTAGCGCACCGAGCCGTCCTGTGCCGGGCGGACCAAGGTGCCCGCGCGCCAGAAGGGCGCACCGGCGCCGCGAGCCGCGCGCGGATCGCTGACGACCGGCCGCTCCCCCACCTTGCGGTAAGGGCCCAGCGGGTGCGGGGCGACGTAGAGCCACGTCTCGTCGTAGGTCGTGCACCGCGGCTCGGCAGTAGGGGCCCACATGAACCAGCTCCCCTGGTGTTCGATGAAGCTCGCGTCTGCGATGCGTACCCCCTCCAGCAGGGTCGCTGCGGGCTGCCATCGATCGGGAAAGCGCTCACAGCGCCACGCCCGCAGATCCCCGCTCGCCGCGTTCTCGGGCACCATGTAGAGCTCGCCTTCGTGCGCGATCAAAAAGGGGTAAGACAGGTGCGTGTCGAGCTCGAGCACCGGCTGGGGATCCGAGGTCGGACCGTCGGGGGTCAGCTCCATGACCGCAATACGCCCCTTGGCGCGCCCGAGGAGGTACTCCTCGAAGAACAGAAAGTAGCGACCGTCACGGACCACCGGAAAGGGGTCGGCCCAGAACCGATCGGGGGGCGGCTCGATCACCCGGAACTTCCTCAGCTCGGGCAAGGTGGAGCCGAAGGCATAGGCGAGCTGCCACTGCTCGATGGTGCCCCACCGCCGCAGGCGATCGCGCGCGTACTGCATCGCGATCCGGCCCGCGGCAGCCAGGACCACGCCGTTGGTGGGGCGACGGTAGAGCGGGCCGTCGTAGACCATGCGACGCTGATACTCGGGCTCGGGCGAGCGCTCACCCCGTGACGCCAGGGCCTTGAGTGCGCGAACCGCCAACGGGACCGAACGCCACACGACCGCCGCCCGGTTGCGCGACACCGACCGACGATCGGTCGGGACCTGCACCCGCTCCAGCACCTCGCCCCCGTCCAGCCGCTCGGTGAGCCGCTGCAGGATGGCGCCGGTGGTCGGTTCCTGCCGGAAAACCTCCCACAAGGCCGGGGGACCACCCCGGTTCACCCGGTTGTCACCGTGGTGATAGGACCAGACCCCGTGGCGAGCCACCTCGAGCACCTCGCCCCGAAGGATCCGAAAGCCGAAGCGAAAGACCACGTCGAGCTTCGCCTCGCGCAGCGCGTCGAGAGCCGGCTCCGGGAAGCGATCCGAGAAGCGCTGCCGCTCCGGCACGACCTCGAGGCGTGGCGCATCCCCCACGACGGGCCCCAGATCCACCGGCGCATAGGGATCGTGGGCGGGCGAGAAGAGCGCTCGATCCAGGCGCTCATACGCGATCCAGGCCGCGGCGTGGCGCTGGGTCTGAACGCGCTCCCCGAGCGTCTTGGGGGGAGGCTTGGGGGAGGCGTCGACCGCGAGGAGCACGATCTCGGCGAAAGGGGCCTCGGCGATCTGCCGCACGATCTCGGCGACCCAGGCTGGCGCCACGAGATCATCGAGGAGCAACCCGATCCGGAGGGGAGGCGGGGTCGGGTGCTCCGAGACTTCTTCGGTGGGCGAATCCGCGTCGTTCAAGGGCCATCCAAGGCGTGGGTCAACACAGGGCGCGCGACGAACCGCTCAGAGCAGGCTGCGGCGGATCACGAGCTGGTCGCCGGGACGCAGCACGGGATCGGGGGCTGAGCCGCGCTGGATCCGCCGGATGTTCACCCGCTCCCGACCCTCGCCCTCGGCCCGACGAATATACGCGCGGCCGAGGCCCGCCGTCTCGGTCGCGCCGCCCGCCAGCCCCAGCGCCTCGGTGACGGTGAGCCCTTGACGGTAAGGCACCGGCCCCGCATCGCGAACCTCGCCAAAGACGCTCACGTTGAGGCCGGGGTGTACGTTCACCACCTGGCCCGCGTGAAGGTAAACCTTCTCGGGCGAGAGATCGATCTCGGCCAGATCGTAGTCCGCTCGCTCGCCCTCGCCCGAGACCGTGACCCGGTAGACACTCTGGGACTCTGGACCACCCGCCATGGTGATCGCCTCGGAGAGGGTCGTGACGCCCTCGAGGGTGTAGACCCCAGGCTGCCGGACCGCGCCTTTGACCTCGACCCGCTGGCTGCCGTACTCCGAGACATCGACAAAGACCGTGGGGCTTCGCAGGTACCCATCGGCGAGGCGAGTACGGATCCGCTCGGCGATCTCGGTGGTGGAGGCGCGACACACCGGCACCTGACCGATGAGCTGGACCTCCACCTTGCACGAGGGCGTGACCCGCACTTCTCGGCTCAGCGTAGGCTGCCCATAGACCTCGATCTTCAGCGTATCGCCGGCCCCTACAAGATAGATCTTCGCTCGCATGGCCTGGGAAGACGAGGCCGCCGCGGTCACGCCTTCGGTGGCGAGCTCGTCAGCATCGACGGTCTCGGGCGAGGGCTCGCCCGCCCAGGCCCGAGCTCCCGCCACGAGGAGCGCCAGCAGCCAGGGCCTCATGACCACCCCTCGAGCAAGGCCTCGACGATGCGCGCACTCGCCTGGCCGTCGCCATACGGGTTGGAGGCGCGGCTCATGGCGTCATAGTGGACACGATCTTGGAACAGCAGGCTCACTCCTTCAACGATCCGATCCTCGCTCGTGCCGACCAAGGCGACCGTCCCGGCCTCCACCCCCTCGGGGCGCTCGGTCACCTCGCGCATGACCAGCACCGGCTTGCCGAGCGAGGGGGCTTCTTCTTGGATGCCCCCCGAGTCTGTAAGCACGATCGTCGCCCGGTCCATCAGCCGCACGAAGGGTTCGTAGTCGAGTGGAGGGAGAAGATAGACATTGGGCTGATCGCTGAGGTGCTCCCGCACCGGCCCCTGCACGTTGGGGTTGAGGTGCACCGGATAGACGAAAGAGGCCTCGGGAAAGCGACGAGCCAGCGTTCGGATCGCGCGGCAGATACTCTGGAAGCCCGCTCCGAAGCTCTCGCGCCGATGGCCGGTGATCAGCACCAAGGGCCGCGCGCTCGCGACCGCGTCCAGCGCGGAGCCGAGCGGTGTCGCATAGCGCTCCAGGGGCTCGGCACGGACCCGATCGCGCACCATGAGCAAGGCATCGATCACGGTGTTGCCGGTCACGAAGATGCGATCCTCGGGGACACCCTCGGCGAGCAGGTGGGAGCGGCTCAGCGCGGTCGGCGCGAAGAAGAGCCGACAGAGCCGATCGGTGAGCACCCGGTTGGCTTCTTCGGGAAAGGGCGCCGCCAGATCGCCCGTGCGAAGACCAGCCTCGACGTGCCCAACAGGGATCTGCGCGTAGAAGGCTGCGAGGGTGGTCGCGAAGGTCGTGGTGGTGTCACCGTGGACCAGGACCATGTCGGGACGCTCCGCTACGAAGATCCGCTTGAGCCCCTGTAGGATCCGGCAGGTCAGATCGGTGAGGTCCTGGCCCGGCTGCATGAGATCGAGATCGTGATCGGGGCGGATCTGAAAGATCTCGAGCACCGGGTCGAGCATGTCGCGATGTTGTCCCGTCACGCAGACCCGCCCATCGAGTCCATGGGTCGCATCGATGGCCCGAACGACGGGGGCCATCTTGATCGCCTCAGGGCGAGTGCCAAAGACTGAAAGCACGCGCTTGCTCACCGAAATACCCCGCAGGTGTCGATCACCACCTTGGCCTTCAAACGCTCGGGATCGACGGCTCGAAACGGTCGGTGGGCCACCAGGGCCACCACGACATCGGCCCGTTCCAGGGCGTGGTCGAGGTCGACCAGAGCTCGCGCGTCCGACGATGGGAGGTTGGGCTCCACAGCCAAGACCTTGTGCTCACCGAGCGCTTCCTTCAATCGCTCATAGATCCGCAGGGCCGGCGACTCGCGCAGATCGTCGACGTCGGGCTTATACGCGAGCCCCAAACAGGCCACCACCGGATCACGGAAGCGGTCCGCTTGAGCGAGCACCCGCTCGATGACCCAGTCTGTCTTGGCGTCATTGACCTGGCGCGCCGTTCGGATGAGTCGCGCGTGCTCGGGGACCGAGTGAATGATGAACCACGGATCCACCGCGAGACAGTGACCTCCGACGCCAGGGCCGGGGCGGAGCATCGCGACCCGAGGGTGGCGGTTCGCGAGCTCGATGACCTCCCACACAGGGACGCCCAGCGCGTCGCAGATCAGCGAGAGTTCATTGGCAAAGGCGATGTTGACGTCGCGATAGGAGTTCTCGACCAGCTTGCAGAGCTCCGCGGTGCGAGCGGACGTACAGACGACCTCGCCCCGCACAAAGCGTCGGTAAAAGGTGCTCGCCTGCTCGGTCGAGCGTGCGTCGATCCCCCCGACGACCCGATCGTTGTCGACGAGCTCCCGGAGGATCTGGCCGGGCAGGACCCGCTCGGGGCAGTGGGCCACGGCGATCTCACCCCGGAGCTCGGGGCGAGCGCCAAAGAGGATCTCGGCCACCCGCTCAGTGGTCCCTACCGGAGAGGTGGACTCGAGGATCACCAGATCCCCGGCGCGCACCCTGGGAGCGATGGCCTGGGTCGAAGCCTCGACGAAGCGCAGGTCGGGGGCGTGTCCCTCCCCGAAGGGGGTAGGCACGGCGAGGATGAAGACCTCGGCCTCGACCGGCTCGGTGCTGGCGGTCAGGTTCCCGCTCGACACCGCGGCTCGGACCAACACGTCGAGATCCGGCTCGACGATGTGGATGCGACCCTCCGAGATCGTCCGCACGACCCGTGGATTCACGTCGACCCCGTGCACGCGAAAGCCTTTCGTCGCCAGCAAGCTCGCGGTCGGTAGGCCGATGTAGCCGAGTCCCATCACGCAGATCCGCTGCTCCGTCATCGCTCCTCCAGAGCCATCCCTATCGGATCTCCACGGTCTCGCCGATCGATCCTGGCCAAGGGACGGCCTCAAAGGGTGGGAGCCACCGACCAAGGCGAAGGCTCGAAGGCGGACTTAAAACTGATACGCCAACCGGCTCTGCAGCGTGGTGAAGTGACCCCGGCTGTCGAGGCCGGCCACCCCCAAGGGCACCCGATCGGTCACCCGCGCATAGGCCGCCTCAATCGAGAAGAGAACGTGACGCTGCCACCGAACCTTGAGCGCGAGGTCGACCTCCCAGCCCAGCGCGTTGGCGGTCGCCTGCGCCTGCCCGCACCCCTCGCCCGGACGACAGAGGATCGTGGCGCCGTCGGGGCGGTGCGGCCAGGCCATCAAGAAGGCGCCGACGATGTCGACGTCGTCCATGGGGCTGTAGCGCGCGTGCGGGAAGATGTAGCGGCTGTTCACCACCCCACCCCGGCTCCACAAGGGTCGCGCGTCGCGGGACCATGCCCCCGCCGTGACCCGCGCCATGATCTGGTCGTAGATGATCAGCCCGACGTTGTGGTCGGGCTCGAGAGCGCGCCCGGTGAACCGGCGATCCGCCACGTTGCTGTCGCCGCTGGCAAAGCCGTGCTCGAAGATGATCTCCCAGTCGCTCTTGCGATGGCCGAAGCGACCCACATAGCCCCAGATCGAGACCTCTTTGTAGAGCGGATCGTCGATCTCGCCGGTGGGATCGTAAGCCCCCGGCAGCACAAGACCACGAGACTGGCCCGTGATGTGTAGCCCCTCGAACTCCCCGACCCAGCCGTCGAGGTTGAAGTCGATCCACAGGTCGGGCACATAGACCAGGCTGTCGGTGGAGTGCTGCCAGCGGGTGATCAGGTAGCCCCCGATCGTGAACTTGTCGGAGTCCCCGAGCAGCTTGAGATCTTCGCCCCGGTAGATCAGCGCGAAGACCGACTCGGCGACGTCGGTGTCCTGATCGGCCCACCACCGCTGGGAGCGGCGCTCCGGATCGCGATCTTCGGTGAAGTCGTGCGAGACGTCGGTGAAGCCATCGCCGCTCCGGTCGCAGCGAGGATCGTAGCCTGGGTCCACGCCTTCACGCAGGCCGGCCGTGCAGCGGAAGCCGTAGAACTGCTGGATGGGCTGGTTCACCAGCCGGTCGACCGCAGCGACGAAGAAGAAGGGGACCTCGGTGTCTTTCTTGCCGGCGATGGCCTGGGCGATGGCGATGGGACGGGTGGCGTACATGACCCGATCGAAGGTGTTGCCGAAGCGGTTCTCGCCGAAGGTGTCGTCGAAGCCATTGCCGTCGTTCGCGATGAGCCCCAGGCCCCAGTGACTCGCCATTCGCCCCGCCCGCACCTCGCCGATGGGGGTGGTGACCTCGAGCCAGGCCCGGGTCATCTGGATGCTGGGGATCGTGAGGCCCTCGCGGTTGGTATTGGAGGGGTCGGCCGCAAAGATCGGAGTCTGGGCGACGCCCGCGTTGTCGCCCCACACCACATCATCGAAAGCATCGACCTGAAAGATCACCCGCGCGAGCTTCTTATAAGAGATGATCGGGCGCAACCGGAGGCGCATGTCCATGACCCGCGCGTGCCGCGTCTGGCCTTCGTTGAGCCGCGGGTAGATGTAGCCACGAGTGCGATAATAGCCCTCGAGATCGACTTGCACCTCTTCTTTCTCGCGAAGCACTCGCTTCTGCCCCAGCAGATCGGCCCCTTGCGCCGTGAGGCGGTCGCCTTGCGCGCCGACCTGTTGGCGCAGATCGGCGAGCTCGGACTTGAGCGCCTTGATCTCGGCATCGAGATCCAAGGGGCCCTCCTCTTCGGGCTCGGCCCTGAGATCAGGCGGCGAAGAGCCATCGGGCTCGACCTCGAGCGGGGCGGAGTCGTCTTCGACGTCGGGGGCTTCGACCGGGCTCACCGAGGGCTCAGGCTCCTCCAGATCGGGGACTGGACGCGCCTCTTCGGTGGGCGGGGTCGCGGGCTCTTGCGCGAGCGCGACCGTCGTGAGCGCGACCGTCGTGAGCGCGACCAGGCTCAGCCCGAGCACACCTCGGACCCGCGATGGGGGGGTCATTCCCCTTCGACCAGGCAGCTGTCGGGGTAGCGAACGCCATCGCCAAAGCCGACATAGGTATTGCTGATGTTGATGCTGTCAGGCACGATGTCGAGCTCGGTCGACCCGATGAGCACCAGCTCTTCGCCGTCGTTGATCCACATCTCGACGGTGTAGAAACCCGTCGCGACGTCGATGACGTTCCACAGTCCGTCGTCCGAGGTGTGAGGCTGATCGCGGTTGGGGAACTCATCGACAAAGTACCGGACGCGCTGATCCTGCTGGATCTCGCCGGTGTCGCGGTCGCGCACGATCACCTGGGCGCCCTCGACGGGCTCGCGCTGACAGTCGTAAGCCCGCCCCGCAATGACCGCGTGCCCATCACGCACCGAGAGCCCGAGGACCGAAGGAATGAGGCGATAGGTCGTGATCGAGACCGAGAGGAACTCCGCCCGATCGGCCTCGGCGGGGTCGAGGATGAAGTGGGCCTGGTAGGTATCGATCGTGGCTTCGAGATCGGGGTTGGTGAAGGTCTTGTAGGTGAAGGGCGCGCAGACCTGCACGTCGACGCTCACTTGGCCATCCTGGTTGGACATGCCGAAGTCGTCGGGGGCACCGTCGGGCACGTTGTCGTGCCAGACCTGCACCGTGGCCTCGGGGACGGGGTCGTCGCTCTGGAAGTCGAGGACTTCGCCGCCGCCGCTGATGATCTCGACCTTCTCGGCATCGACCTGTTGGACGAGCCAGGGATCCCCGGCGGTGTAGCAAGAGAAGTCACCCCTGGCTTCAAAGGTGGTGTTGATCAGATCTTCGAAGACGATCGGGCCATCCGGCCCGTCGGTATCGGTGCTGGTGTCGGTGCCGCTCGAGCCATTACAGGCGACGAACATGATAAAACTAAGTGTTACGAACGTCCTCATCTCTGCGCTCCCTGGCTTCTCGGCCCCTCGTTGTAGCCGAACCGGGGCCGATCGTACAAGGACGGATCGGAAAGTCCCCTGTCAGGGCCCGACACTCTGGAGCACGATCACCGCCTCACCCGCCTCGTAGGATGGGGCATCGGGCTCGACAGGCCGCACCTCGATGCGCACCTCAGCCCCTCCGTGGGCCGCCTCCCACCACCCCCAGACCTCCGCCTCGGGGGCTTCGAGATCGAGGGAGGGAAGCTCTGACGTTGAGATCCGACCGACGAAACCCCCGAGGACCTGCGACATGGGACCGACCGCGCGGAGCACGCCTGGGACCTCGACCTCGACCTCGCCCAGGCCCAGCCGTACCCGCGCTGGGAGCTCGATGCCATCCTCGCAGAAGGCGGGAGGCTCGACCTCGACCTGCTCCTCGAGGGTCGCGAAGATGAGCCACTCCGGGCCCCCCCGAAAGCCCAGCGAAGCCGAGACCGGCTCGCCCTCGGAGTCGGTCAGGTCCACCGAGCCCCCGAGCCGTGACCGCACCGCGGAGGGTGAGGTTCCCCACGGGGTCAGCTCATCGAGCTCCAAGGGGCGACGCGCCTCAGAGCAGACCTCTCCGCTCGGCTGCCAGGGCTGCGGTGGCGTGCCCAAGCAACCCGAGAGCCACAACAGTGGCAGGGCGCGCTTCATCGACTCAACCTCACCCGCAGATGAGCGGACGGCAAGCACGTCGACGACGAGGGGAGGGCGGCGTAGAGTACAGGGGCCCGCCCCCCCTGGAGCGCCTGTGATCCGCTTGAGCCCCCTCGCCCCCCTCTTGATGCTCGCTTGTTCCTCCGTCGAAGTCGCGTGGCCCGAGGTCCAGCCCGGTGCCCCCCTCGCCGGGGCTGCCGAGCGCACCCTCGACCTCCCCGTGGGCACCCCCCTGGGTGGTTTCTCCGCGCGATCCACTCTCCTGGGCAGCTCCTCGCGTCCCGATCCTCGTCGCACCCACTACATCACCGGCTTCGCACCGTCGGCGGGCGTGCAGACGCGACCGACCCTCAAGGTGATCTGGCTCCACAACGACGACGAGCACTTGGTGCTGATCAAGGCCGATCTCATCTATAGCAACGACCACTACGTCGAAGACGTCGCTCGAGAGCTTGGGAGTCGCCTGGGCCTCGACCTCGAAGGCCGCGTCACCATCAGCACCAGCCACACCCACCAGTCCTACGGCCCCTTCTCCGATCAGTTCCACTTCTACCTGGGCGGTGACCGCTTCCACCCCGAGATCTACGCCCGCCTACTCGACGAGACCGTCGAGGTCGCCGAGCGGGCCTGGAACAGCCGAGAAGAAGTCCAGATCGGTAGCGGGTGGGCCAAGGACTGGGACCCCGACGATCGGGTCTACCGGGATCGTCGATCCGAGAACGACGACCTCCAGATCTGGGACGATGCGGAGCCCGGCTACGGCAAGGATCCCTACCTCCACATGCTGCGGATCGATCGTCTCGACGGCACCCCCATGGCCTTCGCCTTCACCTTCGGCATCCACGGCACCGTGGTCGGGCAGTCCAGCCCCATGATCTCGACCGATGCACCGGGCCACGTCGAAGTCGCCGTCCAAGACGCCTTTCCCGAGCCGGTGGTCGCGATGCACCTCCAAGGGTCTGGAGGCGACGCCTCACCCGGCGGGCGGGGCGCTCGACTGGCTCGCCTGGAGTCCATCGGAGAGCGCGCCGTGGACGCGATCGTCGACCTCTGGGACGCCACCCCCACCAGCGACGCCCCGATCACCATCGAGACCGTATCTCGACACATCCCGCAGTTTCATTCTCAGATCCGGGTGACGCGCAACGGCACGGTCGACTGGCACTACGCGCCGCTGACCGACAACCCCATGCCCGACGAGCAGATCTACGACGAGAACGGCGACATCATCTCTCCGATCGATGAGTTCAACGCGCCGTACGGTGCGGCGTTCTGCGGATCCGACGCCCCGCTGATCCCCGCGGGCAACATCGGCAGCGAGGTCTTCCCCTACTCCGCGTGCATGGACGTGGAGCTGGTGAGTCGCATCCTCTATGCCGTGTTCAACATCGACGAAGGCGAGATCCCCCTGCCGCTCCCCGAGACCCTCAAGGCGGGCACCACCGCCTCGCTCCTCGGCCCTCTGCCCACCCTCACGCCCTCGGGCGAAGAACGGAGCGAGCCACTGTACGTCGGCTTCTTTCCCGGGGAACCCACCGGGACCTACGGCGAGCAGTTCCGCCGTAGAGCCCACGCGGAGCTCGACCATCCCCACGCCCTGCTCGTGGGCTACGCCCAGGATCACGAGGGCTACCTCATGATCCCCGAAGACTGGCTCTTGGGCGGCTATGAGCCGAACATCAACGTCTGGGGCCCGCTCCAAGGCGAGCACATCATGGAGGGGGTACTCGACATGAGCGCTGAATACCTTGGTAATGGCCTTCACGGCCGACCAGGCGTCGGCTCGGCCTTCGCGCCCACCCGCTACCCCGACCGCCCGAAAGTCCCCCTCAGCCCCGATCGGACCCCCTCGGCAGGCACGGCCCTCACCGAAGCCCCGGAGCCACCCCTGTGGACCCCCGACGACTTCGAGGTCGATCTCGACATTCCAGCCGAGGTCCCGCGGGTGCAAGGCCTGGTGCAGTTCGCGTGGCAGGGAGGAGACGCCCGCGTCGATCTGCCTACCGTCACCTTGCAGCGCCTCGACGGCGAAGACTGGGTGCCCGCGACCACCCGGTCGGGCCGGCCGATCACCGACGCCTTCCACGACCTGCTGATGACTTGGACCCCCGACCCCCTCTTCCCAGTCACCGCCCTTCAAACGCACAGATGGTGGATCGTGTGGCAGGCGGTCGACCACGTCTCCGACAAGGCGGGCCTTCCCCTTGGAACCTACCGTTTCAAGGTTGACGGCCACCACTTCACCGGCGACGAGGAGGTCTGGCCCTTTACCACCGAGCCCTACGATCTCACCTCCCCAAGCTTCGAGATCGTTCCCGCGGCCCTTCAGATCGATGCCACCGAAGGGGGGGTGCTCGCGTCCTTGCCCGGCCCGTCGCGCGGCTACCGCATGATCCACGACGACGGCGAGGCCCGAGGCCACAACCCCCTGACCGGCCCGCTGCGCGTCTGGATCGGCGACGACGAGGTCCACCCCGAAGGGATCACGCGGGTCGGGAGCCGGACCTTCGTCCCGCTCGACGTGACCGGCGCCGTCTATATCGAAGATGCCTATGGAAACGCGGGCCTCCTCGAGCCTCGGTGAGCGCGATGCGCAAGCCTTACATCGCCGTCGCAGGGAATATCGGGGTAGGAAAGTCCTCACTGGTCAACTACTTAGCGGAGCAGTACGACCTGGTGCCGATCTACGAGCCCTTCGCCGACAATCCCTACCTCGAGGACTTCTACGCCGACATGCGAGGGTGGGCCTTTCACAGTCAGGTCTGGTTCCTCTCGCACAAGTTCCGGCTTCACAAGGAGCTGGAGCGTCGAGGCCAGCCGCTGGTGCAAGACCGCACCATCTACGAGGACGCCGAGATCTTCGCCGCGTACCTTCACCGCTCCCGCCGCATGAGCCCCCGAGACTGGCGGACCTACCAAGAGCTATACCAGGCCTTGCAGCAAGACCTGGAGCCCCCCACGCTGCTGCTCTACCTACGGTGCGGGGTCCGCGCGATCCGACGTCGCATCCGAGCGCGGGGAAGACCCGCGGAACAGGACATCCCGGCGCGATACCTGAGAACCCTCAACCACCTCTACGAAGACTGGATCGAGACCTGGGATCGGTCACCCGTGCTGACATGGGATACACAGAGCCAGGACTACCTGACCGATCTCGTCGATCGCATCGCCTTTCACAAAGCCATCGAGAACCACTTGTGACCTGGATCCTCCTGCCCCTGCTGTGGCTTTGCTCCGCCTCCGCGCTCGCGTCGGAGCCCGACGAGCCGGACCCCGCGCCGATCCTCGACCTCGACGACGACGAGGACTTCGATCTGCTCTTCGGCGACGACGAAGACGACGAAGACGACGAGGCCACTCCTGAGTCGCTCCAAGATCCCGCGCGCGACGCCCAGCCCGACGCGCCCACCGTGACCGACGAGGCCACGCAGGCCGAGTCCCGACTCGACGATCCTCCGACCGTGGTGGCGATCGTCCCCCTCGACGGCGTGCCCGGCACCTCCTTTCGCGACCTCGAGGTCTTCGTCCGAGGCTTGGCGGAGGCGATGGCGGTCGAGCCTCAGCTCTCGGTGGTGAGCGGATCGGAGCTGGTCAACCGGCTCACCGAAGGCAACCAGCGCTCCTTGCTCGAGGCTCGCGACGCGATGACCGAGGGGGTGCTCCTGCTCGCCGAGGGGGACCCCGACATCGGCATCTCCTTCCTCGAAGAGGCGGTCGCGGCCCACGACCGCGCGGGCTCGGCCGTGGCCCGGCGCGAAGAGATGGCAGACTCCGCCTTCGCGCTGGCCAAGGCGTGGCTCGAGACCGGGAAGCGCTCCGAAGCCGCCGAGGTCCTCGCCCTGGCCCTGCGGCTCGTCCCCGACTACCTCGACGTGCACCCCGACGCGATCGACGCCGATCTGCGCGAGCTGGCCCGCGAGGTCGAAGTGAGCCTCTTCGACCGACCGCCACGACGACTCTCGCGCAGCGGAGCCCAAAAGCTGGGCGACGACCTGCAAGCCGACCGCCTGATCCACGGCCTGGTCCAGCCCCGAGGCGATCTCTCCCTCAGCCTCTACGATCCGCAGGGCAACCCGATCACCACCGTCGTCCAGCCAGGACCCTTCCAGGCGCCGCGACTGGGCGATCCCAAGTATGAGTCCTTGGCGCGCCCTCTGGTCGCAGCTGCCCTCGGGCAACCCCACCCGACCATCCCCGACGAGCCCCCTCCTCCCGAGAAGCGAAAGCGAGGCGGAGCCATCGCCCTGGGCGTCACCCTCGGACTCGTCGCCGCGGGCCTGACCACCGCCGGCATCCTCTACGGCCAGACGCTACAGCCTCCCAAAGAGGCCTGGCAGCTCCAAGTCCGGGTCGTCCGCTGAGCCGCTCCCTGGATGGACCGCCTCGCGTTCATCGCCAAAGAGCCGCACCGTGTCCGTGTAAGGTCCGGGGATGGCGCGCGTTCCCTTGACGAACCGACGCAGACGTGATGTAAGTATGCACTCGCGATGTTGCGCGCGCTGAGGGTATCCCATGAAGGTGGTTTGCGATAACTGCGGGGCCATGTATAAAATCCCCGACGAAAAGCTCGTGAAGCCGGTCAACAAGGCCACCTGTAGGCAGTGCGGCCACCGCATGCTGATCCCTCGGCCTCGCCGCGGCGCCGATCCCGACGAGCGAACCCTGGTCACGGCGGTCCCTCCAACCCCCGCTCCTCCCCCCGCGCGTGACGACTCCTCGGGCTCGACCACGCAACCCTTCTTCAAAGACTCAGCCCTCGCCGAAGCGAACGAAGAAAAGACCATGCCCGTGGGCAGCCGCCCCTCCGCCGACGAGACCCGGTGGATCCGCAACGAGATCCGACCCAACCCGCAGCAGCGCACCCCGAGCCCCTCCCCGCGCGTCAGCGCGGGCCCACGGGTCGGCGCGAGCGCGGCGGTCTCCGCCCCACCCGATCGCAACGCCATGACAGAGCGGGTCCCAGCTCACGGCGGAGCGGCGACCCCTTCGCAGGCCCCTACCCCCGTCCCGCGCGAGCCTGAGCTCGACAGCGGCACCCCGCTGCCCGTCGACGCCATCAGCCCCTCCAGCGACCGAGGCACCCCCGCGCCCGCCAAGCGAAAGTCTGCGCCAAAAAAACATGATCCCGGCACAGACATGGGTCTGGTGCTCGCGGCGGTCGTGATCGCGACCCTGGGTGTGGTCATCTTAGGTATCGACGCTGTGCTCGACGAGAGCGGGTTTTACTGGCTCGTCATGATCGGCGCGTGGCTCGGCACAACCCTGGCGGTCAGCGGCCTACTCGCCGCCTTCCTGCTCCTGCTCACGAGCGGGCGCGGCCGGCGACCCGCCTGGAAAGTCACCTCCATCCTGGTCGCCGTGCTGCTTGGGCTCATCGCAGGCGGCGTCCCAGCCACCGTGCGAGTCGGCGTCGACGGCGCGAGCACCTTCTCCGACTCCCTCTCAGGTCTTGTCGCGAACGGCTACGAAGAGCCCCCCCCGACCCTCGGTGACCTGCGCGAGCCCGTCGCCGACGCCGAGACGGACGCTGACGGGGCCAAAGACCCCGAACCCGAGATCGACGAGGACGACCAAGCCGAAGACGCCGCCGAGGCGAAGGCCGCGTCCACGCCCAAGCCCAAGCCGTCTACCTCGGCCCCAACCCGCACGACCACCACCGCCAAGGCCACCTCCGCACCCGCTCCGACCCCCACCCGAGTCGCATCGCGCAGCACCGAGCCCCCGCCGCGCAGCACCAGCTCCGCGCCCGCCCCGCGCATCATCGAAGATCGGACGAGCGAGCCCCCCCCGCCTCGGCGCGAGCCCCCCCCGCCCCCCATCGACGAGAAGGAGCTCCCCGACGATCTGGACCTGATCGCCTCGGACCCACCGCCCCCGGCGCGGTCCAACCTGCCCGAGCGCCCACCCCCGCAGGCCATCGACGTCATGGTGAAGTCCAACAAGAACGTGAAGCGGTGCTTCTTCGATTATAATCGTGCCGAAGGGAAGCTGCCGAACCGTATCGACGTGCCCTTCACCATCAAGCCCAACGGCGACGCCACCGACATCAGCGTCAAGCAGGGCCGCTACGCGGGAGGCGCGCTCGAAGCCTGCTTGATCAAGGCGATTCGCGGCATCACCTTCCCGCCATCCCAGAAGGGGACCACCATCACCTTCCCCTTCGTCTTCGAGTAAGCCCCCCGAGGGGGGTGGGCTGATTTCCCCCGCCCATCGCGGCGCTGCATCGCCGGCCCTCGTCGATGTGGCCGAGGGGTGAGGCGGGGAGCTCGGCGTGGCGTTACACGGCGCCCCCCTGAGCCCGAGGACGGGATGGACTTCCGAAACATCGCAATTATCGCCCACGTCGACCACGGTAAGACCACCCTGGTCGACGGCTTGCTCCGCCAGTGCCACGCCTTCCAAGACCATGAGGCGGTTCAAGACCGCGTCATGGACAGCATGGATCTGGAGCGCGAGCGCGGCATCACAATCACTGCCAAGAACACGGCCGTCTTCTACCAAGACGCCAAGATCAACATCGTCGACACCCCCGGTCACGCCGACTTCGGGGGCGAGGTCGAGCGCGTGCTCACCATGGTCGATGGCGCCTTACTGCTCGTCGACGCGAGCGAGGGTCCCCTGCCTCAGACCCGCTATGTGCTCGGCAAGGCGATGGCGGCAGGGCTGACCCTGATGGTGGTCATCAACAAGATCGACCGACCCGACGCTCGCACCGAAGAGGTCCTGCAAGAGGTCTACGATCTCTTCATCGATCTCGATGCCGAGGAAGATCAGCTCGACTTTCCCGTGCTCTACGCCTGCGCCCGCGATGGCTTCGCCAAGCACGCGCTCGACGACGAAGACGTCGACCTTCGACCCCTTCTCGACGCGATCGTCGAACACATCCCCCCCCCGAGCGATGTCCAGGGCGAGCACGCCACCCTCATGGTGACCAACCTCGACTACGATCCCTACGTGGGTCGGCTCTGCTTGGGTCGCCTCCAAGGCGGCCCGCTGAAGAAGAACGAAGCCTCGACCTGGTTCGGCCTCGAGAAGCAGAAGATGGTCCGCCCCCAGCTCATGTACTCTTGGCGGGGCCTGAAGCGCTACGAGGTCGACGTGGCCGAGCCCGGCGACATCATCGCCATCGCAGGCGTGCCCGAGATTACGGTCGGCGACACGCTCACGACGGCCCCCGAACCCAAGCCCTTGCCGCGCCTGCGTGTCGATGAGCCCACGATCGGCATGCGCTTCGGCATCAACACGAGTCCGCTGAGCGGCAGGGACGGCAAGTACCTCACCTCGCGGCAGGTCCGCGATCGCCTCGATCGCGAGCTGCTCGCCAACGTCTCCCTCAAGGTGGAAGACGCCGACGACGGCTCCGAGGCCCTGATGGTCTATGGCCGAGGCGAGCTCCAACTCGCCATCCTCATCGAGCAGATGCGCCGCGAAGGCTTCGAGCTCACCATCGGTCGACCCCGAGTCGTCAAGCGCGAGGTCGATGGCGAGCTCCAAGAGCCTTGGGAGCAGGCCTTCCTCGACGTGCCCGATGACGCGGTCGGATCCGTCACCCAGAAACTCGCGGCCCGCAAGGGGCAGATGCTCGACATGCGCACCGATGGATCGGGCCGGACCCGCCTGACCTACCGCATCCCCAGCCGGGGCCTCATCGGCTACCGCAGCGAACTCCTCACCGATAGTCGCGGCGAGGGCCTGCTCAACACCATGTTCGATGGCTGGGACGCCGACGTAGGCTTCATCCAAGGTCGGCTCAACGGCACCCTGATCTCTGACCGGGCGGGCAAGGCGACGACCTACGCCCTGTACAACCTCCTCCCCCGCGGCGAGATGTTCATCATCCCCGGAGAGGAAGTCTACGAGGGCATGATCGTCGGCATCCACAAGCGCGAGAACGACCTGAACGTCAACGTGGTTCGGGCCAAGCAGCTCACCAATGTGCGCTCCGCCGGCGCCGACGAGAAGCAGCTCCTCCCTCCCCCGCGCGAGCTCACCCTCGAGAGCGCCATGGAGTTCATCGATGACGATGAGTGCATCGAGATCACCCCGAGCGCGATCCGGCTCCGCAAGACCGTTCTCAAGGGCAACGAGCGCACCATCGTTCGGGGCGAGAAGGCCACCAAGGCCTGAGCGCCGGGCGTCTGCGCCCTGTGCGAGATAGCCCCCCCCTATGAGTGAACTGCGCGCGCGACTGCTCGAACGTCTCTACCCCGAGGCCCGACAACGAGACCCGGTGATCCCGTTTTTGGAGCTCGTCGACCGCTACGTCACACCGACGTCCCGGGTCCTTGAGTTCGGCGCAGGCGCCGGAGAACGCAACGTGCACCACCTCAAGGGGCGATGCGCGGAGATCGTCGGGGTTGACGTCGACTCTCGCGTTCGGACCAACCCCTTGCTCGATCACGGCGTGGTGAGCGACGGGGTGCGGCTGCCCTTCGACGACGCCTCCTTCGATGTCATCTTCTCGATCTACGTCTTGGAGCACATCGCGGATCCTGGAGCCTACGCCCGCGAGGTCGCGCGCGTGCTCAAACCCGGCGGGGTCGTGCTGGGGCTGACCCCCAATAAGTGGCACTATGTGGCGGCGATCGCGAGCCTGACCCCCACCTCCTTCCACCGCTGGGTCAACGCCCGCCGCGGGCGCCCCGCCGAAGACACGTTTCCGACCACCTACCGCCTCAACAGCCGCCATGATCAGGAGCGGTGGCTCGGCCCTCCCAGCTTTCGTACCGCACACTTCCAGCGGCTCGAGGTCGCGCCCAACTACCTGACCTTCAGCGTCCCGACCCTGCTCGCGGGTGCAGCCTGGGAGCGGACCGTCAACGCGACGGACGCGCTGTCGCGGCTGCGGGTCGTGATCCTCTCAGCCTTCCAGCGGTGCTGAGCCGACCTGACCGCGCCACCGAAGCCAGTGGTCGGCCAGCACAAGGCAGACCATGGCCTCGACCATGGGCACGGCTCGGGGCAGCACGCAGGGATCGTGCCGGCCCCGGGGCTTGACCAGGACGGCCTCACCCCGGTCGTTGACGGTCTGCTGCTCCTTGAAGATCGTGGCGACGGGCTTGAACGCCGCCGAGAGCACGATGGGCATCCCATTGCTGATCCCCCCCTGGATCCCGCCGGAACGATTGGTCTTGGTCGCCACGCCCCCCAACCCGTCGGGGACAAAGGCGTCGTTGTGCTGGGATCCCTTGAGAAAGGTCCCGGGATAGCCGCTGCCGATCTCGAAGCCCTTGCAGGCGGGGAGCGAGAGCAGGCCGCGGGCGAGGTCGGCCTCGAGCTTGTCGAAGACGGGGGCGCCAAGGCCGGCAGGGACCCCCCGGGCGACACAGCGGATCACCCCTCCGACCGTGTCGCCATCGCGGCGGACCTCACGAATTCGGGCCTCCATGAGGGCTGCGGCCTCGGGGTCGGGGCAGCGGACAGGGTGGGCGTCGACGGCGCGGGAGCTGACCCTGTCGACCTCGACCTGTGCCGAGATATCGTGAACCCGTTCGACCCAAGCAACCACCTGGACAGGCCCGAGGTGCTCGAGGATCTGGCGGGCGATCGCCCCGGCCGCGACGCGCCCCACCGTCTCGCGGGCGCTCGCCCGGCCGCCACCCGCCCAGGCCCGCAGACCATACCGCGCTTCATAGGTAAAGTCGGCGTGTGACGGTCGGTACCGATCCTTCAGGTTCCTATAGGCGGCGGGGTCGGCGTCTTGGTTGCGGACCGCCATGGCGATGGGGGTGCCGAGGGTGCGCCCCTCAAAGAGACCCGAGAGGATCTCGACCTTATCGAGCTCCTTTCGCGGCGTGGTGAGCGAGGACTGGCCGGGCCGGCGACGATCCAGCTCGGCTTGTACGCGCTCCAGATCCAGGCGCAGCCCTGGGGGACAGCCCTCGAGGATACAGCCGACGCCGCCCCCGTGGCTCTCCCCGTACGTCGTCACCCGCAGCAGTCGCCCAAAGCTCGATCCCATCGTCTGCCTCCCTCTCTCTCTTCGCCCGGACGAGGCTCGTCCGCCACTCCCCTGGCTGGACCCGTCCCAAGCCCCGGGGTAGCCAAGGGGCTTCGCCTCCCTGGACGCTCGATGGACCTGCACACCGACACCCTGAACGCGCTGGACTGGCCTGTCGTGGTGCAGGCCCTCGCCCAGCGCGCCCGCACCTCCCTCGGCGCGGCCGCCGCTCGCGCCCTGGCACCCCTGCCCGATCCCGAGCACGCGCTTCGGGCCTTCGACGAGGTCGACGAGCTCGAGCTCCTCGCCGAGGCGGGCGACGATCTACCCATCGGTGGCATCGAAGACATCCGGGCCGAGGTGATCGGAGCCCACAAGGGCGAGGTTCTGGCGGGACCCGACCTCCGCCGGGTCGGGCTGACCCTGGGGACCCTCCGCGAGCTCTCGTGGTTCTTCGACCGGCAGGGCGAGCGCGTCCCACGGCTCGCCGAGCGCGCCGCCGCGATCCAGATCGACGACGTGCTCGCCGATGATCTGCTGATGGCCTTCGACACAGACGGCACCCTGTCGGCCAGGACCTACCCCGAGCTCGGCGAACTGCGGCGCCGGATCACCGACCTACACGCCAACGTGCGCGAGACCCTGCAGCAGCTCCTCCGGGGCGATGCGCTGCACGACCTGCTGCAGGACGACTTCGTCACCCAGCGCAACGATCGATACGTGCTGCCGATCAAGGCCCACGCCAAGCGCTGGGACCTGGGGATCGTCCACGGCACCTCGGGATCGGGGCAGACGGTCTACATCGAGCCCCGGCAGGTGGTCGAGCTGAACAACCGGCTGCGCCTGGCCGAGGCCGCCTTGGAGCAGGCCGAGCGCCGGATCCTGATCCAGCTCTCGGCCGCTCTGGGCCGCGCCCGCGACGAGGTCCTCCACGCCCTTCAGGCCACCGCCACCCTCGATCTCGCCGTCGCGCGACGCGCCCTGGCCCACGCCCTGGGGGCCAGCCGGCCGGTGGTCGCTCAGCAAGGGGTGATCCAGCTCCGCCAGGCCCGCCACCCCGTGCTGGTCCTGCGAGAGATCGAGGTCGTCGGCAACGACCTCTCGCTGAGCGCGGAGCGCCCCGCGCTGGTGCTCTCGGGGCCGAACGCAGGCGGTAAAACGGTCAGCCTCAAGACCATCGGCCTGTGCGCCCTGCTCGTACAGCACGGTTGCTTCGTACCCGCCGAACCCGGGAGCCGGGTGGACTTCTTCGACGCGGTGCTCGCCTCCATCGGCGACACCCAGACCGTCCACGACGATCTATCCAGCTTCTCGGGTCACCTCTTCGTGCTCTCGAAGATGATCGCCCGCGCCGCGCCGGGCCACCTCCTGCTCCTCGATGAGCTGGCGAGCGGGACGGACCCCTCCCAGGGCGCTGCCTTGGCCCAGGCGGTGCTTGAACGCCTCCTCGGTCAGGGCCCCCGAGTCGTGCTCACGACCCACTACGCCCGACTCAAGGCGATGCCCGCCTCGGACCCTCGCTTCGCCGCAGCCGCAGTGGAGTACGCCGACGGTCAGCCCACCTACCGCGTCCTCCCCGACGCGCACGGGCAGAGCCACGCCCTGTCGATCGCCGCCAAGATGGGCCTCGACGACGCGCTGATCGACCGAGCTCGCGCGCTGATGGACGAGGGTGAGCGCGACTTGGCGGATCTCCTTCAGGCTCTCGATCGCGCCCGAGCCGAGGCCCTCGAAGCCCGCGCCGACGCCCGCACGCAAGCCGAGCGCCTCGCGGCCCGTGAGGCCGAGGTCGCCCGACGCGAGGCGAAGCTCAAGAACCAGGCCGACGCCCTGCGGGAACAGGCCGCCCGCCAATACCGGGACCGGCTCGCCCAAGCGGAGCAAGCCATCCGGGCCGTCGTGGCCGACCTCCAGCGCGACCCCAGCCACGCCCGCGTCAAGGCGGCCAAAGCGAGTCTGGGCGCGCTGACCGCCCTCGCCCCGGCCCCGGAGCCCGAGCCACAACAAGAGCCCCCCTCCCTGAGGGTCGGGGACGCGGTGAAGCTCCGCAAGCACGGGACGAAGGGGATGATCACCACGCTGAGCGGCGGTGCGGCCCAAGTGCGAGCCGGAGCGCTCCATCTGCGGGTCCCCCTGTCGGAGCTGGAGCTCGATCGCACCCAGCCCGAAGCCCGCCCCAACCCGCCGGCTGCGCGGCCGCACAGGCCCGGACCCGACGATCCCGCCGACGCCCTGCGCATGCCGAGCAACACCCTCGATCTGCGTGGGCACCGGGTCGACGAGAGCTTCGACGAGATCGAGCGGTTCTTCAGCAAGGCGCTTCTAGCCGGGCACGGCGCTGTCTTCTTGCTGCACGGCCACGGAACGGGCGCCCTCAAGCAAGCGATTCGGAAATGGTTACCCTCTCACCCCGCCGTCTCACGCTGGGGCCCCGCGACCTCCGAGCAAGGTGGAGACGCCTTCACCATCGCGGTCCTCGACGCACCCTGACTCCGAGAGTTCCATGGCGATCACCCTACAACCGACGCGCGTCGTCTCCCGGCGAGACTGGGCCGCTGGGCTCTTCAGCCTGGTGCTCGAGGTGCAGATCCCGATGAAGGCGGGACAGTTCGTCACCGTCGGACTCGCCCCGCAGGGGGATCGTCACACCCGTCGCGCCTACTCCGCCGCCTCCGCCCCCGGTCAGCCCTTGGAGCTCTTGGTGGTCGAGGTCGAGGACGGTCGGGTCAGCCCCATGCTCGCCCACGCCAAGCCTGGCGACACCCTCTACGTCTCGGAACGGGGCAAGGGCCTGTTCACCCTCGACGACCTACCCCGCCGCCGCGATCTCTGGCTCATCGCCACCGGCACCGGCCTGGCCCCCTACCTCTCGATGCTCCGTGAGGGCGCGATCTACGAGGCCGCAGACCGCATCGTGCTCGCCTACGGAGTGCGCCAGCCCGAGCACCTCGCCTACCTCGACGAGCTACAGGCCATGCAGGGAGCACACCCCCTCACCGTTGTGCCCCTGTGCTCCCGCACCGATCCCCCAAAGGGCGGCCTGCGAGGACGGGTGACGGATCGCCTGATCGACGGGACCTTGGAGTACACCGCTGGCGTGAGCATCGCGGCCGAGACCAGCCACGTGCTGCTCTGTGGCAACCCCACGATGATCGACGAGATGGTCGGCCTGTTACTGGCGCGGGGCCTCGAGCGGCACAGCCGGCGCGTGCCGGGCCACATCACCACCGAGCGCTACTGGTAGGCCTCAGCCGCCCAGCGGGAGCTCCTTCCAGGCGAAGGACCACGCCCCAGACCGAACGTCTTGCACGGTATGACCCCCACCTCGGAGGATCCAGCGGGTCGTGAGCAGCCCCTCGACCCCCACAGGCCCACGCGCATGAAGACGCGAGGTGCTCACGCCGACCTCGGCCCCCAAGCCGAAGCGGTATCCGTCCGCGAAGCGGGTGCTCACGTTGTGAAAGACCGCCGCGCTGTCGACCCGGCGCAAGAAGGCCTCTGCACGGTCGGTGTTCTCGGTCAGGATCGACTCGGTGTGACCGCTGCCATGGGCGTGGATGTGATCGATCGCCGCCTCGAGATCCTCGACCAGCACCACCGTCAGATCCAGATCCCCCCACTCGTGGTGAAGGTCCGGCGCCGGGGGCAGCCCCAGGAGCTCCGCCTGATCGGGGGACGCGTGCAGCCGGATCCCCCCAAGCGCGGAGAGGAGCTCGCCGAGCCGCCCATCGCGGTGCAGGGAGCGGTGGACGAGCAACGTCTCGACGGCGTTGCAGGCGGAGGGGTAGTCGGTCTTGGCGTCGAGCACGACCCTCTTGGCACGCGCTAGATCGGCGTGCTCGTCGACGTAGATATGGCAGACCCCGTCGGCGTGACCCAGCACGGGAATGCGGGTATTTTCTTGGATGTGGCGGACCAAGGCGTTGGAGCCCCGCGGGATCACCAGATCGATGACCTCATCGAGGGCCAGCAGCTCGGCGATGTCGGCGCGCGTGTGGACCAGCCCGACGGTCTGCGGAGGTACGTCGGGGGCCAGGGCCTCGGTGATGACCCGGTGGATGGCCGTGTTGCTGCGCTGGGCCTCGCGGCCTCCCTTGAGGATCACCCCATCGCAAGCACGCAGCGCGAGCGAGGCGATCTGCGGCAGCGCGTCGGGGCGGGCCTCGAAGATGATGAGCAACACCCCGAGGGGCGAGGTCACCTGGCGGAGCTCGAGGCCCTCTCCGAGCGCTCGCCGCGCCACGGTGCGACCCACCGGCTCAGGCATGTCCGCGAGGGTGCGGATCCCCTCCGCCAGCGAGCGAAGGCGGGCCTCATCGATCCGAAGTCTGGCGAGCAGGGCCGGGGCCAAGGAACCGGCGGCGACCGCCCGCTCCCCGTCCGCCACGTCGAGGGCGTTGGCCTCGCAGATCTCGGACGAGCGCGCGACGAGTGCGTCCGCCACCCGTCGGAGCGCGGACGCTCGCGCCTCGGAGCTGAGCGCTGCGAGGGATCGCGCCCCTCGCCGTGCCGCCAGCGCGAGCGATCTGGGATCGGCGGACTCAGTCATCCACGCCCCCTTCCGAGAAGATCACCAGGTGGTCGGCGTGCACGATCGGCGGCGCACGATCGACGGTGGGCTCCATGATGTGCGAGGCAGGCACGTCGCACCGACCCCGGCCGAACTCCACGCCGTTCTCGTCGACCAGACTGACGACGACCCCGCCGTCAAAGTAGCCCTCGACCTCGATGATCCCTGGCCGGAGCAGGCTGGCACGCCGCTCGACCAGGGCTCGCCTCGCGCCCTCGTTGACGACCAGCCGCCCCTCGGGGGCGGTCGCCCATGCAAGCCAGCGCCGCTTGCCCGAAGGAGCCTTCTCGGCGGGGAACCACGTGCCGACGTCCTGCCCTGAGAGGACCTCTGAGATCGTGTCGATACGCTCGCCCGATCCAATGACGACGTGAACGCCGGCGCGAGCGCCGAGGACCGCCGCCTGGATCTTGGCGGCGATCCCGCCACGACCCAGGCTGGAGGCGGTGCCGATACGGATCTCTTCGTCGCCGGTGTAGATAGGCAGGCGCGAAGAGCCCGGCGTGCCAGGAGGCGCCGAGAGGACGCCCTCAACATCGGTGAGGAGCAGGAGCGCGTCCGCCGTCAGCGCTGAGGCCGTCAGCGCCGCGAGACGATCGTTGTCAGAGAAGACCACCCCGCCCTCGGTCGCCATGGTGGCGGTCGTGACGGCATCGTTCTCGTTGACCACGGGGATGACGCCGAGATCGAGCAGACGGTTGAGGGTCGCGTTGAGGTGCACATGCCTCCCGCGGTTCGAGAAGTCCTCCTCGGAGAGGAGGACCTGGGCGCAGCGCTGGCCGAGCGCCCCGAAGAGACGCAGGTACGCGCCCATGAGCAGGCTCTGTCCCGCCGCCGCTGCCGCCTGGCGATCGACCACCGAAAGCGGTCGCCGAAGGCCCAGGGCGTCGGTGCCTACGCCGACCGATCCCGAGCTGACGAGGACGACCTCACGCCCTTCGGCGCGCAAGGCCGCGGCCGCGGCCGTGAGCTGCCGCAGTCGCCGCATGCAAGGACGCCCTCCGTGCTCGGTGACGATGCCCGTTCCGACCTTGATCACGATCCGGCGCGCATCGCGCAGCGCAGCTCTCACGGGGTGCTCGGGGGAGAAGGTGGAGGGGATCTCGGCAGGGACCGCGTCGATCAGTGCTGGCGCTATCATGCGACCCTCCCTCGGTCGAGGCGCTGCATGCGAGCGGAGGCCGCCGCGTCGAGCTCGCGAGCCCGGTGGGCGGCGGCGCGCAAGGCGTTCTCTGCCAGCTCCGCGATGCCACCTTGGTCGAAGACCCGAAGCGCGGCTTCGGTGGTGCCGCCGGGGCTGGTGACCTCGGAGCGAAGGCGTTGCGCGGGGAAGCCCTCTTCGGAGTCGAGGTAGGCGATGGCGCCCTTGGCCGTCTGCGAGACGAGCAGCCGAGCCTCGGCGTCGCTGAAGTCGAGCTCTTCGCGCGCGGCGCGCACGAGGACCTCGCAGAAGCGGAAGAAGTAGGCCGGTCCACTCCCGGAGACGGCGGTGATGGCATCGAGGCGCGCTTCGGGGACGATGAGCACCTCGCCCGAAGGACGGCAGAGGGCCGCCGCGGTCTCGACATCGTGCGGGGTCGCGCGGTCGCCAGCGGCCACTCCCGCCATGCCCTGCCCGATCGCCATCGGGGTGTTCGGCATGACGCGCACCACCCGCGCGCGGGGGAAGCAGGCGTGCAACGTCTGCGTCGAGACCCCGGCGAGCACCGAGACGACCAAGGCATCATCGGGCAGGCAAGCGTCGAGATCGGGCGCCGCAGCGGCGAGGTGTTGAGGCTTGAAGGCGAGCACGATCACCCGAGGTCGGTCGAGCTGCGCGGGTCCTGCGACGGTCCGACGCCCGGCCCGACGGTGTCGCTGTCGGGCGGCCTCGGAGGGGTCGCAGAGGGTGATAGACGGAGGTTCGTCGAGGCTCTCAAGGCCTTCGACCATGGCTGTCGCCATGTTACCGCCTCCGATGAAGGTGACGGTCTTGATCTGGGGTGACATAATCTCTCATTGGGCTGAAGGGAAGGACGACGCTCGGCGATCTTCTCGGTGTGGAGCCGGGCAGGGCTGCGCCAGAGAGCGTCATTGAGCTGGGCGAAAAAACACGCACAGCCGCAAGGCCCCTAGTGGGTTGGTCCCCTTCTCTCAACTTGCGGTCCCGCCCCAAGCCCCGATTGAGGTAGAGTGCGCCCCATGATCCGCTCCTTGCTGCTCGTGGCCTGCCTCGGCAGCGCGTGCCACCTAAGACTCGGCCGACCCTCCGTGAAGCCCGCCCCACAGCCCGCGGAGCTCCAGCTGGTCACGCCGGCGTCCGCTCCGGGGCGATGGTTCGTGCACCTGGACATGGGGGCGCTGGGCATCCACACCTGGTTCGTCGACACCGGCTATTCGCGGACGACCTGCGATGATGACTTCGTGCGGGCGATCGGGGTCGCACCCCGAGGCCGCACGCGCGTCCGAGGCGAAGCGGGCAAGCTCCAAGCTCGAGTCGCGACATTGCCGCCCTTCTCGATCGGTGAGCACCGCATCACCCGGCTCGTCTGTGTGGTCCGCGACCTGAACACCACCAGCTCCGTCCACGACGTACCCGAAGGGCCCATCGCGGGGGTGATCGGGGCCGACCTGCTCCGTCGCTTCTTTACGGTCTTGGACGGTGGACCGGGCCGGTTCGAGCTCCACGCCCCAGATCATGCCCCCCTGTCGTCGTCCGACCCCGACGTGATCCGACTCTACCGCGAGCGTCGGATCGGTCGCCGCTTCGAGATCGAGAGCAGGATCCGCGAGCAGCCCATCCGCTTTCTGATCGACACCGGAAGCAACCGGACCCTCCTCCTGAAGCCCGGCTTTCCAGAGGATGGGCAACGCACCGTAAAGATCACCGCCACCGGAGGCAGCAAGATCCGGACGGTCAACGCCTACGATCTGCCCGCCTTCCAGCTTGGAACCGCCGAGGTCCCCGAAGGACTCCGGGCCTTCTCCCGCATAAGGGGGCCAGGGCGCCAGTCCTTGCTCGGCCTCGATGTGCTCGCCTCGCTTCGTATGGAGCTCTCTCCCAGCCAGCGACGCGCACGCCTGAAGGTCAGCGAGGGTCCAGGCCCCGCGACGTGGCGCTCCCCAGAGCCGATTCAGCGCGACCCTCCGAGCCCCGACCCAGCGCCCGCCGACCGCGAGCCCTGAGCTCGCCCTGGAACGGTGCAGAACACGCCGATGCCCAACACCCAGCTACGGCTCGTCCGCTAGCAGGGCGTCGACCGTTCGCTGATCCGCGCCTGGGAAGGTGTAGCGCGAGAAGTCGCTGGAAAGCGCCCAGGCGAGGGCATGGACCCGGAGCGTACGCGGCGAGGAGCGCAAGGTGACCTCGTAGACGGCCATGGTGAGATCGTACTCCGCGTAGCGGTGCCGCACCTCGAGCAGGCGCTCGCCCACGCGAGCCTGCACACCCAATCGATCGAGCAGCGCTCGCGAGAGGGCCTGGGCGTCGGACTCGCCCTCGCGCACGCGACCTCCGGGAAACTCCCAGAGCAAGGGCAAGGAGGCGGTCGGCAAGCGCTGGGTGATCAAGAACCGGCCATCTTCAGCGATCTCTGCGCTCACTACGCGAATACACGGACGTCCCGAGCCCTCCATGAGGCCACCTCCTCGGCTTCCCCTCTAACCCTTCCTTGTGATAAACAACCCCTCCGACGGAGCGATCGTGGATCTGACCTCATTAGCGCGACTGAAGCCGGCCACCCTGATGGAGCTGCTGCCCGGGTTTCTTGCTTCTTACATCGACGACCCCGTCGTCGGGCCGGTCGCGGGTCGAGCCGTCCAGCAGATCGTCTCGACGTGGTCCCCCCAGACCGCCGAAGAGCTGCTCGAGACGCTCCAAACCATGGGCGACGAAATCCGGCTGTACCCCCCCCACCCCCAGGCCCGTCGCATCTCGCGCGCCTGGTGCCGACACGTGCTTCCCCGCACGAGCCTCTCGGGCGCCGAGCACCTCGAGAGGGCCCTGCAGCAAGGCCCCACGTTTATCGTGTGCAACCACCACTCCTACTTCGACAGCACCGCCATCGACAGCGTGCTCGACCAAGGAGGCCACCCCGAGCTGGGCGATCGCGTGATCTCCCTCGCCGGACCCAAGGTCTATGAGGACCTCTTCCGGCGCTTCGCCTCCGCTTGTCTGGCGACCGTCCCCGTCCCGCAGTCCACGCAGCTCTCCCACACCGCCCAACTCTCTCCGCGCGAGCTGGCTCGGCGCGCGCTCGCCGCCATCAAGGTCGCCCAAGACGCCGCCATCCAGGGTCGAGCCGTGTTGATCTACGCCGAGGGATCCCGAAGCCGTACGGGTCGCCTTGGCGACTTCATTCCAGGCGTTGCGCGATACCTAAAGCTAGAAGGGGCCCAGCTCCTTCCCGCGGCCCTCATCGGAACCCGAGCGATCATGCCCCTCGGCAACACCCATGTGCGCCCCGGAGGCGTTACACTTCGCATCGGAGAGCCTCTACGCGTTGCGGAGCACGGTGGGCCCAAGGACACCCTCCTGCTCGCCCACCGATACGTCGCCGATCTTCTCCCCCCGGAGCTTCGACCCTCATGAATCCCTCCGCGATCCCCCACCTGCTGCATGCCCAGAGGTCCCGTTGAGCTCCGCCGACGAGCCCTGCTGCGACGCGCCCGACCCCCATTGGGAGTCCCGCGAGGTGGTGGGACGCTTCGCCGACGCGCTGGTCTGCAAGAGCTGCCGGCGCACCCTCAAGCTCGAAGACTGGGCGATTAGCCTCGACCTTCCTCAACCCGAGCGGTGTACGAACTGCGGGGGGCGCCTCGACCGGGTCCCGTACAGTGGCCCCCCCGACCCCGCCGCCAAGTGCAACGACTGCGGCCTCTCCGTCGCCGACGCCAAGAAGCTCCACAAGCGGCTGGTGCGCCTCCATCCCACCGGCGACTACCTCGAGGCTGCCAAGGCCTGCCGCGATCTCGGCCGACTCGTGCTCGCTTTCAAACTTGCGACCGCTCAGATCGCCTACCGTAGCGACACCATCGAAGCGCGAGAGCTCCGCCTGCAAGCCCTCGAAGGCTTAGGTCTGATCGAGCCTGCCCTCGTCGAGGCCAAAGACTGGATCGACCGCGGCGCGCCAGCGAGCGTGTTCTCGATCACGGCTGGGCTCGAAGCGGCGCGGGGCAACCTCGACGGCACCCTCGACGTCTTGCGCTTGGGGCTGAGTACCGACCCTCAGAATACCCGGCTCTGGACGGACTACGCTGAGATCCTCGCCCACTTCGACGAGCGTGAGGACGCGCTCGAGGCCGCCTCCTACGGGCTCTCGAGCCCAGAGTACCGCAACCGGGCCCTCGACGTCGTCGCCCTGATCGCCGAGACCTACGAGTCCGAAGACAAGCTCCAACAGGCCGTCGCCGCCGTGCAGCGCGCGGGCAAGTTCAAGAAGCGCAGCGTGCGGATCGCGTGGCTCACCGCCCGGATCGCAGCGCGGCTGCACCAGTGGGAAGAGGCGAAGGCCTGGCTCCGAGTCACCCTCGAGCTCGACCCCTCTCACCGCGAGGCCCGCCTCGCGCTTCAGCGCCTGGTCCCCGAGGTCGAGCCCAAGCCCAGCAACGGTGGGGGCTGGCTCGGCTGGATGCGCCGCAGCAAGGACGGCTGAATGCGTCTGGTCCGCAGCCACGGGCTCGGCAACGACTACCTCGTGCTGCACGAGGGGCCTCCCGCGAGCCCCGCGCTGGTACGGGCCCTCTGCGACCGCCACCGTGGGGTCGGTGGCGATGGCGTGCTCGAACCCACCCCGACCGGGCGGGCGGACCACGGGGTCACCATCTGGAACCCCGATGGGTCCGTGGCCGAAAAGTCTGGGAACGGGCTTCGGATCTTCGCTCGCTACCTCGTCGATCACCTGGGGGCCCCCGAGCGCTTCTCCGTCGATACAGGCGCCGAGGTCGTGGGGTGTACGGTGCAGGGCGACCGGATCTCCATCGCCATGGGGCGGGCGACGATCGAGCCTGCGCAGGTGCCGGTCCACGCGCGAGAACCAGTGATCGACGCGACCTGGCAGGTGGGGGGACAGACCCTGCAGATCACCGCGCTCGCGACCGGCAACCCCCACCTCGTCACCTTCGTCGACGGCGACCTCGACGCCCTGGACTGGCGCCGGTTGGGCCCCCTGCTCGAGAACCACGCGAGCGTACCGAACCGTGCCAATGTTCAGTTCGTCAAGGTCCTCGCACCCGATCGCCTCGAGATCCGGATCTGGGAGCGCGGGGCCGGCCCGACCCTTGCCTCGGGGAGCTCGTCCTGCGCTGCGGTGTGTGCTGCCATGCTGACCCATCGGATCCCGCCGGGCCGAGTCACCGTGCAGATGCCGGGCGGGGAGCTCACCGTCACCCTCACCGAAGCGCTCGATCTCGTCCTGGAAGGGCCCGTAGAGGTCGTAGGTGAGTTCGCGGTGGATCCTCGATGGCTGCTCCGCCGAGCGGCGCGGGCCGCTGGGTAGACGTCGGCGACGATAACCGATACACCGGCCTTGTTCGAAACTTCGAGGCGCTCATGTTCTCTCTCGCGCTGCTGCTCAGTGCCCTCGCGGGGCCACCCGACGCTCCGGCCCGGTCGGAGCAGGCACTCACCGAGAGGACCTGGTACAAGGTCGACGAGCCGCCCGCGCGCCCCATGTGGATCAACCGGAGGGGCCGCTTCTCCTGCCTGACCTGGCCCGATGGGATCGCCGCCCAGTGCGTGGAGCGCCTCCAAAAAGGCGGGGCGCAGCTCCACGTCTACGACGCCCGTGGATACCCGGCCCTCCGGGTCGACCGCCCCGAAGACGAAGCCCCGACCGTCCATGTCTTTCGCACACAAGCCTACGTCTTTCCGACCGCCGAGTGGAGGGAGCACCTCCACGACGGGCTGCAGCTCCAGCTCCCCCAAGGCGAGACCACAACCACCGAGGCGGCCCTGGTCTGGCGCGGCCCCGACACCACGATCTCGATCTCGCGCGATCTCACCTCAAACGCCAACCAAGCGCTGGCCGAGGCCCTCTCCGACCTGTCGGCACGGGGAGCGGTCCTCGAAGACCGGAGCGCTCTGTGGCACGGCCTCCTTCGAGGGGAGCGGACTCGCTGGCGGATCCCGCACCCCAGCCAGCCCCAGGTCGTGGAGCTGCACGCTCTCACGCTCAAAGACGCCCTGGTCGTGCTCACGGTCCAGGTCCCCCTCCACGGCACCGAAGATCCCGAGCGCCTCCTCTCCCTGGGCCGCGCGGTCTTCGCCCTGCTCACTCCCGAGGCCAAGCCATGATCGTCCACGATCCGCGCAACCCCGTCGCCGTTCGACACGCGGAGCTCCTCCGCGCCCACCTCGGAGGGGACGAGCTCGAGCGGTTCTCGGTCGTCGTCGGCGGCGACGGCTTCATGCTACACACGGTCGCCAAGCTAGGGCTGGAGCGACCCTTCGTCGGCCTCAACGCAGGCCGGGTCGGCTTTCTGCTCAACGACGTGACGGACTGGGCCGAGGCGGCCCGAGCCCTCTTGCACCACGACCTGATCACTTGGGAGTTCCCACTGATCCGGGCTCAGGTCCATAGCCCAGGCGGCGAAGCCAGCGTCCACGATGCGGTCAACGATGTCTACCTCGAGCGTGCCAGCGGCCAGACCGCACGACTCTCGCTGTCGGTCGATGGAACCGAGGTCGTCGACACTCTCGTCGCCGACGGGGTGGTCGTCTCGACCGCGCTCGGCAGCACCGCCTACAACTTCTCGGCGGGCGGTCCGCCTTGTCACCCGAGCCTCAAAGTGCTGTCCATCACACCCATCTGCCCTCATCTTCCTAGACTCTCCGCCTTTGCCCTGCCGCACACGGCTCAGATCCAGGTGGACGTCCAGCACCCCGAGCGTCGCCCGGTTCGCGCCGTGGTCGACGGCCGCGACGCGGGACCCGTATCGAGCGTCTCGATCGGCTACGGCCCCAAGAACCTGCGTCTTGCTTACTTCGCCGACCACGACTTCACCGCCCGCATGATGCACAAGATCCTCCACCCATGAGCGCTCCCACCTCCCGCACCATCCTCTGGAGGGACTTCCTCGCCTCGGCCCTCGCTCGGGTGGGCCTGGGGATCTGGGGCTTCGTGATCCTCTTCGAGCTGATGGGGCGACTCGGCGGAGCCCAAGCGGCTGCGATCCATCGCTATGGTTCAGCAAACCTCTGGATGCTGGCGCTGGGGATGTCGACGCTCGCCCTACCCCTGCTCCTGTGGCGGATCTCGGTGATCCGCCGCGTGCTCTTGGAGGGTCGCCCCTTGCAAGCCAAAGTCGTTCAGTGCCAGGAGCAGCAGACCATGTGCGCGGTCTGGGTCGAATACGTGCTCGAAGGCGAGACCTACCAGCGACGCAACGCCGTCCGTCACGGGGGACCCCGACGGCTCCAGATAGGGCAACAGGTCACGGTCATGGTCGCTCCCAACGCCCCCCACGTCGGCTTCGTGCGCGAGCTCTATGAGGACTCCTGATCGCCCGGCGCCTTGCCCGTGACCCGCCAGCCGGTCGCCCAGGCCAACGGCAGCAGCAGCGCGCCGACGATGGTGAGGGTCGACAGCCCGATCACGACCAAGAGGCCCAGCGAACGCACTCCGCGCGAGGACGCCAGCAGCAAGGCGCCGAAGGAGGCCACGGTGGTCGCGGTCGAGATGGCGGACGCGACCCCCGTGGTACGCCAGGCGCGCCGCACCCCGCCAGGCCCTTCCTCTTGGAGGCGATGCAGCAGGTGAATCACGACGTCGATCCCGATCCCAAGCAGAATAGGAACCCCGACCAGGTTGACGACCGACAGCTTGACCCCAAACAGCTCCAGCATGACGCCCGACCAAGTGAGCCCCGCGAGCAGGGTCCCCATGGCGCCCACCACGAGCACCGGCCTTCGCAGATCGATCCCCGAGAGGATCAACACGAGCAACAAGGCGAGGCCCCCGACGATCGGCACATCGCGCATGACGTAGTGAAACAGCAAGCCCTGGACGGGGACGCTACCCGCGACGCGCGCCTGAGGCTCGGCCTCGCGCAGCTCTTCAAGCAAGGCGAGCGCGTTGCGCATATCCCACATATTACCTTTCGGAAGCACCAAGAGGCGCCGCTCGTCCGTGCCTCCCCCAAGGAGGCGCACCAAGCCCGAGGGCAGGTCGTCTTCAGTCAAGCCCCGCGGTGGGTTGTCGCGCAGGGGAAGGAGCGCCTCGACCATGGGGCGGGCTGGGGAGGCGTGCACATACCGTAGGTTCGGATGACGCACGACCTCGGCCAGCTCGGCCAGCTCGGCCACCCGACGCGCCATGTCCCGCGGTAGGGCATCGCGGATCGAGAGCACGCGCCCGACATGGCGGAGCTCGTGGTCGGAGAGCTTGCGCTTAAGGCGGCGGTGGGCCGCGTCGAGCTGTCGGTCCTCCGAGAAGGTGAGCACGGCGGGCCCATAGCTGGCCTCGGCGAGCTGTTGCTTGCGCGGATCGAGATCGGCGTAGGCCTTTCCTTCGGCCCGCATAGAGGAGATGTCGAAGTCGAAGGAGAGCAAGGGCAAGCGCACCGCGCCAAAGAGCACGGTGACCAGCACAGCAACCATCAGGCCCAGCGGGGCGAGCCGATAGGTAGAGGTAGAGATCGGCCCTTCCGAGGCCGCACCAGGAAGCGGGTGCCCGCCGCTGCGATCAAACCACCCGATCAAGGCAGGCAAGAGCACGAGCATGAGGGCAAGGCTGGTCAGGAGCCCAAAGGCAAGCACCACCCCGAACTGCGAGAAGCCGCGGAACTGCGCCGCGACCAAGGCCAGAAAACCCGCAGCCGACGTGACGCCGGCGACCACGCAAGGGGGGCCGGTGCGCTCCCAGGCCTCGGCCAGCGCGCCCTCGAGGGAGGCGCCACGGCCGCGGAGCTCGCGGTAGCGTCCGAGAAGGTGCACCCCAAAGTCGATGCCCAGACCCACCAGGACTGGGATGGCCGCCGAGGTGAAGGAGTTGAGGTGACCGTAGACCAGCGCGACCATGCCCAGCGTAAGGATATTCGCGCCGAGGATGGGCACGAAGACCATCAGGGTCGCCCGCACGTCCCGAAAGGCCAAGGTGACGAGCCCGAGAACCAGCACGGCCGCCAGCAGACTCGTCCAGCCAAGATCCCTCGTTATCGTGCGCAGATCATCGGGGACGGTCCGGAAGGGACCACCCAAATAGACCAGCTCAAGCCCCTTGGCCTCGGGCGGGTTCGCGGCGAGGATCTCGTCGACCTCATCGTAGAAGGCCATAACGAAGGCCCGATCCTGGGCGGCACCCGTAGGTCGGACCACCAGTCGCCCGATCCCATCGTCGGCCGAAAAGAGCGAGGCCCGATGGGCCTGATCCAAGCGCTCGGTGACGGGGCCCAGGTCGAGCAGGCGTTGGATCACCACCGGGTTGAGGGCGGGCCCGAGGGCGACGGCCCCGCGAAGGCGCTTGGTCAGCTCATGCACATCGTCAGGGTCGAGCTGTAGGAGGCCTATCTGAAAAGCCAGGTCCGGGTCGATCTGGTGAAAGACGAAGTCGACCCGCTCGCTGCGCTCGAAGGCCTCGGCGAGGCTCTGGATGTAGTCGCGCAAGCGCTCGGAGGTCTCGGTGGACGACTCGGGGTCGGCGACGCCGAGCGTGAGAAGATCCACGCCCCCTTCCGACACCAACTCCGAGGAGGCAGCGATGACCTCGTCGTCGCCGGGGAGCATGGTCATCACGTCATTGTCGACCTTGGGCGGCAGCCCGATCCCCGCCGCCACAGCGACGATCACCGCACAGACGAGCGCCACCCAGCCCCGCCGCCGGAGCGCAAACAGGGCGAGGCGAGCGTAGGGTCCTGAGCGCTCGTTGCGGTCGTCGTTCATGGTGTTGAGGTGTAGCCAGCCGGTCCGGCCCAGCAAGCCCAAAGCGAGCCGCCCCCGCTCAAGGCCGACCGTCCCCACGCACCTTCTGGCGCCGCCAGAGAGGATCGGTGAGGACCAGCAGCCCCGCCGAGGCGATCATGCCGAGTCCAGCTCGAAGATGACGCTCATCACGATCGCTGATCTGAGACGCGTCCCCCATGATCTGTCGCGCCTCGTAGAGACCACCGACTTGAGGCAGTAGCTCGACCCGCCCAAACAACCGGATCCGACGGTCGAGATCAGCCTCGACCCCCGCCCCCAGTCGAAGCCGTAAGGCCGTGGGCACAGGGGGAGGCTCCAAGGGGCCCACCGAGCTGAAGTCGATCATGCGGCCGACGGAAGGTCCTCGCCATAGGCTCACACCGACGCTGGCCAAGGGGCGCACGGGTCCCAGCGGCCAAGGGGCGAGGGTCGCGCGGGCGATCCCTTCGAGATCGGAGGCCGCGACCTGGGTCCGCGCAGGGGCCTCTCGGGGACGGTTGGTCGCCTCGGCGTGCACGAGCCAGTCGTGGGTGCCCCCGCGGCTCGCCAGACCGAGAGAGACGTCGATCCAGCTCAACAAGCCGATCCCGACCTCGACTTCGCCGCCGAAGCCACTGCCCTGCATGATCCGGTTCGTCGCCTCGAGCCCGACCACCACCTGGGTCTCGGGGTCCACCGTCCACCGTCCATCGTAGGTCATCCGCGCCGGTGCGAGCCCCCCCGCGAGGCTGGCGCGGAACAAGAGCCGTCCCGCACGGCCCGAGAGCCGGTCTCGGAAGGCGTCGGCGTCCATGCCCCGATTTCGCATTCGTCGATACTGGGCCGGTGTGAGCCCCAAGCGCTGCCAGGGGGGGGCCGACTCCTGCTGCTGAAGTCGCTCAAGGTCGGCGGCGGTGACGCGGGTGGGTCGCAGGGCGGCGCCCTGCGCGCGCACATCGACCTGCTCGAGCCCGGCGGTCAGGGCGGCGAGCCCCTCGGCGATGGCTGCCCGCTCCACCGCACCGCGGCGATAGTCTTCGAGCTCCGTGGTCCGGTCGGTACGATCTCGCACATCTTCCGGCTCGCCCCCCGCAGCGAGCTGATCGATCATGCTGGCGACCGCCGAGGCCCAGGTGTCGCCGCGGCCCTCGTCGATCTGCACCTCGAAGGTGACCACCGTACGAGATCGCGCCACATCCACGATCGACGACTCGATCCGATAGGCCTCCTTGTCCTCGTCGAGGAAGGTCACGTAGCCATCGACCGCCCAGTCCGCGCGGGCGCGCTCGCCGATCACATAGGCGCACCCGGCCAGCCGATCGAGGGGGCAGGCCCTGAGGTACGTCTCGGCGGAGTAGTCCTCGAAGGGCTCGACCTCGTCGACCCCGACCACGAGATGCTGCTCGGCCAGCAGCTCGACCAGGCGCCGCTCCACCGCCCGTGCTCGGTCTTCGTCCTCGACATCATCGCTACGAAACACCGAGACGAAGACGGCGTCGATCCGAAAGGCGTCGTCGGAGGCGAGCGCCAGCGACGGCAGCATCGACACGAGCAGAGCAGCGCAGAGCGTTCTCAGAGAGGCCTCCAGGCGCTAAGCCTAGCAGAAGCCCCGCGCACCGTGCGACCTGGCAGGCTCAGCGGGCTCTCACGACCCTCCGCTTCGGGGCGCGGCGGGTGGGTGCATCGGGGTCTTCGCCGGTGAGCACCACCAAGGTCTCGACATGGGCGGTGTTCGGGAACATGTCGAAGAGCTCGACCTCGCCGATCTGATAGCCATGAGCACGGAAGCTCGCGAGATCGTGTGCCAAGGCGCGCGGGTTGCACGAGATGTAGGCGATCCGGCGGGGCTCGAGGTCGATCAGGCGCTCCACGACGCCTTCTTCGAGCCCGCGGCGGGCTGGGTTGATGGCCACCATCGGCCGACGACCCGCGAGCCGCCGCTTGACATCGGGCAGGAGCGCCCCGACATCGCCACATACGAACTCCGCGGTGAGCTCGTTGCGGTGTGCGGCATCGCGGGCGCGAAGCACGGCCCCCTCCAGGCCTTCGACCCCCATCGACCACACGCCGCGGCTGGCGGCCTGAAGTGCCAGACCTCCGACCCCCGCGTAGAGATCGACGAAGGCTGAGTCTGAGACCAGCTTCAGGCCGTCGAGGGTACGCCGATAGAGGACCTCGGCCACCGAGGGGTTGGTCTGAAAGAAGTCTCCTGGACCGATCCGGTAGGACACCCCGTTGAGGACATCTTCGATCCACGAGCGCCCGAGCAGCGGTCGAACGCCGACCGCGCCGTCTTCGTCGCGGGAGTAGATGGCGTTGCCAGGATCATCGTTGACGTGCGCCCAGACGCCGACGACCTCGGTCACGTCCTGGGCTAGCGCCTCGGCCAGATCTACCAGGGCTCGGACCCGCCGACCCACGACCAAGGTGAGCAGGACCTCACCTGAGCTACGGGACTGCCGCGCCACCACCGCGCGCAAGACGCCGCGATCGGACTCGGGATCATAAGGCTTGATCCCCAGCTCGATCACATGATGCGCGATGGAAGACATGGCGCGTCGCAGGGTCGGGGTCGCGACCGGGCACTTGGGGATCGGCACGATCGATCGAGACCGGCGCCCCCAGGCCCCCACCCGCACGTGGCCATGATCGCTGTAGCCAGCCCCCACCTTGACGACGTGCCGAAAGGCGTCCTCGCCATCGGGCGAGGCGTGCCACGCCCCCAGGGTCACGTCATCCAGGCCCTCGCCATCGAGAGCGGCGCGGACCAAGGCACGGCGCGCGCGCTCCTGACCAGGCTGATCCAAGTGCATGAGCGGGCATCCGCCGCACGGGGTGTAGCGATCGCACGGCGGCTCGACCCGGTGCTCGTGGGGGGTGGGCGAGCTGCGCCAGAGCCCGAGCGCCTGGTGCTGCCCAGAGTGCTGCACCCAGACGTCCGCGGGCTCGCCGGGGATCCCGCCGAACACCAGCAGGTCGCGTCCGCTCGCACCCCGGACCCTCGCCTCGCCCCGCGCCGTCCACGACTCGGGGGTGACCCGTACATCCTGACCCATCTACGCTCCCGATCTCAAGGAACCTCGAACGGGTCGCTGCTAACCTGAAGGTAGCGACCGGCGAGGCCGGTGTGTTATCACGTCTTTGGACCGTAGCCCTCCTGGAGCCTCCGTGCGCATCCTCACCCTCGGTGGACTCATCCTCCTCGCTACCGCCTGCGCCCGATCTCGCGCGCCAGCCGATGACGACATCGACGGGCTCTCCCGCTTCTTGTTCCAGAACTGGGAAGATGCCCGCGACGTCACCGATGCCATGAGCAACCTCTCCACCTGGCTCGAGGGGCCGGGTCGCGGCGAAGAAGCGCAGAACGACGGCTTCGTGCTCGACGCGCTCACCGCCGAAGAGGTCGAGGATGTAGAGTACCCGGTTGGGCGCATCGAGCTGGAAGACTTGGTGGGCGCCGTCGTAACCGGAGAGAGCGAGTGGTCCATCGACCACCACGCCGAGCTGCTGCCCATGGAGGACCAGACCTGGAACGCCCCGCGCAACTACGCACACTACAACCGCGAGGTCATCGAAGGATCGGTCGACGCCTTCCTCGCGCCGCCCGCCGCCGAGGAACAAGAGCTGATCCGCACCGACAACGACGTCATGCAGTCCCGCTTGGGCGTGCGGATCCCCTACACCCTTCGCAAAGACTACCGCTGGGTCACGACGCACGACGGCGCGCGGGCGATCATCGGTCGCACCTGGGCACCGAACTTCGGCTGCTCGAGCAGCGATGGCGAAGGCGGCAACTGCCTGGAGCTCTCGTTCTCGGTGGACCTCTTCTACGAGCCGCGACCCGGCGAGACCATCCGCATGACAGCGAGCTGGAACCGCCTCACCCTCGTCGTCGAGCTCGGTGAAGACCTCCAGATCGCCACCCTCGCCAACGGCATGATCAAGGTCTTCGAAGACACCGACGCCTTCCTCTGGGAGCTGTACCCCGACGGCCCCTGAGCCCTATCGGTGCAGCTCGCTGACTTTTCCGGCCCTACCCCTTGGTCTGGAGGGCCGGTCGTGCTATACCTTCAGGCAAGGATGATCGTCCTCCCCTCCGCGCGCCCGCGCACCCCCCTCCCGAACCCTCCCCGCAGCCCTCCCCCCGAGTGACCCCATGGCCCAAGACTCCGTCCGTGCCGACGAGTCCGCAGACCGCTCTTCGCAAGAGCGGGCGGTCGGACCCGGTCGCATCGTCCTCCCCACCGGAACCGGGGCGACCTCCGGTCCCGAGTCCACCGGCGATCTCTACAATCGAGCGCTCGCCCACGCCAACAGCAGTGAGTTCGTGCACGCCGAGCGCACCCTGAATCACCTGCTCTCGCTCGACCCACGAGACGGAGAGGCCCTGCTCCTGCAAGCCAAGGTGCGGGCCGGGCTCGCTCGCTACGCCGATGCCATCGACAGCCTCACGCGCGCCGAGCAAGCCGGCGCCAGACCGGCCCCCGAGCTGCGCGCGCGCATCGAAGCGCACCTCCAGGCCACCCGCGTCGACGCCAGCGAGCGCAGGGCAGCCCAGAACGCCCGCGAAGAAGGCGAGATCAGCGCTCTGCGCCAAGAAGCCCGGCGCCTCCGCTCCGAGAACGCTCGACTCATTGGCCGCACCCACGACCTCAGCCGCGAGATCCGCTACTGGGCCTGGGCCACCACCGGCGTCGCGACCTTCGCGGGCCTCTTCATCGTCATCAACCTCGCGATCGGCGTCTTCCAAGGGCGACCTCCCGCCGCGGATGCCCAGGTCGCCGCCAGCGCCTCTGACCCGGCCGCGGTCGCCAGCGCGCCCACCGATGCCGCATCGGCTGAGCCCTCTACGGCCACCCACGAGACGCCCGAGGTGGCGCCCCCTCCACCCGCAGGAAGCGCCATCGCCGAGCAAGCCCGCCAAGCCCTCGACTCCGCCCCCGGGCTCGACGGGACCAGCCTCGAGCTCGCCATCCAGTCCGGCAAGGCCACCATCAGCGGCACAGTCCAGACCGCGCGCCAGCGCCGGCGCGCCCAAGAGGTCGTCGCCGGGGTCTCGGGCATCGTCGATGTCAACACGGACAAGGTCACAAACCTCGCCCGCACCCGCGGCACGAACCACACCGTCGTGAGCGGAGACAACCTCTCGGCGATCGCGCTGCAGTACTACGGCGACGCGACCCTCGCGAAGAAGATCCTCAGCGCCAACAAGAAGCTGGGTGGTCGCCCCAATCTGCAGATCGGCATGGAGCTTAAGATCCCCGCCGTCGACTGAGCGGCCGAGGGCGCGAACCAGCGAGCGACGCGGGCGTTCCCAACCAGCCGCTAGAACTCGATCCGACCCGCTTTTCGCTGGTCTTCCATGCGAGACATCGCGCGCTTGGCTGCCTTATTGCCGTTGACCTTCACGGCGGCCCGATACGCCCCATAGGCCTCGCTGAACTCCTTGAGCCGATACTGCGTCTGTCCCACCCGGTAGAGCGTGGCGGAGCGCTGCCAGTCTTCGAGATGCTCGGAGCGTAGATACTCGTCGAACTTGTCGAGCGCCCCCTTCGGCTCCCCCTTGCGCGCCAGCGCGAGCCCCCAGAAGTAGTAGACTCGGCGGTTCTCGGGGGCGGTCTTCTGGATGTGCTCGTAGATGGCGATCGCTTCATCAAAGCGCCGCAAGAACGTATAGCTCTGCCCCGTGAGCAGGTTGTTGATCACGTTGTCGGGGTACATCTCGCGATTTCGTTCGCAAGCCTCGGCCGCGTTCTTGAACTTGCGCTCCTCGAGCCACGTGAAGGCGAGCGCCAGCGTGGCGGGCTCGCGCAGAAAGATCCCTTCGCGCTCGACGGCCTGGAGCTGCTCGATCCCAAGGGCCCGTTGATCGCCGAAGCTCGGGAGCATCTTGGAGGCCATGGTCACGACCGTGCGCCAGTAGTTGTACATGCCATCCGCGAGGCCAAGATCGGTGTAGTCAGGGGAGGCTTTGCGCGCGCTCTGCACGTGGTCCATGGCTTCGAACGCCAAGTTGAGCGCTGCCATAAAGGTTCCCTGCCGGACCATGTGGATGGCCTGAACCCCTTTGAGCCCCGCGAGCTGGAAGTGCTCCCAGCCTTGATGGGCGGGATCCTTCAAGGCGAGCTCAAGCCCCTTGATCGCTTGCTTATTCGCGACGGTATACTGTTTGTCGTACCGAAAGTCGAAGTTCTCGAGCATGAGAGCCTGCCAAACCAACGCATCGACCGTGCCCGAGATCCCCGTGCCTGGATGGTCCTGATCGAGGGTGCGGAAGTGTTGGCGGGCTTCGCGGTACTTGCGGTGAAAGACGAGCCCCAGGCCCTCGCGGGTCCGCTGCACATAGTCCAGGGGCAGCTCCAGCGCCTCGGCCCCGGCTTGGTCGAGCCCGTCGACGTCGATGTCTTGAAGCTTCGGGTTGAGTCGAACCTTGTCGGGGGCCTTGGAGGCCGCACGATCGATCTCGGGGAGCCGCTTGCCCGCCACCGACTCGAGATCGTCGCCCCCTTCTGGCTCGGCCGCCTGGGCGCTCAGCACCAGACCCAAGCCGAGGGCGAGGGCGGCCTTCACCGTTGCACTCATGAGAACTCCTTGCCGTTCCGAACCTTGACCTCGACCCGATCAACCAGTTCGGACTCGAGTCTCTTCCCATAGAGTGCACGAAGTTCATGAAATCCGGTAGGGGAGGTGATGTTGATCTCGGTCAACCAGCCGTCGATCACGTCGATGCCCACCCATAGCTGGCCGTTCGCCCGCAGCTCTGGACCGAGTCGATCGCAGATCTCGCGATCGCGTGGGGTCAACTCGGTGGCGACGGTCTTGGCGCCCGCATGCATGTTGCCCCGGAAGTCCTCGGCCGTCGGGACACGGAGCATCGCGCCTACAGGCTCCCCGTCGAAGAGCATGATGCGCTTGTCGCCCTCGTCGGCACGCTCCAGAAAGGGCTGGGCGAGGACCGAGGCGTGACCCCCTTCGGTCAAGAGCTCGATCATCGAGTTCAGGTTGCGATCCCCTCCTGAGGTCACCAGAACTCCCCTGCCCCCGTTGCCGTCCCAGGGCTTGATGACGCTGCGACCGGGCTGCTCCTTGACGAAGGCAGCGATCCGCGCGGGCTCTCGCGAGAGGAGCGTGGGGGGATGAAGATCGACGAAGCGCATGGCCCAGAGCTTCTCGTTGAAGAGCTTGAGGCCCTTGGGATCGTTGAGCACGAGCGTTGGAGGCGCGACCATATCGAGCAGGTAGGTCGCAAAGATGTAGCTCATGTCGAAGGGCGGATCTTTGCGCATCCAGACCACATCGAAGGTGCTGAGGCTCCGATCGGAGGCGGGGTTCACCTGGAACCATGGGGATCGATCCAGCACCTCGACCTCGTTGACCGCAGCGAAGGCCTCGCCCTGACGGGCGAACAAGGCGCGGGGCTCACAGGCCGCGACGGGGTAGCCCCGCTGATGACACTCCCGCATGACGGCATAGGTGCTGTCGGATCGGCCATCGATCGATACGAGCGGGTCCATCACGAATAGGCTGCGCATGGCGGGGTCCTCCGTGCGACCTTGGGCCGCCGTCCTAGGGGCCTACCCGGTCTAGCGCCAAACCGCACGAACCCCCTCGGCCCCGGTCTTCCCAGCCGTAGGCCATCCCCGCGCAGCCAGAGCCTGTATCATGCTACCGGAGGTCCCTTGAAGCTGCACACCCGGATCCTGCTCGGCATGTTCCTCGGCGTGGTCCTGGGCTTGCTCTTCGGCCCCACCGGCGTCGTGATGCCGCAGGACGGGGTGGCCCTCCTCGACGTCGAGTCCCCCTGGGTCGATGCCCCCACCGACGAGGCCCGCGAGGCCCCGCTCACCGTGCAGCTCCGGCGCGCGCGCGTCGTCTCGCAGACCGAGGGCTGGGTCGAGATCGAGGCCACGGCCCGCCGCAGGCACGTGCTCGCCATGCGAAACGCCAAGGTGCCCGGCGCCAACACCCTTCACCCCGGCGATCCTCTTCGGGGCTTCGTCCCCGACGAGCCAGACCGCATCGAGCGATACAGCCTCCTCGGACAGACCCTGGTCGACGGCACGGAGTGGATCGGGCGACTCTTCCTGGCCCTGATCCAGATGGTCGTCGTTCCGCTCGTCTTTCTTTCGCTGGTCGTCGGCGTGGCCTCCCTGGGTGATCTGCGCGCGCTGGGACGCTTGGGATCCAGGACCCTGGCCTTGTTCGCCGGAGGAACGGTCATCGCCCTGGTGGTCGGTGTGGCCTTGACGAACCTGATCCGCCCCGGCGCGCTCCTGAGGGATGAGGACCGGGATCGGCTGCTACGCAGCTTCTCGGAGCAGGCCTCGAGCAGCATGCAGGACGCCGCCACCGCCCCTTCCTTGGTCGATCAGCTCGTCGCGATCGTGCCCACCAACCCCATCGCAGCCCTAGCCCAAGGCGAGATGCTGCCCGTCATCTTCTTCGCGACGGCGCTAGGGGTCGCGATGACCTTTCTGCCCACCGGACGCGCGGAGCCCGTGGTCGACCTCTTCGATCGCCTCAACGACGCCATCGTCATGTTGGTGCACCTCGCGATGCAGCTCGCCCCCCTAGGCGTCGCTGCCCTCCTGTTCAAGGTTTCAGGCTCGACCGGACCCACCGTCCTGCTGGCCTTGGCAGGCTACTGCGGGGTCGTGCTCTTGGGGCTGACACTGCACCTCTTCTTGACCTACGGCACGATGGTCCAGCTCATCGTGCGCTTGCCCTTCTTTCGCTTCATCGGTGCCCTACGCGAGGCCTTGTTGCTCGCCTTCTCGACCTCCAGCTCCTCGGCGGCCCTGCCCGTGACGAAGTCCTGCGTCGAGGACAACCTCGGGGTTCGGCCCCAGGTGAGCAGCTTCGTTCTGCCGCTCGGCGCGACGGTCAACATGGATGGCACCGCCTTATACCAGGGGGTCGCCGCGGTCTTTATCGCCCAGATCTACGGCATGGACCTCAGCCTTCTTCAGCAGGCCACCGTCGTCGGCGCCGCGACCCTCGCCTCGGTTGGGGCCGCGGGGGTGCCAGGGGCGGGCATGATCACGCTGGTCATGGTGCTGACCTCGATCGGCGTTCCGACCGAGGGGCTGGCCTTGGTCCTCGGTGTGGATCGTCTACTTGACATGTTCCGAACGGCCGTCAACGTCATCGGGGATGCCTCGGTGACGACCCTCATCGCGCGCCTCGAGGGAGATCCTCTCGATGTCCTCACCCGCAAGCCTCCCGACGCCTTCTCCGAGGGCCTGCCTTCCGAACCCCACCCGGTCGATCCCGAAGGCTGATCCCCGACGCCCTAAGCCTTCACTTTCCGATGCAAAAGCGCGAGAAGAGCGCATCGAGGACCGACTCACGCGTGGCGATCCCCGTGAGACCGTCCAGCGCCTCCAGCGCCTCGATCACCAGCTCCGCCGCGACCACCGGACCTGCGAGCTCGAGGGCCTCCGAGGCCTCGGTGCACGCCCGCTCCACCACCTGAAGTAGATCCCGCTGCCGCGCCGACACGATCATAGGCTCGGCGCCCACGGGCTCGTTCAGCGCGAGAACCTCACGAAGTCGAGGCACGATCGCCGCAACCCCCTGCCCGGTGAGCGCCACGGTGGGCAGAGCTCCCGGAGGCGGAGGCGGACAGCCGGGCCGGTCCACCCCGTTGTAGAGGAGGACCCTCGGCCGGTCGGCAGTGCGTGCGAGGATGGTGGCCTCGATCGGATCAAGGCCCCCCGGCCGCGCCCGAAGCACGACCAACAGGGCGTCGACCTGATCGGTCATCCGCTGGGCGAGGGCGAGCCCGGCCTGCTCGATGGGATCCGTGGAGACTCGCTCCCCAGCGGTGTCGAGCAAGGTGAGCGGGAGCCCGTCGACCACCGTCCTGGCCTCGACCACGTCGCGGGTCGTGCCCGCGCGCTCGTGCACCAGCGCCCGTTCCTCTCCGAGCAAGGCATTGAACAGCGAAGACTTGCCCGCGTTCACGGGCCCTACGAGCGCGACCTTGAGCCCCTCGAGCAAGACCCGGCCGCTCCGCTGCCCCGCGATGAGGGCGCGACACCGATCGGCGAGGGCCGCGAGCCGATCCGCGATCCCCGCGAGCGGATCCTGCTCCAGACCTGCCTCGGGATGGTCGATGGCTGCTTCAAGCCCCGAGCCAACCGAGACAAGATCTTCGCGAAACGTGGCAAAGCGCTCGCTCAGTCGACCCTCGAGTCCCGCTCGCGCGAGGCGAAGCCCCGCAGCGCTCCGGGCCTGCGCCACCTGAAGGACGGCCTCGGCTTGGACCAGGTCCATGCGACCGGCGAGTACCGCGCGCCGCGTAAAGGCACCGGGTTCGGCGTAGCGGGCGCCGCACGCGAGGGCCGCCTGGACGGTCCGCTCGACGATCATGGGGTTCCCGTGAACGGTAAGCTCGGCCGAGGGCTCCCCCGTCAGGCTGTGCGACCGCGAGGCACAGAGGAGCACCCCGTCATCGAAGGTGCCTTGCCCATCGAAGACATCGACGCGGCGTGGCCGCGCGGCGGGCACCGGCCAGCCCCGGTGCGGGCGGAGGAATCCCCGAAGCACCGAGGAGAGATCGGTCCCCGACAAGCGCACCACGGCGAGGGCCCCCGCGCCCCAGGCTGTAGCCGGGGCGACGAGGACGGGAAGCTCACCGTGATCCACGGATCACTCAGGAAGAACTTGTACGACCTTCTTGTCGTCCTTGACCACCGACTTGGTGGTCGCCCCGTTGATCTCGGAGACCTCGACGTGCACGATGCGCCGATCGTAGCTGTTGAGGTCGAGGTTGATCGTAATGGTCTTCCCCGAGCTGATCGCCTTCTCGGCCGCACGACGGGCCAAGGCCCGAAGCTTCTCCTCGGGGTATCCGCTGCCGCGGTCCTCGTGACGCCCCCGCCGATCGGAGCCCTTGGAGCGGTCGTTGCGGTCATCGCGACGGCGGTCGCCGGAGTCCCGAGACTTGGAGCCTCCGCGGTCATCATCGACATCGACATCGATGACGAAGGAGCCGAACTGCTCGAGCGCCAAGCCCAATAGGTGCCGGATGGCTGCGAGCGTACTCCCTCGACGACCGATCAAGCGCCCTGCCTTGGCGGTGGGCACGATGCGTACATGCACCCGATCGTCCGAGCCACTCGCCTCGACCGTCCCTTCGACCCGGAGGTGCTCGAGCACGATCTCAAACCAGTCCTGAGCGAACTTCGAGGCATCCGTCTCGCCGTCTTCGGCGCCACGGTACTTGGGAGACTCGTCGCGTGGGGGACGATCGTCGCGACGCTTGCGATCCCCGCCACGCCGCTCCTTGGGCTCGGAGGACCGCTTCGACGGACGGCTCGACGGACGGCTCGACGGACGGCTCGACGACGGCGCGGGCGCCTCTTCGGGTGCGTCGGCGTCGACCCATCCGATCAGCTTGACCGTGTCTACGGGCTTGATCCCGCCCTCGGGGGTTCGGAAGTGGCTCATGTCGAGCTTGTGCTTGATCTGGTGAGGTTTGACGCCGAGGATCTCGGCGATCTGACCGACCGCCTCGCGGACATCGCGACCCTCTGCGCTCGCGGTCTCGACACCCTGTGGAATGTTACTCATGATTACGCTCCTACGAATTGGCGACGGTCGCCGTTGGGGCAGGCTTCGCCGTCTTGAACCTGCGCTTGATGTACCACTGCTGCACGAACGTGAGCAGCATATTGACGAAGATGTAAAGGACAAGGCCCGAGGGGAAGCTGAAGAACAAGATGCCGAAGACGAGCGGCATGAGCTTCATGATGCGGGCTTGGGCGGGATCCATGTTGCCGGTGGGCATGAACTGCTGCTGGGCGAACATGAGCCCAATGACGATCAGCGGCAGGATCGCGTACGGATCCGCGACGGAGAGGTCTTTGAGGTAGAGAAACTCGGTGTGGTAGAGATCGACAGAGGTCAGCAAGACGCGGTAAAGCGAGATCCAGATCGGCATCTGGATGATCATGGGCAAACAACCCCCGATCGGATTGACCTTGTTGTCGCGGAAGAGCGCCATGGTGCGACGGTTGAGCTCTTCTTGGTTGTCTTTGAACTTCTCGCGGAGCTCCTTGAGCTCGGGCTGCAAGGCCGCCATGCGCTGGCTCGAGGTGAAGGCCATCTGCGTCAGCGGGAAGAAGACCAGCTTGATCGTGAAGGTCAACAGGATGATCGACAGACCCCAGTTGCCGACGAAGCTGTAGTAGAGATGCATCAGCCAGAGTAAAGGTCGCCCGAAGAAGGCAAACCAGCCAAGGTCTACCAAGTAGTAGAGCGTCGGGTGGATGGCTGCGAGCGCATCGCTGTCGTTGGGGCCGATGTATAAAGTGAACCGCTGGCTCACGCTCTCGCCCGCTCCGAGCTTGTCGATCACGTAGTGATGGCCATAGAGCGGCTCGTCCTCACCGACCTCGAGCGGGCTGACCACCAGACGCCCGCGATTGCGGCTGAGGGCGTCGGGAACCATGACGACCGAGAAGTACCCATCGGAGAGTCCGAACCAGTCGACCGTACCGTCCTGGCGCTCCGGCTCGGCGAGCTCGCGGTAGAGCCCCATGTACCCGCCGGTCTTGGGGTAAGTGTAGCTATTCCAAGCACCATCGACGGACCAGTAGGGCTTGGGGATGTGATCGTAGGCCGAGACTTCGTCGGGGAGCTTCTCGTGAAGATTGAGCCAGACCTGGCCATCGAACGGCTTGGAGCTCGGATTACTCCACTTGACGTCGACCCCGATGGTACAGGGGTCCCCTCGGTTGAGGGTCAGGGTGCGCTGGACCTCGATGCCATCGATGGTGGTGCCACGGAGCCGGATCTCGTCGTCGCGCTCTTCGATGAGGGTGTCGGCAGACGGCGCGGTGAGCGAGCCGCTCCCCATACCCAAGAAGCGAGCGTGATCGGTCGCCACCACCTGGTTGCCTGGAGGCTCGCCGTAGGGCAGCCAGCGCGAGTCGCCACCGCTGACGAGCCCCCAGAGGTAGCCATAGATCGGCTGCACGTCGTAGGGGGCCTCGAAGTCGTCCATCTCGGTGGAGCGCAAGAAGCCGCCCTGGGAGAGGACAGAGCCGGATGCACCGCAAGAAGCCAGCGAGACCGTGCGCTCGGGCACCGTGACGGGCGCTGGTTTCGGGCTCGGCGCGGGCTCCTTCGCTTCGGGGGGGGACTCGGACGGCGCATCGGCCACGGCTTCGCCGACCTCGACCTCGCTCTCTGCGGTGGGAGCCTGTTGGCCGGCCTCGATGACGGGCTCAGGCTCCGGGTAGACGAAGGGGCGCACCACGAAGAGATAGAGATAGAATACCCCGACGGACGCGAAAACAGCGAGGATGGTGCGACGATCCATAGTCGAGGGCTCCGTGCTACCTGGGCTCTGTCAAGCCACGCGGCGAGCGAAGTCAAGCCCGCGTTGAACATCGGTGCAGAGGGCCGCGTAGCTGGCCTGAGCCGCCGAAGGCAGCGCGATGAAGACCACGTCGATCCCCGCGAGCGGGCCTCTCTGACGCCGGATCGCTTCTCGCAACCTCCGCTTGACCCGATTGCGTACCACGGCTGGACCGACCTTCCGACTCACGGTCAGACCGAAGCGGGCTGGGCAGAGCTTGGGGTCGGCCCGGACCGTCAGACACACGACGGTGTGACGAAGCTTGCGACGGGCGCCTGAGCGCTGCACGCGCAAAAAGTCGGCGCGCTTCCGAAGACGACTCGACCGCGGGTAGCGCTGACCACCAGGGGTTGGCGTAGGGCTCGATGGCATGGACCTATCCCACCCGCTGCGCGCGATCGGCGAACCTTCGACGACGCGACTCAGGCCGGCCCCTAGGGGGATCGACCTGGGTTCAAGAGCGAGGGAGAAGGATCGGGCACACCGCGGCACGAAGCTAGTTCTTCTTGGTCGCGATCGACACGGCCAAGCGCTTACGGCCCTTGCGGCGGCGGTTGGCTAGGACCTTACGCCCACCAGGGGTCTTGCTGCGGGCGCGGAAGCCGTGGGTACGCTTGCGCTTGATGTTCGATGGTTGATAAGTACGCTTCATTGGGTTCCTCCCCGGGGTGCTGAACCCCGGATGATAGCGGGCGAGGTCGGGGGACACGCTGCGACGTGCCAGGGCCCAGACCAGACGGCCCGCCTGCGTATCGCAACGAGGCCTGACGGGCAAGCCGTGGACCATCGGCTGGTGTTCAACAGCGTACCTCGCGGACAAGTCACCGCTTTCAACACCCTGCGAACCCTACCCCCCGAGGGTGGTCCAAGTTCTTGGTCAGCGATTTTTCCACAGTGCTGTGGATGGGTTGCGCCGCCCGGCCTCAACCTGCTAGCCTCCGCCCACTGCTGCCGCGCTACATCCGGCGTCTGTCGGCCGCTTCGCGACCTCGTCCTAGGGGAGGACTACCTTTGCCTGCTGCTCGCCGTTCGAACCTATGGCCTGATGTTCTGACAACCCTCCGCGCAACCCATCCCCCCGAGACCGTAGACGTCTGGCTCGAACCCCTGTCGCTGGACAGCTTCGACGGGCAACGGGCCATCCTCAACGCCCCCAGCGATCACCACTCGACCTACGTCAACGACTACCTCCGGTCGATCCTTCGCGACGGCTTCACGGAGCGGGTGGGTCGTCCGGTGACCGTCATCGTGCAGAGCCAGCCAGCCCACCAGCCGGCCTCGGCGCAGCGCCCCGATCGGTCACAGCCTCCGCCTCCTATCCCCTCGAGTGTCGACAACACCCGAACCTTCGAGAACTTCGTGGTGGGCAAGTGCAATGAGTTCGCGCACGCGGCCGCCTCAAACGTGGCCTCAGGAAGCGGGGCCTACAACCCGCTGCTGATCTATGCGCCCACCGGCTACGGAAAGACCCACCTCCTCTCTGCGATCGGAAACCGACTCACCGAGCGGCCGGGAGGCAACCGGGTTCTCTACGTCACTAGCGAGAGCTTCGTCAACGAGATGATCCGGGGCATCGCCCACAAAGGCATGGAAGAGTTCCGGTCCAAGTATCGGCAGTCCTGCGACGTCCTGCTCGTCGACGACATCCAGTTCTTCTCTGGAAAGTCCAGAACCCAAGAAGAGTTCTTCCACACGTTCAACACCTTGATCGGCGCGGGCAAGATCGTCGTGCTCACGAGCGATGTGGAGCCCCGGTACATCGAAGGCCTCGAAGAGCGTCTGCGCACCCGCTTCGCGAGTGGCCTGATCGCCGACATCGCCGCTCCCGACCTCGAGACCATGTGCGCGATCCTCAAGACCAAGGCCCAGGAACGAAGTGTCGATCTGCCGACCGATGTGAGCGAGGTCATCGCCCGTCAGGTCGCGAGCAGCATCCGAGAGGCCGAAGGCACCATCAAGAAGCTCTGTGCCATGCACACCTTCCACCGCGAGCCGATCACGATCGACTTCCTGCACAAGCACATGTCCGAGCTCTTCGCGGTCCCCGAGCGGATCGTCACGGTCGAAGCCATCATCGAAGCCACCGCCCGATACCACGGTCTCACGAGCGCCGAGCTCACCGGCAAGCGAAAGACCAAGGCCCTCGTCGGGCCTCGCCACATCGCCATGTTCCTCGCTCGGGACCTGACCGACCACTCCTTCCCCGAGCTCGGCAAGATCTTCCGTCGCGACCATGCCACCGTCCAGCACGGCTGCAAGCGCATCGCGAAAGAACTAAAGACAAACCCTGATCTCAGTCATAAAATCGAGTTGATCAAGCAAGGTCTCTGACCCGGCGGTTAGGGGCCCTTGCCACCTTGGAGCTCCTGAGCAAAACCCTGAGCACAGTCTTGGGGAACCTTATTCGTAGTCTGTGGACAACCAGCGGAAGGATCGACCCGCCCCGAGGGGCTCCCGACGCTCCGCTGCTCCTCCACTCAAAGCTCCACCGTTCATCCACAGGCAAGATCTTTTTTCTTCCTCTCTTATTTTGGCAATCCACAAATCCACAGCCCTTATGAGTATGGCTCTATAGATCCATACTCCATGTTCCAAGACATACCCCTAGGCGGGGCAGGAGCGTTCTGATGGACCTCTTCATCGACCGCAGCGAACTCGCGCGATCTCTGGCCTCTATCCAAGGCGTCATCGAGCGCCGCAGCGCAAGACCCATCCTCTCTCACGTGCTCATGCACGCCTCGGCCGATGGGCTGAAGCTCACGGCCACCGACGAAGAGGTCGCCTACATCGGCGAGTTGGCGAGCTCGGTGAACGAGCCGGGGGAGCTCGCGGTCGATGCGGCGAGCCTCTTTCAGGTCGTGCGCGCTCTCGACGACGCGACCGTGCAGCTCAAGCTCGGCAAGGGCGATCGGCTCGAGGTCCGGGCAGGTCGTTCCTTCTTTCGACTCCCGGGGATCGTTGCGCAGGAGTTTCCTCCGCTACCAGCCTTCGATGTGCGGGGCCAGGCGATGATCGACAGCGGAGCGCTCCGTCGGCTGATCGATCAGTGCGCCTTTGCCATCGCGACCGACGAGAACCGTCTGGGTTTTAACGGCGCACACCTCGAAGAGGTCGGACCCGACTGCGTGCGCATGGTCGCGACCGACGGTCACCGGCTCTCGGTGAGCGAAGCGGCCTTCGAGGGGGAGCTCGCCCTACCACCCCGCATGCTCCTGCCGCGCAAAGGCCTCGGGATCCTGCGTAAGCTGCTCGACACGAGTAATGAAGCGATCACCCTGGCGTTTGGCGACAACGCGATGCAGGTCACGCGACCGGGTCAGCGGCTCTGGTTCCGCTTGCTCGATGGTGAGTTCCCAGAGTATAAAGCGGTGCTTCCGCAGAGCAGCCACCACACGGTGACCTGCGATCACGCGACCTTGGTCTCTGCGCTCCGTCGGGTCTCGGTCTTGGCTCATGATCGCAGCCGACCCGTTCGCTTCGCCTTTGAGCCGGGGGAGCTCACCATCGACATCCGCAGCTCCGATCGGGGTGAGGTCACCGAGCGCGTGGTGATCGATCTCGAGGGCGAGCCGCTTACAGCAGGGTTCAACGTCCGCTACCTCCAGGACATCTTGGGAGCGATCAGTACCGAGAACGTGCAGTTTGACCTCTCGGGGGAGCTCGGGCCTGCGCGGCTGACCGGGGTGGGCGCCGACGATGCCTTCTTCATCGTGATGCCCATGCGTCTGAGCTGATCGCGAGTGCGGCTCCTCTCGATCCAAGCGCTAAACTTTCGCAACCTCAAGCCTCTCGCGATCGACACGGACGCCGCCTTCGTGGTCATCCACGGGCCCAATGCCCAAGGCAAGACGAATGTGCTCGAGGCGGTCTACTTGCTTGCCACCCTCAAGCCGCTCCGTGCGAGGCGTCTGCAGGAGCTCGTGCGTTTCGAAGAGCAAAACGCGGTGGTCGGTGCGTCGATCCGCACCGAGGGCATGGAGCGTCGGTATAAGGTCTCGATCGGGCCCGACGGTCGAACCGTCCAGCTCGATGGGCAGAAGGTGGGGCTCGACCAGTGGTTTCAAGGCGTTCGCGCGATCGCGTTCACCCCCTCCGACGGAGAGATCGTGCTCGGCGGTCCGTCGGAGCGTCGTACCTGGCTCGACCGGGCGGCCTTTACCAAAGCGCCAGCCCACCTCGAGGTCGTTCGTCGGTACCAGCGGGTGCTCGACCAGAAGGCTGCTGCGCTAAAGGGAGCGCGTCCAGAGCCCGCGATGCTCGATGCTCTCGATGTCCAGCTCGCGGAACAGGCAGCCCGGTTGGTGGAGCGTCGCATGGATCTGCTCACGGATCTGCGGGCGCACATCGAGGCGCTGCATCGCCGGATCGCGGGCGACGCTGGCATGAGGGTCACGCTTCGCTACCGCAGTCCGGTGGTCGAGGCCCAGGGAACGATGGCTGAGCGGTGGCGTCGCATCTTCGAGCGTAGCCGCCAAGGGGAGCTCCGTCGCCGTATCTGCCTCTCGGGGCCGCAGCGGGATGACGTCGAGATCCTGCTCGATGGGCAGCCGGTGCGCAGCTTCGGCTCTCGCGGTCAGGTGCGCTCGGTGGTGCTCTCGCTCAAGCTCGCGGAGCTGGTGGCTGCGCGGGCCAGGGGAGACGCTCCGCTCTTTCTCCTCGACGATCTCTCCTCCGAGCTGGACCGCGCCCGCACTCAGCGCCTGGTCGAGGTCCTGAGCGAGCTGGCGGCGCAGGTCTTCATCACCACCACCGACCGAGGACATCTTGGGGCTCTACCTGCCGATGTGACCTGTAGTCTCCGGGTCTCCCAGGGTGAGGTGACCTCGAGCGCGTGAGCCAGCCTGCAGCGTTCGGATGGGTTATGGTTCCCGACGGAGCGTTCTCGCCCCTTCCTCCTGCCTCGCCTCCGTTTTGCTCCTCTCCCGAGCTGACAGCGCGGCAAGCCTCCCCCTCCCCGAACCACCCCCCTCTGGAGCGGCCCATGGAGACCGAAGAACCCGCGTACACCTCGTCGAGCATCCAGGTGCTCGAGGGTCTCGAAGCCGTCCGCAAGCGACCCGGCATGTACATCGGATCCACCGGCACGCGCGGGCTTCACCACCTCGTCTACGAGGTGGTCGACAACAGCATCGACGAGGCCATGGCGGGTCACGCCACGCGGATCATCACGACCATCCACCAAGACGGCTCGGTCTCGGTGGTCGACGATGGCCGCGGGATCCCCACCGACATGCACGAGACCGGGCGTCCAGCGGCCGAGGTCGTGATGACGGTGCTGCATGCCGGCGGCAAGTTCGACAGTGGTAGCTACAAGGTCTCGGGTGGGTTGCACGGGGTCGGGGTCTCGTGTGTGAACTTCCTCTCGAGCTGGCTTGAGCTCGACATCTGGCGCGACGGCTTTCATCACCGGCAGCGCTATGAGCGAGGCGTCCCCGCTACGCCCCTCACCAAGTCCGGTCCAGCGCCCCTCGTCGAGGGTCGGGCGCGCCGGGGGACGCGGGTACACTTCTGCCCGGATCCCCAGATCTTCACCGAGACCGTCGAGTATGAGTACGATGTGCTCTCCAAGCGGCTCAAGGAGCTCGCCTACCTCAACCCCGGCACGATCATCGAGCTGCGGGACGATCGCGATGAGCTGCGCGAGGTCTATCACTTCGAAGGTGGCATCCAGAGCTTCGTCGATCATCTCAACCAGGGGCGGTCCGCGCTGCATGAGACCCCGATCCGCATTCAGGGCGAGCGGGACGGCATCCAGGTCGATCTCGCCGTGCAGTGGACCTCGGCCTACTCCGAGACCCTGCTGAGCTTCGTCAATAACATTAAGACTATCGAGGGCGGTACCCACGTCTCTGGGCTCAAGGCTGCCCTCACCCGAACGCTGAATAGCTACGCCCACAACACCGGGCTGCTGAAGTCCAACAAGAACGAGAACCTCTCGGGCGACGACGTGCGCGAAGGCCTCACGGCGGTGCTCTCGGTGCGTGTGCCGGAGCCCCAGTTCGAGGGCCAGACCAAGAGCAAGCTCGGCAACTCCGAGGTCCGAGGGCTGGTCGAAGGGATCACTGCCGAGGTCCTCGGCTTCTTCCTCGACGAGAACCCCGCGGTGGGCAAGGCCATCGTGGGCAAGGCCATCGACGCGAGCCGTGCCCGCGATGCGGCGCGAAAGGCCCGCGATCTCGCACGTCGTAAGGGGGCCCTCGAAGGGGGTGATCTGCCCGGTAAGCTCCAGGACTGTCAGGAGCGCGACCCCGATAAATGCGAGATCTACCTGGTCGAGGGTGACTCCGCGGGGGGATCGGCCAAGAGCGGTCGCGATCGACGCTACCAGGCGATCCTGCCGCTGCGTGGAAAGATCCTCAACGTCGAGAAAGCTCGCTTCGACAAGATGCTCTCGAATAATGAAGTGCGCATGATCATCAGCGCCCTAGGCTGCGGGATCGGCCCCGATTTCAACCCAGAGAAGCTTCGTTATGGCCGGATTATCATCATGACTGACGCCGACGTGGACGGCAGTCACATCCGGACCCTGCTCCTCACCTTCTTCTACCGTCAGATGCCTGAGCTCGTCCGTGGCGGCCACTTCTACATCGCTCAGCCCCCTCTCTATCGGGTCAAGCGGGGCCGCAGCAGCCGCTACCTCAAGGATGAAGCCGCGATGCGGGCCTACTTCTTTCAAGAGTCGGTCCGAACGGTGCGGGTCACCACCCCCGACGGCGGGCAGCTCGAGCCCGAAGAGCTGGGGGCCCTGGTCCAGGCCCTCGAGCCGTACCGCGAGCGGGTCATGCGTCTGGATCGGCGCTATCTGCCCGAAGTCCTCGATGGTTACCTCCAAGTCAGCCAAGGGGGCGTCCCCGATGGTCCCCTGAAAGAGGTGGGCGAGGCCCTCAAAACGTATCTGCACGAGGTGCACCCCGACATGAGGGTCACCGCCGTCGAGGTGGAGGACGACGACGACGAGCTGGTGGTGCTAGTGGACTTCCAGGGCGAAGAGCGCTTCCAGCGCTTCTCGGCGACCCTCGGCAGCCGGGACAACCCCGCGCTGGGTGAGGCTTGGCGAACCATGAACGCGATCACGCGCCTGCCCTTGGTGCTCGAAGCGGGCAACCGTCGGCGCGAGGTCTACTCTTGGCTGGATCTGCACGCCGCCCTGCTCGACATGGGTCAGCGTGGCTGGGAGGTCCAGCGCTACAAGGGCCTGGGCGAGATGAACGCCGACCAGCTCTGGGAGACCACCATGGATCCCGACAACCGCACCTTGCAGCGGATCGAGGTCGATGATCTGGTCGAGGCCGACCGCATGTTCACGATCCTCATGGGCGACGCGGTAGAGCCCCGCCGCGACTTCATCCACAAGAACGCGCTCTCGGTCCGCAACCTCGACATCTGAGCTGGGTGGAGCGCTCAGCGGGGCGCGAAGGTGCCGTCCTTTGCGATCTCGGGGGCGGTCGTCGGGAAGTCGAGCTCCGAGAGGTGCTTGAGCATGCCGATGGCCTGACCTTCAGGGTCGGGCCTGGGGATCCCTACGCCGGGTTGATGGACGGGTAGGATGCGTCCACGCACGAGCTTGCCCTGGTGGTCGATCTCGACCTCGAGCACCGCGGAGACACCGAGACGACCCGAGAGGTTGAAGCGGTCGTAGGTCGCGAAGTTGCCGAGGCTGTAAGCGACGAGGTGCCCGTCCAGCAGCTCCATTCCGCGCAGCACGTGAGGTCCATGCCCGACGACCAGATCCGCTCCCGCCTCGACGACCGCTCGGGAGAAAGCTCGTAGATGACCTCGCTTCTCGCCGTAGAATAGCTCCATGCCATCGGGTACCCGGTAGGCTTTACTGCCTTCTTTTCCACCGTGAAAGCTGACGATGACGTAGTCGTGGCTGGCCTTGGCGAGCTTGACGAGCTCCCGAGCGTTGTCGTGATCGTTGATGTAGTTGCTGTGACGCGCAGTGTGAAAGGCGATCATGCCGATCTTTGCGTCGTTCACCTTCAGCGTCGCGACACTGCCCGGGGGGCCGGACCAGACGATGCCCACCCCGTCGAGGGCCTCGATAGTCTGGGCGCGGCAGACTTCGCCGAAGTCGAGCATGTGGTTGTTGGCGATGCTGAGCATGGTGAATCCCGCCGCCTGCAGGTGCTTGGCGTAGCGGGTGGGCTGACGGAAGGCGTAGCAGGGGTTGCCGCTCTTGCACTTGTCGGCGACCACGGTGGTGTCGCACAGGGGCCCTTCGAGGTTTCCGAAGGTGAGATCCGCGTCGGTGAGCAGATCTTTCACGGCGTCGAAGTAGGTCGCGCCGTCGTCAGGCGGCAGGTGTGCGGTCGGGTGAGGAGAGGTCGTGCCGATCATGATGTCGCCAACGAGTCGGAGGCGCACGGTGCGACCCTCGGGGAGAGGGGGGCGCACGCGATCCTTGGCCGTGGAGCGTGCTGCCTCGAGGTCAGCCACGGCCCGGAGGTTCGACTGGGCGGTGGGCAGCCAGCGGTCGAGTTCCGGGTGCTCGGGGGAGAGCTCCTTGACCCGGTCCCAGTGCTCGACCACCGCAGCCCAGTCGTTGCGGCTCCAGTACGACCACCCGAGCTCCCAGTGACAACGCACGTGGTCGGGCTCCTCTTTTAGACAGCGGCGGTAGTGCTCGATGGCTTTGGGAACGTCGTCGGCGCGCTGGGCGGCGATGCCTGCGTTGAGCGCATCGTCTGCGGGCGAGGCGAAGGCGAGCCAGGGAGCGAGCAGGATCCACATCATCGTTCCTCCAACGGACAGGCATCGGTATCTCTTCCCGCACGATGCATCACGCGGGGGTCGTGCGCTGCGGTTCCGTCTCAAAGATGCTTGAAGAAGGCGGGTTGGAGGTCTTCGTAGAGCCCTCAGGCTCCGCGTCGCGTGGCAGGGCATGGATCCGCCTGAGCGGAGTCGACCACAGGGCCCGAACGGAGTAAGGAGAAGGCGGGCCCGCGATCGGGCTCCTCCCTCCTCTCTGCCCCGCTCTTCCCCCTTCTCCCACCCCCCGAGAAGCCCCATGGATCCCATCGCCAAGAACGTCGTGCCGATCCGCATCCAAGACGAGATGCGCAACTCCTACATGGACTACTCCATGTCGGTCATCATCGGTCGTGCCCTCCCCGATGTACGCGACGGCCTCAAGCCGGTCCACCGGCGCATCTTGTACGCCATGCGGCAGATGGGTCTGACCGCCTCCAAGAAGTACATGAAGTGCGCAGGTGTGGTCGGCGAGGTCCTCAAGCTCTACCACCCTCACGGCGACTCGGCGGTCTACGATGCGCTGGTGCGCATGGCCCAGCCCTGGGCGCTTCGGTACATGCTCGTGGATGGCCAGGGGAACTTCGGCAGCGTCGATGGCGACCCCGCGGCCGCCTATCGCTACACGGAGTGTCGCATGACCAAGCTGGCCGAAGAGCTGCTGGTCGACATCGAGAAAGAGACGGTGGCCTTCGGGCCGAACTTCGACGGGGGCACCCAAGAGCCTCACGTCTTGCCGGCCCGCTTCCCAAACCTTCTGGTGAACGGGGCCGACGGCATCGCGGTGGGTATGGCGACCCGCATCCCTCCGCACAACCTGCGCGAGATCATCGACGCCTGCGTCGCTCTGATCGAAGACCCTAAGCTCGGCTTCGAGGACCTCATCCAGATTGTGCCCGGGCCTGACTTTCCGACCGGCGGCGCGATCTATGGCACCAAGGGCGTGCGCGAGGCCTACAGCACCGGCCGAGGTCGGGTGGTGGTGCGGGGCCGGACCTCCTTCGAAGAGATCTCGGGCGGCCGCACCGCGATCATCATCGATGAGCTGCCCTACCAGGTCAATAAGGCGCGGCTGGTCGAGCAGATCGCCGACTTGGTCAAAGCCAAGCGTATCGAAGGGATCAGCGCCTTGCGCGACGAGTCCGATCGGCAAGGCATGCGGGTGGTGGTCGAGCTCAAGCGCGACACCTTCCCCGAGGTCGTTCTCAACCACCTCTTCAAGCACACCTACCTGCAGCAGACCTACGGCGTGATCATGCTGGCCATCGTGAACCAGCGGCCGCGCATCCTGAGCCTCAAGGAGATGCTGCAGCACTACATCTCGCACCGCCGCGACGTGATCCAGCGCCGCACCCGCTACGATCTTCGAAAGGCGCAGGAGCGGGCCCACATCGTCGAAGGCTACCTCAAGGCCCTCGACTTCATCGACGAGGTGATCCGGATCATCCGCGCGAGCCCCACCGTGTCCGAAGCGCGTGAAGGGCTGATCCAGCGCTTCGACTTCACGGTGATCCAGGCTGACGCCATCCTCGAGATGCGGCTGCAGCGGCTGACCGGCATGGAGCGGCAGAAGCTCCTCGACGAGCACGGGGACCTCATGGTGCGCATCGCTCGCTTCCAGGAGATCCTCGGATCCGAGACCGAGCTGATGGGGGTGGTGCGCAACGAGCTCATCGAGGTGCGCGACCAGTTCGGCGACGATCGGCGCACGGCACTCATCGAGGACACCGCTGATCTCGACAAGCGCGATCTCGTCCCCGCCGAGGATCAGGTCGTGACCGTCAGTCACCTCGGCTACATCAAGCGTACGCCCCCCGATGAGTGGCGCATGCAGCGCCGTGGTGGTTCCGGCAAGCGCGCCATGGCTACCCGCGACGCCGACTTCGTCACGAGCCTCTTCATCGCCAACACCCACGATCTCCTGCTCGTCTTCACCAGCTCGGGGCGGGTCTTGCCGCTGCATGTCTACGACCTGCCGAAGGCGAGCGGTACGGGCAAGGGTAAGCCTATCGTCAACTTGGTTCCTATCGATCCCAAGACTGAGCGCGTGGCTTCGGTGGTGAGCTTCGCCGGCTTCGAAGAGGTGGCAGATCTCGAGGGCGACACCCCTCCCGAGGGCCTGCCCGATCTGGTCTTCATGACGCGCCAAGGCCGCATCAAGCGGACGAGCCTCTGGGAGTATCGCAACCTCCGCGGCCACGGGCTCATCGCTACGGGGATCTCAGACGACGATCAGCTCGCCCAGGTTCGACTCGTCGAAGATCCTGAGCAGGCCCATGTCTTGGTCCTGACGCGGCGGGGCATGGCCATCCGCTTCCCGCTGTCCGAGCTTCGTACCATGGGTCGACCCGCCCGAGGTAACCGCGCCATCAAGCTCGCTCCTGGCGACGAGGTCGTCGACATGATCCTGCTGCACGGATCCGAGCTACCTGTCCACGAGATCCCTGAGGGCGTCGACGATCTCGACGACGAGATCGCGTTGGACGAGGTCGATGAGTCCGACGACGAGTCGGAGGCCGGGGTCGAAGACGGCCTAGAGCGCCTGCTCTTCGTCTCGGAGGGGGGCTATGGCAAGCGGACCCAGCCCGATGAGTTCCGTGCTCAGCACCGCTATGGCAAGGGGATCCGGGCGAGCCGGGTCGATCCGAAGTCCGGCATGATCGTGGGTGCGGTGCTCGTCCAGCCCGACGACCAGGTGATGGTCGTCACCGACACTGGGCGGGTCATCCGGTTCAAGGCGGGTTCGGTGTCGATCTACAGTCGCCTCGCCCGCGGGGTTCGGCTCATGCGCCTGGCCGACGAGGAGCGCATCGTCGACGTCGCCCGGCTGGCCGAGCCGGAGCCCGACGAGGACGACGGGGGGGGCGACGACGAGGTCGAGACCTCCGAGCTGCAGTCCCCCGACGCCCCCGAAGAGTCGTAGCCACCCGTCGGAGCGTCGGCGGGGAACCTTCGCGGGGCGACCTCATCCAAGAAGGGTGTATGGCGAACGCCCCTCGGAGCGTTTAGGCTGCGGAGAGCGTGGCGGTCGCTGACGCTGCCCAAGGAGTCCTGCTCGTGACAACCTCAACGGCCATCCCCCTGCCAGGACAGGTGCTCGCCTTGCTCGGAGGGCTGTCTTTATTGGGGGTCTCCCTGTGGATCTTGCCTGGGTCGCCCGTCACGTTGTGGCGGGCGGACGCCGCGGTCGGCGCGGGTGAACTCGACGACGCCGTGCAACACTACGACGACGTCGCGAGGACTGGCTGGACCTTCGAGCTCCGGCGTCGCGCGCTACGTCGGAGCGCCGTCCTCTATGCGACGGAGCTCGCACGTCCGGCCGAGGCGCGGGTGCGACTTGAGCGCGCCCTGCGGCTCGAGTCCGATCCTGTGGTTCAGGCCGAGCTCCATGAGCAGATCGGCCATCTTTGGGCCGCGAACCGCGAGCCCGCGATCGCCCTGCGCAGCTTCCTCGCCGCCCACGCGGCCCACCCTTCCCATCGTCGGGCCCCGGAGCGTCTGGTGCTCGCCGGCCGCGCGGCTCTCGACGCCGACAAGGAGTCCACCTCGGCCGAGATTTGGGCCCTTCTCGCCGAGTCTTACCCGAGTCACCTCTCGGTCGCCCGGCTTGCACAGGCCCGGATTGCCCTGGTGCACAACGACGCTCACCGCGCTCACGGACGATTCTCTGAGGCGTTCGAGGCGGCGCGGACCCCCGACCAGCGGGCCGCGGCGCGCTTGGGCATCGCGACCAGTCTGGAGCGGCTCGGCAACCTCGACGAGGCCATCGCGGAGCTCGACCAGCTCGATCTCCCGGGGGGCGTTCGCGATCGTCGGCTCGACAGCCTCAAGGTGCGTCGAGACGTGCGTGGGCGTTAGCCCACAGGGGTTCTCAGGGCCCAGCGCGCCGAAGCGCCCTCCCCACGTGCGCTGAGGCGAACGGGCGAGCCTGGTAGAGGGCTGTTACGCGCCCCCCACTCATGAAGGAGGCTGCTCATGTCCAGATCCTCTCGTTGGCTCTCGCGGGGCGAGAAGGTGATCCCCGGGGGCGTGAACTCGCCGGTTCGCGCCTTCAGCGCGGTCGGGGGCGAGCCGCCCTTCATCGCGCGTGGCGAGGGTGTCGAGCTCATCGACGAAGACGGGCACCACTACCTAGACTGCATCTGCTCGTGGGGGGCCCTGATGCTGGGCCACGCGCCTGTCGAAGTGGTCGGGGCGATTACCAAGGCCGCCTCTGCGGGCACCACCTACGGCGCCCCAACCGGCGCTGAGGTCGAGCTCGCAGAGGAGCTCGTCGATCGGGTCCCCTCGATCGAGATGGTGCGGCTGTGCAGCAGCGGTACCGAGGCCACCATGCACGCGATCCGGCTCGCCCGCGGCGCGACGGGGCGCGACCTGATCGTCAAGTTCGACGGTTGCTACCATGGAGCACACGACGCATGCCTAGTCGGGGCGGGCTCGGGCGTGGCGACGTTTGGGATCCCGGGTAGCCCTGGCGTTCCCGAGGGCACGGCGCAGAACACGGTCGTGCTGCCGTACAATGACTTGGCGGCGGTCGAGGAGCTCTTCGCCGAGCGAGGCGGGGCGATCGCCGCGGTCATTCTCGAGCCTGTCGCGGGCAATATGGGCTGCATTCCTCCGCGCGAGGGATACCTGGAGGGGCTGCGAGCCGTGACGCAGCGACACGGGACGGTGCTCATCTTCGACGAGGTGATGACGGGCCTGCGAGTTGCGCGCGGGGGTGCCCAGGAGCGCTTTGGGGTCACGCCCGATCTGACCTGCCTCGGCAAGGTGGTGGGCGGTGGGCTTCCCATGGCCGCCTTCGGTGGTCGTGCGGATCTCATGCGCGAGCTCGCACCGACGGGTCCGGTCTACCAGGCAGGCACCCTCTCGGGTAATCCGGTGGCGGTCGCGGCGGCGCGCGCCACCCTCTCGGCCCTGACCGAGGCCCGGTACGCCCACCTCGAGCACGTCGCCGCCGCGGTCGAGGACGGCGTGCGCGACGCGGTGGCCTATCATGGCTGGAGCATGCACCGGGTCGGCTCCATGTTCACGCTCTTCGCTCGCAAGCAGGCCCCTTGGGACTTCGCGGAGGTCAAGGAGTGCGACACGCGGGCCTTCGGCCGCTTCTTCCGCGGTGCGCTCTCGTGCGGTGTGTACCTGCCGCCGAGCCAGTTCGAGGCCGTCTTCCTGTCTGCCGCCATGACCGAGGTCCACGTCGCCACGCTGGTGGGGGGGATCGAGGCGGCCCTGGTGGCTGCGAACGCATGATCCGCTGCCGCCGGCCCTGCAACGATCCGCTCCACCAAGGGCGCGTTGCCCCCCCCCGGGGCGTATGCTATCCAGCCGGCCTCTTTGAGACCTTGGAGAAGGGGTTGGCTCGGTGAACCTGCCGAGCTCCCTCACACCGGCGCTTCGAGCTGCCGCCCTCATCACCCAGATGACCCTGGTCACCATGGCCGGCGCTGGGTTGGGGTTTTGGCTCGACGGCTGGATGGGCACCTCACCGCTCTTCATCCTCGTCCTTGTCGGCTTGGGTTTCATCGGTGGCATCGTGGTCGCCTGGTGGGGCTTCTCCCAAGCACAAGACATCGACGACGAACCACCAACCGAGGCACCTTGACTCAGATCTACGCCATTCTCCGAGACACCGCGCTCTTGCTGTTGCCCATGATCGGGCTCGGCGGCTGGGTCGATGGGCTCTGGGGCGCGGTCGGGGTCGTCGTCGGTGGCCTGGTCGTGCTCTCGAACCTCTGGCTCGCCGCGCGCCTCACGCCTCGGCTCTCGGGCTGGTTTGCAGGCACCGACAGCGCGGGTGCGGTCGCGGGCATCGTCATGGTCCTCAAGACCCCTCTCCTTCTAGCCGTCTTCACGCTGCTCGCCATGACTTTCGGCGCCTGGGCCGTACTGTTCAGCCTGGGCAGCTTCGTGCTCGCGGTCTTCGTCCGTGGCGTCAAGATCGCGGTCGCTTCGCCGCCCGACTCTGAAACCGCCTCCGCGCAGGGGTCCTGAATGATCTTCGCAGCTGGCTTTACCTGGTGGCACCTTCTGGGCATCGCGGACTTCCACGCGCACGGCCACGCCTTCATCACCTCGTGGTTGGTGGCGGCGATCGTGATCGGCTTTGCCGTCCTGGGGCGCCTGGCCCTGAACAAGGCCAAGGCCCGCCAGGGGGTGGCCAAGTGGTACACCTCGCCTGGGCTGGGGGTGCTGACTGTCGCAGAGCTCTTAATCAGCTTTTGGCGCGCGCTGAGCGGTGGCAACCTGAGCAAGGCCGATACCCGCACCTTCGTTCCGCTGCTCACCGGCGTGTTCTTCTATGTCTTCCTCTGCAACGCCTCGGGTATGATCCCAGGCTTTCTGCCCCCGACCGAGATCGTCCACCACAACTGGGCGATGTCGATCTGCGTCTTCTTCTTGTTCGTCACGGTGGGCCTCCTCCGCGACCCCAAGAACTTCATCATGCACATCCTGGGCCCTGTTTGGTTCCTGTGGTGGCTGATTCCCTTCATCGAGCTGCTCGGGCTCTTCGTTCGCCCGGCGACCCTCACCATCCGGTTGACGGGCAACATGTTCGGCGATCACACCGTTCTCACCACCATGGCGGGTTTGTTGCCCTGGGGTGTGCCGGTGCCCTTCCTGCTGCTCGCGCTCATCGTCTCGTTCATTCAGGCGTTCATCTTTACCTTGCTCACCGTCATCTACATCGCGTTGTCGGTGCCGCACGACGATCACTGACCCTTCCCAATCCGGCCCGATCTGCGGGCACGAGGAGACTCCCCATGACCAAGATCATCAAGTGGACCCCCGCTGCTGTGGCCACCGCCGCCCTTCTGGTCGCCACGCCGGCCTTCGCCAGCGAGGCCGACGCGTCGGGCTGGGCGACCTTTGGCTTCGGACTCGCCCTGGGCCTCGCGGTTCTCGGCGGCACGTTGGCGCAGGGCTTCGCTGCGGCCAATGCCTTTCAGAGCATCGCGCGCAACCCGGCCGCCGCTGGCAGTCTCAACGCCCCCTTCTACGTGGGCCTCGCCCTCATCGAGTCCCTCGTGATCTTCGCGTGGGTCATGGTCTTCCTCAAGGTGGCCTGAGCGATCGTCGCGTCATCCCGCGCCAGCGGGCCGCGCGCGACGCTGACCTTCGGCATCAAGAGCCCATCTCCGGTGCGCTGGGGATGGGTCTTTGTCGTGGTCTGGGCGACGGGCCCTCTTGTGGTGCGGCCTTCGCCGGTTTCGGGCCTGTGTCATCGGGCCGGACTGGCGCAGGACGTGCCGAGAGCGCGATGGCGGGCTAGCAAGCGAGTCACCGTAGATGCGCGCAGCTGCGCGCGTCGCATGGAGGCGAGATGATGCGGCTGGTCGTGTGTGGTGCGTTGCTCATGTCGGTGGCGGGGTGCGGAAAGAAGGCGCCACAAGCGCCGGTGGTCCTACAAGGCTGGCATCAGCTCGAGGGCTGGAAGGGCTCCTGCTACTTCCCGCCCAGCTACAAAGACAGCGACCGGATGACACAGAACACGGTGCGTGAAGCGATCATGAGCCAGTGGAGCGGCGACCGCGACGATGGGGTCTCCGTGAGCGAGACGGCGCTCGAGCGCATCGAGACGGCGCTCCTCGGTAAGCCCGACGCGGTCAAGGGGGTCGCGAGGCAGAACCTCGACTACTGCAAGCGCTACATGGCGGGCGAGACCTCGTTTGATCCCTGGTCAGGCTGGCTGTCTGGCCTGGGCCGGACCCTGACCGAGGGTGACTGTCCCTGGCCGCCTCTGCGCTATCAACAGCATGACTACCTCGAGGTGGATCAGGCGTGGCACTTCGAGGGTCGCGTGTGCAAGGGCGATCGCATCCGGATCAAGGTCTCGGCCATGGATCAGTATCGCCTGTCCGACAACGGCCCCTGGATCAACGCCGAGGGCGACACGTCAGAGCGCGCCTTGGGCGAGAAGTACGAGTGCACCATCGAGGGTTGTTACGTCGGGACGGTGATCTATCGCTTCGTCGATCAACAGGGGGTCACGACCATCGGTCCTGTGGGCACCGGCATTGAGTGGACGGCGCCCGAGCATGGTACCCTGCATCTGCAGGTCAATGATGACGGGACCTGGTTCGACAATGTCTGGCGAAAGAAAGGCTCTCTCGTGGATCATGCGGCAATCTCCTACATCGGACTCGACGAATGACCTGGCGCCGAGGCTGGCGGATCGCGGTGCCCCTCTTGGCAAGCGTGTGTTGGTCGACGGCGGCCCACGCGATCTGTGACGATCCAGACGGACCGCGCGACACGCCGGAAGCCCAGGCTGCCGACTGCGACGAAGACGGCTGGACGCCCGCCCAGGGTGACTGTGACGACTTTGACGAGACCGTCTTTCCTGGCGCCCCCGAGGTCTGCGGGGATCGCAAAGACAACAACTGCGATGGATTTATCGACGAAGGCTGCGATAGTAGCTGGTCGCGCGGCGCGCTCGAGGGAGGTGCGGGGTGTGCCGGCGGTAGCCAGGCAGGGCCGGCAGGCGCCATGATCCTGATCTTTCCCCTCTTGCTCGCGGGGCGTAAGCGGTGATCTTTCTCCTCGCGGTGCTGATGCTGCTCGGACTGGCTCGAGCGGGCGATGACGGCTTCAGCCTCGATGTTGAGCGCTTCAAGCCCCCGGTCGATACTCGGGGCTACGGGGTGACCGAGAGCGCGTCGACCCTGGGCCACCTCGAGGTCGGGGTCGGCCTGTGGGGGGTCTACCAAGAGAACAGCGTCGTCATGACCTGGGAAGGTCGCCGGGTTCTCGGCGGCAGCCGCTACGAAGACGCCATCATTCGTCGTCGCAACCATGCGGATCTTCAGCTCGCCTTCGGGGTCGGGGACCGGGTGTCCTTCGGCGTGAGCGCGCCGGTGATCCTCTGGCAGAAGGGCCTCGCACTTGAGCATATCGCGGATCCATCCATCCGACAGGATCTCATCAGCTCGGGCTTGAGCGACATCCGGGGTCAGATCAAGGTCACCGCGCTGGAGCCGGGGGTGGACCCCGTGGGCCTGGCCTTCATCGCCATGGGCTCCTTCCCCACCGGGGAGCCGGTCTCGTTTCTTGGCGAAGGGGGCCTCACCTTTACGCCCATGGCCGTCTTCGAGCTCGCGGACGGTTCCATTCGCGAGAAAGAGTATTCCTTCAGGGCCTCGATCAACGGGGGCTACCGGCTTCGTCGCATGCAGCGCTATCGCGACCTGGTGGTGAATGACGAAGCGATCTTCGCCGGCGCGGTCGGGGTGCGCCCGATCGAGTGGACCGAGTTCGGCTTTGAGGTCTTCGGGGCCTACGGAGGTCCGCGCGCCGCCCACTTTCCGCTCGAGCTCTCGCCCCTCCTCATCGTCCATCCCGCCCGCGACATCACGCTGACGGCGGGGGGTGGGGTCGGGCTCATGCCGGGCCTGGGTACGCCGGACTACCGACTCTTTCTCGGGGGCAGCATCTCGCCTTCCTTCGATCCCCGGGTTCGGGATCGCGACGGCGACGGCATCCCAGACAAGTATGACGAGTGTCCCAACGTGCCTGAAGACTTCGACGGCTTCGAAGACGAGGATGGCTGCCCCGATTACGATAACGACGGCGACGGGATCCTCGATGTCGACGATGAGTGCCCGAACGAGCCCGAAGACTTCGATGGGTTCGAAGACGAAGATGGGTGCCCCGATCCCGACAACGACGGCGACGGGATCCTCGATGTCGACGACGACTGTCCAAACGAGCCCGAGAACTTCAACAACTACCAGGACGACGACGGCTGTCCCGACACCATCGGTGATCGCGACGGCGACGGCATCCCCGATCACCTCGACCTGTGCCCGGATCAGCCCGAAGACTTCGACGGCTTTGAAGATGAGGACGGCTGTCCGGACGTCGACAATGACGGCGACGGGATCTTGGATGTCGACGATAAGTGCCCGAACGAGCCGGAGACCTTCAACCAGTATCAAGATGAAGACGGCTGCCCCGATGTGGCGCCCACTCGGGTCAAGGTCGAGCGAACCAAGATCGTGATCACCGAGCAGATCTTCTTCGACGTGGATCGTACCACCATCCGTCCTGAGTCTTACTCGCTTCTCGATGAGCTGGCCCAGATCTTCGACGATCACCCCGACATCCTCCGCGTACGCATCGAGGGGCACACCGACAGCGACGGCGACGCCTTGTACAACCTGCGGCTCTCGCAGGGCCGCGCCGAGTCGGTCGTCAACGCACTGATCGAGCGTGGCATCGACGCGCAACGCATGGACCCTGTGGGGTACGGCGAGTCCCAGCCCATTGCCCCGAACACGACTCCCGAGGGCAAGCAGCTCAACCGTCGGGTCGAGTTCAACATCACCGAACGGGACTGATCGGCTGCGCGGTACGGGGTGGAACGGCTACGCCGTGGGGGCGCAAGGCTCGAGCGGATCGGGTGCCCTACCGTAGGAGCCCGTGGAGCCCTACTCGATCACCGTGATGGTGATCTCTGCGCTGAGATCCGGGCCGTAGCTGCGATGCAGGCCGTCGGCGAACTGCATGATCAGGGTGTGCTCGCCCGGCTCCAGCTCGACGTCGGCCTCGGTCTGGCCCTTGCCGTAGTGGATGTGGGTGTCGTCGGCGGGTACCACCTTCTCTTTGGGGGTGGGCTCCCCATCGAGGATCAGGTGGTGGTGACCCGTCCCGGCCTTGAGCTCGCCCGCAGGTTTGACGGTCGCTCCCTTCAGGCCGAAGACGACCTTGACGGGGGAGCGCACCTCGGCGCCGTCCTGGGGCTCGATGAAGTGCACGCTGGCGTCGGAGAGCGGCGTGAAGGCGGTGGGATCGGCGTCCTGGTCGCCGGTGGCCTTGGCCTTGGCCTGGGTCTCGGCGGGGACCTCAGCGCCGTCTGGGGGATCGGCGGGAGAGGGGCAGGCGGCGAGCGCGAGGAGCGCGGGGATCAGGATACGTAGTGTCATGGGTCCTCCGGGGAAGACCCTTGTGTAGCCGATGGGGGCCGGCGCGATCCATCGAGGCTGTAGAGGATCTCACGAGGAGGGGCGGGAGCCCACCGTTCGGACACCTCGGCGATCCCCGCTCGGGCACGCTCGGCGGGGTTCTCTTCAGGAAGGCGGTAGAGGTGGGGATCGTCGGGCCAGACCTTTTGGATCTCGTGCGAGAAGCGCCCCGCGAGAGACCAGCCGGCGCGCGCGGGGGTGCGGTCGGGGCTCAGCAGTCCCGCGATGGTATCGCTGTAGCGAAGGATCACGTGGCCATCGGCCGAGACGAGGGCCAGGCCGATCTCGGCGTCGATCAGGTACGGTTCTTCGAAGAGATCGACCAAGAGGGTGCCCGAGGGCCCCTCCAGCAGGGTCCCGGGGAGGTCGAGGGTCGAGACGGGCACCGCGTCCAGCTGGCTCACCCAAGAAAAGAGGGTCGCGCCGCCCCCGGTGGATCGGGCGATCTCGATCATCCTGGCCTCCAGGCGCTCGGGATCGTTCCTTCGGATCGCGGCACGGAGGCGCTCCGACGCGCGACGGGAGGACTTGGCGACGGTGAACCGACCTTGCCAGGACGGATCGAGCTTGGCGTGGATCGCGCCAGGCAGCGCCTCGCCGATCGCGCGCGGCACCTCTTGGACCTGGGCGGTCCGCTGTTGTCGGATCGCGCGACGGGGGGCGCTCACCTCTTCGGTGACGAAGTCATCGGTGCGTAGCGGTGGCGCTCGGTGCGCGCTCACGAGGGGCATGACGCGGATCTCGCCGTCGGCTTCGAGGCCGTTGAAGCGGTAGTCGCCCGCAGGAAGACCGTGGGCGGTCGCGCAGGCGGACAAGGCGAAGGGGACAAGGAGGGGGCGCAGCATCGCAGCTCCGTCGGCCGAGGCTTAGACCTAGGATCGCGCCATCGGTTCCCTCACGGTGTCACGAAAGGTACGGACTCGTCGAGGGGTCCGCCCCCGGCAGTGCGAGACGCGGCCCGAGGGCTGTGTGGGGGTCGCCGTGATAAGGGGGCGGGCCGGAGGCGGAGATGGCAGCGTTCGACATCATCATCGTGGGCGCTGGGCACGCGGGCTCAGAAGCGGCGGCGGCTGCTGCCCGGCTTGGGCACAAGGTGGCGGTCGTCACGTTGGATCTCGCTCATATCGGCCGTCTCTCTTGTAACCCGGCCGTCGGTGGGCTCGGCAAGGGGCACCTCGTGCGCGAGCTCGACGCCCTGGGCGGGCTTATGGCCCGGGTGGCCGACGCGACCTGCATTCAGTTCCGCCGTCTGAACACCCGCAAGGGGCTGGCCGTGCAGGCGTCGCGGGCTCAGGTCGACATCGATCGCTACCCTCTTACGCTGCGCCGCCGCCTTCGCGACATCGACGGGCTGACCCTCATCGCGGGCGAGGTGGCGGGCCTGCTCACCCAAGGGGGTCGGGTCACGGGTCTGAAGTTGGCAGACGGCACGACCCTGTCGGCGCCGCGGGTGATCCTGACCACGGGCACCTTCCTCTCCGGGGTCATGCACTGTGGGGCGGAGCGCACGGTCGGGGGTCGCGTGGGTGATCGGGCAGCACAGCGGCTCTCGAGCTCGCTCCAAGATCTCGGGCTGAAGATGGGACGGCTCAAGACCGGCACCACCCCCCGGCTCGATGGGCGGACGATCCGGTGGGAGGTTCTGGAGCGCCAGACGGAGGTGATCCCGAACGGTCGCTTCAGTTTTGCGACGGATCGGCCGCCTCGGTTGCCTCAGATCGACTGCCACCTGCTCTACACCAACCCCCAGGCCCATGCCCTCATCGCCGAAGCCTTGCCGCAGTCGCCGCTCATCACCGGGGCGATCTCAGGTCGTGGTCCCAGGTATTGTCCCTCGATCGAAGACAAGATCATGCGGTTTCCCGATCGGGAGCGTCACCTGGTCTTCTTGGAGCCCGAGGGCCTCGACACGCACCGGGTCTACCCCAACGGGCTGTCGACGTCCTTGCCGGTCGAGGTCCAGATCGCGCTGCTCCGCTCCTTGCCTGGGCTCGAAGAGGTCGAGATCCTCCAGCCCGGCTACGCGGTGGAGTATGACTTCGCCGATCCAACCGATCTTGGTCCTGATCTTCAGCACCGCGCGGTCGAGGGGCTCTACCTGGCGGGGCAGGTCAACGGCACGTCGGGCTACGAAGAAGCGGCGGTCCAAGGGTTCGTGGCCGGGGTTTCGGCGGCGCGGGGCGAGCCCCTGAACATCGCCCGTGATCAGGGCTACATTGGGGTGCTCGTCGACGACCTCACGAGCCGGGGTGTCGGCGGAGAGCCTTACCGCATGTTCACGTCTCGGGCCGAACACCGTCTGCTCCTGCGCGAGGACAACGCGGACCGTCGCCTGATGCCGCTGGGCCGAGAGCTAGGTCTCATCGACGACCGTACCTGGGCGGCCTTCGAGGCACGCGCCGAGGCCATCGAGCGGGGGCTTGCGCTCGCGGCCGAGACCACCGTGAACCCCACGGCCGAGGTGTGCACACTGATGGCCACCTTGGACACCGGCAAGCTCCGTCGTCCGACGACCGTCGAGGAGCTGCTTCGACGACCGGATCTGAGCTGGGCATCCCTCGCGCCGGGCCTCGGCCTGCCCGAGCTGCCCGCCGAGGTGAGCGAACAGATCGAGATCGACGTGCGTTACGCCGGCTACATCGCGCGGGCTCAGCGACGGGTGGCGCGCCAGCGAGCCCTCGAAGCGCTCCCGCTTCCCGAGCAGATCGACTGGGAGCAGGTCGAGGAGCTCTCCCGCGAGACGCGGGATCGGCTGGCGGCCCATCGACCTCGCACCGTGGGACAGGCGGCGAGGCTGCCCGGCATCACGCCCGCGGCGATCGACCTCTTGCTCGCCCTTCGCCCTCGTCTGACGGCGCGAGGCGTCCCATGAACTTGGGGGCGGTCCATCGTCGGGAGCTGGAGCGCTTTCGAGGCGCGATGAATCTGGTTGGACCAGGCTCTATCGAGGAACACTTCGAGGACTGCACGAGGGCGCTCGCGGATCTGAAGCCGGCGGGACGCTGGGTCGACCTGGGCACGGGCGCGGGCTTTCCAGGCCTGGTACTGGCTGATCACTTTCCAGAGCTGGAGCTGGAGCTGGTGGACAGCCGACGTAAGCGGTGCTGGTTCCTCGAGCATGTGTTGGCTCAGGCGCCGCCGCGGCCCGGCGCCATCCGGGTCCGCTGCGTGCGGGTCGAGAGCTTGAGCCCGAGCTCCTACGACGGTGTGGTCTCGCGCGCCTTCGCCCCACCCCCCAAGGTCGCGGAGCACGCGCGCCGGCTCCTCCGTTCGCAAGGCGAGCTGCTCCTGCTGCTGCAGGCCGAGGCCGAGGTCGCGCTGCCCAGGGATTTCATCCGGATCGGCGAGACCCGCTATGAGCTCGGGGGGCGCTCGAGGCGGAGTGAGCGCTGGCGATACGCGCCCTGAGGGGCACGCGAACTCGGCCCGAAGAGGCTCTGCCCACCATGGACGACGGACGTTCCGGCCACGCTCCTCATTCGCCCTGAGCGATCGCCTGGGCGGCGAGGATGATCTTGGCGCAGGCCTCGGCGTCGGAGCCGGCGTGGTGGTGATCGAGGGGGATCCCGAGCAGCTCGCAGACGGCCTTGAGGTTGGCACGCTTGAGGCTCCACGTCCGGCGCGCGAGCTTGACCGTGCACAGAAAGTCCTGGGGCGGGGGCGCCAGCCCGTGAGCCAAGCAGCTCGCGTGAAGCACGCGCCGATCGAAGACCGCGTTGTGGGCCGCGAGGTAGTCTACCCCTTCGATCATGCGCTGAATGCGAGGCCAGCGCTCGGTAAAGGTCGGCTTATCGCGCACCTTCTCCCAAGTAATGCCGTGGATTCGGGTGAAGCGGACGTAAGGAAAGGGGGGCTGGATCAGAAAGCTGTCGCGCGCCACGATCCGGCCCTTCTCCACCCGCACCAGCCCGATGGCACACGCGCTGTTGCTGGGAGAGTCCGCCGTCTCGAAGTCGAGGGCGGTGAAGCTCAGCTCGGGATCGGGAAGAAGAGCACGCATCGAGGGTTCCAGGGGATCTACGCCACGGAGCCGAGGTCCTCGACGCCGCGTGGACCTCGGCTGGTGTCGCGCCTTGGGCGCGCCGGCTATGGGACCGAGTAACACTGTCTGTTCCCAGGCGTTGTCCCCGAGGCTCGATGCACACTCACATGCTGGACATCGGCGGCCGACGGGTTCGCGTCTTGCGCTGGGGTAGCCTCGGTGAGCCGGCGGTGCTGATGCTCCATGGCAACCCCGACTCGGCAGAGCTCTGGCGCGAGGTGGCGGAACGCCTGGTGGGCTGCTGCTGTATTGCACCGGATCTGCCAGGGTTTGGAGCGTCCGAGCCCCACTCCGAGCCCCCGACCCTGGTCCGAATGAGCCGCTGGACGCAGCAGGTCGTGCTTCAGGTCCAGGCCTCGATCGGGGTGACCGGCCCCTGGCACCTGGTACTGCACGACTTTGGAGGACCGTATGGGCTGTCGTGGGCTGTGGAGCATCCGGCGGCGGTCCGCAGCGTGACCTTGAGTAATACCCTCTTCTATCCAAGTCTTCGGTGGCATCGGTGGGCGAGGATCTGGCGGACCCCAGGTCTGGGTGAGCTGGTCACACGATGGACGCCGCGCTGGGCGTTTCGGCGCGAGCTGCGGATCGGAGGCCCATTGCTCCCCGAGGCTCACATCGAGGCGGCGTGGCGCAAGATCACCCCCGCGACCTACGCTGCAGTGCTCGCGCTGTACCGGGCGACCGATCCCGAGGTCTTCTCTGAGCCCATCCCCCAGGGCGGGCAGACCTGGGTCGAGGCCTGGCGCGCGATGGCGGGCGAGCGTCCATGCCAGGTCTTGTGGGGCCAGCGGGACCCCTACCTTCATCCTGGCTGGGCCGAGGATCTGGGCGTGGCGGTGGTGGTACGTTTCCCCCAAGCGGGTCACTGGCTGCCCGCCGAGCAGCCGGGTCCTTTCGCCGAGCGGCTGCTCACCTTCATCGATTGCGTGGAGCTTCTCAAGCTTTCTAGCGACAGCGCCTCAGAGGTGCGCTAGACTGAGGGCGTCCTCAGGAGTGCGCCATGTCACGCAAGTCAGGGTCGAGCTCCTCCGGGGGCGGCTTCGTCAGCTCGGTCAGCGTTGCGAGCGTCACGAGCCTCGGCGCCAGCTCGGGTGAGCCCAGGCGGCGGCGGGGCCGGCTGGCGGTCGACGACAGCCCCTCGGACGGTCCGGTCACCGTCAAGGTGATCGACCGTGATGAGATCCCTCGCATGACCGGAAAGGGTCGCTTTCGGATCGGGTGACGACCGGATACGAGGCCTGTCCCTGGTGCTCGTGTTCGGTGGAGGAGACATGCGCGTTGTAGCGATCACGCTGGCCTTGGCGTGGCTCGTGGGCGGCTGTTCCCGCAACGCCTCTTCCCCTGCGCCCGTCGTGGCTTCTACGAGCGATCCCGCCGAGGATTACCAGCGCTACTGCGCGCTGTGCCACGGCGAAGATCGCGAAGGCTACGCGGCCGACAACGCCCCCTCCCTGCGCTCACCCGAGCTCATCGGACTGGGTCAGGGGCGTTTTATCATCGAGAGCACCGCCTTTGGCCGCCCGGGCACTCCGATGGCAGCCTTCCTCGATGAGCAAGGGGGGCCGCTCAGCCGACCGCAGATCACCCGCCTGCACGACTGGCTCGTGGATCAGGCCGATGCTCCGGCGCTCACCCCCTCGACCGATCCGGTCGAGGGCGAGGCCGACCGGGGCAGCAAGGTCTATCAGGCGCACTGTGCGAGCTGCCATGGCGCGCAGGGCGAGGGTGGAGCGGGGCCCGCCTTGTCCAATGAGGTGTTCTTGGGCACCGTGAGCGATGCCCGACTGCGCGAGATGATCGCGCGTGGTCGGAGTGGGACCCCGATGCCTGCATATCGCGAGGTCCTCTCCGATCGATCTCTCAACGATGTGACGCTCTTCGTGCGCGGCCTGGCGTCGGGGGGATGGTCTGCACCTGAGCCCGTCCAGATCACGCCCCCGCCTCCCGAGCGTGCGGTGATTCACCCCGAGGGAGCCATCCCAAGTCTGCCCGTACGCCAAGGGCTCTACGTTCCGGTCGACGAAGTCCATGCGGCGTTCGAGCGGGGCGAGCGCATGGTGATGCTCGATGCCAGAGCGATGTCGGACTGGCAGCGGGGGCATGTGCCCGGCGCGCTGCCTGTGCCCTACTACGGTGACTTCACTGAGCTCCTCCCGCACCTGCCCCGAGACGGCACCCCGATTATCGCGTACTGCGCCTGCCCCCACGCTGCGTCGGGACGGGTGGTGAGGCGACTCCGCGCGCAGGGCTTCGAGCATGCGGTCGTGCTCGATGAGGGGATCGTCGTCTGGCGGGAACGGGGCTACCCCCTGATCGAAGGTTCGGCTCCGTGACCGCCCTGTCGACCCCTACGAAAACTTGCGACCTTCGCTGTCGTTCGTGACCGTGGCGGCCTCGATGAGGGCCCAGATCCACATGATGCTGGCCCCGATCCCACAGGTAAAGACTGTGACGAGGAGCTGAATCAGACCTTTTTGGGTGTAGCCGGCGAGAAAGTTGTGCACGCCGAACTCGCCGAGGAAGATCGCGAGCACGATGTATAGAACGCGCGAGGTCTTGCTTGTCTCCAGGGCGGAATCTTGGCTCATTGGGGGGGCCTCCTGATGGCTGCGGAGCAGTGTGCATGAGGCGGAGAGAGGTTGCAAGTGGGGTCCGTGTTCCACGTGGAACACGGGGGCCTCGTGCGGTGGAGAGGCCCGCGCTGTGTTCCACGTGGAACATCTGCCTCCGAGGTTGAGCGCTGGCGGCGACCCGGCCCCTCTTGACGTCGATCGTCGGAATGGGCGCGGTGTCGCGGGCCCTCGGATCGAGTCGTGCCAGGCCGGGGGCTTGCGAAGCGCGCCGAAAGCGCTAGACTATGCGCACCCTCCCCTCGGCGTTGCGCCCCTCCATCCCCCCTCTCCCTTCCCTCCCCAGGCTCCTCCACATCGTGAAGAGCCCCTTCCAGAGCAAGAACATGGCTTGTATCCTTGCGATCTCCAACCAGAAAGGAGGCGTCGGCAAGACGACGACCTCCATCAACCTCGCGGCGGCCTTGGCGGCGGTCGGGCAGCGTGTGCTGCTGGTCGATCTGGACCCTCAGGGGAACGCGACCTCGGGTCTCGGCCTCGATCGCGAGCAGCCCGGGGGCGTCTATCCCCTGCTGCTCGACGCGGTGGATCTCCACGACCAGGTGCGAACGACCTCGCTCCCCGGTCTGGACGTCTTGCCCGCGACCTCCGCGCTGGTGGGGGCCGAGGTCGAGCTTGTCGAGGAGCAGGGTCGGGAGCGGCGTCTCCGTCGGGCCCTCGACCCTGCGCGCGCGGCGTACGACTGGGTGCTCATCGACTGCCCACCCAGCTTGGGCCTTCTCACCCTCAACGCCCTGGTCGCCGCGGATCGGGTGCTCATTCCGCTTCAAGCCGAGTATTATGCGATGGAGGGCCTCTCCCAGCTCCTCCGAACCATCGCGGCGGTGCGCAAGGGGCTCAACCCGGACCTCGTGCGGGAGGGCATCGTCGTCACCATGTTCGACCAGCGGAACAACCTCTGCCGCGACGTGGCGGATCAGGCGGTCGAGCTCTTCGGCGAAGAGGTCTTCACCACTCGCATCCCCCGGAACGTGCGCCTGGGCGAAGCGCCGAGCTACGGAAGCTCGATCGTGGAGTACGCGCCGAAGTCTACGGGTGCGCGCGCCTACCTCGCCCTCGGGGAGGAGCTGCTCGCCCGCCACGGACATGCCGTTCAACGCCTGCGCGAGGCTCACTGATGTCCCCCTCTGCAAAACGCGGGCTCGGGCGAGGGCTGGCCTCGTTGATCCCAGACAGCACCCTCGAAGGGAGCAGCACGGGGGGGGCGTCCGGTCAGGTCCGTCAGGTGCCCCTCGACGAGATCCGTCCCAACCCCGAGCAGCCGCGCGAGCACTTTGAGCCCGCGGCGCTTCAGGCCCTCGCGAACAGCATCGCCAGCCATGGGGTACTCTCGCCCTTGGTCGTGCGCCGGGAAGACGGTCGCTACGTGCTGCTCGCCGGGGAACGGCGGCTCCGCGCGGCGGGTCTGGCGGGCCTGCATGAGGTCCCGTGCCTAGTGCGCGACGCCGCATCCTCGCTGGAGCAGCTCGAGGTCGCGCTCGTCGAGAACCTCCTGCGCGAAGATCTCGACCCTATCGAAGCGGCGCGCGGCTACCGGCGGCTGCTCGACGACTTTGGGCTGACCCAAGAGCAGGTCGCCCAACGGGTCGGTCGGAAGCGCGCGACCATCGCCAACGCGGTACGCCTGCTCGAGCTGCCCGACGCGATCCTCGCCGCCGTCCAGTCCGGACAGATCTCGGCGGGTCATGCGCGCGCGATCTTGCCTCTGCTCGATGATCCGGCGACCTTGCGCGGCCTGATCGCTCAGACCATCGACAAGGGCTGGTCGGTGCGCGAGGTCGAGCGGCAGGTGGCCCGGCTCACCCGAGCGCCGCCGATCGATCGATCCAATGAGCGACTTCGTCGTCAACGCACCCTGGAGTATGCCACGCAGTTGCTCCGCGATGCGCTCAAGACTTCGGTGCAGATCCGACCTCTCAAGCGGGGCGGGGGGCGCATCGTGATCGACTATGCTGATCCCGAGGATCTGGAGCGCCTGCTCGAGCACATGCGCTCCGAGGCTGCCTCGCCCTCGCGTTGATCGTCAGAGCGAAGCTTCGAGCCATGCTCTGGGGAGGCATCGCGCTGCGGTGGCGGCGCCGCCGGTCCGGTCGGTTATCGTGCTGAGCGCACAGGAGCAGGCACATGGTGGTGATCGGGATCGCCGGGGGGAGCGCTTCGGGAAAGTCTACGGTGTCCGCGGCGCTTCAGGTTCGGCTGGGCGAGCGGGCGTCGATCCTCCACCACGATCGATACTACCTGAGCCCTCCTCCTGATCTGCCGCCACAGCGCTGGAACTACGACCACCCCGACTCCCTCGAGACCTCCCTGCTGGTCGAGCACCTGCGGGAGCTCAAGGCCGGCCGCGTCATCTCGGCCCCCCGCTATGACTTCGCCAACCACCGCCGTGAGGAGGGTGTCGACCGGATTGAGCCGCGCGAGGTGCTCTTCGTTGAGGGGATCCTCGTGCTCGCGGTCCCCGAGCTCCGTCGCCAGCTCGATCGCAAAGTCTTCGTCGCCTGCGAGTCGGACCTTCGGCTCCTACGTCGCCTGCGGCGCGACATCTCCGAGCGGGGCCGGGACGCGCTGGGCGTCTTGGACCAGTACGAGCAGACCGTGCGGCCGATGCATGCTTGCTACGTCTATCCGTCCAGGGTGCACGCCGATCTCGTGCTGGATGGGGCGCGGCCGGTTGCGGAGTCGGTGGAGCGGGTGCTGGAGCTGATCCAGGCTGTGTGAACGCGGCAGGACCGAAGGACCTAGAGCATCACGAGGCCGATCAGCGCCGAGAAGGTGTTGGCGATCGCGGCGAGGCCGAGGGCGAAGAGGGCGGTCGCGATCGATCCAGGCCGGGCAGCGGTCTTCGAGGCGGTTCGGGTCGTGCGGTAGAGCACGGAGCCCAGGATCGCGGCCTCGGTGAGGGTCACCAGGGCCTCCATTGAGAGCAGCCACAAGGGATAGGGCTCGAACCGCGGCGCGAGATACCACAGGGCGGGGTGGGTCGCGAGCTGCAATCCGATCGCCAGGCCGATCGCCGGCACGAGCCCTTGGCGCCAGGGGGTCGGCGCGCGCAGGGCGATCAGGTAGATCGGACCTTCGAGCACGATCGTCCAGGTGAAGGCCCAGGCCCATTGCTCAACGGGAGGCAAGGGGCAGCGCGAGGAGGTGGGCGGCGATGGCGAGCTCGAGCCAGCCATGGAACAGCACGAAGGAGAGGTAGGCGCCCCGCGCCTCTGCGGGTGCGAACAGGCCGGCCAGCGGGAGCGCGAGGGCTCCTAGGACAACCACGAGGGCCATCACGGGGCCGAGGTCTTGGAGCCATCGGCGCCAGCGGGCCTTGGAGGATCGGGGAATGGGTGAAAAGGTCGGACTGAGTGGAATACACCAGATCCACAGGCTGTAGTGGACCGCTTGGAGCAGCGCGAAGGTCAGCACGATCCGTAGGTCGAAGGGTGCGGGCAGATCGGGGGCGAGGGTCTGGGTCAGGCCCGAGAAGTCCAGACCGCCGGCCGAGCTCTCTCCGGCCGTGGCGAGCACGAGGGGGTCGGCGATCCCGAGCATCAAGGCGAGGGTCAGCGTGGCCGTGAGCGCCACAACCAGCCACGGGCCGCGGCGATGGGGCCCCATCCACCACACCCACAGACCGAGCGCGACCAGGTTGTGCGCATGTCCGATGACCAAGGCGGCCTGTCGTGGTGCGAGCAGGGCGGGCACCAGAAAACCGAGGACGCCGGCACCGATCACCAGCTGGATCCGCCACCGGCCGCGCGCCCAGAAGGCAGCCACCCCGACGCTCCCGGCCCCAAGGAGCAGCTCCAGGGTCGTGAAGCTCCCGAGCCCTGCGAGGGTGGCGATCCGCAGGCCGGTCATCGCGGCAAAGGGGAGCGCGACGGCGCCGAGGAGGCCCTTGGGCAACGGTCTGGGAGGTCGGAGGACCAGGTGCCGCAGATCCGCGGCCACGTGGGGCACGCCGAGGAGCAGCGGCGCGAGCAGGAGCAGCCAGAGCGGTCCCAGCACGGTGAGCACGAAGGCGCCGATCACATGGAGGGCGGCGAGCGCGCTCACCCGCACCACCCGATCGTCGAGGGTTATCGGGCGACGCAGCGCGTGCGCCCCCAAGCGTCGCGCGAGGAGGATCACCGATCCGATGGGCTGGTGTCACAGCGGCAGCCCCCGCCTGGAGCGACGTCGATCTGCAGGCTGTGGGTCGCGAGCACAGCGAGAGGGAGCAGGAGCGCGAGGTGGCGGGTCGAAGGGCAGCCGCGGCGAAGGAGCGAGGCGGAGAGGGTGGCACAGAAGACGAACAGCATGGGCACTCCATGACGGCCGACGGTGCAAGGGCGGCCCGTAGGGTGCAGTGTAGCGGAGGAGGTCAGCCCGAGGGGCGCAGGCGCTCCAGGGTCTGGGACGCCATAGTGGTGAGGAGCGGACGGCTGCTGCGCGAGGGGATCCCGAGGACCTCCCGGACGGCTCGGCGCAGGGCCTTCCCGTGGGTCAGCGCAGCGCCGACGTGGCCCACCGGGACCCACTCGAGGGGCGCGGACCAGCGTGCGGAGATGTGCTCGGCGTGCTCCACGGGGACGAGGCCGTCGGTGCGGCACCCGATCACGCGTGCCAGGCTGGGCTCGCGCGGAGCGGGGAAGTCTAGGAGGTCGAAGAGATCCATGATGGCGCGCCAGCGGTCGCGCACCTCGGGCCGCGGTCCGCCGAGGGCATCCCAGTCGATGCAGGCTGCGAGGGGCCCGTCGGTGAAGGGCTGGGAAGGGCAGCGAGGAGGCGCGAGGATCGCGACCGGCGTCGGCCCGGCGCTCACGCAGGCTAGGGCCCCGGCCAGGTGGCCCCCCATGCTAAAGCCGACCGTGGCAGTGGGGGCTTGGATCTCGCGACTCATCCAGCCGAGTAGGGCGCGCCCCTCGTCGAAGGCGGCAGCTTGCATGGCCATGAAGTCGCGCACGGTGCGCAGCCCTCCGGCTCGCTGACCCTGACGTCGACGGACCCCGTAGAAGGGGTTCTCGAGGATGACGATCGACACGCCTTCGCGCACGAGGCTGCCGAGCAGCCGCCCCCGCAGGGTCGGGCCCTCGTCGCCCCATGAGGCGAAGGCCAGCGCGGCCCCCCGAACGGGCTGGTCGGCGGGGTGGAGCCACCAGAACCGCGCGGTCCGACTCTCTTCGGGTAGGTGGGGGGAGGGGCTCGGGAAGGTTCCGATACGAAGGTCGGCCTGGAGCACTCGGGTAGGAGGGCCGAGGTCGGGCCGGACGACGGCGGCGGGACCGGGATCGCGGATGTGATCGGCCAGCGCCTCGGCGAAGGAGAGGTCCCCCCAGCCGTCGCGGAAACAATGACGCTTCTTGAGCGCCCACACCTGCACCTGGTCCATCCAGTGCATCTCGTTGCCCTCCCGTACATTGCACCGAAGGAAGATAGACACTTCTACACAGGCGTCAAGGGGGGATGTCAGGATCCTTCGTCAGCGATAGGCCCGGCTCAGACAGAGGAGAGCCGATGCACATCTCAGCAGCCTTCGATGCGGGCAATATCCAAGTCCTTGACGCCAGCGATCCGAGCGACGTTCGGCTGGCGATCCGCCCTGATGTGGGCGGGGCGCACTATCAGTGGTTTTACTTCAGGGTCGTCGGAGCGCGAGGGGTACAGTGCACCTTCCGGCTGACCAATGCTGCTGGCGTGAGCTATCCGAAGGCGTGGCACGGCTATCGGGTCTGCGTGAGCGAAGATCGGGAGCGCTGGAGCCGGCTGGACACCGCCTACCGCGACGGCATCCTGAGCTTCACGGTCACCCCGGCGCGTGACGTGCTCTACTTCGCGTATTTCGCCCCTTATTCGCAGGAGCGTCATCACGATCTGCTCGCCCGGATCGGCGGGCATCCACGCTGTCGGCACCGGGTGCTCGGACTCACTCTCGACGGCCGCGACCTCGACGCCATGGTGCTCGGGGAGCCGGGCCCCGACCGTCGCGTCGTCTGGATGATCGCCAGGCAGCACCCCGGAGAGAGCATGGCGGAGTGGTTCGTCGAGGGCTTCTTGGAGCGCATGGTCGATCCTTCCTGCGCCCTGGCCCGCTCGCTTCTCGATCGGGCGGTCTTCTACGTCGTGCCCAACATGAACCCCGATGGCTCGGTCCGGGGCCATCTCCGGACCAACGCTGTCGGTACCAACCTCAACCGCGCCTGGGACGCGCCGACCTCGGCGACCAGCCCTGAGGTCCTTCAAGTACGCGAGGCCATGGATCGCGCGGGGGTGGATCTCTGCCTCGACGTCCACGGCGACGAGGAGCTGCCTTACAACTTCGTGGCGGGCGCGGAGGGGATCCCGAGCTGGACCGAACGGCTCGCGGCGCTCACCGAGCGCTTCTGTGCGGCCTATCAGATCGCGAACCCGGACTTCCAGCGGACCCAGGGTTATCCTCCTGATCCGCCGGGCCAAGCCAACCTCTCGATGTGCACGAGCCAGGTGGCTGAGCGCTTCGATGCGCTGGCCATGACGCTAGAGATGCCCTTTAAGGACAACGCCGACGCGCCGGATGAGGCCGTGGGATGGTCTCCAGCGCGCGCGCGATGGCTAGGCGCCTCGGTGCTCCACCCGATCGCGGCGGTCTTGCCGACGCTGCGGTAAAGAGTCGGGCGTCGTGATACCCTGCGCACCGACGGCTGCGTGGACTCGTCGGACCCCTGGGCCCTACGATCACCCAGCCGAGGATCTCGAGGAGCCATGAACTATACCGGCAGAGGCATTCAAGGCCCCGGCGCCGACCTCTTGCTCGCTGAAGCGGGCGCGGGGCGCGCGTGCGTGGCCGTGGCGTACCAGCCGGCCTTGGCGGGGCGTTCCGAACTCAGCGCGGGCCTCGACGAGGTCCGGGATTTCCTGCGCAAGCCCTCCATCGATGGTCTCTTGCCCCTGCTGTCGGAGCCTGAGCCGGGGCACTTCGTCTACGACCGACGCGGGGGGCTCACCGTGCGCGAGATCCTGCTTGCGTTTCGGCGACTGGGCCGCCCAGCGGGGGAGCGAGCGGGTCTGGAGCTCATGCTGCAAGGGGCCGAAGTCCTCGCCGACGCGCAGGAGCGCGCGCGTCAGGTCGGCCTGTCGGGCCATGGGGACCTCTCGCCTTGGCGCCTGCTCGTCGACGACGAAGGATATACGGATGTCTTTGGTTATGGCCTGCCTTGCCTGCCCCTGATCGACTTCCTCGAAGAGCGAGCCGACGCGGTCCCTGCCGACGCCCTGCGCTACGCGCCCCCCGAGCGCCTGGAGCTCCAGGCGGAAGATGTGCTGAGTGACCTCTACTCCTTGGCCCTCATCGCGGCGGAGTTCATCGCGGGTGAGCCGGTCTTCGACGGCGACGCCGAGCAGGTCATCGCTGCCTTGCTCTCCGGCGAAGCTCCAGCGCGGATCGAGCAGCGCTGCCCCGATCTGCCTGACGCGGCCCTCGATCTGCTGTGTATCTGCTGCGAGCTGGATCCCACCGCTCGGTACCGGGACGCCGAGGAGGTCATCCGTATGGTCAAGCGGTGCCTGCGCGAGGCCGAGGGCCCCAGCCTGAAGGACGTGCTCGACGAGGCCCTGGCCGTCGATGTGCTCGTCCCGCTCGGAGTGGTGGAGCCTGAAGCGGCGCCGGAGCCAGCGGAGGAGGTGCCCAAAGAGTCTCCGAAGAAAGGGCCGAAGCCCGTGGCCAAGGAGAAGTCGACGAAGGCCAGAACGCCCGAACCCGAGCCGGTCTCGGACGATCCCTTGGGCCTACCGCCGCCTTTGCCCGCTCTTCCTCCCGACGCCACCCTCGACGATGTGCGCAAGCGCGCGCAAGCGATCCTGGCGCGGATCGCCGAGATCGCCTCGAGGGTCCATCAGATTGGCCAGCGAGCCTCCGAGGAGTCCAGCGGGGCGCCCTCCGAGTTGGCCTCGCTCGTCCGCCGCATCGGCGACGCCAAGTCCAAGGTCGAGAAGGCGACCGCCTCCGCCAAGCGCTCGGCGGGGCTGGTAGAGCTCGACGAAGACGCGGGCGACGCCATCATCACCCTGGGGCTCGTAACCGGCTCCGAGCAGCAGGCCGAGAGCGCCATCGAGGCCGCCCGAGGCTGGCTCGACGAGCTTCGCGAGGGCATGGTCGAGGTCAAGCGGACCCAGGAACAGATCGCTGGGCTCGCCAAGCAGGCCCACAGCGCGGCCGAGGCGGCCTCCCGGCAGCTCAACACCTCCGAGGAGCTGGTCGGGGAGCTCGATCGAGCGATCGCGGCGGGCGAGCTCTCGGCTCCTGGGGTCGAGCCGGCCTCCGATCAGGCCCACAAGGCGATCGCCCGGGCGCGGGGGGCCGCCAGTAAGGCGAACGATGCGGTGGGACAGGTACGCAGGGCGAGCAGCGTCGGCGACGCGGAGGCGAGCTTGGGCTCGGTGAAGGCGGCGGTCGATGTGGTGAAGAAGGCCGCCGAAGATGTCGAGAAGGCCGTCCAGAGCGCACGCAAGGCCGAAGCCTCGGGGCTCGACGCTGCGCGTGGCGAGGTCGCCGGCCAAGCGAGCACGGCCACCGAAGCGGCCGAGGGCGCCCAGAAGGCGCTCACACGGGCGAAGAAGGCGGTCGAGAACGGGCACGACGACGAAGCTCGGAGGCTCGTCAAGCGGGCGGTCCCCTTGGCCAAGCAGGCTCAGGATGCGGCAGCGGCGGCCAAGGCGGAGTCCGGGCGGGCCACCGCGGCCAAGATCAGCGCCGACGCGCGGGACGCCCTCGTCCCGGCCCGTCGTGCCGCCCGCGACGCCACCGACGCCGCCGAGCAGGTTCAGGCGCTCTGCAAGCGAGCGGTGGCGCTGGCAGGGGCGGCAGCGCAGGCGGCCGAAGCGCTGGCCGCAGCCCGTGATGCGGCAGACAAGGCCCTCAAGCGCGCCAGCTCCTCCGTCGAGAAGGCGGCGGCTGAGGTGGAGTCCCTCCTCCGAGACACCGACGAGGTCGAGGGCCACGACGCCCTCGCGGCCCGAGAGCTGGCGGTGAGCTCCCTCGACCAGGCAAAGGAGCACCTCTCGGTCCTCAAGGCTCGGCACGAGCGCTTCGGCGGACTCACCGAGCCCGAGGACGCGGAGTCCGATCTGGGACCGCTCAAGGCGGTCTCCGTCGATGCGGTGACCTCGTGCGAGCGGGCACAAGAAGCCTGTCAGCGGTGTCGAGATCTCGCCGAAGACGAGATCCGCGAGATCCTCAAGGAGCGCCGCCGCCTCGAATCCCTCGAGAAACACGCCAGCGCAGCGAAGAAGCACGCCGAGCAGTGCCGTGTGGCGGTGGATAAGGCGTGGAAGCGGTACAAGAGCCTGCCCGAAGCGGTGTCTCGCAGCGACATTTCGGCGGTTCGGAAGCAGCTCAAGGAAGCCTACGAGGTCATCGACATCGCGGAGTTCCAGGCCGGCGAAGCCAAGACCGCCGCCGACGAGGCCGCCCGTCAAGGCGATCCGAACGAGGCGGCGGGCTACGCGGAGTCCGCGGCGTCTTTCTGGGAACGGATCTCAGAGGACCTCCCCGAGGCCCTCCGCGCCATCGACGAGGCAGAGGAGGTCGCCCTCGCCGAGGCCAAGGCCATCGACGAGGCGCGCTCGCGCACCGCTGAGGCGGCGACCGAAGCCGTTACCTCCCGCGATGCGATTCGTGCCGCCTTGACCGAAGGCACCGAGCTGTCTGCCGGCTGGTCGAAGAACAAGGCGGTGATGGGGGCGCTCGACCGCATCAAGAAGGCGGACAAGGACCTCGACGCCTCGGTCACCGAGGCGGAGTACGCTCGGGACCGCGCCGCCTCGTGCAACACCTCCGCGGATGCCTCAGAGATGATCCCGGTGGGTGAAGGGGCGGCTCGCTCCCTCTCCGACAAGCGCAAGGCGGCAGAGGCGGGCCTTTCCGACCTCAAAAAGGCTGTGCAAAGCGCTGTCGCCGCCAAGAAGGAGGTCGCGGATCTGCGCGATGAGGTCTCGACCTTGGCCGCCGAAGCGCTCGATGCTTACAAGCACGTCAAGGCGTGTCAGGAGCGCCTCGACAAGGTGCTGGCCCGCCACGGCGCCGCCGGACCCGACGCATCCCGCTGGCAAGAGGGTCTCGAGGAGGCGCTAAACAAGGCCAGGAACGGCCGAAAGCGAGCCAAGGAGGCGGCGGACAACCTCAGGGAAGGGACCCCGGTCAAAGAGGCGCGGACCTTGGCGGAACGCGCGCGCAAAGGGCATAAGATCGCCCTGGATCAGCGCGCCGTCGCCGACGAGGCCGAGCGGGAGGGTGAGGTCGCCGCCAAGGCCGAAGCCAAGGCGCGCGCCGAGGCCGAGGAGCGGCGTCGGGCGGAGTCTCGCGAGGCGGCGCAGGCAGACCTCGAGCGGGTCAGCAAGGCCATCCGATCGGTCGAAGAGGCCCTCGCCGAGGTCGAGGAGTTGCTCGGCAAGGCCAGCTCCCGCGAGGGCAACACGCTGCGAGACGAGGCAGCTTCTCAGCTCGATAAGCTCCGACGGTTGCAGAAGAAGGCGCAGAAGGCTTCCGCCGAAGCCGCCGAGGCGGATGCGGCGGACGCGGTCCTCTCGGCGGCCCTCGATGCCCGTGAGGCGGCGCAGCGATCGACGAGCGCGAGCCGAGATGCGCTCTCGAAGCTCGCCGAAGCGCGTACCCTGGCGCTCGCCGCGGCCGAGCAGGCCGCCGCCCTGACCGATCTTCGGTCACAGGTCGCAGATCTGGCCAAAGAAGCGGACGCCGCCGTCAAGATGGCTCGTGAGCAGCTGGGTTTCCTCGACGAGATCCTCGACGAGGCGAAGGCGGAGCACACCCTCTCCCTCCGCCAAGAGGCCGAGGAAGCCATCGCTAGCGTTCGGAAGGCTGCGACAAAGGTTCATACGGCGGTGCCCATGGTCGCCGAGGCCGAGAGCCTGGATGTCGCGGTACACATGCTGAAGGCGGCCCGAAGAGCGGTCGAGGCGGCGAACGATGCCGCCGCGCAGGTCCCTCAGCTCGTTTCCGAGGCACAGTCCAGGCTGGAACAGGAGCGGGAGGCCGCCAAGCGCGCCCTGTCCGAGGCCCGGCAGGCGGTCAGCGCCCCCCTCGAGACCGCTCAGGCGGCGGAGTCCAAGGCCCAGAGCTGGGTCTCGGAGTGTGAGCCCCTCATGGCGGAGCACGTCGAGGAGCCTGGGATCCCCGACGCATTCGCCGAGATCTCGGCGGCCTTCAGCACCTTGCAGAGCCTATTCCGAAAGGCTCGGGAGCTCGCCGAGCCGGGGTCTTCTGCGGGGAGCGTCGAAGCGGCCAACACGATCGCTGCCGCGGTGCAGTCGGCGGTGGACGAGGTCGTGGCCTCGGCCACGGACGTCCGTCGTGCCCGGGACGCCTTCGACGCGAAAATCAAGAAGCTCGTGGCCGATAAGGCCCGCTTCACAGAGCTTCGTGCGGCGCGCGAAGACGCTGCTACGCAGGCTCGTGACCGCCTAGGCGAGGCACGAGAGGCCTACTCTCGCTTCGAAGACGAGGTCGATGAAGCCGAACTCGACCCACGTGAGACCGGCGAGATGCTCGATCACATCGAAGATGCCCTGCGTGAAGCGGCCGATGCGGTCCATGGGGCCCAAGAGGCCTGCGGGCCGGTCCGCGAGGCCGAAGATCTGGAGGCGCTCGAGGCGGTGCTCAAGAAGGCCGAGCGGCGGGCCGACGCTGCGATCGCGGCGCTCGACGACTTCGACAAGACCTTAGCCGATGGTCGCGATGAGTTCGGGCGCATGGTCGAGGAGGCGGAGGAGCGGCGCAAGCAAGAGGCGGAAGCCGCGCGGATCCGCGAGGCGGAGGAGCGCGAAGAGCGAGCTCGTGCCGAGCGCGAGGCCGCGCGTCGACGCCGTCCCCGCGGCGGGCTGCGTCCTGCTGGCCCACCCCGTCGCGACGTGAGCGCTTCCCTGGCGCGCTCCGGCGATGCCTCCGATGAGGGTGAGGGGCGTCGTCTCCGGCGTCCCTCGCGCACCCGAGACGCGGAACGTCGTCCTTCGCGCCGCAGCGCTGCTCCAGATCGTGAGAGCGGGGACGAGAGCACGGGGGGGCGCCAGCTCAGGCCTCCTCGCCGTGGCCGAAGATCGGGTGACGAAGGCACGGGGGGAAGGCTTCGGCCGCCCTCGGGGCGGGCTGCGCGCCCAACCCGTGGCGCGCGCGGCTCACGCGATGAGCCGGAGTCCACGGGTGAGCGACGTTTGAGGCGGCCGAGTCGACTGGACCGGGGATCGGCGTCTCGACGGAGCGCGGATGGGGAGCGGCCCTCGGGGCGCCGGTCGGCCGAGCGCCGATCCGAGCGCGCCGACGAGGCGCCCCGACCCGATCGTCGGCTGCGCCGGCCGAGTTCGAGGCGCGACGATGGGCCTCCCTCTCGTTCGCGCCGCGCGGGCCCCGACCCCAGTGACCGAGAGTCTCCCCCCGACCGACGACTGCGCCGCCCTGAGCGCAGCGGTCGAGCCAGCGACGCGGAAGACGGCGAGGAGCGAGAGGACCTCCGGAGCCGGCTGCGAGAACGCCGAGCTTCCCGGATGGCCTCAGGCACCAGCTCGTCGGGCAGCGCCGAGCGACCCAGCCGTCCCGAGCGACCCGGCCGCCCCGAGCGTCCAGAGTCACGCGGTCGTCCTCCCCTGCGTCCGCCCTCCCTCCGCGAGGAAGACGAAGCCGAGGCCTCCGGCCCCCGCGAAGAGATGAGCGGGGCGGATCTCCTCCGTCAGCGGCTCAAGGATCGGTCCCAAGGCCGGGTTCGACGTCCGGCCCCCGAAGACGACCTCCCGCGATCGCGCCGGAGCGTCGACGGCCTGATGTCTCGGATCAAGAAGAAGTCACAGGACTGAGGCTAGGCAGTCGAGACAGGACCCGTCGCACGGCGTAAACCGAGAGGCTGTTGCCCACGAGCTTGTACTGCTTCCGCCCCCGGACCTCGGGGGGGGGATCGAAGGTGGGGTGGCCCAGGCTCGCGGCGATCTCGACGGGATGGAAGTAGCGCAGCCGACCGTGCTGTCGTAAGTAGGAGCCGGCGTAGACAGGGGAGTGTGCGTAGGCTCCGGTGAAGCAGGCCGCCACGGCGTCGGGATCTGCGGCGTCGACGATGTGCAGCGCGTGGCGGTAGCGTTCTTGGATGTCCAATGGGACCTCGAGGGTCGCTGACGGGTGGGTCAAGAGCCAGTCCTGTAGCTTGACCGGGGAGGTGCGAGCGGCAGGTTCTGGATCGACCAAGCCGTCGAGGTTGGCGACGAGGTAGTATCGGCGCCGCGCCGCGGGGATCCCGAGGGAGGTGGGACAGAAGATCTCGCGCTCCACGGCGTAGCCGGCGCGGTTCAGGATCTCGAGCAGCAGGGCTTCCCCCTGGGAGCCTTCAAACCAGGGGACGTTCTCGAGAGCGATGGCGGGGGGTTGGATGACGCGGATCGCCTCGCAGACCCGAAGAAAGGCTTGACTTCGCCGGTCTTCGAGGTCCCGCTGGTGCCCACGAATGGTGTAGGGCTGGCATGGGGGTGACATCCACCAGAGATCGGCCTGGATCTCTTCAAACCAGGCGGGCTTGGCATGGTGGAGGTTGAGCCTGCCCAGCGGGGTACTCGGGTGATGTCGGGCGTAGGTGGCGCGGGCGGCTTCGTCCTGATCGACCGCGAGCAGAACATGTGCGCGATCCCCGAGCGCAAAGGCTAAACCACCAATACCAGAGAATAGCTCTAGGACCGTCAGCGGCATAGGTGATCGCGCGTCATGTTCATCTCCCCTTGGTAGGCCACCCTATCAAACAGGACTGGCGATCGCGTCGCAGCTTGAGCTACGGTTCACCTAAGGAGGTCTGAATGCGTCATTGGCGTCTATTGCTCGTTCCCCTCTGCGCCGCTGCCCTCAACGGGTGTATCGACCTGGGGCTGCTCTTCGAGGCGGAGCGTTACGAGGCGCCTTCGCCAGCCTTCGAGAGTTCGGAGCGCACCGTCTACACCTCTTCCGTCACGCCTCGTGCCCGTGGGATCAGTTTCGCTGGGGATAATGCCGTTGCCTCGATGATGGGCTATGCCTGCGGCATCGACCCGGACTCCGGGCATGTATTCTTCGATATCGCCATGAATAACGCCAGGATCGAAGATGCTGTTGACGATCCTGGGCTCGTGCTGACCTCGCTCGCGGTCCAAGTGCCGCTGGTGCACATGATCCCGGTCCAAAACCCCTTTGCGGCCGAGAAGTACCTGGTCAAAGGGGTAGAGCGCGCCAAGCTACTCTCCGACGACGGCTTCCTCGCCCTCACCCGCGACGAGGAGGGCTGTAGGGTGCGGTGGTACGAACAGGGCGTCTTGGTCGATCGGGCCGACGTCCAGGCCGAGGACTGGGCGTGTGAGGGGGACCTCGGTCTGGCCGTCGCGGGCGATCGCGCCTACGTCTCCTCGGACGCGGGCTTGGTAGAGGTCGGTGCGACGGGCGCGATCCTGCTGGCCGAGGGGCCTAGCGTGGTCGCGGCCACCCCCGACGGCGCGGTCGTCTTTGGTCAGGGCAGCGAGCTGAGCTTCTTCGAAGACGGCCTAACCTGGACGCTCTCCCTCGGTGGTCCCATCTCGCACGTCGCGGCGTCCTCGACCGAGGTCGTCGCGATGGTCCAAGGTGTCGAAGGCTCGGAGATCGTCCGAGTGAGCCCGCAGGGTCGGATCGTCGACTCCCACGAGCTCGGCTTCGAGGCCGTGGAGCTCGCTGTGTCGCGTTCGGGGGATCGGCTGGCGGTGTCGAGCCAGCATACCCAGGTCTACTACCTCACCTTCTGAGCGACCCGTCCGGTGTAGGCGTTCGGCTGTCCTAGGGCGGTGGCCGGGGCGAGGGGTCCGCATTACGGGCGGCGGCCGATGGAGGTCGCATGTTGGTAGCGCGTACACACACCTGTGGGGAGCTTCGAGCCGACCACGCGGGGGCCGAGGTCGTCCTTCAGGGCTGGGCGGCGAGCGCTCGGGACCGGGGTGGCGTCGTCTTCCTCGTCCTTCGGGATCGATCGGGCCTCGTGCAGGTAACTCTCGATGATCGCTGTCCCCCCGAGGCGCTGACCGTCGCCAAGGCGGTGCGGCTGGAGTACGTGGTCCAGGTCAAGGGCCGGGTAGAGCGTCGCGCCGGCCGCGCGAACGAGGCCATGGCCACGGGCGAGATCGAGGTGATCGCGACCGAAGTCGAGATCTTGTCGGGCACTCGGCCCCTCCCCTTCGCCCTCGACGAGCGAGGGGCGGAAGCCTCCGAAGAAGTGCGGCTCAAGCACCGCTACCTCGACCTTCGCCGCCCTCACCTACAGCGGAACCTCATGGTGCGCCACCGGGGCTCGATGGCGGTCCGGCAGGCCCTCGATGCCCTGGGCTTCGTCGAGGTCGAGACCCCGATCCTCACCCGGTCGACCCCCGAAGGGGCGCGCGACTACCTCGTGCCCTCTCGGGTTCACCCGGGCCACTGGTACGCGCTGCCGCAGAGCCCTCAGATCTTCAAGCAGATCCTCATGGTCGCGGGCATGGACCGCTACTTCCAGATCTGTCGCTGCTTTCGCGATGAGGACCTCCGGGTCGATCGTCAGCCGGAGTTCACCCAGATCGATGTCGAGCTCTCGTTCTGCTCCCGCGATCAGGTGCTCGAGGTCGCCGAGCAGGTGGTGGATGCGCTCTGGCGCGAGGTGCTGGGCCACGGGATCGGCGAGGTCGTGCGCATGAGCTACCACGAGGCCATGGATCGGTTCGGGGTAGACGCCCCGGACCTCCGCTTTGGCATGGAGCTGAGCGATCTCACCGAGCACCTCGGCCAGTCGAGCTTTCCGCCCCTTCGGCGCGCGCTCGACGAGGGGGGCGCCATCAAGGCCTTCGTCTTGTCGTCAGGTGCCGATGCGTCCCGGAAGGTCCTCGATGGCTGGACGGACTTCGTGCGCAACTATGGGCTCGGGGGGTTGCTTTGGGGCAAGGTTAAGCCCGACGGGAGCCTGAGCGGTCCTGCCGCCAAGGCCACGGACGAGCCCTCGACCCTCCTCGATGCCTTGGGTGCGGGCCCGGGCGACCTCTTGCTCCTCGGGGCGGGTCCCCGGGACCGGGTCAACGCTGGACTCGGTCGCCTGCGAGTTCACGTCGCCAAGGAGCGCGACCTCATCGACGAGGGGCTCTACCGCTTCTGCTGGGTGCTCGACTTTCCCATGTTTGAGCGCGACGAAGACGAGGGCCGCTGGGTCGCGGCGCACCACCCCTTCACGAGCCCCCGCGCTGACCACATGGAGCTGCTCGGCACCGATCGGATGAACGAGGTCCTCTCGGACGCCTACGATCTGGTCTGCAATGGCTCTGAGCTGCTCTCGGGCTCCATCCGTATTCACCGCGAAGAGGTCCAGCAGAAGGTCTTTGAGGCGCTCGGGATCAGCCCCGACGAGCAGCAGGCGCGCTTTGGCTTCTTGCTCGAGGCCCTCGCCCACGGAGCCCCGCCCCACGGAGGCTTCGCCTTCGGCTTCGATCGGCTGGTGATGATCCTCACTGGAGCGACCTCGATCCGCGACGTCATCGCCTTCCCCAAGACCACCTCGGCCCAGGACCTGATGAGCGGCGCGCCCAGTCAGGTCGGGGCGCAGGAGCTAGCCGACCTTCACGTTCGAAGCGACGTCGAGGGGTAGGACGTCGGGACGGTCCCACCAACGCTGCATGTCAGCGGCGAGCGGGGCACGGATCTCGAGCCAGCCGCCGTCGGGGTGCGGGATCTTGAGTTCGGAGGCGTGCAGCGCGTGCCTCGGGGCGCCCGCCTCGCGGATGAGCGTCTCGGTCAGCCCTCGCTCCCGCACATCCAGAAAGAGCTCCGGTCGGCCACTGTAGAGCCGGTCACCCACCAGGGGGTGTCCGACATCCGAGAGATGAACTCGGATCTGGTGAGTTCGACCCGTCTCGATGATACAACGAACACGGCTGATCGGTCCGAGGGGGCTCGACTGGGTCGCCACGACCTCAGCTCGGGTCAGGCTGGGCAGGCCGTCTTGCCGGGCCGCCATCTGGATGCGAACGATCCCGCCGGCCGGGCCGATCGGCTGTCGAAGCTCTCTGTGGGTCCAAGAGGGCTGGCCACGAACGATGGCATCGTAGATCTTGAGGGTGTGGTCTGCGTGGAGCTGGGACTTGACGAAGCGGTTGGCCTCGACGTCCCTGGAGAGGAGCACGATCCCGCTGGTGTGGGCGTCGATTCTGTGGATGAGATCGACGTCGGCTCGCGGCCAGCGCTCCTTGGCTAGCCCGATCAGGGCATAGACGAAGCGGGAGCCGGCGGGGTGGCACATCATGCCCGGCGGCTTGTTGACCGCGATGAGCCTGTCGTCTTCGTGAAGGATGGGCGGGAAGGGGGGCGGCGCGGTGGTCGCCGCGATGCCCGGGATCCAGATGAGGATCCTCTCGCCAGCGCGGACGGTGTGTGAGCCGCGCAGCGGGCGACCTTCGGGATCCGTCACGAGGCCTTGGCGGATCTCGCGGGAGAGGGCGGAGCGGGACCACGCGCTAAACCAGCGGGCGAGGTAGCGATCGAGTCGCAATCCAGCGCCAGCTTCGGGCACCTCCAGCTCACGGGGACGGTGGACTTCGGTCAAGGGATCCCTGCTCCGGGAATAGGTGGGGAGGGGCGGTGGTTGAAGAAGCTCCGTAAGGAGTTCGTCGGGTTGTGCGCCGAGGGGTTGTAGCGTGCTACCCTGCCGCCTTCCCCCACCCGTCTATCGAGAGGTCGTCCATGCGCTCCCCCCTGATCCTTACTTGTGCGGTCTTACTGCCCCTCACGGCGCTCGCCGGCTTTCGGGTATCGAGCGTGAACGATCGCGGCCACGACGCGCATAAGTATGACGCGGCCTCGGCCATCGACGACGATCCGCAGACGGCTTGGATGATCCACCCGGAGTCCGACCAGGTTGGCGAGTGGATCGAGATCGACATCCCGCGAAGTAAGGTCGATAAGGTCGCCCTCATGGTCGGCTGGGAGAAAGACGAGAAGACCTGGGGCGACTATGGGCGGATCAAGAGCGCACGCGTCGAGATCTTCACGGATGGCGATGACGGCCTGGAGCGGGTCTTCGAAAAAGAGGCCACCTTTGAAGATAAGAGTGGAATGCAGTTCGTCGAGGTCGGCAACGTCGAGGTCGGCTCTGAGCTCTCGGGTGGAAAGGCGCGCCTGACCATCACGGGCTTCTACCCTGGGCGCGACTATCCCAGCGTGGCCGTCTCGGAGTTTCGGGTCCACCTCACGGAGATCGACGCCCCCACCTCTATCGTAGGTGATGAGCCAGCCTCGGTCGACGGGCACCCCTTCGAGCATGCCACCGACGGTAACGCCAAGACCTACTTCGTGGCTGAAGGCGCCAACCCGCACTTTGCCGTCGAGGCTTCGGGCTTTGGGGTGAGCAGTCTGGTGGTCACGCCGGGGCCCAAGCCCTATGCGCGGCCCAAGGTGCTTGAGGTGGAGTGTGCGGATCAGACCCGCACCTACACCCTTGAAGACTCTGCCAAGGCGCAGTCTTTCGCGCTCCCCTCGATTGTCGGGTATACCGGCAGCGCATGGGGGCACGTCAAGATCACCGTTAAAGAGACTTACGACGGCACTAAGCCGGGAGTGGCCTTCGGTGCGCTCCAGCTCAAGGCGACCAACTTCGACGGCTTCTGAGGTTCGCGACCGACCCTGCCGACGGCCTGAGCTCAGTCACAGGATCCGTCGCTCGAGCGGAGCACGGCTCGGATCTCGGGCTCGAGGGATCCGGGGCTGGTGCCGAGGGCGGTGCACAGGGCTGTGATCCCTTCGTCGGTCCGGCCGAGCTGTAGCAGCGTGTAGCCAAGACCAAAGTGCGCCTTCGCGCCCCCGGAGGCCTGTTGGCTCGCGCGGCGAAAGAGGTCGAGCGCCTTGTTGGGATCGCCTGCGTCGAGGGCCTTCCATCCTTGCTCGCTCAGGTTGGGCTGGGGCTTGGGTGCTGCAGGCTTCGGCTGCGTGGGCTTTGGGGCTGGAGGGGGAGAGGCTACCGGGGCAGGAGGGTCCCCCTCCGCGCCATCGTCTGCGTCGTCTGGATCCGCTGCGTCGCCCTCGGACTCCTCCTCCGCTTCCCCCTCTTGCTCTTCGTCTTCGCGCAGCGCTTCACCATCGATATCGAGAGGTTCCCTCGTCTCACCCGGGTCGGCGTCGGGCTGCGCCCGCTCGTTCTCCTCCTCGTCTACGAGGAGGTCTTCGGGAGGCGGGAGGATCTCGCGTGTCGTAGGCCCTTGCAGCTCGGTGGTGCTGGCGGGTTTGGTCGGGGTGAAGCGACCGCTGGACCATCCCCACACCACCAGGAGGATCAAGATCAGCAAGACGACGATAGACGCCAACCAGAGCGCAGGAGGAGCGCCTCGGCGGGTGACGATCAGCGCTTCGCCATCGTCGTCGTTAGGTTGGTCGCTCGCGCCCTGTGAGGGGTAGAAGGTCTCGGTGGGCGCCGCCTCATCGGTGGACTCGCTCGTGAAGAAGTCCTCGTCAAAGGGTTGGTCGGCTGTCACGTCTGTCTCGGTCGGATCGGCGACGATCTCGATCTCGTCCTGGGGCCTGGACTGTCTGCGCTCCGCTCGCCTCGACAAGGGAGAGGGCCGTGGCGTCTGGTGAGTCTCGACGGGTTGCGAGGCCAGGGCGCCCTCGGAGACGGCCCCCTCGGCGGCTTCGGGGTCTGTCGTGAACGTGGGGGGGGGCAGGCTGGGTGAGATGAGGGGTTGGGGATCTTCCTGGAGCAGCTCTTGATCGGGCGCGGAGAACTCGAGATCGAGGAGGGGGTCCTCCTCGGTGAGGGAGGGATCGAGGAGGGTCTGAGGCTCCTCGGGGGTGGGGAGGTCGTCGGGGTCTTCGGAGAGGATCGCTCGGTTGATCTCTTCGTCGCTAACCTCGGCCTCGTCGAGGGTTGGCTTGGGATGCAGCGCTTCGAGGACCGGCACGCCGGATCCTCGCCCTTCGGGATCAGGCTCGTCGGCCAGCCGACTGGGAGGCACGTCAGGGTAGTCCGAGTCGACGGCCTCGTCCGGGGCCTCGAGGTCCTCGGTGGGCAGCGGAGGGAGTCCGAGAGGGACGCCTTCGGTTTGATCATCGAGTCGAGACAGCCCGGCGGATGCATGAGGAGCTTCTGGGAGATCGCTCCTTTGGGAGCTGCTGAGTTCAGCGGCCTCGAGCTGCTCGACCGCGGCGAAGAAGGAGCCGAGCTCAGCGCGGCTTCCGACCATCGACCACTTGACGCCTCCCTCGGAGACCTGATCGTCGCGACCGACCCGCCTCTCCATGATCCATCGCTGCAGCGTGGCCCAATCATTGACCAGATAGACCTTATCATTTTGTTTGAGGTAGACCGCCCGATCCTTCTTCTTGCCGGACCCGCTCTTGGACGACCGACGCTCGGCGATGGGGGCTGTGGTCTGGCGGCTCGTACCCTTGGGCTGGAGCGGGCTGTCTGCTGGCAGCTCGAGCGCGGTCGGAGGATCGACCATCTGGGAGTGGCCGCACGAAGAGCAGCGGAACCGGAATGGACGCCCCGAGGAGAGAACCCAAGAAGGAGGGTCCAGGTCATGCTCGGCGCTACAGCTCTCGCACTTGATCTTCACGTCCGCTCCTCGCCTCGGCCAGCAGGTCGTCGAGGGGGACGACCGCGCATCGCACGAGCCCTTGGCTGCCCAATCAGGACCGAGCGTGCGCATGAAGAAGCATGGGACCGTCGATGAGACAAGGCTGCAACACTCTCGGGCGATGGAGGCGACGGAAAGGGTCCCACCTGATGGCTAGGAGCCGCCTTCGTCACCGGGGATGAGCTGGGAGGGGGAGGCGGCGGGCTGAGCGGCGCCTGGTGAGGGGGCGGGTGTGGCCCCGTCGTTGTCCTCAGAGTCTGTCGGCGGCTCGAGGGGGGCGGCGGGAGCACTGGTTTCGACGCTTGGGAAGATGAGAATACCTGTGTACCAGAGGCCGAAGATCGTGACACCTCCGAGCAGGAGAAGCGTGAGCGCAGCGAGGATGAGCAGGCCGGTGCTGTCGCTCTCGTCGGGGCCTGCTGCGGCCTGCTCCGCGCGAACAGGCGCGGGGGTGGAGGAGTCTGCGCCGATGACGACGTAGCCCTGGGGTCCCAGGGCGTCGTGGTTGCTTGCGGGGGCTTGGGGATCGGTGCGCGGGGTGTAGCCGGCGCGGGGTGAGCGCCCAGAAAAGGTTGTTGGGTCGTCGAAAGATGCTTCGCGCGTGGGGGGATACTTGAAGGTCGCCGAGGGATCTCGGTTCGGGGACGGAGGCGGGGTCGTGGCCTCGGCGACGGCCTTTCGGATGTCGTCCATGAGGGCGTGGCCTTGACCCATGATGGTGGTGGGGGCCTCTTCGTCTTGCTCGGGAACGGGCGGTGGAGGTGGTGGGCGACTGGGGCGAGCGCCGGCGCTGGGGCTGCGTTGTGGCTTGAGATCGCCCCGCTCAGCGCGACGCCAGGTGTCGCGAAAATAGGCCTCGAGATTATCGATGGAGTCGAGAGGGACCCAGGTGTTGGAGTCGTGGCTCAGGCTGTCTCGGTGGCCGATCTTGCCTTCGTCGAGGTAGCTCAGCAGGCTGCGAAGGTCATGGAAGCTGTAGGTGACCCCCATGCCTTGCCGGACGCGCCAGGTGATGCCGACCTTGCGAAAGTCTTGATCGAGGATGGCGGCTTCGCTGTCTGGATTGGATGCCTTGCCGGCCGAAGGAGTGGTCGGTGGCGCGCCGTCTTTGTAGACCACGAACTTATGGCTGCAGCGAGGGCAGGTGATCTTGGCTCCGCGACCTTTGATTTTGCCGGGATCAATACGATATCTGGCGCTGCAGGCTGGGCAGGAGACGATCATGGGCTGGGGTCCACTCGGGGAAGGAGGGAAGGCTAGCATAAGGGAGGCGTGCGCGCGCGCACACCTGCGCAGACGACCCACCGTCAGGGCGTCGGAGTTGTGTCTTCGTGCACCACGAGCTGCAGCCCAGCCATGGCGAGCGGAACCCACATTGAGCGCTTGTCGTCGAAGGTGATGTGGACCTGGGTTGCCCCCGTGGGCCCTCGCAGGGCGCGAACCCGCCCCAGACCCAGCCGGGGATGAAAGACGCGCGCTCCAGGCGAGAGCTGGTCGATCCGCTCCAGATCGGCGGTGGTGATCGAGGAGGGGGGAGTGCCCTGGCCAGGCTTTCGATGTCGGAGGAAGCGCCGGAGCCGAGCGTTGCTCTGGTCGAGTGGCTCGCCATCGATGAGGTCGGGCGGAGCGCCGCTAGGCACCTCCCCGACCACGACCGCCTCGGGCATACCGTAGAGGAAGCGGGAGGCGGGCGCTTGCTTCGCGAGGGTTCGCCGGGCTCCGTGGCGGGGAAGCTCGAGGCTCCTCGTGATGATCAGGCGCTCTTTGGCTCGGGTGAAGGCGACGTAGGCCAGACGGCGCTCCTCCTCGATGCCCGCCTCCGTCTCGAGGCTCCGTTGGTGGGGGAAGGTCCCCTCCATCATCTGGACCACGAAGACGACCGGAAACTCGAGCCCCTTGCTCGTGTGGACTGTCATCAGTGTGACACGCGCTTGGGCGTCCTCGGCATCTGCGTCCTCGTCGTCGCGCCGGTCGAGGGTCGCGAGATCGAGCCAGGACTGCAAGCGCTCGATCCCTCCGGCGCCCTCTTGGGCTTCGACCGTCGCGGCCCGCTGGACGAGCTCCTCGAGGCTGCGAAGCCGCTGTCGGGACTCCGAGGTGTCTTCGTCGGTGAGCATGTCGAGGTAGCCGGAGCGATCGAGGAGCTCCCGGATCAGCGCGGGTGCCGACACCTCTTTGGCGGTGATCGTGAGCTGATCCATGAGTTGAACAAAGGTGGAAAGGGCCTTGGCCCGACGATCGGAGCCTTGGGCGTTGGCCCGTGCGGTGGCTAGCAGGGGCTCACCGCGCGTGTTGGCGGCGTCTCGGAGGGCGCTCAGGGCGACGGGACCGAGGCCTCGCGTGGGTACGTTGCAGATCCGCAGAAAGGAGGCGTCGTCGGCAGGGTTGACCACCAGGCGCAGGTAGGCGACGAGGTCCCGGATCTCGCGTCGCTCCCAGAAGGACCGCCCCCCGACCACCTCGTAGGCGATGCCGGCGCGGCCGAGCGCTCGCTCGAAGGGTCGGGCGGTGCTGTTGGAGCGATAGAGGATCACGATGTCGTCGAGGGGAGTTCCGCGTGTCTGGAGCTGACGAATGGCGCGGCAAACCAGCGCTGCCTCGGCGTCGGGGCTCGGCGCCACCAACACGTTGATCATGGGCCCTTCGGAGGCCTGGGTCCACAACTTCTTATCGATCCGTCCGGTGTTTCGCGCCACGACCGCGTTGGCGAGGGTGAGGATGTTCTTGGAACATCGGTAGTTTTGCTCCATGCGAATGACCAGGGCGTCGTGGTAGTCCTTCTGAAAGTCGAGGATGTTGGTGATGTCCGCGCCGCGAAACCCGTAGATGGACTGGTCGTCGTCCCCCACGCAGCACAGGTTGCGGTGCCCCTCGGCCAGGAGGCGAAGCACGCGGTACTGCGCCCGGTTCGTGTCTTGATACTCATCGACGAGGAGGTAGTGGAACTTCTCGCGCCAGGTCTCCAAGACATCAGGATGTTCCTCGAAGAGGCGGACCACCAGGCCGATGAGATCGTTGAAGTCGACGGCGTCGGAGGCGCGGAGGCTCTGCTCGTAGTCCTCCCAGAGGTCCATGAGCGGATCGCCGCGATGGGTCCGCCGCTGCGCGAGCACGGCCTCGGGCGAGAGCAGCATGTTCTTGAACTGGTCGATCCGTCGGAGGAAGGGCCCTGGGGGACGATCTTTCAGATCCCAGCCGCGGTCTGCGATGAGCTGGCGCATGACGCGGATCTGATCATCGTCATCGTAGATACTAAACTTTCGGGTCCAGCCGAGGGCTTCGATGTCCTTGCGCAAGATCCGGCCGCAGGAGGCATGGAAGGTGCTGACCCAGACCTTGCTTCCGATCTCTCCTACCAGCTCGACGACCCGCTCCTTCATCTCGTTGGCAGCCTTGTTGGTGAAGGTCACTGCCAAGATGTGTTCGGGATCGACCCCGGTATGCAGGAGGTGAGCGATCCGACGAGTCAGCACACGGGTCTTTCCCGATCCCGCGCCGGCGAGCACGAGCACGGGGCCGTCGAGAGTCGTGACGGCGGTGCGCTGCTCGGGGTTCAGCCTGGCGAGGTGACGGGGTTCGTCGGGCTTCACTCGGCGCCTTCCGCGGCCTCGCGGGCGGCGGCGGCACGCCGCGCGTTGCGCTCGTCGAGCTTCTTGCCCATGCGCTCCAAGATCCGTAGGTCGCCGCGCTCCACCGCCAGCGCGTCGGCCGGGGCATCTTTGGTCAACACGGTTCCGGCACCGACGATCGCGCCCTCGCCAACGCGGACGGGCGCCACCAAGGCGGTGTTGGAGCCGATGAAGGCTCGAGCCCCGATCTCGGTCCGCTGCTTGCGGTGTCCGTCGTAGTTGCAGGTGATCGTTCCTGCCCCGATGTTGGCGCGCTCGCCGACGTGGGCATCGCCGAGATAGCTGAGGTGACTCGCCTTGGCGCCTCGGTCGAGGGTCGCCTGCTTGACCTCGACGAAGTTGCCGACCTTGTTGTCGGCGACAAGCTCCGCACCGGGCCGCAGGTGGGCCATGGGGCCGACGGAGCAGTCGGGCCCGATGCTGGCTCCGGTGCAGACGCAGTGAGGGAGGAGGATGGAACGAGGACCGATCTCGCAGTCTTCGACCCAGCACCCAGAGCGGACCTCGACCTGCTCGTGGAGCACGGTGTGGCCCCGCAGCACGATATCGGGCCACAGGATCGTGCCCTGGCCGACCTGCACCGAGGGGTCGACCAGGGTTCGTGAGGGATCGACGACTAGGACCCCGTGGTCTTCGAGCGTGCGGAGGTGGTTGTCGCGGAGACGCTGTGCCGCGACCCGCACAGCACGCGGGTGGGGAAGGGCCAGGGCGCTCTGTTCTTCGATCGCACGAGGAGGCGACGAGGAGGCGCCGCGGAGGTGACCCGAGATCGGCACACCCCGATGGATGAGGGTCGCACCCCTCTCGGCCACGGCCTGAAGGTCAGCGGATGAGAGGTTGACGTAGCGCGCGTCGAGCCACACTCGAGCGTCCGCTCGGCGGGAGGGGGTGGCCCCGACCTCTGCGAGCCGTGCGGTCCAGACCGCTTGGAGAGAGAGCCCGGCGATGGGCTGCGTCGAGAGGGAGGGAGGCGTGCGGATCTCGATGTTCACCTGGCCTCCTCACGGCGGACACGCTCCGCGTCCTCGGCTTCCCACAGCCAGCGATCGGCTGTTGGGAAGGGCGACGGGAGGCTCCCCGACCGACGGCTAGCGGCTGCCGCCTCGGGTGGTGGTGCGGCCGGAGCGGGTGGTGGTGCGAGAGCCCCCCCGGTCGGCGTCACGAGAGCCTCGGGTGGTGGTGCGGGTGGTGCCATCGGTCCGAGGGCGCGCAGGTGCGGCGGGAGGCGGCGCTGCTTCCTCGGGCTCGGCCTTGGTCTCGCCCTCGCTCTTGGTCTTGGTCTCGGACTTCTCCTTGTCTTCGGATTCGCTATCGTCGCCCTCGCCCTCGGGGGCGTCCGCCTCGTCGGAGTCGCCCTCTTCGTCGCCCGCGGGCGCAGCTTCGGGTTCGGGCTCCGGTTCGGGCTCCGCCTCGGGGGCGACGTCGATCACGACCGAGGGGGGCTCTGATCCGCCGGTAAGCAGGTCGCAGCCGCCCAGGACCAAGAGAAGAGGAAAAACGGTAAGGGACGTACGAACCATGGGGGCCTCCGTGGTCAGGGGATCCCGCGCCGACGTGACGCGTGGCGATCCGTGGCCTGACGAGCTGAGACAGGCATACCACATCCTTCAACTCTCGGGTAGGTCTCACTCGTGCGGGGTTCGCCGTCCATGCTTCGAGCCGTCTGGGTAGGCGGCCTCGGCCCTCACGCCGTCCCCTTCGCCGGTCCGGGTTTAGGCGCTCGCCCTTCGGGTCGGGGGCCCTGCTCTCCCTCTGCGTCGCCCTAGCGCGGGCTTGGCGCCAGGCGATGGCTCGTCACGTCGCGGGAAGTCCTTGCCCGGTCGTATCGGGGGGGCTAGACGGCCGCCTCGTTAACTACTCGGCCCTCTAGGGAGGACCCATGTCCGCCGACGTCACCAAGCTTCGTAACATCGGGATTAGCGCCCACATCGACTCGGGCAAGACCACGCTCACCGAGCGGATCCTCTTCTACACCGCCCGGATCCACGCCATCCACGACGTGCGTGGCAAAGACGGTGTCGGCGCCAAGATGGACCACATGGAGCTCGAGCGCGAGCGCGGGATCACCATCCAGTCGGCCGCCACCTTCTGCGACTGGCGCGTCAAGAGCCCCGACTCCGAGCTTCACGATGTGCCCCACCACATCAACATCATCGACACCCCGGGCCACGTCGACTTCACCATCGAGGTCGAGCGCGCCCTGCGGGTGCTCGACGGGGCGGTCCTGGTCCTCTGTGGCGTCGCGGGCGTCCAGTCCCAGTCCCTCACGGTGGACCGGCAGATGCGCCGGTACAACGTGCCACGTGTCGCCTTCGTCAACAAGCTCGACCGCCAGGGTGCCAACCCCTTCCGCGTTAAGGATCAGCTCATCGAGAAACTGGGCCACAACGCAGTGATGATGCAGGTGCCCATCGGACTCGAAGCCGAGCATGCCGGCGTCGTGGACCTCGTCGAGATGCGAGCCGTCTATTTCGAGGGTGAAAACGGCGAGAAGGTCCGCTACGCCGAGATCCCCGCCGAGCTGCAGGAGCAGGCCGAAGAATACCGCGAGACGCTCCTCGACGCGGCCTCCATGTTCTCTGATGAGCTGATGGAAGCCATGCTCGAAGAAGAGGTCACGCCGCAGCTCATCCGCCAGGCGGTTCGTAAGGCGACGATCGAGCGGCAGATCACTCCGGTCTTCTGCGGTTCGGCCTACAAGAACCGCGGCGTGCAAGAGCTCCTCGACGGAGTGGTCTACTACCTGCCCAACCCCACCGAGATCGACAACGTCGCCCTCGACCTTGAGAACGAGGAGGCCGAGGTCAAGCTCGTGCCCGATCCCGACAAGCCCTTCGTCGGACTGGCCTTCAAGCTCGAGGACGGCCAGTACGGTCAGCTCACCTATCTGCGCGTCTACCAGGGCTCGATCCGCAAGGGCGACTTCATCCACAACATGTTCGACCGCAAGAAGGTCAAGGTCGGCCGGCTCGTGCGCATGCACTCCAACGAGATGGAAGACATCGACGAGTCCAACCCCGGCGACATCGTCGCGCTCTTCGGCATCGACTGCCGCTCTGGCGATACCTTCACCGACGATCAGGTCCGCCTGTCGATGACCTCCATGTTCATCCCTGAGCCGGTCATCCACCTCACGATCAACGCCAAAGACAGCAAGTCGACCCAGAACCTGTCGAAGGCCCTCCAACGCTTCACCAAAGAAGACCCCACCTTCCGCGTGCACACGGACCCCGAGACCAACGAGACCATCATCTCGGGCATGGGCGAGCTGCACCTCGAGGTCTACGTGGAGCGCATGCGTCGGGAGTACAAGGTCGACGTCGAGACCAGTCCTCCGCGCGTCGCGTACCGCGAGACCATCACCCAGCGCGCCGAGTTCAACTACACCCACAAGAAGCAGACGGGTGGCTCCGGTCAGTTTGGTCGTGTCGCTGGCTTTATCGAGCCGCTCGGCGAGACCGAGGACGGCTCCGAGTACGAGTTCATCGACAAGATCTCGGGTGGGGTCATTCCCCGCGAGTTCATCCCCTCCTGCGATAAGGGCTTCCGCAGTCAGCTCGACAAGGGACGCCTGATCGGGGTGCCGGTGGTCGGTGTTCGCGTCCAGATCGAAGACGGCCAGTACCACGCGGTCGACTCCTCGGACATCGCCTTCCAAGAGGCCGCCCGTGGCGCCTGGCGCGACGTGTACGGCAAGGCCGCGCCGGTGATCCTCGAGCCCTTGATGAAGGTCGAGATCGAGGGCCCGGTCGAGTTCCAAGGCTCGATCATCGGCACGATCAACCAGCGCCGCGGCCTGATCCTCGGTTCGACCGAAGAAGACGGCTTCTGTAAGGTCGAGGCGGAGGTCCCGCTCTCCGAGATGTTCGGGTACTCCACCGTCCTGCGCTCCAACACTCAGGGCAAGGCCGAGTTCACCATGGAGTTCTCGCGCTATGACCAGGTGCCGCGCAACGTCTCCGACGACCTCATCAAGCAGTTCGAAGAAGAAAAGGCGGCGGCCCGCAAGTAACCGAGAGCCCACGCGCAGCCCTGGGAGGCCCCTATGCACGAGCTCAACGAACGGAACCCGGTGAGGGCGCTCGCGTCGCACCTCGGGGGACCGCTGGGGGCCGGGGAGCTGGGCTTCATCACGGCGCGTGCCGGGGTCGGTAAGTCGGCGATGCTCGTGCACATCGCCCTCGATCAGCTCGTGCGAGGCAAGGACGTCTTGCACGTCTCGCTCGGGGAGTCGGTCGAGCACGTTCGCACCCACTACGATCAGGTCTTTCGCGCGTCGACCAGTCGGTCACGACCCGCAGATCGCTCCGCGGCGCTCGTCTCAGCCGAGCGTCACCGGATGATCCACACCTGGGTCGATCGGAGCTTCACCGCCGAAGCGCTCGAGCGAAGCCTCGACATGCTCTCGGACATGGCTGGCTTTCGGCCGGTCCTTGTAGTGGTTGACGATGTGCCCGGCGAGGAGCTCGACCGGGTGGTGCCCGGCGTCGCCCGGATCGCACGGGAGCGCGAGCTGTCGATCTGGCTCGGGGGTCGGGATCTGCCCATCGGTAAAGACTCCACCTTGTGGGGGCACCTTCAGGTCGGACTGCGGCTCTCCCCCGAGGCGCGCACGGTTCGGCTCACCCTGCTGCGAAAGGATGAAGGGGGCCGCGACCTGCCGCTCACCCTCGACCCGGCGACCATGCTGGTCGCGACCACCGCCGCAGACGACGCAGGCCCGTCGGCCGTGACCCTTCGCGCGGCGGACTGCACCCTCTATAGCGGCGGCGCCAATGGCTCGGAGCAGGCCTTCGGCGAGATCGGGGAGCGCTGGGGCGTTCAAGAGGTGAACTTTACGTTCGATGGTCATAAGCAGGCTCGGAGCAAGGGTCGGTATTCCTTGTCTCCGCGGGAGCTCGCGGCGGGCGACGTCAGCCTGGTTTACGTGAGCCGTCGGCTGAGCCGGACCTACTCCGAGGGAACCCTCATCCGAAAGGTGCTCCAGGCGCTCTGGCATATGGTGAGCCGCAGCCAGCAGGTCTTCGTCATCGGTCAGATCCAAGACGACGGCACCGTGGTCGGGGGCACGGGGTGGTCGGTCGAGCTGGCGCGGATGTGGAACAAGACGCTGTGGGTCTTCGATCAAGACCAAGATGGCTGGTTCCGCTGGGATGGCGAAGACTGGGTCCCAGGCCAGCCAACCATCGACGCGGTGCACTTTACCGGCACGGGTACGCGGTACCTCAAGGGCAACGGTCGCGCGGCGATCGAGCGGCTCTTCGAGCGCTCCTTCGCCAAGGACTGAGTCCCGTCAGACGATACGCGGTGCGCAGGGGGGTCTGCCGGCGCGGAGATGCTTTCGCGTCCGGTCGCCGGTCCCGTGATCTTCTCCCCGCCCACTTTCGGGCCGCGGTCCAGCGCCGGGATCGGTCCCGCTGGCCGACAGGTCGCTAGTAGACATTGTACTTTCGCCGGTTCGCCTCGTGCTCGGCGGCGTTCCTTCCGCCGTGAAAGGTGCCGGTTCGGTCGTGCAGGTAGTAGAGGTACTCCGACGCTTCGGGCCGGAGCGCGGCGAGCAGGGCGGACTGGGTCGGATTGCCGATGGCCGTGGGCGGGAGCCCCGTGCGCACGCGGGTGCCGTAGAGGTCGTTGGGATCTTTCAGCACGGCGCGAAAGGCGCGCTCATCTTCCCAGCGCTCGAGCTGGTATCGGCTGGTGGCGTCGATCCCCAGGGCGATCCCGCGGTCGAGCCGTTTGTATATGATCCCGGCGACGATCGGTCGGTACTTGGGCGTGGGCTCCTCGCGCTCGACCATCGAGGCGACCACCACCACCTCGTGTAGGGTCCGGCCGCCGAGGTCGTCGCCGTGTGGATCGAGGAAGCGTTCCTTAAAGGTCTGAAGCTGGCGAGCGACCAGCCGCTCCGGGGAGAAGCGCTCAGGGCCTGGGGAGACCCGGTAGGTCTCGGGGTAGAGGTATCCTTCGTAGGTGGGGCTAGTGGTCTCGAAGGGGGCTGGGACCGACTTCTCGGTGGCGATCTTCTGAAAGGCTCCGGGCTCGATCCAGCCCCGGTCGGCCAGCGCGCGGTCAATGTCGGAGATCCTCCACCCCTCGAGCACGGTGAAGGGCACATCGTCCGGGAGGGGGGCTGCGCAGAGCTGAGCCAGGATCTCGCGCAGGCTCATGTTGCGCCGCAGCTCGTGCTTCCCGGCCTTGATGCACGATCCGTCGAGCTGTCGGAGCGAGAGCTTCCAGTTGAACTCGCTGTCGACCAGGCCTTGCTCGACCAGGGCGGCGCCGACGCGCTGCCCGGAGGCGCCTTGGGGCACCTCGAAGATCACGGGGGTCGGATCGGTGGCGTTCGCCACGGCGTCGGGGTTGGCGCATGCCGGGGCGAGGGCGATGAGGGCGAGGCAGGCGTTGCGCAAGGGGGCTCCAGGGTTCATGACTTGATGCGATTAACCCATCGCAGCCAAGGCTTGCGTCCGTGATGTGGCGCGGAGGTCTCATACAGATAGGACGTCTGGGACACAGGAGGCGCCATGACGGAGTTAAAGAGCAGGATCGAAGCGGCGTGGATCCGTGGTGAACCCGATCACGAGGCGGTGGAGCAGGTCCTCGCGTCCTTGGATCGAGGGGAGCTTCGGGTCGCGGAGCCCGTCGACGGGGACTGGGTGGTGCACGCTTGGATCAAGCAGGCGATATTGCTTTATTTTCGTGGAGCAGCCATGAAGACGGGGCACTATGGCGACTACGAGTACTTCGACAAGATCCCGCTCAAGACGGGGCTGGAGGCCCAGGGCGTGCGGGTCGTGCCTCCTGGAACGGTCCGCTACGGAGCCTTTCTCGAGCGGGGGTGTGTCGTGATGCCTGGCTATGTGAACATCGGGGCTTGGGTCGGCGCGGGGAGCATGGTCGATACCTGGGCTACGGTCGGCTCTTGTGCCCAGATCGGTCGCGGGGTCCACCTCTCGGGCGGCGTGGGGATCGGCGGCGTGCTCGAGCCTCCTGCGGCCCAGCCCGTCATCATCGAAGACGGGGCCTTCATCGGGAGCCGCTCCATCGTCGTCGAAGGCGTGCGCGTCGGCCGCGAGGCCGTGATCGGGGCGGGCACGACCCTGACCGCCTCGACGCCGATCCTCGACGTCACCGGCCCCGACGAAGTCGTCCACAGAGGGATCGTCCCTCCGCGGGCGGTGGTGGTGCCGGGCGTGCGTACCAAGCGCTTCCCCGCGGGCGAGTATCAGCTCCCCTGTGCCTTGATCATCGGCCGCCGAAGCGAGAGCACCGATCGCAAGACCAGCCTGAACGAGGTGCTTCGCTCCTTCGCGCTGGCGGTCTGAACGGTCGGGGCGCGGACGCCCGCCCCCCGCCCCGGTCGGTCTCAGGTGCAGGCCTCGCAGGTGCCTCGGACCTGGATCTCGACCGGACCGCGGAGGATCCCTCGCTCCCCGGCGGGGGCGCGCAGCTCGACACCGTCGATACATCGTACATCGCCGCAGTCCACGCAGACGAAGTGGGCGTGGTTCAGCTCGCTGTCGGTGGGGTGGATGACCTCGAACCGCCAGACATGGTCCCCCACGTCGAAGCGGCGCAGGAGCCCTGCGGCGGCCAGATCGTTGAGGTTGCGGAACAAGGTGGCCCGATCCCAGCCTTCGGTCGAGAGGTCGTCGACCACCTCGGAGTGCGAGAGGGGGCCTTGGGCCTTGGTCAGTAGTCCCAGCACAGCCAAGCGAGGCTTGGTGACCCGCAAGCCCGCTTCGCGGAGCTGCTGCTTCCATCGCTTGGGGCTGGAGTCGGACGGTGCCATGACGAGAAGATATCGGAGTCTCGGGTTCTGTGCACGACCTCCTCGGATGACGTGGTCCTCGCGTATACTCCTCGTGGAGGATCCATGCGCGCCTGGCCCATCGTCTGTCTCGTCGCTCTCGCCTGTCAACCCGACGCGATCGTCGGGGGGGTCTCGGGAGCCTCTCCGATCACCGTAGAGCCTACTACCGTGGCGATTTATGGGCCGACCGCGGCGGTGCCTGACCAGCTCCTCCTTCGGTCGGTCGACATCGACGGCCTCTCCTCGGGTCCGGCGACCGTGAACGCGACCCTCGACGGCGCCCCGGTCGAGGTTGAGGTCGATGGCCGGGGCTACGCGCTCCTCGACTTCGACGGACCCGCCGCCGTGACGCTCGGAGGGATCGGCCAGCCGGCCGCGGTCCTTGGGTCTTCTCCTTGGACGTCCGCTTGGCCCCCGGCGCACCTGGGTGTACCTGAGGCTCGCTTCGTCGAGTCTGCCAGCGGTGGGGTCCTGGTCGGCGCCGGCTTCGAGGTCTGGTGGACGGGTCACGAGCTCCCCGCGCACCCCGTCGCTCGCTTCGAGGACGAGGTCGAGGGCCTCCGCGCCGTGACGATCGATGACGATGGCGTGGTCGACGCCTTGGCTTGGTCTGGTGGGCGGGTCGTGTTGCTCCGCGGTCGGACCGAGGGAGGTGCGAGCTTCGGCTTCGGCCTCGAGGAGCCTGGCTGGACCGTGCGTGGCGCGGACCTGGCCGATGTCGACGACGATGGCCTGCGTGATCTCGTCGTCGCGTGGTCCACCCCCGCCGGGCCGAGGGTCCAGATCTGGGCCGGCGATGGCGCCTGGGGGTTCGAGCCGCTCTACGAGCGAAGGATGCCCGGCGTGGCCTACGATCTCACCATCGCCTCCGACCGAGGAGAGGGGCCGCCGGTCATCACGGCACTCACCGACGAGGGCACCTGGATGCGGCTGACCCGCGACAGCCGAGGGGGCTGGATCCTCACGGGTCCTCCCATTCCTCTCGACGCGCAGCCGGGCTCGAGCATCCGCTCGGTGGGGGACTATAACGAGAGTGGCGCCGACAACCTTCTCTTTGCGCAGCCTCGAGTCCCTGTCGAGGAGCGTGACATCCAGATCTGGTCCCTCGATGGCGACAACCCCTCCTTCCTTCGGACGGGCGCGCCGGGGGCTCACCTCGCCTTCGCCGATCTCTTCCATGACGGGCTGCGCTCGATCATGACCCTCGACGAGGAGCGAAACTTTCTTCGATACCTTCGCTTTGACGATGGAGTCTACCGAAACGCTGAGGCGGGCGAGACCTTCGGCTTTGGCCCCTTCGGCGCCGGGGCGGGCGGCGAGGAAGCCTCGATGGATCTGCTGGTCGGGGAAGAGGCGTGGGCTTGGTACCCCGGAGCCTGGGTCGACGGCGATGAGGGCGGCTGGACCCTGCCGCTGCCCGAGGGCGAGGCCTTCCCTCTCTCGATCGCAGGCGCGATGTATACCGCGGATGATGGCCGAGGCCTCACCTTTGTCGAGGCCGGTACCGCGCTGCGCGCAGGCTGGATCGAGGTCGACGCGCTCGGTCCGGTGGTCTCGGAGTTGGTCTCGGTGGGAACCGTGGAGCAAGAGATCCTCGATGCAGCGGTCTGCGGGGATCGGGTCTGGGTGCTCTTCGAGGACGAGCTGGTCCTGGCCCGTTTGGGCGATGACGTGCTCGGTCGGCGCGAGGTGCACTCACCCTTGGCGGTGGCCTGCCGAGCGGAACGCGGCGCGGTGCTGGACGACGCCGGGATCTCGGTGCTCGACGACGCGCTCGACGTCTTGACGACCGAGGAGGCCGCGGGGGCGCTGGGCATCGCCTTGTACGACGACGAGGTGGAGCGCTGCCAAGGGCGGTGTCGACTGTGGTCTTCCGGTGGAGCGGTCGTGGTCGCCGAGGCGCTAGGCGATGAGGTGTTGGTTCGCGACCTCGACGGCGAGGCCTTGCTCGCCTTGCCTGGTGGCGGCGCCGATCTCTCTCTTGGAGCCGTCGCGGGCGATGGCGAGGTGGATCTGCTCTGGAGATGGGGGCGCGGCTTCGTGGGCGCGGCCCGCCTGGTCGATGGCCAGGTCGGCGTGATCGGATCGGTGCACGTCCCGGCGAGCGTGAGCGGTCCCCCCGTGGCGATCGGGGGCGAGCTGTGGTTCCGGGATCACGGTGCGCTCCGCGGCCCCCCCCTCGCGGACTGAGGCCGCCCCGAAGAGTCCCAGAGGCTCTCGGGGTGAACACGGGCCTGACGGGGTCCACTTCCCAGGGGCAGCGGCTCGGCCTCTCTGCGGCTTGAGGTGTCTGAAGCTACCGTTCACCCTTCCCTGACTGCGGACCCTCGGGTCTGGGGTTGACCACCCCCCCGTCGACCGCCTATAAGGGAGGGCCCGATCGCCTGGTCGCCCTCTGTGGAGCGCAAAAAATGTCCCGACTCTCGAAAGCTGGTATCTTGATTGGCGCGCTTATAGCCGCATCAGGCTGCGCCCCGCAGAACGCGGAGCTCACTGGTGGGTCCTACACCGCCTTCTTGTCGCTCAACACCTCCCCGGTCTTCGTCGACGGATCCATCCGCTACGAAGATACCCAGGAGTGGTGGAGCTTCGACTGTCGTGATCTCGCCAATGAAGACTCCCGCTTCGAAGACGGTCGTATCGATAACTGCCGCCCGGCGAACGGGGTGCAGGTCCTCGACGAGATGGGCGCCCGCGGCGTCGTTCACGAGACTTGGGCGGATCGCGATGCCTTCATCGTCGTTCGCGAGGAGCTGGAGCCCTGGCGGGGCGAGGCGGTCATGACGAGCGAGGGCGACCTCAACGTCACCTTCCACCATCGCCTCCCCGGCGGTAACTTCCGCTTTGCCTTCTCCATTCGGCCGGACTTTGCGCCGGAGCGCTGCGTCGATCGGGGCGGCGATGTCGCCTTTGAGCCTATCGATGGCGATTGGGTCACCAACTGGAGCCGGGCGATCAACGAGCCCAACTACGAAGGCGGCGATGTCGTGTGGCCCGACGGGTATGAGGGCGGTGACGGGACGCTCTTCTTCCTGAACTCGATGTCCTATCAGTTCAACCCCGACGACCCTACCCGAATCTGGAGCCTTCCTCCCAAGATGCGCGCCGGATATACGCGGGCGCGCTGGGGCCCCGAAGAGCTCTTCATGACCGCCAGCCGCTATGGTCAGCCCTCGGCCTATACCAACTTCGACGAGAACGAGCGTGGTCCACCGCTCAACTCGATCTTCTATACCCCGCTCGATCCAGCGATCTACGGTGGCGAAGGCTTCGAGGACTCCGTGCGTAGCGCGACCCCCTTCATCAACATGATGCGGACCGTGGAGCGCACCCAAGCGCAGACCCAGATGGAGCTCGAGGCCCTGTACCCCAACGGCGCCGACGAGCATCGCCCCATCGTGCCCAGCAATGCCTGGCGCGAGACCGATGGTCGCCCCGCGGGCTTCGCTGGTTGGGGTGAGATGCACTACAACTGGGTCCGCTTCGATCAGGATCGCTCCGAGATCGATGTGGGGAACAACCTTACGGGTAACTTCGGTCTCCGCTACTACGGGGCGAACAGCCAGTCGCACGTCTTCGTGCAGGGCGAGTTCGTGATCGACCGCATCAAGCGCGACCGCTGGGTGACCCGTGACGTGCACCAGGACCGTCTCGAAGAGAACCAGACCAACGTCTGCGGTCGGCAGTTCTGAGCGGCCTGCGTGGGGGCGGCCGGGGCGTCTCGTCGCCCGCCTCGCGATCGGAGCCTCGGCTTCAGCGTGGCTCGAGCACCAAGACCCACTTCAGGCTGTGGGCTTGGAGGGGTCTTCCCTCGAAGTCTTCGGCCTCGTGGACGATCCGGAAGCCGCCCCAGTCTAGGAGCGCTCGCAGCTCCTGCGGATAGAACATGCGCAGGCGCAGCGTGACCGTGCGTTCTTGGCCCTCAGGGTGCCGGTAGATGTAGCGGACCTCGTGGATCTGCGTGAGGGCATCGTAGGAGCCGGCCTCCCAGCTCTGGAGCCGCGCGCCGGAGTGTGGGTGGACGAAGACGCGCTCCTCGTAGCGCGCGTTGGGATCGCGGGCGTAGAGGCTAGGATCGGGCAGGTAGCAGTCGAGCACGAACCGCCCTTCGGGGACCAGCGCGCGGCGGACCCCTCGCAGCAGGGCCAGCACGTCGTGGTGGGTGTGGCAGTGGTGCAGGGTGTTGAAAGGGAGCACGACGAGCGGGAAGCGTTGCTCGAACCCAAGGTCCAGGAAGTTCGCACGCACGATCTCCACCCGGTTGCGCACGTCCTGGGTCTCTGAGACGAGGCGGTCGGAGAGTCGCTCGAGCATCGCAGCGGCCTGGTCGACTGCTGTGACCCTCGCCCCGGCACGGGCCATCGGCAGGGTGATGCGCCCGGTGCCACAGCCGAGCTCCAGAACGGGGCCTCGCGCCTGAGAGGCGATGCGGGCATAATAGACCGCGTCTTCGACCTGGTCGTCGTACTCCAGATCATACAAGAGGGGATCGCGGTAGAGTTCGTCGCCCGACATCGTGATCCTGGCTACCCCCCTGGTCTGGATCTGTCTTGTGGGTTCGTATCGAGAGAGAGCTATGCGTGCACTATCGCCAATGATTCTGATCGGGTGCACCCTGGGGGGCACGGCGGAGACGCCAGCAGAGCTGCCGGAAGATCACTTTGCTCCCATGTCTGCTGAGGATCTCGCGCCGCTGGCGTGGTCCGCGGCGTGGAACGTGGACGGTCGCGCCGTGGTGCCTGGGGTCGAAGGCGAGGGTGGGTTGATGCGGCGCGAGGGCATGGTGGCCGCCCAGCCCGCGGAGCCTTGCGGTGGCGCCGTGGCCTTTGAGGGGCCGGGAGTGCTCTTTGTCCCAGGGGCCGAGCCCGAGGCCTACGCGCCGCCCCCCATGGTTGCGGCCTCGGTCGTTGAGCGTGCCGGCTGGCGGCTGGCCGAGATCCTTGGTCCTCCCGAGGGGGTCGTGCCTGGCGGTGCGCAGAAGGATCCGACTCTCCACCAGGGGATCCGGGTGCGCGCCGTCACCAAGCTGCGCTGGAACGGGCCGCCTTGGCAGGCGATCGTGGGGGAGCGAGGAGACCAGGTCGGGGTCGCCATCGCGAGCAGTGACGCCTCGAACCTCGCGTCGGGGCTGGTTCTCCGACGTGGCTCTTCGGCTCCTGTCGAGATCACGGTCATCGCCCGGGCCGATCTCGACGGGGACGGTCACCCGGATCTCGTGATCGCGGGCGATGGCGGTGGAGCTTCCTTTCGAGCTGTGGTGTCGGTGGTGGGTCTCGAGGGCGAGGCCGTCCTGCGGAGTTTCGAGGAGCAGCCTTCGCTATCGTGTGGCGGCCCATGACCGATGCGGTCGTGATCGACGGCGGGAGCTTGGGCTTTGCTGGCCTCATCGCCGTCGCGCGTGACGGGGTCGAGGCCACGCTCTGCCCCGAGGCCGAGCGGCGCATGGCGGCCAGCCTGCGGTGGGTTCGCGACGCGGCAGCGGGCACTCTGCGCGACGCAGCGGGCGACCCTCTCGCCGTTTATGGAGTCAATACGGGCTACGGCTCCCTTGCCCGGATGCGGATCGACGGCGATCAGATCCGGGCGCTCTCCTGGAACCTGGTCCGCTCTCACGCCGCGGGGGTGGGCCCTCCCTGCGCGCCCGAGGTCGTGCGGGCCATGATGGTCCTTCGGGCGAACGCGCTGGCCAAGGGTGTCTCGGGGTGCCGGCCCGCGCTCGTCCACACCTTGCTCGCCATGTTGCGGCGGGGGGTTGTGCCGGTCGTTCCGTCTCAGGGTTCTTGTGGCTCCTCGGGGGATCTGGCGCCGCTCTCCCACCTGGGGCTGGTGCTCTTCCGCGGACCCGATGGCCAAGATGAGCCCTCGGGTCAGGCCTGGTTTCAGGGCACGCTCCTCGCTGGGGCCGAGGCGATGCGGCGGGCGGGCATCGCGCGGCTGGTGCCTGGCCCCAAGGAAGGGCTCGCCATCACCAATGGGGCGCAGCTAACCACCGCACTCGCCGGGCTCGCCTGCGTCGACGCGGCTCGGTTGGTCCACGCGGCCGAGGTCGCGGCGGCGATGTCCTGGGAGGCGGTGCGTGGCGTCACCCGCGCGCTCCACCCCTCGGTCCACGCGATGCGTCCTTATCCTGGAGCGATCGCGAGCGCCGGAGCGCTCCGGGCCTTGCTGTCGGGTAGCACACTGATCGACTCGATGGCCGAGAAGGTCCAGGACGCCTACAGCATTCGCTGTACGCCTCAGATTTTGGGGGCCGTGCGTGACGGGGTGCGCTTCGCCGCCGAGCAGATTGCGGTCGAGCTCAATGCCGCCACCGACAACCCCTTGATCCTCCTCGACGGGGAGGGCGACAACAAGGCTTTTTCTGCGGGGATGTTCCATGGTGAACCTGTCGGGATGGCCGCCGATCATCTCAAGCTGGCGGTCTCGGAGCTCGCCGCGCTCAGCGAGCGTCGGATCTACCGCTTGACGACCGGATCGCTCTCCTCTCGCCTGCCTCCGCTGCTCGTCCACCGGGATCGACCGGGCCTCGGCTTGATGGTCCCGCAGACCACAGCCGCCTCCCTGGTCGCGGCGAACCGGGCGCTCTGCTGGCCTGCCAGCGCCGACAGTATCCCCACCTGCGAGGACCAGGAGGACGTGGTCGCCATGTCCACCACTGCGGCACGGCGCGCGCGCCGCATCGTGACCCATTCCCAGCAGGTCGTCGCCATCGAGCTGCTCACCGCCGCGAGCGCGCTGGCCCATCGTCGGGCCGAGGACCCCAGCCTCACCTTCGGGCAGGGCACCCAAACAGCGCTTCGCGAGATCTCCCTCGTGCTCAGCGAGGCTGGGGAGCTACCTGGCGATGAGATCGCCGCCTTGGCTCAGGCGGTGGCGGAGGGACGCATCGTCGACGCGGTCGAGTCTGAGCTCGGGCCGCTGCCGGAGGTGCTCTGATGCAGACCCCGATCGTGCTCGACGGACAGCGTCTCGGTCCACGAGAGGTCGCGACCATCGCGGCCGGGGCTCCGGTGACGCTCGCTCCCGAGGCGCGAGCTCGCATGGCTCGGAGCGCCGAACAGCTTCAGGCGCGGCCGGTCGCCGACGTGCTCGCCTCGAAGTGGGCTTGGCTGTCGGATCACGAGGCGCCCTCGGCCCCCGAGGATCAGGTGCGCGCCTTTCTCCGAGGCCACTGTGCTGGTGTCGGCGATCCGCTGGAGCCCTCTGAGGTTCGGGCCTTACTCGCATGTCGGATCAACGTGCTCGCCACTGGCTATTCTGGGGTACGCCCCCACATCGTCGACACCCTCCTCGCGCAGCTGGAGGGCGGTCTGGTGCCCTATGTGCCTCGCCAAGGGAGCGTCGGGGCGGCGGGGTGCCCGCAGCTCGCGCACCTGATGTGGGTCTGCTGCGGCTTCGGAGGTCGCGCGTGGCGTGATGGGCAGCTCCTCGACGCAGATCGGGCCCTCCAGGGCCTTCCGGTCGCGCACCTCAACCCCAAGGAGGCGCTCTCGCTCATCAACGGCGCCACCCTGACCACGGCGAGCGCGGCGCTGACCCTGGCGCTGGCAGAGCGCTTGCTCGACACGGCCGAGGTCGCGGCCGCGATGTCGTTCGAGGTCGTCCGGGCAGACCTCGGCTGCTTGTCCGAGGCTGCCCTCTCGGCTCGCCGGCACCCTGGCCCGGTGGCGGTCGCGCGCCGCATGCGCGCGCTCCTGGGCGGGTCGAGCTTGTGCGTGAGCGGACGCCGCCCAGATCCCTTCTCGATCCGCTGCACACCCGCGGTGCTCGGGGCGGCGCGCGAGGCCATGGATCATGCCTGGGCCGTCGTCTGTCGGGAGCTCAACGGGGCGTGTGACAACCCGCTCGTGCTGCCCGAGGAGGGGCTGGTTGAAGCCGGTAACTTCCATGGTGCACCCGTCGCCTTGGCGCTCGACTACCTCAAGGTCGCGCTGACCCAGGTGGCCTCGATCTCGGAGCGGCGCACCTTCCGCATGACCTACGGCCAGCTCTCGGGGCTTCCGTCCTTCCTCCTTCGAAGCACAGGCATCAACAGCGGCCTGATGCTGGCTCAGTATACGGCGGCCTCCCTGGTCAGCGAGTGCAAGGGGCTCTCCCATCCAGCCTCGGTCGACTCGCTCCCGACCGTCCAGCATCGAGAGGATCATGTGAGTATGGGGCCGATCGCGGCGGACGCGGCGGCGCGGGTGGCGCGGTGTCTCGCCGATGTTCTGGCGATCGAGCTCTTGTGCGCGGCCCAGGGCCTCGACTTCCACCTCGCGGGTGAGGCGGTCGATGGCGCGGGTGAGATGATCGAGGTGACCCCGAGCATCCCCGGTCGAGGCACCCTGTGCGCCTGGCGGGCGGTGCGGGAGCGGGTCTCGCGATGGGAAGATGATCGGGTGCTCCACCCCGATCTGGTGGCCTTGGGCGAGGCGGTGTCTGCGGGCGTGTTTGCGGGCCGGCAGGCCTTCAGCGGTGCTCCTCGAGAAAGCGGAGAATGATCGGATAGATCTCGTCGGGGGCCGAGATCCCGAGCACGGGATCGATGTGACCGTAGTCCACGGCGAACCCGGTCGAGGTCCCTAGGCGCAGGTATCGGCAGTTGGCGAAGATTCGGCAGGCGTGCGCGACGTCCTGCTCGGCGGCGATGTGATCGTCGACCGCTCCCATGACGAGGAGCGGCACCTCGGACTGGGTGGCACGGTCGAGCCAGGGCGTGCCGTCGAGGCGGACCAAGTCGCGGGCGCGCATCCACTGACGCGCCTGTCGGACCGTCGCGCGCGGGAGGTTCTCGAGGGCCTGTGTGGACATGCCCGCCATCACCTCGCGGTCGAGGTTGTCGGGATTGCCGAGCTGACGGATGACCGGACGCGTTCGGACCAGCCCGAGGCGGACGAAGGCGCGCATGGGCACTCGGCCTCGGCGCGCGGCGACCAGGAAGCCGAAGCTCCGAAGAGAGCCGTAGTTCTTGCGGTGCGCCTGGAAGGTGGCCGGAGAGGCGACCGCGATCCCCGCGCGGATCTTGGAGCCATGGTCGAGAGCAGAGGTGTAGAGAAGCATCCCCCCCATGCTGTGCCCAATCCAGAGCAGATCGGTCGCACCCGTCCGTTCAAGGACCTCGTCGATGAGTGCGGGAGCGTCATACTTGGCGTGGTGATCGAAGGTGATGCCGGTCGGCGAGCCCTCGTCGGGGGGCTCTGTGCCGCTATCGCCCCGGAGGCTGCCCACCCACACGCTGTAGCCGGCCTCGCGCAGGGCAGGGATCGGCGAGACCTCGGCGCGGTAGTCCCAGTTGTAGTGGTTCGCCGACATGCCGTGGACGAGCAGCACCGGCGGCCCTTCGCCGCCGTGGTGGAAGAGCTGGAGGGTCCAGCCATCGCTGGTCTGCACGTCGAGCGTCTGTGCGGGATCCATATTGGAGGGGAGTCTCTTGTGGCCGCACGCCGTGCTGAGCAGACCGAGCGACAAGAGCAGCAGGCTTATCGCCCAGCGGACGCGCTGGAAAACTGACAAGAATGTCATTATACTGGCGACCTGCTCGCGCCCTCGGGCATGATGTCGACTGGAGGGATTGATGATCAACCTCATCGCGTTGGCCATTCCTGTGTTCTTCGCGCTCATCGGGCTGGAGGTCCTGGTGGCTCGCTGGCAGGGTCGCCCCGACTACTTACGGTTCAACGATGCGATCTCGGCGATCTCGTGTGGGGTCGGCAGCCAGGTCGCCAAGGTCTTCACCGGGATCGTCGGCCTGGTGCTCTATACGGGGCTCTATCATCTCAGCGAGCCGATCTGGTCTGTCGTCTACCCCTTCGAGCCTATGTCGCCGTGGTCTTGGCTGATCGCGATGCTCTTGGTCGATCACCAATATTATTGGTGGCATCGACACTCTCACCGGGTCAACTTTCTGTGGGCGGCACACGTCGTGCATCATCAGAGTCAAGAGTACAACCTCGCGGTCGCGCTCCGTCAGGCCTTGTTCACGAACCTCACGTCGCTGCCCTATTACCTTCCGCTGGCCGTCCTGGGCATCCACCCTGTCGTCTTCTTGATCTCAGGTGCACTCAACACCCTGTACCAGTTCTGGATCCACACCCGCACGGTCGGGAAGCTGGGACCGCTGGAGTGGGTCCTCAATACGCCCTCGCATCACCGCGTCCACCACGGTATCAACCCAGCCTACATCGATAAGAACCACGCTGGCATATTGATCATCTGGGATCGGCTGTTTGGCACCTTCGTCGAAGAGACCGAAGAGCCGGTCTACGGCACGGTCGATGTGCTCGAGAGCTTCGATCCCGTCTGGGCCAACTTTCACTACTGGTCCCGCATGTGGCAGATGGCTCGTCGCGCCGAGCGGTGGCAGGATCGAGTCTGGGTGCTCTTCGCACCCCCCGAGTGGAGCCCCGAAGGCACGAAAGAGATCCCCGAGGTCGACGCCTCGACCTTCCAGAAGTGGGACGTTCCCCTCGCTGCGGGCGTGGTCTGGTACGTGCTCGGTCAGTTTGCCCTGGTCGGAACGGGCGGGGTGGTCTGGCTGTTGTTGATGGAGGACCACGCGAGCTACCTCTGGCTCGCGTTGCTTGGAGGCTCCGTGCTCTGGGCCACGTGGTCCTGGGCCCAGCTCTTTCATCGTCGCCGGGTGGGGGTGGTGAGCGAGGGGCTTCGCCACCTCACCGTCCCGGTGGTGGTGGGCGCGCTGATGGTCGAGAGTGCCTTCCAGGTCCCTGCGGTGCTGGCGGCCGCGCTCGTGTCGGGGCTCGGGCTCGCGCTCGTGATCTCGTACCGCCAGGCTTGGTCTACGCAGACGCCGGTCGCGGCGGCAGCTACCGAGATCGCTGCGGCGCGCTGACAGCGGTCGCCCGCTTAGGCTACAACAGGTCTCTGACCGCCTGGAGGCCTCATGTCACGCTCGCTCGCCGTCGCCCTCTTTCTGTGGGGCTGTGGGTCCTCGAACACCTACCCCGATCCGATCTGCGATTCTGCGACGTCGAGCTGGTCCCCCGGCACCTCGGCCTTCGAGGAGGTCACCGAGGATTGGGGGTTGATCGGGGTCGAGGGGACTCGGGTGGTCGCGGTAGACTTCGATGGAGATGGGTGGATTGACCTTCATATCCATCGAGGTCCCCACGGGGCGCCCGAGAGCTTTGATGAAGAGGGCGGGCGGCGGTCTTGGCTGCTCCGGAACGACGAGGGTCGCGGCTTCATCGACGTGACCGAGCAGAGCGGCTTCCGGGCCACCCGAAGCGGGGCCTCTGGTGAGGGCCGCGCCGGCTCCGTGGTGGCCTTCGGTGACATCGACAACGACGGAGACCTCGACGCCATCACCGCCGTGAGCGACCCGAACGGCGATCGGACCGACCACGTGACCGAGCTGCTCCTCAACAACGGGGACGGCACCTTCTCGCTGGCCTCCGAGGACCTTCCCTTCCGGCTCTCGACCGACGCCCCCGCCGGGGTCACCTTCGTAGACTACGACCGTGACGGGGTGCTGGACTTGTGGATCGTGCGGAACTCCGTCTCTGGGGCGCCCGCTCAGGATCACCTCTACCGGGGCAACGGCACAGGCGGCTTCGTCGAGGTCACCGATCAGGTAGGGCTCAGGACGAACCCCTGGAGCAGCCTCGATGACCTGAACAACGCCCGAGCCCACAGCAATGCTTGGTCGTCCAACGCCTGTGATCTCAACGGGGATGGCGCGCCGGAGCTGCTCGCCGCGAGCTATGGCCGCGCTCCGAACCACCTCTGGCTCAACGATGGCTCGGGTGAGTTCACCAATCGTTCCGTCGCTTCGGGCTACGCCTTCGACGACAACCAAGACTACACCGACAATCAGTTCTTTCTCTGTTTCTGTCAGGCGAATCCCAGCGCGGCGGGCTGTGCCAATGCCGCGCGTCCAATGATTTCCTGTGGAACCATCAACTGGCGAGACGACCGAGATCGGGAGCCGTTCCGAAATGGCGGCAATAGCGGAGCAACCACCTGCGCCGACATCGACAACGATGGTCATATAGACCTTCTTACCAGTGAGATTCAGCATTGGTGGGCCGGGGAGGGCTCGGATGAGTCCGAGATCCTGTTCAACACAGGCGATCCCGACGTGGTCTTTGAACGTCCGGGGAATGAAGCCACGGGTCTGACACGTGAGCTTCCGCAAGGAAGCTGGGATAAGGGGGATATGACGAATACGGTGTTCGACTTCGACAATGATGGTTGGAAAGACATCTTCATCGGCAGCTCCGACTACCCCGGCACCCGCGCCCTGCTCTGGCATCAGCACGCTCCACGAGAGTTCACAAGGGTAGAAACCTCGGATTTCTTCGAACACAACCGGAGTCACGGGGTCGCGGTGGCAGATTTTGACGGGGACGGCACTCTTGACATCATCGTCGGAAATAGCCGTTCAAGGTGTAGTGGGGCCACGGACTGCTACGAGCGCCCCCAAGTACGGATGTTCCGAAATGTCATGGGTGGAAACTTCCTTCAGATCGACCTCGAAGGGACCCTCGGTAGCAACCGAGACGCGGTCGGAGCGCGCGTTCAGGTCGCGACCGATGACATGGTCCAGACGTTCGAGGTGGGCGGAGGCTATGGCCACTATGGGGCCCAAAACCCACATCGTGTGCACGTTGGTCTTGGGGCCTCCTGTGAGGCCGAGGTGACGGTCACCTGGCCCAATCGCTCGGGGAGCACCGAGAGCGCGACCCTGCCTGCGGGGTATCGATATCTCTGGGTTCAGGCGAGTGACGACGGGCCCGAGATCGTCTCAGACCTTTGAGTCGGGCTCGGTTGTTTGATGGAAAGCGGTGAATCTGAGGTGTGATGACATCTCGATGGGAATCGGCTAAGTGGCTTGTGGCCGTCAGGGCGGGCCGTCTGACTCGGGAGCATCGATGAAGAACACAGAGCTGGATCCCGAGGTTGTCGAGCAGATCGTCTCGGCGCTCGCGCAATCCAACGAGCAGAAGTCCCGAGAGATCGCAGAAGCGATCGGGGTCGATTACGACGTCGTGCGCGCCCACCTCATCGAACTCGAGCAGCGTGGTATCACCTACCGCACCGGCCGCACGCGGGGAACGCGATGGTGGTTGGGCTGAGGACCCACGCCGGTGCGGCGAGCCCTCAGCGCACGATCTACTGAAACAGCCGGCTAGTCCGCAACGACAAGCTCGCTCCAGGCGAATCCTCCGCACCCCGAGCTCGAGGGATCCGTGGTGTCGGCTGACTCCGCCTCGAGGGCCTCGTCCTCGGTGTCGGCGTCGAATCGGACTTGGCAGAACCAAAGGCTCCCGTCGGCCTCGACCCACTCGAAGCGGGACCACTTCTCGGGGCTCCAGTCATTCTCTGCGTCATTATGTGCGACGATCCAGCGCTCCTCGGCGTCGTAGTTCGTGATGTGAAAGACGCTGTCACCCATGGTCCAGGACCACTCGTAGACCGTGTGATCCCCTCCGAAGCCATCCTCCCATTCACCTCGAATGGGGAGTGGAACGTAGAGTCGACTCCAGGCGAAGTCCCCGCAGCCGGTGCTCGCGGGGTCGTCGGCGTTGGCCGGCTCCACCGTCAAGGCATCCTCCTCGGACTCTGCGTCGAAGGCGGTCTGGCAGAACCACCAGCCGTTGTGCTCTGCCTCGACCCAGTCGAAGCGGGACCACTTGCTTGGGTTGAAGGCGTTTGCGTCGTCGTTCTCGGCGACGGCCCAGCCCTCTTGCGCGTCGACAGAGGTCAGATGAAAGACGCTGTCTCCCATCGTCCATCGGTCTGCGTCGATGAGGTGCTCCCCGTTCCAGTTGTCTGCCCAGGTCCCGAGGAGCGGGATGGTGTCGAACGGGAGCTCGGAGTCAGAGGAGCTGGACTGGCCCGAGCTATCGGTGTCGTGCACCGCCGAATCCGTAGAGGAGCTCACCTGGGAGGAGGGGCTCGAGGAGGCGCTGTCGATGTCGCCGCCTTGAGAGCAGGCGGTGAGTGTGATGGAGAGGAGCAGTAGGGTAGACTTCTTCATGGGTCCCTCGAGATGTTGGGACCTCGGTCGGTTTTGCGCGATGGGCGGCCGCGGACGACGGTCTCGCCCGCACGAGCATCCTTGTACCGAGGATGGGGTTCGTACGAAGCGGATCGATCGGTCTCCCGACTGACGGCCGTTATCCCCTTCGCCTTCCCGGACCTTTGTCCAGTGGCGTAGTGAAGGGGCCTGACCGATCACGGTGGCGGCACCGCGCCGGATTCTCACCGGCTTCCCTTCGACGCGGTGGGGGACCCACCTCGCCGGCCCGAGCGTGCCCTGGCCCCGAAGTGCTCCACCCTGCGCTTTGGATCGGCACGGGGGCTCGTCCGGAGGCACAGGAGCGGGAATCGACGGGGATCGGGCCTATCTCGGGCATCGATCCACGCACCCCGTATCGGGGCGCACCGGGGGACTATGCGGGGCCGCGCTGCGCCGCAAGCCCCCCGCTTAGGATCACAGGGCCCGAGGGGGGCTGCGTCGAGTGCTGCGACTAGAGGAGATCGGCGACCGCGGCTCGCTCCTCGAGGAGGGCGTCGACGTTCTTCTGGATCTGGGTGCGAGCGTAATCGTCGAGGACCAGGTCTTCGACGACCTCGATCTGGCCTTGGGCCGAGACGCGAACGGGGAAGCTGAAGATGAGCCCCTCGGGCACGCCGTACCAGCCCTTGGAGGGGATCGCCATCGACACGATCCTTCCCTGGGTTCCGTGCCACCAGTCGCGCATGTGATCCACGGCGGCGGAGGCGGCGGAGGCGGCGGAGGAAGCACCACGGGCGACGATGATCGCCTTGCCCCGGGTCGCGACGGTCTTGTGGAACTCGCCGCGCAGCCAGTCGCTGTCGAAGATCTCGGCCGCGGGTTTGTGGTTGACGGTGGCGCGCTGAAGGTCGGGGTACATGGTGTCGGCGTGGTTGCCCCAGATGAAGACGTCGGCGATCTGGGCGGGAGGCACGCCGGCCTTGACCGCGAGCTGCCCCACCGCGCGGTTCTCGTCGAGGCGAGTCATGGCCGAGAAGCATTCATCACCGAGATCGGGGCTGTTGGCGTTGGCGATCAGGCAGTTGGTGTTGCAGGGGTTGCCGACGGTGATGACCTTGACGGTGCGCTTGGCGTGGTCGTTGATCGCGCGACCTTGGCCCGTGAAGATGGGTCCGTTGGCAGCCACGAGATCGGCGCGGTCCATGTCTTTGCTTCGGGGGCGGGACCCGACGAGGAAGACCGCATCCGCGTCTTGGAAGGCCTCGGCGGGATCGCTGGTCGCAGTGATGCGGTGGACCAGGGGAAAGGCGGAGTCCTGGAGCTCCATGACCACCCCTAGGAGCCGCTCCATGCCAGGCGGGATCTCGAGGAGTTGAAGCTCGATGGGCTGATCCGGGCCGAAGCAGTCGCCGGAGGCGAGGCGCCAGAGGAGGGCATAGCCGATGTTTCCGGCGGCTCCGGTTACGGCGACACGAAGGGGTGCGGGCATGGGGACTCCTGGGTGAGGGAGGGTCGAAGCGAAAGGGGCGCTCGGGGGGTTGATGGGACCTCCCGGCCCGGGATCAACCCACTTGCGCGCCTCAGGTAACGCTCGCCTCCTGGGCCTACCACCGCGACGGGAGCAGGGTGGCTCAAGCTCGAGCTGGCGGGGAAGGGCGCGGTCGCCTGGGGTGCTTGGTGGATGGTCGGGTGGCGTCGCTGCGCGGTTGGGCTGCGGTCGGTCGGCCTAGGTCGGGTTCGGGGCTCGGCCACCTCGCCCTCGGTGCCGAACCGGGCTAGCCCCGGGGATGCCATGTTCACCTCTAGGAGGCCCTGATGCTGCCCCTCTTCCTTCTCGTGCCCCAGCTCGCCGCCGCGAGTCCCTGCGATGCCCGATCGCTCCGCAAGGAGCTCGACGAGGCCACCCCGGTCGCGGTCGGCAGTAGGTTCCAGAAGCTCGCCGAGTGCGATGAACGGCAGGCCAAGGCTGCGGCGCCGAAGGCCTTTCAGCGCATGCTCGCCGGGGCCGAGGGGTATGCGGCAGCCACGCGCGCCGTCGAGCTTCGCCTCGACACGGTGGTTCATGGCTGGATCGAGGGCCTCGAGCCCGATCAGCGCAGCCGAGCCATCGCCGCCTTGGGCGATCAATGCGCCGAGAGCGAGGCCGTTCAGGCCTTCTTCCTGGCGACCTACAAGGATCGGGGCGACGCCTTCTTCACGCAGCGCTGGCATCGGGGCCTCACGGAGTGCCGGGTCGCGCCCATTCAGGAGCTTCTAGGGGATGCGCTCACCTCCAAAGAGATCTCGCGCGACCGGCCCAAGCTCTTTAGCGTGCTCGAGGTCTACGCGCGCAACCTTCGAGGCGACGCCATCCCGGCGCTGATCGATCTCGCCTCGAAGAGCGACGATCCCGAGGAGCTGACGTACCTCGTCAACGCCTTCGCCGACACCGCAGGTGTCGGAAGTGTAGAAGGGCTCGACGCCGCCGTGGCCTCCAAGGCGGCTGAGGCCATCGTAGACCTGGCTGGATCCCTTCCGCCCCGTGCGATCGAGCAAGCCCGCACGACCCTGACCGCCCTCGGCGCGACCGATGAAGCGGACCAGCTCGCGGTCCACCGCTGGCGCGAGCGCAAGGACGGCGAGGGCAACTACCGCTACGCGGTGGCGATCACCGAGCAGATCACCTGCAAGAACGGAAAGAAGCTGACGAACCTTCACCTCGGGAAGTTCGCGGAAGGGGGCATCGCCTGGCCGGAGCAGCTCGCCGACGACCTGCAAGAGAAGCTGACTTATGAGTGGAAGCTTGACGGCGCGTCGCGGTGCAAGGGCTCGGCGGAGTTTGCGGTGGAGATGGTCGAGGAGCCTTTCGAGTCCAGCGACGCGCAAGCCGCCTGGGTGCAGAAGCGCGAGGCCGACTTCGCCAAGGTCCAAGATCGGTCGGCGAAGCGAAAGGTCTATCGCCACGAGGCCTTCGTCTACTGATCGTAGCACCACTGGCGGGGTTGGATTTCCCTGCCGGGCCGCGGGATGGACACTAGAGTTCGAGTGTTTGGGGCACCCGGGAGGGTACTCGGAGCGCGGAGGCTCGATGTGGAGGAAGGACTGTCGGATCTGCGGTGTTCCGGGCCCCCTCTTTTGCCGCCGCTGTGGGGGCCAAGGTGAGCTGAGCCGCGTTCCCTTGGCGCTGGCGGGGGTGAATGGGGCCTTTACGGCAGGTTCCTACCACGGTCCTTGGGGCGCAGCCGTGCTCCGGGCCAAGGGGCTGCCCGATCGCGACATCGGTGTCGCGGTGGCGCGAGCGCTCCGGCGGCGCTGTTTGAGCGACCCCTTCGTCTCCGCCTTGCTCTGCCGCGCCTCGGTCCTCACCTGGGCACCTTCTCCCTGGACCCGACGGTGGCGTCGTGGCTTCGCGATGGGCGCGTTGATCGCTGGGGAGCTCAGCGTGCAAGCGCGTCCGGCCCCGCTTCTACGCATCGGGCCAGGACCGCGTCAGGCCGGCCGCAGCGCCCACGAGAGACGCGCGGCGCTACAGGGTCGGATCCAAGCGACGAGGCCTGCTTTCGGTGAGGTTGTCCTGATCGATGATGTGCTGACCACCGGCGCCACCGCCGAGGCCTGCGCTCAGGTATTGCGCGAGGCGGGAGCGGAGAAGGTCTGGGTGCTGACGGCCGCCCACGCCCCCTTACCTGGCAGGTCAAAGGGCACGGGGAGCGAGGCCGCGGCGTATAGGTAGTCAACATCCACTGGTTTAGGAGGGAGGTCCTGGGGCGGTGTGCCGCAGCGCTTCAGGCGTCTTGATCAGATCGTGACAATGCGGGACCAACGATCGGGCCTGTCATGCGTACATAATGAGAGAGGAGGCAGGGCGGTGACCTGGCTCGGGCCCGGCACGACGCTTGCACCTCCTCCAAGCGGCACCGGCCCATCGGTGCTCCATCACCCAACCTTATGGAGTCCATTATGACCCAGACCATCCAGACCTCCCTCGGCGATCTCATCTCGGTGCTCTACGAAGAGTTCTTCGAGCTGTACGGAGACGAAGATCTTGCCTCGGTCGCCGCTGCGGCGACCATCAACGACATGATCGCCGATATGGTCGCTCAGAGCCGAGCAGGTCCCTCGTCCCGAGAGGCCGAAGGCGTGGCCTGAGAGCGCCTGAATCGTCAGCCCGCGTGGGTGCTTCTCCCTTGAAGTGCCCACGCTCGGCCGTGTTGGGTTAGACTGGGGCCCCGCCTTTCTCCCTCCCCCGAGCCCTTCATGGCACTCCCGGTCTCCGGCTCAGGCTCCGGCCTGCCCCCCGACGTCGCAGTGAGCGGCTGGGCGGCGATCACCGTGCAGGTGGCCTGGACGCTCAAGAAGCTCCAGATCAACCCGCGCGGGGTCTTGCGGATCGCGCGCGATCATGTGCTCTTTCATCTTCCCCCAGGAATGCGACTCGCCGCCGCAGAAGATCTGGCGGATCACCTCACTCGTGGCTTTGTCGCCCGCGTCCGGGGCGAGCCCCTCGACCCGACCTTCAAGCAAGACTTCGCCATGCCGGTTTCGGAGCGCTGGAGGAGCCTCATCGAGGGCTCCTCCGATCCGGTAGCGACCATCGTCTTTCGCTATCACTATGGCGCGGGCATCTCGCTCGAACAGCTCGCGCAGCACTATGGCTTGGATCTCTTGGCGGTCGAGGGCGGCCGCGCCGGCCTGCGGGCTACGATCCGCCGCCAGGCTCTCGCGGATGGCCTGCCGATCCAGCGGTGGTCTCCGGTGCGCCTCGATCGGCAGTTGGAGCGCCTGGCCAACTTCTCTCCGCACGACAGCCCGCCGCTGTTCGAGGTGGCCGAGGGTTGTCACGCCGACTGGATCGATCGGTGTCCACGGTGTGAGCGCACCATCAACTTGATCCGTAGCCGCTGCCTGACCCCCGACGATCTCGAGGTCCCGGTCGGCACGGTGCGGCCCTCGGGCCACCTCAGTGTGCTCGTGCTCCAGTTTGCACCGGAATCTTTGGTCCATCGTTCGATGCTGGCGAAGGAGTTTTCTGCACGAAAGCAGGTCCTCGGTGAAGATGTGCTCCTGGTCGAAGTGACCAATCGGGAGCGGGTCTTTGCCGCCCTTCGGCTGGCCGCCGAGGTGGGCGCGCCCCGTCGAGATCATCTGCGAACCGCCCTCCTCCGAGGCCCTGGACGGTGGACTCGGGTGGGTCTGATAGGCCCGCTCCCCGATCGGGCGCTCGACCAGCTCCGGCGACAGCCCTGGGGCGTGATCGATGGCGAGGGGGAGCTCCCTGAGCCCCTCCCCGAGCCGCCTTCCGCCCGGTGGGCGTGGGCCGGGGTCGCCGGGCTCGCGGCGGTCTTCGCCCTCGCGATCACGCTGCTCCTCACGGCGCCCGTTCCGGGCGGCGAGGTCGAGCTTTCCGCCGACTTCACCTCGGCGCGCGGTGGGGTCTGGTATCACTTTACGATCAGCGACACAGCGCAGCTTCTCGTGATTCAGGAGCTCGACGGGGAGCCGCGGATCGTCTTCCAGACGCGATCGCCAGCCGACAAGGCGTCGCTCGCTCGGGCCGATGGGACCTACCTCGGCCACTCCGAGGGCGGCCGTCTCTTGCTGGCGGCGTCGGCCGAGCCCTTCGAGGGCCTCGGGGCGCTCGTCGAGGCGGCGAGTCGCGCGAGCGACCCGATGGGGGACCTCGCCGCGCGGCTGAAGGTCCAGCGTCCCGAGGCGGTGGTTCAGCGCTCCTGGTCGACCGGCGTCTTCGCGAGGATCAGCGAGTGATGACGGGCGCGCTCGCTGGCTGGAAGGGGGTCCGACGGGGCTGGTTCGATCTGCACATGCACTCGAGCGCCTCCGATGGCCGGTATCCACCCGCCGAGGTCCTGCGACGCGCAGCACTCGGTGGGCTCGATGTGATCGCCCTCACCGACCACGATCTCGCCGGAGCCCTCTCGCCCGGAGAGCACCGTGTGGAGGGGCGAGACATTCGGGTGATCGCCGGCGCGGAGCTCACGGGGCGACACCTCGGCCGAGAATATCACCTGCTCGTCTACTTCCCGGGCGAGCCTCCCACCGCTTTCCTCGACCTGTGTCGCTCACAGAGCCAAGCGCGGGCCGAGCGCTATAATGCGGCAGTCAGCCGGCTCGATCTCGGGCTGGAGCCCGCCTCTGCCGACGCGGCCGCCGGCCGGCGAGCGCTCACGCGACATCATCTGGGTCGCGCCTTGGTTCAGGCGGGTCACGCCCAGAGCGTCACCGAGGGTATCCAGCGCTTCGCAACGCGCGAGGTGGTGCCCTTGATCGATCTGCCCTTTGTCGAGGCTATCCGACGTTGCCGTGCGCTGGGCGGCGTCACCTCGTGGGCCCATCCACCGCGGCAGGCCCTCCTCGATCATGCTCAGACCTTCGCGCGCGCCGGGCTTCACGCCCTCGAGGGGCTTCGACCCGGCATGCGTAGGCAAGACCGCACCTTCGTCAAGCGCGTGGCCCGTCGCTTTGGCCTGGTGCTCACGGGAGGTTCGGATTGGCACGGTTGGTCTTCTGGGAGCAACCTGGGCTTGTTTCGGATCCGGGGAGAGGATCTTGCGCCTTTCCTGGACCGCTTGTCCGCCGGATGCCCCAGCGTGGTTGACTGATGGGGGTCTGAGCCGGTAGAAGTTCTCCGCTGATCCACAGTGCCACGCCACGCCCGCCCTGACGGGCGAACCCGGAGGTTGTCTCATGTCCGACGTCCAGAGCTTCTTCAACGATACCATGCCCACCAAGCTCGCCGAGAACCCCGATCTCTCGGAGATTGGGGCGGTCTACCAGTTCGACATCGAGGGCGCGGGCATCTGGACCATCGACCTCACGCAGACCCCCGGCGTCGTCACCGAAGGTGAACACGACGATCCCGGCTGCGTCGTCTCGTGCGAGGCCGAAGACTTTGCGTCTCTCCTGGAGAACCCGGCGAACGGCATGATGCTGTTTACCATGGGTAAGCTCAAGGTCAGCGATGTGGGCCTCGCCCTCTCGCTGCAGAAGATCATCGGCTGATTCCGCGGGCTCCGAATCGCTAGCGCCGCGCGGATGCAGCCGCTCAGTCCTCGGGGGGGCGGGGCTCGGTGAGCCAGTCCGGCAGCCCTGGGGCGCTGAATCCGTCCCCTGCACGGTCGAGCCAGATCGGGTTCGTCACCGCGAAGGGCGTGATCGGAAAGACCTCCGGCATCGGTGGCACCGTCTCGAGGAAGTTGGCCACGGCGGGCACCCCGCTCAGCGCCTCGACCACCACCTCCTGAAGGTCGATGATCGGGCGCTCCACCGGGGTAAAGACTGGCTCCAGGCTCTCGCTCCCGGTCGCGATGGCCACGTACCAGGCGTCGCGGGTGGGTCGTAGCTCGACCGTGCCGTCGAAGCGGTAGGGCGCGCGCCCGTCGACTTCCCAGTAGTGGATGAGGGTGCCGTTCTCATAGAGCTCGACCCCGTCGATGTCCATCCATGAGGGCGCCCGGACCTCGACCCGGGCCGTGAGCGTCTCGGCGTCACTCACCAGCTCGTCGCCGATGATAGCGTCTTCGATCTGGAGCTGGACGAAGGGCCCGTAGGAGGCCACCACGCGGTGTTCGCGGACCGCGTCCGCGATCTCTTGATCGTCGATGAAGCCGGGATCGTCGGTGCTCGACATGATGTAGTTGCGCGGGCAGCCCGCCTCGGTGGTGGTCATGTCGTGGGTGTCGGAGTTGGCGAGGGCGGTGAGCCGATAGCCGAGATTTAGCAGCGTAAACCAGTCATCGAGCTGCCCGTTCCGGCCGTAGCCGAGCGTATAGGTCCCGTCGCTGAGATCTTGCTGCTCCTCGGGGGTGCGCTTGAGCATCTCGGCGAGGGGGACCTCGCTGTCGGGGTCGCCGGACTCGATGAAGTGGGCGTAGGTGTCGAGCTCAAGCTGGGTCGGGGTGCGGATGCGGAAGGCCTCCTTGAGCCCGATGACCTCCATGGCGTCGATCTCGAGCATGAAGTTTTCGCGGTTGAGGAGGGGGTTGGTCAGGCCGAGCGTCGGGGTCTGGATCAGCGGTACGCCGACCTCTCCCGGCTGTCCAGCGATCCCACCGTAGGGGTTGAGCCCATACTGGTCGAAGTAGCCCAGGATCCCTGCGCGGGGGTGCGCGACGAAGACCACGGGCTCGTAGCCTGCGGCGCGCCCTTGTTGCCGGAGACCCGTCACCATCTCTTGGGGGGTCTCGCCCGTCCAGTCTCGGGCGCCGCCGGCTTCGGCGAGAAAGTCGCTCTCGAGGGGGAAGGCCAGGAAGTGCCCGAGCTCGATGGTGGTGGTCTCGACGCCGACGGCGGACTGCACCCACTGCTCGACCGCGAGGTTCTCGATGACGGGGGCGAAGTCGGTGATCACGTCGTGGTCGGTCGCCGCGAAGAACTCGACCCCCTCGCAGATCATGGTCATGACCCGATCTTCGGGGCCCGTGCCGCTGTCGTGAGAGGCGTTGGCGTGCACGTGGAGATCGGCGCTGATCCAGCCTTCGGTGTCGACGCTTCGCTCGACGACGAGCTCGAGGTGGTGAGAGCGGTTGGCGTCGATGCGGAAGGGGCCATGGACGTCGATCTCGTACTCGAGGCCGCGGCTGGCGACCGCGGTATACTCCCCGTCGGGAAGCTGCACATGGCCGCCCCCGTACATGGCGAAGGCGACGGCGGCCGGCTCGCCGGCGATGAAGCCGTCCCCGAGCTCCGGGCGACGAACATCGCCTTGATGGCTCATGAAGGTGACCTTGCCTGGAATGGGCTGGCCCGTCTCGTCGCGCAGGTTGAAGGTGACGATGCCGGGCGTCGGGGCTAGGAGTTGGACGCTCGTCTCCTCGTCCTCTCGGACCTCGATCTCGACGCGCTCCGAGCTGGGGCGTCCCTCCTCGTGAACCACTAACTCCCAGCGCCCGACCGGCAGCTTCCCGCCGAAGGAGCCGTCGGGGAGGTAGTCGTCGACGCTCACGTCGGTACGCCACTGGCTGTGGGGCTCTTCGGCGCCTGGGGGGTAGACGAAGACGTGGACCTTGCTCAGCGGGCGCATCGTGGTGGCGTCGAAGACGTTGCCTCGTACCGTGCCGGTGGTGGCGCCCTGGGCCGTCAGCATATGGTCGTACACGCTGCCGACATCGCCTTCGCCGACGAAGAAGCGCCGCTCATAAGTGAAGATCGAGCCGTCGATAAAGCGGTTGGAGCCGCTGCCCGTACCGATAACACTCCCGCCGATGATCGCGGTCTGGGAGGCGGTGAAGAGCGGAACGAAGGCATCGCCGTTCGACGGGAGCAGGCCATAGCTCACCCCGTCGGCGGTGCCGGCGATCCAGCTGAACTGGAAGGGCTCGGCGAAGCTGTTGCGCCCCTCGAGGCCCGCGCGGAAGACGAGGCCGTCTTCGTCGAATCCCATACCGGGCGCGAAGACCGAGGTGCTGCCCCCCGAGAGGTAGAAGTCGCCCATGACCAGTCCGGTCTCGAGGGCGCGCTGCATGAGGGGGAAGGGCTCGTCGTGGCCGTCGGCGGGCTCGCCTTCGGGGAAGACGCCTTCGAAGTCACTGGCGTTGGCGGAGGGGCCGACCCGTACCGCGGTGCGGATCGTCACCCAGGGAACGCCTGGCTCCACGATGTAGTCGGTCACCATCCGCATGGTGGGCACGCGGGTGATGGCCCACAGGGCGGAGAGCAGCGAGAGGAAGGGCTCGGCGGGGGCCTCGACCCGCACGACCGCAGGTCCGCCGTCGGAGCCGTCGGCGACGATCCGCACCTCGTGGGGCTCGGTCGGGGCGGGGACGTTCATGCTGACGGTGGGGAAGAGCTCGGCGAACTGATCGAGGCCGTTGCCTGAGCGGTAGCGGGGATCGGCGCGCTGGAGATCGGCGTCGATGAGGCTGCCAGCGTACAGGCCGGGACCCATGCTGTACCGCACGTCACCATCGGGCGTGGCGCTGGAGTAGATGGCGATCCGCAGGTGATCGTTCTCGAGCAGGATGTCGCCTGGGCGCGCGCCGGCCTTCGGGCCGCCGATGGCCTGATCGAGGCGCTCGATCACCAGGGCGCGGGCGAAGGTCTGCGGCTCAGGTGCGCAGCTTGACAGTAGCGTGACGAGCGGGATCAGGGTCAGTCGCATCGGGGCTCCGGTCGGCGCACCTAGGGTAGCTCACCGGACCCCTGTTCGGCGAGGGTGGCACGATCGCTCCAAACGTGATGGACTGCGGATGTACGAAGGAGCCGTCATGCGCCGTCCGTTCCTCTTCGCCGTCTTTCTCCCCACGGTCGCCCTCGCCGGAGAGCCCGTCGAGATCACGCCTATCGTCCAGCTCCAGCTCTGGGGCACCGTCCACGACCAGGACGAGCGGGATCAGGCCGATCCCGCCGGATATGGTGACCCCGAACATCAGCGGGGCTTCTCCTTTCGTCGAGCCCGGGTCGGCCTCGAAGGTCACAAGGGTAACCTCGATTTTCAGGTGGACCTCGGCTTCTCTTCTCCCTATGACCGGATCGCGGCTGCCGATTCTTCGAATCGGTTTGGGCTGGTCAACGCCTTCGCCCGAGGCTCGTGGGGCGCGGGGCCGGGGGTCGGTCGTGTCTCGTTCGGCCTGGTGCGGGTGCCCTTCAGCCGCGAGCGCATCATGGCGTCGCGCGAGCTGACCTTTCAGGACCGCGCGGTGAGCACCACGTGGATGGCGCCCCCACAGAACCTCGGCGTGCTCTTCGACTACGAGTTCAACAATGGCCTGAGGGCCCAGGCGGGCATCTACAACAGCGGGGGCGATCTGACGGGCGACGCCTTCGACGGCATGATGGGCGTGGGCAGACTCGAGTACTCCCGTGGCGACACCTACCGGACCTACGGCGAGTCCGAGGACGTCGACATCGGGATCGGCACCTCGGCCTTCTACCGAGACGCCATGGCGACCCGCACCTTCGGCGCCGAGGTCGACGTGCTGGTGCGGGTCTGGCGGGTCACCTTCCTGGGCGAGGTCTTGACCAACACCATCTGGCCTGCGGACACCTCGGCCCTGCTCCCCGACATCTACAACCCCACCGAGCGACTCGGCCTCACAGGTCAGCTCTCGTACTGGCAGCCCATCGGCAAGCAAGACGTCATGCCCGCCATGAGGCGCGCGGTCGACTTTGCTGTTCAGGGCGCGATGTTCGACGATAATCGAGCTCTATCTGACAATGGGCACGTCGGGATCGTGCATGCTGGCGCCACCATGCGCAACGCCGTCGAAGGGATCGACATCGGGCTCGGATACATTCACCGTGCGGAGCTGGGCGGCCGACCCATCCCCAACGACACGATCCGGATCTGGGGTCAGCTCCGGTTGCCTTTCCGGGGGGTGCGCACCTCGGCCGACGCGCCCGATCCCACGGCAGGTCCGCTGCCTCCGCGAGTTCCTACCGAGTCCGACGTGCACCCCGAGGGGCCCAGGTAGCGCACGCCTCGACTCAGAGGAAGCGTCGGCGCACCACCAAGAAGCCACCGATCGCCACGGCGCTTCCAGGGACCAGCAGGATCCCGATCAAGAAGATCAGGGCGAACTGGGTGGTCGAGAGCAGCAGGAACTCGTCCTCGACCTCATCGGTTCCGATCTGTCCATCGTCGCCGATGAGGTAGCTGATGGCGCTGAGCAGCAGATCGCCGTTGTTCAGTAAGGTCGACAGGTCGTTCCCGCCGAGGTCGGCATCGCCGATGACCAAGAGCCGCCCCCCTTCTTTCGGAGAGAGATCGTCGGGTACGAGCGAGGTGGACGTGGCCAGGATCGGATCCTCGGCCGCCGGGTCGCCATCGGGATCGCTCGGGGGTGGGAGGACCTCGATCGCGTCGGGGAGGAGGACCTCGGCGAGGCTCATGAAGGGCACCGGGCCCTGCAGCTCCCCCTCGTCGGGGGTGGGCTCTTGGGTGGGATCGAAGGTCGTCTCGGCCCAAGAGCGATCGCTGCTCGCCGCGAGCTCACGCACCGAGATCCCGGTAGGGACTTCGTCGACGGCGATCACGCTGCGAGGCCATCGCACCACGATGCCCGCGCCCAGGTCGTCGAGGACCGGGTGCGACTTGAACTGCCGCTGGTCGTAGTAGTAGAGAGGAAGTTGGTTCTCGAGGTTGGCGAGGTGCTCGCGCCGGGTCTCGATGATCGCGTCGTGCCCTACCCTGAGGCCGTAGCGCTCGAGCTCCTGATCGAGGTTGGGGGTCTCGACGCCCTTGAGCAGGGGGCTGTCGAGGAGCAAGAGCACCTGGCCGCCCTCGGCGAGGTAGGCGGCGAGGGCCTCGAGGCTGCGCGGGTGGAAGTCCTTGCGGGGACCAGCGATCACGAGGACCTGGCAGCTCCGATCGATGCCCGATGTAAAGAGGTTCTGCTCGACCACGACGGCGTTGCGATCTTCGAGCCGGAGCACCAGGACGCCGTAGCCGTGGCGGCTCTGGTCATCGTCGGCGACGCGCTCCCCGTGGCCGACCGACCAGCAGACGCGGTGGTCGTCGCCGCTCTGGAGCTTGGCGAGCGCGTTGGTGATCCGGGTCTGATCGAAGCCGCTCTCGATGCGGCGGGTACGGTCTCCTTGGACCAGGAAGACCGCGCCGCTCGCCGCGAGCCGGTCGAGATCTTCGTTGCCCGTCTCGCGGAGCAGGGCGCGGACCTGTGCGGGCTGCCGGAGGGGATCGACCGCGTGGTAGGTCACCTGATCGCTGGCGCTCGCGTAGAGCTCGCCGAGGCGTTCGAAGCGCTTGGCCTGCGCGGTGCTCGCCACGAAGAAGCCATAGATCTGCACGGGTTCTTCGAAGGAGCCCACCAGCGCACGGCTGCGCGAGGAGAGGCTATAGCGGCCGTCTCGGGTGAGATCGTAGGTCTGGTCCCAGCGATCGACCAGCGTGTAGCCGAGCACGCCGACGAGGAGGGCCATGGCGAGGATGGCGCCCGCGCTCGCGCTGGCGAAGACCTCGCGGGTGCTGGCGCCGGCGGCGATCCGCTCGCGGTCGATCACGCCGTAGCCAAGGAGCCCGAGCACCCCCAGCACGCCGAAGACCTGTCCCGCACCGCCGAGCTCGCCTTGGACCAAGAAGATCGACCCGGCGATTACGACCCCCAGGGCGCCCACCACCGCGAGCACCCAGCTGTGGCGAAGGGCGCTCACGTCCACCTCCGGATCGCCAGACGCTGCTGGGTGGCCAAGAGGAAGAAGACGATGAACAGCAGGAAGTAGCTCATGTCGCTGGCCCGCAGCAGGCCTCGGGTGAGATCTTCGAGGTGGGGGGTGATCGCGAGCTTGCTTAGAATGCCGGTGGAGTCGAGCTGCTCCAAGCCGGTGAGCACCAAGAGGAAGAAGGCGAAGGCCTCGGCGATCACGAGGGCGAGCACCTGGTGGGAGGTGGCGGCGGAGGCGGCCATACCCAAGGAGACGATGCAGGCGCTCGCGAGCCAGACCCCCGCCATGCCGCAAAGCAACAGGATCGGCTCGACCTCGGAGGTGAGCCAGAGGTAGAGCGGGCCCCAGCCGTTGAGCGCCAGCAGGATGGTTACGAAGCTCATGGCACCGAGGAACTTGCCGATCACGATCTCGAGTGTCGAGATCGGAGAGGTCTCAAGGAGCTCCAACGTGCGCTGCCGGAGCTCCTCGCTGAAGAGGCGCATGGTGATGCCGGGCAGAAGAAAGAGCAAAAAAAGAGACTGGAAGCTGAAGAAGGGCCAGAGGAGGTTGTCGGAGAAGTTCAGGGAGCCCTCGGCGTACGGCCGCGCCACCAGGTGCTCGCTGAGATCCGCGTAGTTGTAGACCGCCAAGAAAAAGACCAGCCCGCTGACCAGGCTGAAGGCGGTGATGACGATCCAGCCGATCGCGCTTCCGAGCAAGGCGGTGACTTCGCGGCCGGCGACGTACAGAGCCTTCATGGGCGCTCCGAGTCAGGGGTCGAGGTGAGTCGAAGGAAGGCGTCTTCGAGGTTGTCGAGGGAGCGCAGCTCCAGCAGGTCGAAGGCGACGGCCACCCGAGCGATCTCGGCGCGGACGTCGTGGCTGAGGGTGAGGTCGAGTTTGCCCTGCCCTTGATCGACGAGCTCGACGACGCCATCGATGTTGCGCAAGACGTCGAGCGCTGCGGACTGCGGGCGACCGAGCACCAGCCCGACCCGGCCCCCTCGGGCGGCGAGATCCGCGATGCGCTCCTGGGCGACCACGCGGCCTTGATCGAGCACGATGACCCGATCGCAGATCGCCTCGATCTCGGGGAGGACGTGGGTCGAGAGCAGCACGGTGGTCTCGCCGCGGGCCAGCTCGGCGACCACGTCGCGGATCTCGCGACGCTGGGCGGGATCGAGGCCGGAGAGCGGCTCGTCGAGAATCAGAACCTTGGGGCTGTGCACGATGGCCTGAGCGATACCCACCCGTTGCTTGAACCCCTTGGATAGGTGGCCGATCAGGCGGTGCGCGACCTCGGCGAGGCCTACCCGCTGGATCACGGTTTCGACGGCGGGCTTGGGGTTGTCGACCCCCTTGAGACGCGCGGCGTAACGCAGGTAAGCCCGCACCGTCATGTCGACGTAGAGGGGAGGGACCTCGGGAAGATAGCCGACCATGGCCTTGACCTGCCGCGGGTGCTGCTCGACGTCGAGACCCCCGATCTTGGCCGTGCCCTGGGAGGCGCCGAGGGCCCCGGTGAGGATACGCATGGTCGTGGTCTTGCCAGCGCCGTTCTTGCCCAGGAAGCCGACGAGCTCGCCGGGTTCGATCACGAAGGAGAGCCCGTCGATCGCCAGCGTCGCGCCGTAGGCCTTACTGAGGGACTCGACCTCGATCATCGCCATGGTGTCCGCTCCGGACGTCTGAGGGATCCGCCCAGGGAGTTAGCCGACCCAGCGCGACGCGCAACCGCATGGATCGGCGGGGCTCAGGGCTCGACCGGCTCGCACAGAGGCCCGGGCTCGCCCGAGACGTAGAGGCTGGGTCCGTCGCTGCTCTCGACGTAGCGCACGATGCTATCGGGGCCTGCTTGAAAAGTACACCTTACCGGAGCCTTTCGCCGGAGCATGATGACGGCGTCGTGGGATCCTGCGTTCAGTTGGATCGCGGCGGGGCTGCGCAGCTCGGTCTCGCCGATGAAGGCGCGCCCGCGAGGGGGGGGATGAAATTCGATATGAACTTTTCCGCCCTCTTCGGGGCCGGGGATGGGCTCCCGGGCTGCCTGGCCCGCGCGAGCCGCCACGGTGGCCGGCTCGGAGGGCTGGGTCGGGGGCGCGGGCGAGGGCTCCGCGGGGATGGGGGCCGGAGGGGGGCTTGCGGGGGTCGGGAGCGGAGCGGCTTGAACTGGGGGTGTGGCCCGAGCAGGTCCTTCAGCCCGCGCGACCTCGGTCTCGACGCTCGAAGCCGCGGGCTCTTGGGCGGTGGTCCGGCTGGCTGGCGGCGCGCTCGGGCCGGAGAGGAACTTGTACAGCGCCATGGGTCCGAGGATCAGGATCACCAACAACAAAACACCGACGATCACCTGTGGGATCCAGGTCGCCGGTTTGTTCATGGTGATGGTGTTCGACTTGATCTGGCCTGTGACCTCGCGGATAAAGTCGGACTCGGACTCGTCTTGCACGGCGTCTTCGGGCTTGATCCTTGGTCGAGACTCATAGATGGGCAAGACGGTGGTGCTCGCGAACTCCTCGAGGTTGACCCGCACTTTGGCGTCGATGCTGTAGAAGCACTGTTCCAACTCTCGCGCCGCCTCGAGAGAAGAGGGTCGGTAGTCGCGATCATAAGCGCACATACGTCGAATAATGCCCCGGATGTCTTCGACGCCGGTCTCGGACATTCCGGGGACCTGGAGGTAGCTGAGCTGCCGGTTCATGGCTTGCTCGTGCGTGACCGGGTTGATCGACAGCCCCATGGTTCGGCCGGTGAGCAGCTCGTAGAGGGACATGCCGCAGGAGTAGACATCGACCGTGGGGTGATCGTCGACGCCGTCGAGCCGTTCGGGCGCCATATAAGGCCGACTTCCTAGCACGACGGACTCGGTGCGGGCCTCGCGCCCATCGAACTCTCCCTTGGCGATCCCGAAGTCGGCGACCTTGAGCTCGCCGCGGGTCGAGAGCAGCATATTGGACGGCTTGATGTCGCGGTGAATGACCCGGAGTGGCTTGTTCTCGGGGCCGCGGGCTTCGTTGAAGGCGACGTGTAGCGCCACCAGGGTCTGTCGGGTGACCTCGATGGCCACCGAGGCGGGCAGTCCGGTCTTGAACCGCAGCAAGAGCTGATCGAGCGAGACCCCCTCGACGAGCTCCATCACCACGACGGGGCGGCCGCGCATGACGGTGAGCTCGTGCACGCGCACGACGTTGGGGTGGCTGATGAACGAGAGCAGCGCGGCCTCGTCGTAGGTGCGCTTGAGGATCTTCTCGTTGCGGGTGTAGGCTCCCTTGAGGATCTTCAGCGCGACCTTCTGGCGACGGCCGTCGCGCACATAGCGCGCAACGCACACCGTGCCGAAAGATCCCTCGCCGAGGATCTCGACGATCTCGAATTGTTCGTTCGAGCGGTTGAGCAAGCCGACCCCTTAGGCGGTCATGATAGCAGACCGGGGTGTGGGCTCATGGCTTCTCGGCGCGCTCGCGGATGCCCTCGACTTGGGTGTTGAGCGAGCTGCCCGCGATCCACCGGCGCAAGAAGCCGGGCATGCTGCGCCCGGTGTCGGTATTGCTCATGTAGATGAGCAGGGTGCCCTCGGCGCGCGGCGTGACGATGTAGTGCCCTTCGCTCGACACCAGATCGCTCTCTTTGTCGGGGTCGAGCTGATAGACGCAGAAGCCGTCGTCGCGCTGGCATTCGTAGAGCAGGTGAAACACGACCTTGCTGCCGAGCACCGACAGGGTCCAGGTGGCGCCGAGCCGCTCGGGCTCCTTCTCTTCGAGGTAGACCTCGAGGGAGGTGATCGCCCCGTTCTCGTCGACGCGGGCGTGCAGGTTCATGACCTCGTCCAGCACCTTGCGCGGTGCCGCCTTGACGTGTGCGAAGGCGACGACCCCGCCGCCGGTGTCGGCCGGCTGGTGGCGCACGGCGACCTTTCCCTTGGCAAGCTGGGCCTCCTCGCTCTCGGTGAGGGTATAGGAGGGGGGCGCGGCGGCGAGGCAAAGGAACGGGATGAGGAGGAGTGCGCGCACGAGGGCTCCGGGGCCGTGAGGGGGGTCACCAGCGTTTGTTGAGTCGGTGTCCGAGAGCCCCCCATAGCATGCCGAGCGCCAGGCCGGCCCCATGGGCGATGTTCGCGATGGGCCCGACCGTGCCCGTCAGGCAGACGAGGAACCAGATCACGAGCAGTCCGACCGTCGACGAGTCGATCCCGATCCCCGAGAACTTGTCGGTGGCGGACTTGGCCCAGACGTAGCCGAACATGCCGTAGAGCGCTCCGCTTAGGCCGCCGCCCAGGGGTCCTCCAAGGTAGATGGGGCCCCAAGTGAAGTCCCCGCCGATCCCTCGAATAGCCTGGGCAACGTCGAGCATGGACCAGCCGACCGCGTACTGGGCGACGGTGCTCAATGACCCGAAGACCAGAATCATCAGGAGCAGGGCGAGGCTTCCTTTTCGCGTCTCGATCTGGCTGCCGAAGATCCAGACCCAGTAGCCGTTGAAGCCCAGGTGCAGCAGGCCGCCGACGTGCACGAACATAGGGGTGAACAAGCGCCAGATCTCGCCGCTCCGCACGGCGCCCAAGAAGGGGACGTACAGGCCGTCGGGCCCGCGCTCCAAGCGCAGGTCGTCGACGAAGGCCCAGTCCATCTTGTCGGCGCCGGGCAGACCGACGATCGCGTCGCCGAGCTGATCCAGACTCGGGATCCCGATCAGGGTGAGGCCGGTCGCGATCAACAGGGTCAGGATGGTGACCGGGCCGACCCGTATCGGGCGCTGAGCCCGATCTTGTCGCTCCGCGGTCCGGGTTCGTCGCCGCGCGTCGGCCGCTTCGCGCTCGCGGGCCGCTTTGGCGCGCTCGCGGGCTTCCGCGAAGCGGGGCGCGTCGGGCTGTTCCGCCCAAGCTCGCGCGATCTCACGGGCGTCGTCGAGGTCGGGATCGTCTACGATCCACACCGCGAAGGCGTCGTCTTCGGGCTGGATGGTGGTGTCGATCGCCTCGCCCAAGAGCACCTCGGCGAGCGCCTCGGCCTCGGTGGCGGTGGGATGCCGCGAGAGTTTGCGCAGGGCTACCTCCTGCGAGGTCATAACCCCGCGGATCCCGCTCGTGGGTGCGTGAGCTTACGGCCTGCGACGCAGGAGGAGGATGCCCAGGATCCCCAGGCCCCAAGGCAGGGGGTGGGTGAGGGGAAGGGCCATGCATCCCCCTTCGCGCTCGCCTCGGCCACGATGCAGGTCGGTTCCGACGACGTGCACCAAGGCCAAGGCAGGCTGAGATCGGACCTCATCCGTCCCCACCGTGACGTGGAAGGCGTGCGTGCCCTCGGACGAGACAGTGAAGCGAGGCCGCTCGGCGCTCGGGTCGTCGAGCTCGACCGGCGGGCCTTCGATCTGCGTCCAAGCGTAGGTCCGCGGCTCAGGCCCGGTGGACCACTCCGCCGAGAGCTGTACGCTGTCGCCGACGTAGGCGAGGAAGGGGCTCCCGCTCACCGCTCGGTAGGGGCCCTCATCTTGGGCGAGGGCTGGCGAGGCGAAGAGCAGCAGAGCCAAAGGGGCGACGACGCGCATGGGGGCCTCCGAGGCGAAGACTCATACTCCCCCACCTGCCCGGTCGCCAACAGCTTGTGGTTGGACGTCGGCTACCTTCCGGGTCATAGGTGACCTCAGCTCGGCCTTGGCGCTCGGCCCCGGTTTGCGCCTCGGCCTGCCCCTCGGCGAACCTCGTCGGGTCCCGTGAACATGCCGGTAAGCGGGGAGCTGGGATACTTCGGAGGTGTAGTGTGTGGGTACCGCTCTTGGTCTTTGCCGGAGGTGGCGCGGGTGCGCTCTTGCGTTGGTCGCTCGGGCTCATCCTGCCTGGCTGGGTCGGGGTCGTGGTGGCGAACATCGTCGGCAGCTTCATCCTGGGCGCCCTAGCCAACTCGCCGCTGCGGGATCAGGCGCCTGCCATGGCCTTTCTGGGTGCAGGCATGATGGGGGGCTTTACCACATACTCAACCTTCAACCTCAACCTGCTTGAGGCCGCCAACCGGGGGGCCTGGGGGGAGCTCGCCCTTCAGTTCACCACGACCGCGGTGGTCTGCTTCGGCGCGGGAGCGCTCGGGCTGTGGGTCGGGGGCCAGATCCCGCGCTGAGGGCCTTCGCGCGGGTTCGCTGCGACGAGGCGCAACCGACTTGAGTGCCGGTCCTTGTTCGCCAACCGGGTTGAAGCCTGCTAGGGGCCTATCGTAAACTTCGTGGCGGTCGCGGACTCTCAGCCAGAGCCTCGCGCGCAGCATCGAATCAAGACTGGAGCCGGCATCATGGGTTTCTTCGCGCGAATCGGTAATATCTGGAAGGGTTTCCTGAGCCTGTGGGTCTCTGACCTCGAGACCCGTAACCCCGAGGCGGTCTACGAGGCGGCGATCAACGAGCGGGTTCAGCGCCATAAGGATCTCAAGAAGGCCGTCTCGGGCATCGTCTACCTGCGCAACAAGACCTCGGCCGAGCTCGAAGAGAAGGAAGCCGCCCTCAAGGAGGTCATGATGCAGCTGCCGGTCGCCGTCGAAGAGGGCGAAGACGAGGTGGCGCTCCTGCTTATCCAGCGCAAAGACGAGCTCACGGGCGAGATCGAGAGCCTCTCCGACGAGCTGAAGAAGATCCACGACCAAGCCGAAGACGCCAAGAACAGCCTGCTCGCCTTCCAGTCCGAGATCGAGAAGCTCCGGCGTGAGCGCGATCAGATGATGGCGAAGAAGGCCAACGCCGAGGCGCGTATCCAGATTAACGAGACCCTCGACGGGCTCTCGACCGAGAGCGACATCAAGGCCCTCGACAACGTGCGCACGCACGTCAACAAGCTCCAGGCCGAAGCGGACATCGGCACAGAGCTCAAAGAGGGCTCCCTCGATGCGAAGCTCTCCCGGATTCGGGAGAAGGCCGCCAACAGTTCGGCGCGAGCGCAGCTCGAGGCCATGAAGAAGCAGACGGCCGCCAAGCGCTCCCAGGCTGCTGCCGCCTCCGAAGCCGCTAAGAAGTCGATCTGATCCCGCGTCCACACGCCACGTCCACACGGGTGGGCCACGGGTGGGCCACGGGGGGGTGTAGTGGACTGCCCGTGGGGATCGCCTTACCTTGACCTCATGAGCGACGGTTCCGCCCTGCCCCGAAACACCGCCCGCGACGAAGACGCCTTCGTCGCAGCGCTTCGTGACGGACCCGAGCCCGACCTCGAGCAGTTGGCCGAGCTCGTCAGCCTCGCCATGGGTGCCCGCAGACCCCGCTTGGCGGCACGGCTGGTCCAGCTGCTCCCCGATCACGTCGAGATCGAGCCGGGTTCGGCCCTGGAGCGGGCGGAGCGCGCGTCGCGCCTGCTCGTCCTCAAGAGCGACGACGCCGAGGCCTTCGAGTCCCTCGATGTCGCCTGGCGCGAGGTTCGCCGCAACCGCATGCGCCGCATGCTCAACCGCCAGCGCCTCGTCGGCACGAATCGGCAGTATACGCACCCTCGGGTGGGGCGCCGCCGCCGTCGATAGGGGACTCGTCGGGAGCTCTGCCATGCGCGCTCAGTCCCACTTGGTCGCCCTGGGGCGTTGGGTCGAACGCTTCGGCCTCGCGCGGTTGGTCGGGCTGGCGGTCCTGACGTTCCTCGGGGCGGCCCTGCAGCTTCTCCTGGTGCATTGGGTCGTCGAAGATGCGGCGATCAGCGTAGCCTATGCGCGTCACCTCGCGATGGGGGAGGGGCTCGTTCCCTACCTCGGCGGAGAGCGGGTCGAGGGCTACAGCAACCCGCTCTGGGTCGGCGTGCTCTCCGCCTCGGCGTGGCTCGGGCTCGACGGGCTCGCGGCGGCCAAGGTGCTCGGGATGGCCTGCGGGGCAGCCGCGATTCCCGCGACCTGGTGGCTCGTGCGGGAGGTGGGCTCGCAGGAGCGCGACCAGAGCGCCTTGTTCGCCGCCGCGCTCCTCGCGGTGTCCGCGCCCCACACGATCTGGAGCGCCTCGGGCATGGAGAGCGGTCTCTTCAGCTTGCTTCTCGCGGTGGGGGCGGCCTTGACTCTGCGCGAGGCGCGCCTTGGAGGCCGCCCTTACTCCGCGCTGATCTGGCTCGGACTGGCGCTGACCCGACCCGAGGGGCTCGCGTATGTCGTCCCCGCTGCCTTGGCCTCGGTCGTGGGGGTTCGGGGTGGCGGGCGGCGCGCGCTGTGGTGGGCCGGACTCTTCGGCGGGCCCTTCGCGAGCTATCAGGTCCTTCGTTGGTGGTACTTTGCCTTTGAGCTTCCCAACACTTTCTACGCCAAGGCGACCAACCCCGCGAAGTTCGCGGGGGCTCAGCCCTTCAACGGCCGCGGCTGGCGCTATCTGGGCGCCTACCTCTCGGAGCCGGCGAGCGTGATCCAGGCGCCCCTGCTCGCCATCGGCTTGGGGCGACGCACTAGGGGGCTCCTGCTCTGTTTCGGCTTGATCCTGGTCGGGGTGTCTTTCTCGGTGGTCTCCGGGGGAGACTGGATGCGAGGCCACCGCTTTATGGCGAACTTCGCGGTGCCGCAGGCCGTCCTCGCCGGGTCGGGGCTCGCGTGGATCGCGCGCGGGATCCGTCGTTGGGCGCCCGCGACGGAGTGGGTCGTCGGCGCCATGGGGGTGGGTGCGGTCGCTCTCGCCTCGATCCTCGATCTGGGTGGGTTCGCGCGGGACCCCGAGACGACCCCCTTCGAGATCCGGCAGCGAGTGGCCTATTACGAGCGGGTGGCTGACCGGCTAGGGCTCGAGGAGCGTCCGGTCGTGCTCGACGTCGACATGGGGGGCAACATGCTCTTCGGACAAGCGGAGCTTGTGGACGTGGCGGGGCTCGTCGATGTGGCCTTCGGCATACGCTGGTTCGAGGAACTCTTTGTTCACGAGGTCGTGCTGCACGAGCGGCGTCCCCACCTGGCTCATGTGCACGGTCCCTGGGGGCGGGTCTTTGGGCTCTCGGAGCAGCCGGTCTGGAAGGACCACTACGTAGAACTTCCTCCCTACCTCACGCTGAGCAAGGCTTGGCACCCGGGGACCTTTCTTCGCCGGGACCTGCTGGCGCGCGAGGATCCGAGTGCACCGAGCTTGGCAGACTTCGAGGGTGATTTGAGCCTGGTGCGCTTCGAGGTCCCTTGGCGCCAGGTGGCGGCGGGACGGTCGCTGCCGCTGGAGCTGGCGTGGCGCAGTGGCCCTACCTCCGAAGGTTTCCGGGTCTCGATCTGGCTGGATGGACCCGAACGGGCTCCCTGGTCGCACGAGGTCCTTCCGGCTCACGGCTGGCTCGCGGCGACAGACTGGCGCGAGCACGAGGTGGTGTTCGCCCGCCATGAGCTGCCTCTAGCCGAGGATCTCCCGCCGGGTCGCTACCGGCTCGGGCTCGTCGTCCTAGACGATGAAGGGCCTCGGCGGCCGGTCCGCTGGCGTGGCGGGCTGGAGGTCCCTGGGGCCGAGACGTTGGCGGTCACCTCCAAGTCGGAGCTGCGTGCCCCCTTCGAGATCGAGATCCTCTCCCCAGAGCTCTTCGATCACCAGCTCGACGCCCTGCGGGAGCGCTGGGAGCGCGCCGTCCGATCGGGTCGGTGCGAGCGTGCTGAAGAGGTGATCCGAACCACTTGGCGACGGGCCGGGCACAAGGCGTGGAGGGCGGAGGTGCGGCAGCCCGTGGCGCAGCGAATGGCGGACTGTTGGCTGTCCCGCGCCAGCGAGGGGGGGGAGGCCGAAGAAGAGGCGTTGGTGCTGGCGGAGCGATGGCGACCGGGGAGCGCTCGCGTCCCGGGTCGACCTCGGGTCGAGGCCCTGATGGCCGAGGGGCGGCGCGCGCTGGCGGATGGAGACGGATCGGTGGCCTACGATCGCTTCCGCCGGGTCCTCCAGATCGATCCTCACCGCGCGTGGGCCCGCCGCTTCGCCGAGCAGGCGCGGGACTGCCGGCTCGGTCTGTCGCCGACCCCAGGGGGGCCGATCCCGTGGTCTCGAAGCTGTGCAGTCGCCCAGGCGCCCTCGACCCCCGCCCCGGCCTACCCGCAGAGGAGCCCGGGCAGGTAGTCGTCGGGCGGGGTGACGCCGCAGAGCTCGAGCACTGTGCTGCCGATCCGCGCGATGCTTCCCCCGGTCGCGTCGGGGCGGGTCATGAGGGTCTGCCGTGGATCGAGCACCAGGAGGGGCACGGGGTTCAGGGAGTGGCTGGTGCGGGCGAGCGGCACGCCGCGTGCGTCGGTCACGACCCTTCCGCCCTTGTGCTGGTACATCTCGTCGGCGTTACCGTGGTCGGCGGTGATGAGCAGGACCCCCTTCGCGCGCTTCACCTCGCGCCACAGCCGCCCGAGGCAGTGGTCGACCGCCGAGACCGCAACCCGCGTCGCCTCGAGAGAGCCGGTATGGCCCACCATGTCGCCGTTGGCGTAGTTGATTCGGAGGTGGTCGTACCCACCGCTGCGGAGGGCCTGGATGGTGGCGTCGGTGATCTCGCCGGCCTTCATCCAGGGGCGCTGATCGAAGGGCACCTGATCGGAGGGGATCTCGAGCCAGTGCTCCAGGGCTTCATCGAAGCGGCCCGAGCGGTTCCCGTTGAAGAAGTAGGTGACATGACCGTACTTCTGGGTCTCGGAGCAGGCCCACGATCGTCGCCCGGCCCGTGCCAGGTGCTCGCTGACGGTCTGATCGATCACGGGTGGCGAGACCAAGTAGCGCTTGGGGACGTGTAGATCGCCGTCGTACTGCATCATGCCCGCGAAGTGAACATCGGGGAGGGGGCCTCGATCGAAGGTCGTGAGCTCGGGCTCCTCGAAGGCTCGGCTGATCTCGATCGCGCGGTCGCCGCGGAAGTTGAACAAGAGCACCGCGTCGCCATCATCGATCCGGCCATTGGGGACGCCCTGCTCATCGGTGACGACGAAGGCGGGGAGGTACTGATCATCGACGTCGGGATCTTGCTCGTAGAGCTCGCGAATCGCCTGGCTTGCGGAGCCGAAGGGCCTCCCCTCGCCGTGTACATGACAGCGCCACCCGCGCGCGACCATGTCCCAGTCGGCCTCGTAGCGGTCCATGGTGATGTGCATGCGACCCCCTCCCGAGGCGATCCGGTAGTCTCGCCCGGCCTCTCGGTGCTCGGCGAGATGCCGCTCCAGGGGCTCGACGAAGGTGAGCGCCGAGCGGGCCTCGACGTCGCGCCCATCGGTGAGGAGGTGGACCCTCAGGCGCGACACCCCATCGGCGGCGGCCTGCGCGATCAAGGCGTAGAGGTGCTTCTGGTGGCTGTGAACATTGCCGTCGCTGAGCAGACCCAGCAGGTGCAGCGTTGGGGCCGAGGCGAGCTCGCGCCAGAGCTCGGTCCGAAAGGCGGCCCCGCTCTGGAGCGCGTGGTCCACCAGCTTGGCTCCTTGGTCGAAGATACGGCCCGCGCCGAGCGCGTTGTGCCCGACCTCGGAGTTTCCCATGTCATCATCGGTGGGGAGCCCCACCGCCCGGCCGCTCGCAGCGAGGCTCGCGAAGGGGACTCGCGCTCTCCAGCGGTCCAGGTTGGGCGTGAGGGCGGTGGCGACCGCGTCGTCTTCGCCGCCGCGACCGATCCCGACCCCATCGAGGATACAGAGGACGACCGGGCCTTCGGGGCGGGGAGGGGGGGGTGGGGGCATCGGAACTCCAGCAGCGTAGGGCAGGTCCGATGCCTAACCCAGCGCATCAGCGGGTGAGCGTGGGTCGAGAAGCGTGGATGGCGCCCCTCCCTCGGGTCTGCTAGTCTCCTGGTGTTCTTGGAGATCTTCGAATGCGCCCCGCCCTCCTCAGTCTGCTCATCGCCTGCTCAGGTTCGCCGACCCTGACCGCGGTCGAGCCCGACCAGGCCTTACCGGGGGCCGAGCTGCAGATCTTCGGGGAGCGCCTCGCTGCGCCGGTTCTCGTTCGCGTCGAGCGACCCTCTCCCGGCGAGGCCCAGGCCATCGAGCTGCCGGTTGAAGGGGTCGCCCCCGACGCGATTCAAGTGAAGCTCCCCGAGCAGATCGAGCCAGGCACCTACGATGTGGTCGTCACGACCGGGCGGTATGCCCTGCGCGCCCCGGCGGCCTTCCGGGTGCTCCAGCCGCTCAGCGATGTGCCCTGCGGCGAGCTTTATCGGGCCAACACGCGGGTCAGCAGCGTGGCAGGCGAGGTCACCATCGACAAGTTCTTTCGCGACGGCGAGCGCGAGACGGTCAAGGTCCGCCTCGACGAGATCGTCGGGGTAGAGCTCGCCAATGTACCAGGCCCCAAGGGGGGGCGGTGCAGCGTGATCACCCTGGTACGGAGCGACGGAGATCGGCTGCGCTTCGCAGATGATCCCAAGGTCGATCTCCATGATCGGGCCCACAAACTCGCGCAGGAGATCGGCCGACCCATCACGACCCTCACCGAGCCGGTGGCTGACACCGAGTAGGCTCAGGCCCAAACTACGTTTCACGTGGAACATTCCCGGCTGCGCTCAGCCCAGTATGCGGGCGATGGAGGCGCGCCAGATCAAGGTCCGGGCCTCCGTTCGCGCGGCCGCTGGGTCGCTGGACGGGAAGAGGGCGATCGCCTCGACGCCGGCGCTGCCGTGCAAGGCGGCCATGTCGATCCCCTGCGCCTCCAGGGCGCGGGAGGGACGGCCGCTCCGACCCTTACGGATCGAGCGCGCGAGGGGTGCGAAGGCGGTCCCGATCCGCCCCGGTAGCCGACCGCTCCCAGGCTTCCAGATCACCCGCGAGACCAGGTGAGAGAGCTGGCTGTGGAGCGTGGCCCGATCGACCGGCGCGGTTCTGAGGGCGGCCCGGAGGCTCTCGGGCACGTCGGGCTCGTCCGCCCATCGGAGGATCTGGGCAGCGATCTGGGGCCCCCTCGCGGAGGCTACCACCTCTCCCAGGCCGGCCATACGGGGCTCGAGAGCAGCTCGGTCGAAGGGCTCCTCGCACCAGATGACGTTGTGCCGACGACCGACGCGCGCGATCCGAACCGTGGGATCCTCGGCGAGGGCCTTGGCCAGGTGGCCGGCGCGCCGTGCAGGGAAGGGGGCGCGGGTCTGGAGGAGTAAGAGCTCACCGGACCGATCCAGGGCCAGCGAAAGGAGGTCGAGCAAGGGGATGGGTCTGGCTCGCCAGGGCCGCTCCGGGCAGACGCCGCGTAGGCGCCAGAGAAAGCTCGCGCCCAGGGTTGAGCCGAGGGAGGCGAGGGCGAGGGCTGGGAGGGGATCGAGGTCGAAGGGTCGAATGAGGGCGATGGGGAGGGCCGCCAGGACCGCGCCGATCAAGACGGCGCCGATCCGGCCGGCGAGGAGGGGGGGCACGACCGTCATGGCGAAGATGGAAGAGAAGAAGGTGAAGAGGAGGAAGAGGAGGAATGAGGTCAGGGGCAAGTCGGATGGCCCGGTCAGCCAGGCGAGGGTCGTCCAGAAGGCCAGCGAGCCGATGGCCACGCCGATGGCCAGCGCGATGTGTACGTTCAGGACGCGGCGGGGCCCAGGGCCCAGGGGCAGGATCCGCAGGGTGTCGATCAGGTAGAGCCGTGGCACGGACTGCACGACGTCGGCCATGGGGCGTAGGGCGTAGAGCAGGAGCATCAGGGGGATGTCGCCTTGCTCCAAGATGATGCTGAGCACCATGCCGCTCGGTAAGGCCAAGCTGAGGCCCGCGGTACCGTAGGCGCAGACTCGGCCCACGAGCTGGGGAGAGGGGAGATGAAACCGGAGCCGCTGAGGCCGGATCGGATCGTCGGCCATGGCGCGCCAGGCGAAGGCGATGGCCACACTGCCCTGTACGATCGCGGCGGTGAGGAGGGCCACGGCGACCGCCCACGGCCCGAGCCACCACCAAAACGCGATGAGCGCCACCGAGTCGAGCACGTCGGGTCCGAGCAGCGACCACGGCGGGCGAAAGACTCGCCGCGTCGCGCCAGGACCCGACTGGACGGTGCGCCCGACGAGCCCAACCCCCGTCTTGCAGGCGAGGGCGAGCGCGAAGGCGTCGACGACGGTCCCTTCCCCGACGACCAGCCCCGGACCGATGAGGGCGAGGGTGCCGAGCAGGATCGCGCCCGCGATCCCGACCGCCCGGCCCAGGGCCACCTCGAGCCGCTGCTGGGCGCCCGTGAGGTCCTGTGCGGCGCGCAGGGCGCGAAGCTCGACCCGTAGACCTTCGGTGACCCCCCAACTCATCGAACTGAAGATCCCGGCCAGGATCCGAATGCTCAGGATCGGAAGGAAGAAGTCGGGCTCCAAGAAGAGCATGAGGACGAAGGCTTCGGTGAGCTGGGCGAAGCCGAGAAGGATCGAGCGTCCCAGGGGAAGGCTCAGCCTGCGCCTGAGATACGATAGGGGCCGACACCCCAAGATCACATCCCCAATCCCGGGTCTAAGCCTGCGGCGGGCGTCGCGGCGGAGTCGGCGAGACCAGTCCTTCATGCTTGGGATCGCCAGGAGAGGTTGCGCCGGTGCACGATCGAGGGGAAGCCCAGAGCGTGGAGCGCTCTGGGGGAGAGGACGCGAAAAGCACGCGCGCTGGGAATCTGTGTGGCGAGCGAGGCGATTCGACGGAGCATGGTCGCGTCGAAGTCGCGGAGCTGTCCGGGATCATCGACGATGCAGGCTAGGGCGGAGGCGTGATGGATGGCGCGGAGGTCCCCGGGCTGCAGCGCGGTTCGGAGGGCCTCGCAGAGCATCTGGGCGCGCTCTTCCACGGTGGCGGCGGCGAAGGGAGGGCTGTGGGCGATGCGCCCAAGGCGTCGTCGCAGAGAGCGCACCGTGTGACGCCACTTATCTTGGCTCAGGGCGATCCTTCCTGCCGCGGTGAGGTCCATGCCCAACAGCCCCACCCGCGCCGCACCGCGCCAGCCGGGGGGGCCTGCTCGCCCTGCGGTCGTGAGGTATAGGCGCTGGGACTTGCTGGCTTTCCACTCCAGGTCCAAGCGGGTGAGCCCCTCGTCGAGCAGCACCTCGGCCTGTTCGGCCTCGGCACGATGGATGGACGCGAAGATCAGGTCATCCCCGAAGCGGAGGTAGATGCCGTCGAGCGCGGCGATGGTGCGGTCCAGCTCGGTCAGGTAGAGGTTGTTGACAGAGGGCTGAAGGCTCGATCCCGTGGGGCTGCCTCGGGTGAGGGTGCGTGTTTGGCCGTCTTCATCGAGGATCTCCCGCTGGATCAGAGATCGGAGCAGCGTGCGTACCTTCGGAGCCAGCGGCCGATCCTCGATCGCTTGGTCGAGGATCCGCCATAAGGGGCTCTGAGGGCCCACGGGGATGTGCTCTCCATAGCGGCGCACGTCTCGCCGAAGGACCCAGAGATGGCGCGCTCTGGGGTCGGGGGAGGCCGCCGCTTGGCGCGTGATCCAGTCTGTGACGCGCCGCCAGCCGTCGAGGGGCCCCAGACCGCGTCGGTAGCTGATCAGGCTCGGCGGGAGGGTCGGCTCGATCGCCTGCGCGAGCCAGCGCCCCAGCACCCGGTCCACCGTGGCGTCGAGGAGGTTGGACCGGACGAGGGGGCGTAGCTTTCCGTCGATGAGGGTGGGGCGGAGGTGGCCGGGGCTGGGGGTGTAGCGCCCTGCCCGTACCGATCGGCCCAGGTCACGAGCGATGGCCCGCCGCCGACGGCGCGCGTCGATCGGGTCGAAGGGACCGGGAAAGGTACGGTCCCCGTCGCAGAGCGCCAAGAGCTGCTCTTCGAAACGTGCATCGCTGAGGTCGGGATGTCGCATCGCGGACCCCCGAGGGTCGTCGGGCGGTGGAACATTGCAGCAGAAACCGCAAAGGGCAGCTGCCAAATATCGCCGGCGGGAGCCGCAGCCCCCAGCGCCGGCCGGGAGGGACCGGGCGAGCCCGGGAGCGCACCGCCCGACGACGACCCAGTGTGTCCGGGGCGGCGCCCGCACGCAACCTCTGGACTGCTAGAAGCGGTAGAGATCGGCATCAGGAAGATAGAGCCAAGGGATGGGGCCGGTGGCTCCGTGGGCGACCCGCCCGTCCGCGCAGGTGTCGCTCTGATAGCACTTGGGGCTAAAGTTCCGGCCGCCCTGCGTCGTTCCGTGGCGGGACAGCAGGTCGCGCCACATGGCGTTGTCGCGGTTGACCCTCAGCGGCTCATCGGGGGGGAGCGCGGCGGTGCTGAAGCCGTGGAACCACGCGCCCACCGTCCAGTCTCCGGGCTGCCACCCCGCGACGGCGCGTACGTCCCCCACGTCGTCGGTGGTCAGGCAGACACCGACCCCGTCCCGATCTATCACCACGGCCTCGCAGGCGCGCATGATCGAGCGGGTCCCCATGCGACGGGCGACGCTCATCCCTGTGCAATCGCCGTTGGCGCGGCGGGAGGCGTAGCGACGGTAGATCAGCAGGTGGCGTCCATCCTCCGAGAGCAGAAAGCGCCGGCGGAGCGAGAGCACCTCGACCTCCCCTGAGATCATGTCGGGTCGCGAGGGCGCGAAGGTTCCACCGTCGATGCGGAAGCCTAGACTCCGCCGGACCGGAAGCGAGAAGTTGACCCGAACGAAGGGGTTGCTGAGCTGCACATACCCTGGATCTTCAGCCTCCCCGTCGGTGACGAAGGCTCCGGTGACCGAGGTTCCCAGCAGGATCCTCGCGCGGTCGAAGTAGGCCTCGGGCTCGGCGCGAAGGGTGCAGTCCTGCGCGCCGCTCAAGCTCTGGTGCAAATAGTAAGGGTAGGCGATGGGCTCGGGGCTGACGGAGCCGCCCGCCGCCACGCGGACCTGTGTCTGGTAGGCCCCATCGCCGGTCACGGTGAGATCGTGTTCCGGGGTGAAGGGGGACTCGGGGCAGGGAAACCACGCCAGATCGTCGGCGAGGCGTCCCTCTTCGTCGACCTTGCCCCATCGGCACTGAAGGTGGGGATCGACGTCGGCGAGGTCGGGCGCGAGCAGCACGGTCTCGATCGACACATCGGCGGGATCCCACGCATAGCCACGGCTCGCGCCGACCGGCTGCTCGCGGATGCCGCCGAAGACGTAGTCGGAGGTGGGCCCAAGCTCGACGGTGGGCAAGTGGGATTCCGAGTCGGTGTCGGTGTCGGAGTCGGTGTCGGAGTCGGTATCGATACCGGAGTCGGTGTCGACCCGTGCGGGGGGTCGCGTGGGCTCGCCCGCGATCGGGTCCGCTCCGCAGGCGGAGAGCAGCAGGAAGCCAAACTGAGCGTGGAGTCGCATGGGGGTCCTGGGAGCGGCGGTCAGGGGGCCGGGGGCAGCATGTTGGGGTAGAAGTCGACATCGGGAAGGTAGAGCCAGGAGACCAGCCCGGAGGTGGCTCTGTTGGTCTGGCCCTCCGCGCAGCGCGGATCGGTCCAGCACTTCGAGCTGAAGTTCCGGCTCCCGTTGGGTGTGTTGTCGCGGTACTGGCTGATCAGATCGCGCCACATCGCGTTGTCGACCCCGGCCCGAAGCGGTTGATCGGGGGGCATGGCGGCCGTGACGAAGCCGTGGAACCAGGCGCCGACCTGCCAGTCGCCCGCGCGCCAGCCGTCGACCGCGTGGACTAGCCCGTCGTCATCGACGTCCAGGCAGACTCCGACCCCATCGCGATCCAAGACGACCGCATCGCAGCCCCGTCGGTACATCGCAAAGCGTCGCTCATCCTGCCGGGCCACGGAGAGGGCCTTGCAGGTGCTGTTGCCTCGGCGTGAGGCGTAGGTGCGGTAGATCAGGAGCTGCTGGCGATCGTCGGAGAGGACGAAGCGGCGACGCAGGGAGTTGACCTGCACCTGTCCGCTCACCATGGATGGATCAGAGGAAGAGAAGGTCGGAGAGGGAAGGAGAAAGCCGAGCGAGCGCCGGACAGGTAGATCGAAGTGGATCGACACGAAGGGGTTGCTCAGCTGCACGTAGCCTGGCTCCTCAGGATCGCCGTCGACGCGGAAGGCCCCAGAGGTGGAGGGGCCCATGAGGTCTCGGGCGACCTCGAAGAACTCGGATTCGGGAGCCCTCCGATCGCAGGAGGGCGCGGAATCGAGGTTGTTGTGCAGGTAGTATGGGACGCGCACGGGGTCCGTGCTGACCGATAGCCCAGCTCTGACCCGATACTCTGTGGCGTAGAGCCCATCGCTCCAACCGAGGCCGCGGTCGTGCTCGGGGGTTAGGGGGGCCTCAGGACAGTCGACCCAGCGGGCCGAGGAGTCGAGGGTCCCGTCCTCTTGGACCTTGCCCCACCGACACTGGAGCCGGGCGCCGTAGGACTCGTCGATGTGAGAGGGGTGGAGCGAGACATCGAGGGCGAGGTCCAGCTCCTTGAAGGCGTAGCCCAGCGGGGCCTGATCGAGATCGTCGAGGGTTGTGCCATCGAGGAGGGGCAGGGTCGGACCCAACTCCCCAGTGAAGGGGTTGCAGAGGTAGACCGTGGTGTGATCTTCGGGGCCTTCGTCGGCGTAGCCGTAGGTGATCGCCAGGCCGCCTGAGGGACACTCCTCGTCGCCCTCGGCGAGCTCCTCGACGTCGACGAAGGCGGAGCGACCGTCGGCTCCTCCGTTGCCCCCACCTTCCTCGCCATTGCAGAGGATGACCCTCGTGAGGTCGTCGGCGTCGTCGCCCTCGTAGCCGAAGGTGACCGCCACCCCGCCCTCGGGGCAGTCCTCGTCTCCGACCTCGAGCTCTTCGACCTCGACGAGGGCCGAGGCCCCGTCTTCACCGTCGCGGCCGTCTTCGCCGTCGCGGCCGTCTTCGCCGTCGCGGCCGTCTTCGCCATCGCGGCCGTCTTCGCCATCGCGGCCGTTCGTGAGGGTGTGGCTCGTGCCGTCAGGGCATGAGATGGTGGCGCTGCCGTCTGCGTTCTCGGTGACGGTGCACGGCTCTGGAGCGCCAGAGCAGCTCGACGCGGATAGGAGCGCGAGGGCACTGAGGAGGGGTGCGGTGGCACGAAACATCTAGACCTCAAGCAGTTGGCGGATGGAGTGTAGCCGCTGCTCTGGCCGCTGTCTCAGGGCGTGTTGTAGCTGACGCCTTCGGACGACTTGAACCTCGCGGCCTACTGCTGCCTTCGCCGCGAGGAGCGGGCTCGCGCCCTCCGCGGCCCAGCGACAGGAGAGGGTAAGCGCGCGGGCGGCTCTCCCTCCACGGGCGGGACCGCCCTCTGCGTCGTGACCGGAGAAGTCGCCATGATCCTGCCTCTCAGGGCCCAGGGCGGCCTGTCCCCCGCAGGGCTCCGCGCCTTCGGTATACTGGTCGACTCAGGGTTGTCGCCGATGCGCTGGAGGCTCATCGGAGGACGACCGCACGGAGGACAGCGGGGCGAGGAGGGAGCGTGAAGCGTTTGTGGCGAGCCGAGAGCGGGGCTTTCTATCTGATCGACGACGCCATCGAGCTGCCGAGCGGGCCGCTCGAGCTCCAAGACCTCATGGGCCAACGCCGAGCCGTCCAGCCCGAGGCGATAGAGCCGCTTGAGATCTCCGAAGATCAAGCCCGCGCCGAGGCGGAGCGCATGATGACGCAGGTGCGCGACAACGCCAAGCAGGGTCTTCGTACCCTGCGCAACCTGGCTCATCAGGCTGTCGATCAGGCCGCCGATCTCGCGATGACGACCGCGGCCCTCCGCGCCGAAGCGACACGCCCTCGGGCGGACATCGATCCTGGCCCGATCCTCGACCAGCTCGCTCAGGCCCTCGGGGCCCCGGCCGCACAGCTCAGGCGCCTCCTCGACGAAGACTTCGCCGCCACCGCCGAGGGACGGGCCTGGTTTCGTCAAGCGGCCCAGGCGATCCATGAGGGTGGGGGACCCGACTGGACGGATGCCCCTCACCTGATCCCCGCGCGGCTCCGCAAGGCCCTCGACACACCGGAGTTCGCGGAGCGCCTCGGCCGGCTCGCGAAGGATGTCGCCTCGGGGTCCCCCCTCGCGAGAGAGCCCGATCCGAGCTGAGGCGCTGGGTCACGTCTGCGCGGCCAAGCGGCTCGTGCGCCGACGAACGACGAAGGCGAACATCGCGCCGCTCCCGCCCGTGCCGGCCGAAGGGTGAGCCGCGGGCATCCCTCCGATACACTGTCACGCGAGGGAGGTTCGATGAGGTTAGCCCTGGTGGCGTTGTGGTCGGTGGCCTGTTCTGGACTGTCCGGGGGGCAGGTCTGCACCCAGATCGGCTGCGAGAGTGGGCTGACGGTCGAGATCGAGGGGATCGAGTCGTGGCCTGCGGGTGACTATGTGGTTCGGGCGTCGGTCGACGGGGAGTCGGTGCAGTGCGAAGGCTCGATCCCGCTCAATCCCTGCGATCAGGGCTATACCTTCACCTGCTCTGACGGCGTGGCCCGGATCTCGGAGTCCGGTTGCGATCTACCCGAGCGCGAGCACGGCCTGAGCCACGTCCACTTCCTCGCCGACGCAGCGCGGGAGGTCAGCCTCCGCATCGAGCGGGACGGCGAGCTCCTGGGGGAGCAGACCTTCGAGCCCTCCTACGAGACGTTTCAGCCGAACGGGCCCGAGTGTGAGCCGACGTGCCGGCAGGCGCAGCACACCCTGCAGCTCCAGCCCTGAGCCGGGCGAAGGGACCCCGCTGACGGAGGGCTAGGCTAACCAGAAAGGGGCTTCGTCGTGGGCGCGCACCACCGCTCCCCAGGCGCGCTCCAGAGCTTGGGCCGCGTCTTCGCCGGTGGTGCGGAAGGAGCGATCGCTGACGCGCTCGGCATGCTCGCAGCGGAGGGCCTGATCGGTCATCTCGCGGCGGTAGGTCTCGATGACGACCTCGACCGGGCGCCGCGGATCGAGCGTTTCGAGGGAGCCGGAGCGGAGCCTGCGGACCGCCAGGGCGGCGCCGTCGGAGATGAGGCGGCGGGTGACGGCCGGGGGCTTGCAGATCGCGGCGGTGGGTCCCAGGGTGCGCTTGACCGCGACCAGGGCGGGATCGCCCGGAAGCGTCTGGCGGGCTTCGTCCATCAGTCGGTCCGTGCCGGTGACGAGACCGACGGGCACGCCGAAGCTGCCCGCAACCGCGCTGTTCATCGCGATCTCGCCGACGACCCGTCCGTTGAGGAAGAGGTTGGCGATCACCTTGCCCGACCAAGTGTGCGAGAGCAGGCCGCCAGGGGTCCCTGCGCGGGTGTGATGCCCGACGAGCAAGAAGAGATCGAAGGACGCGTCGATGCCCATGGTCTGGCATAGCGGCTTGTTCTCGAAGGTGGCGGGGCCCATCACGAGCTCCGCGCGTTCGTGCAGGGTTTCGAGCATTACGTTGCGCATGATCGCGTGGCCGTCATTGACCACGAAGGTGGCATCGGGGGCCTCGAGGAGCACCCCCTCGATGGCGGCGTTGATGTCGCCGGTCATCCACGTTCTCGCCTCGGGCCAGGCGTGGCCCTCCGGGAGGAGCTGGTCGCGGTGGACGACGCCGGTGATACCTTCCATATCTGCGCAGATGAAGACCTTCATACAGGCTCCGGGTGAGGATCGTGGGGAGACCAGCGCCGCGGATCGACCGCGAGGTTGCGTAGGTGGCGCAGGTCGGGGTGGTGCGCGACGAGGGTTCGCGGCGGGGCGAGCAGAGGCTCCGGCGCTCCGATCACGCCGACGGCCCGCAGGGCGGCCATGGGTAAGGTCGGCCCGCGCTCGAGCAGTCCCTCGCCGGGGGGCCCGAGGTAGACCAGATCGACCTCGGGGAGCAAGGTGGGGCCGTCGGGCCAGCAGGCGAACGAGGCGACGCGACCGCCCTGGTGTCGGAGGAGGTGGTAGCTCGCGAGGTAGGTGGGTTGGTCGTGGTCGAGCAGCCAGGCCTCGAGGGGGGCCTGCTGGTTGCGGTACTCGGCCCCGGCCTGGAAGCGGGCGGCGGCGTCGATCTTGTGCACGAGGGGCTGGCCGGGGCCTGGTCGCCAGGGCTCGAGCGCCCCGCGTGGGCCGAGGGTCAGCGGGGTGGGCGAGACGGGGGTTCCGGCGCTGTGGTACCGCTCCCAAGCGCGCTCGATCATGCGCTGGAGCGGTAAGCCGGCCTCGGTGCCGCTGACCCAGAGAGTACGGGCGTCGGGGGCTACGGCGACGGGCTGCCCTCGCATCTTGTCGGACAGGGCGCGGAGCCAGCCCGGCAGGGCCAGACGAGCGCTCGCCTGACCGTCGGGCTCCTCGAGAGCCCAGACCCCATCGGCCTCTGGCCAGGGGCTCAGGTCCTTGGGGGGGGGGAGGTTGTGGAGGGCGGCAGCGAAGACCTCGGCCTCAGGCACTCGCCAGGCCTCGAGGTGCCCTCGATTGACGAAGAGCCGAAGCTCAGGGAGGTCGAGCGCGATCACCACGTCGAGGAAGGGGGCGAGGGGGCGCCTCAGGAGCTGCGCCTCTCGCTTGTCGAGGCCGACGAGCCAGGCGTTGGCTGGCGAGGTCGGGGGGCGGAGGAGGGGGATGACCGCCTCGGCGGCCTCCGACCAGGTCTTGGGGACAGGGAGGTCCATGGCTCAGATCACCATCGCTTCGTGGTGGTCGTAGGCTCGGCCGACCTTGAAGCGGTGCAGCGAGATGGACTCGCCCTCGACCTCGACCGCGTCGAGATCGTGACCTGCCTCGCAGAGCTGGAGCCCGACCTGGGCACTGAAGGGGCCGAACATGGCCCCGTGACCCGAGAATCCGATGAGGCGTACGAGGTTGAGGCGCTGTCGGTCGTAGCCGAAGAAGGGGTTGTGATCGGGGGTGGTGCCGTAGTAACCGCTGGTGGTGTAGCGGATCCCCGAGAACTCCGCGACGCTGGGCAGATAGGTCGCGAGCTGCTCCCAGGCGTGAAAGGGGGCGGACTCGAGCCCGCCGGTGTGGGCGAAGCTCGGCTCGATGACGTCCTGGTCTTCGTAAGAGAAGCCTTCTTCGTGGCGGGCGGGGTGGGCGTGGCCCATGAGCAGGGTGTCGAGGTTCTCGGGACGGCAATAGACGCCTGGCGGCGTGATCACCAGGGGCATGGCAGAGAGCTGCTCGCCGGTGAGCGCTCCGTCGCGGCCGAGGAACCAGAGGTAGCGTTTGAGCGCGTCGACGGGCAGCTCCTCGGCGCCGAGGGTGCGAGAGAGCTTACGAGACCAGGCGTTGGTGCAATCGAGGAAGACGTCTGCCCCGAAGCTGCCCTTGGGGGTGTGGACCTGAACGATCCGGTCCCCGCTCACATCGCATCCCTCGACCGGGGCACCCTGGATCAGGCGGGCTCCGTGCTCTCGAGCGTCGCGCAGGCTCTCTTGGTAGACGAGCGAAGGATAGAGAAAACCATCGGAGGGGCAGAAGGTGCCGCCCAGGACCGCGTCGGTCGCGATCCACGGAAAGCGCTCGACGAGGGCCGGGGTCGGGAGCGCCAGGACCTCGGTGAGGCCCGCTTCTTGCTGCATCTGAACGCGGCGCTGGGCGGCCTGCCAGGCTCGCTCGTTTTCTGCAAGGAAGAGATAGCCGTTCTGGCGGATCGGCAGCTCGGTCGCGCCGGTACGTTCCTTGAACTGTTCGTAGAAGCGGGTGGAGAAGCGCATGCCCTGCACCGCCTCTGGAGTGGACCACTGCTGTCGGATCCCCGCGGCGGTGCGGGAGCTGGATCCTGCGCCGACGTGTGCGGCCTCGACGAGGACGACGGACCAGCCCGCGCGGCTCATGGCGCGGGCGGTGAGGGTGCCAGTGATGCCCGCGCCGATGATCACGGCGCGGCGATCGCACGTCATGGGGCCTCCGGGCCGCGTGGACGGAAGGGGGCACGGGGACGGGGCGCCCCTCGCACCGGAGCATACGCGATCGCGTAGCGCGGCGTGGCGCCCGGCGCCCGACAGAGCCCCGCGCCGTCCCCGAGCCCACGGGGCGCTGGGGCGGGTCTCGGCGCGTGCGCTGATCGGTTACGTCCCCTTCTCTTCGCCGCTGACCAGGAGGTGCCTCGATGAGCCGCTCCGTTGAGCCTGCCCCAACATCGACCACGACTGCCCTCGATCTTCCCCACTCCGAGGTGCCGACCCTCTCGGCCGAGGAGCTGATCGAAGCCTACCGTCACGGAGTGCGCTCCCGCGCCGCCGAGGAGCACATCGTGCGTCTGGTGTCCCGCGGCGAGGTCAAGTTCGCGATCTTCGGGCCCGGCGAGGAGATCCACGGGGTCGCGACCGCGCTCGCCCTCAAGAAGGCGGTCGATCCCTCGCGATTCGGCATCGTGCCGCATTATCGCTCCGGCGCTCTGTGCGCGGCGTGGTGTGCGAGCAACGGCGTTCACGACTTCACCCTGCGCATGCTCCGTCAGCAGTTCAGCAAGGCGACCGACACCATGAGCGGTGGCCGACAGATGGTCTACCACCTTCACATTCCCGAGGCAGGTATCTTGCCCGTGCAGTCGCCGGTCGGCATGCAGCTCGGCAAGGCCGCGGGCTACGCGATGGGCTTCCGCCATCAGGGCATCGACGATGGGGTGGCGATGGCGGTCGTCGGCGACGGCACCACCGCGGAAGGCGACATGCACGACGCCATGAACGCGGCCAGCGTGTGGCAGCTCCCGGTGATCTACCTCGTTACCGACAACGACATCGCGATCAGCACCACCCCCGACGAGGGCCGGGGCATCAAGAGCTTCGAGACCTACGCCGAGGCCTTTGGGATCGCGAGCTTCACCTGCGATGGCCGCGACTTCTTTGAGGTCTTCGAGACGACCTGGCGGTGTGCGACCTTCGTGCGCGAGCAGCAAGAGCCGGCGGTCCTCTATGTGCACAGCTTGCCCAGGTTCAACGGCCACAGCTCTGCCGCTGACGTGACCTTCGATCTCTCCCAAGACGATCCCCTCATCGCCTTCGGCCAGGAGCTCGTGCGTCGAGGTCACCTCGAGCCCGATGACGTGCTCGTGCGCAAGACCGGCACGGAGGGGCGCGACTTCTTCACCCACCACGAGCTCGGACGGGTCATGGCCGAGCAAGACGAAGAGGTCAAGGCGATCCTCGCCCAGGTCCGCGCCGAGCCCGATCCCGACCCGGCTTCGATCTTTGACCACATCTACGCGCCCTTCCCGAGCGAGCCCGAGACGGCGCCCGGCGAGGGTCAGACCAACATCAGCTATGCCGGCGCGATCCGGTCGGCGCTGGGCAAGCTCATGGAGCGTCAGAACGGCTGGATGGCCGGCCAAGACGTCGCCAAGCTCGGCGGGGTCATGCAGGCCTCTGCGGGCCTCCAGGCGCGCCATCCCGGAAAGATCGTCGACAGCCCGCTCAATGAGCCGCTGATCGTCGGTACGTCGACCGGCTTTGCCCTGCATGACGGGGTCATGGCCCTGCCCGAGATCCAGTTTGGTGACTACAGCCTCAACGTCTTCCACTGGCTGGTCTACCTGGGCAACCTGCGCTGGTCTACCCTGGGGAACGCGAGCACCAAGCTCATGCTCCGCATGCCGGTCGACCCCTTCGGCGGGGGGGCCATGTACCACTCCATGAGTGTCGATGGCTACTTTGGCTCGATCCCCGGCTTGGTGATCGTCATGCCCTCGACCAGCTTCGACGCGCACGGGCTCATGCTCACCGCCGGCGACTACGACGGCCCCGTGATCTGCCTTGAGCCCAAGTGGATGTATCGGCAGACCCTCGGCCCGGCCTTCCCCGGAGAGCCCACGGGCAAGGAGCAGGTCCGCGCCATGAAGAAGGCGATCATGCGCGGCGAGATCCCCGATGTGCCCGATGTCAAGGTGCCCTTCGGCAAGGGGATCATCCGCCGCGAGGGCGGCGACCTGACGATCGTCGCCTGGGGCCGGGCGGTGTGGACGAGCCTGCGCGCCGCCGATCAGCTCGAAGCGCAAGGGATCTCCGCCGAGGTCATCGACCTGCGCACCCTAGTCCCGCCGGACATGGAGCTGGTGCGGCAGAGCGTGGGACGGACCGGACGCTGCCTCGTCGCCTCCGAGAACCGGGTCTTTGGAGGCTTCGTGCGCGAGATCCAAGGCGCGGTCGTCGAGGCTTTCCCCGGCACCCCCACCCGATCGGTGGGGCAGAAGCAGGTGCCGGGTATCGGCCAGAGCCTCATCCTCGAAGACGCGACCGTCCTCACCGACGCCGACATCGTCGGGGCAGCGCAGGAGCTCGTCGAGGTTCAGGTCCGCCGCAAGGCGGGGTGGGCTTGGGTGCCGCCGCGGTACTTCATTACCTGAGCGCGACGTACCAAGGAGCTACCTGGGCGAGCACTCCATGGTGACCTTGAAGTTGGTCGGCAGCTCGTTGCGCGCCTCGATGACCAGGGTGCCGTTGATCGGGTTCTGGAAGGCCGTGTCGTTGAACGAAAAGTCCCACCAGTCCTGGGCGAGCATGGGGCGGGAGTTGCAGGTGCCGCCGGTGGCGGGGCACGAGGTTGAGGCGTTGTTGAGCACGGTGACCTTGGTCTCGGTGCACGCTTGGAAGGTGAAGCGCGCGTTGGTGTTGGGCGGGAGGTGGTACGAGAAGGAGCGCTCCGGCCCGTTGTAGTCGGTGTCGGTCCACCGGCCCATGCACATCAGGCTGCTGTAGGTCGCGAGGGTGTAGGCGTCGGTGCCGTCTTCGGTGGTGCCGTAGATGGTGTCGCCGCACTCGATGGACTGCGCGACGCACTCGCCGTCGGGGACCGGGGTCATGTTGCCGGTATAGTCGCCGTCGCAGTCGACGGCGTCGGATCCGGTATGGACGCCGCTCTGGCCATTGGTGTCGGAGTCGGAGTCGGAGTCGGAGTCGGAGTCGGTGTCGGTGTCGG